>NZ_JAXCWN010000006.1:0-238746 GCF_034045095.1 Curtobacterium sp. CFBP9011
CGCCCAGATCAAGTAACACCCGGCGCGTCACAGACGCACCAGCACCACGAGAACGCCGCCCCGGCACACGCCGGAGCGGCGTTCTCGCGTTCCCGCCGCCATGCCGGGAGGCGCTGGCCGGCACCACGACGCCGCTACACTCCGCGAAGGGGTGCGATCGCGTGCTCCGGGGAAGGTGGGGACGTGTTCCAGGACACTCTCGGCGGCGGGCACATCGCCGTTCTGCTCGTGATCGTGCTGCTCGAGGTCGGCGCACTGGTGGTGCTCTGGCGTGATCGGACCCGCTCGCAACTGGCGAAGATCGTCTGGACCGTGGTCGTCATCGCGCTGCCGGTCCTCGGCGCGCTGGGCTTCCTGCTCAACTGGGCGCTCGGACGTCTCGCCGACCGGCTCAACCAGGCGCGCTGACCGGCGCGTCCTGACCCGGGCGCCCTGACCGCCGTTCAGGGACGGTAGTCGGGCCGCTGTTCGTAGAGCTTCCGCTGACCGTCCAGGTCGTGCGTGTGCGCTCCGGACATCGCGCCGATCGTCTTCGCCACCGACTCGATCGCGAAGAGCAACCCGCGAACCACGTTCCCCAGGATCCGCATGACGGTCCTCCCTCGTTCTGCGAACCGTACCCCGGCGACCGGGTCCGCGTCGAGACACGCCCGTCAGTGCTCGACGCCCCCAAGGTCCTGAGACGCCGCGGAACCCGGCGGCGTCTCAGCACAAGGGCGGCGTCTCACGAAGACGGGGGCGCCTCACGGAGACAGGGGCGTCTCACGAAGACCGGGGCGTCTCACGGACGCGCGCGCCCCCGCGCCAGCCGCTCCCGCAGCCGGGCCGCCAGCTCGCCCTCGTCAGCCGTGACGAGCCTCCCGTCCCGCACCACCACGCGCCCACCGACGACGACGTGCTTCGGCCGCCGCCCCGGCGACGCCCAGAGCAGTCCGGCGACGGGGTCCGCGACTCCGGCGTCCGCGACCCCGGACACGTCCCAGACGCAGAGGTCGCCCGCCGAGCCGGCCCCGAGGTGCCCGAGTTCCGGCCGCCCGAGCCCGATCGCTGACCCCTCGGTCGCCATGCCGAGCACCTGACGTGCCGGCAGCTGCGGTCCGACCAGCGCGGAGACCTGCATCGCGAGCCGCGCGTCGGCGAGCAGGTGTCCGGCGTCGTTGCTGCCGCCCCCGCTGGTGCCGAGCCCGACCGGTACGCCCGCGGCGGCGAGACGCGCGACGGGCGCGATCCCCCACCCCATCGGCACGTCGCAGCCCGGCGCGTGCGTCGCAGTGACCCCGGCGGCGGCGAGACGCGCGATCTCCTCGTCGGTCACGTCGCAGAGGTGCGCGACGGTCACGTCCGAGGCGAGCCAGCCCCACTCCTCGAGCAGGTCGAGCGGCCGACGCCCGTACCGCTCCAGCGCGATGGCGGTGTCCACCTGCTCGTTCGCCTGCGTCCGCCGACGGAGGCCGTGCTCCGCGGCGACCTCGCCGAGTGCCCGGAAGGTGGCCTCGCCGTCGGAGTGCACGCCGGCCGGCCCGACCGCGATCTGCAGCCGCCCGTCCGGATCGGTGCCGCCGACCGCGTCCTCGTGCAGCAGGGCCCGGACGATCGCGTCGGCCGACGCCGCCGCCTGCGACGGGTCGTCGCGCGCGCTCCCCCGGACGAAGACGAGCCGGCCGCCGAGTCCGCGCACGGCATCGACGGTCGCCGCGGCGAGCGCGACGGTCTGGTCGGTGCTCGCGTCGGTCCGCCAGTTCAGGTGGTGGTCGGCGATGGTCGTGACGCCGGACAGGAGGCCCTCCGCGGCTCCGACCGCCGCCGCCGCCCGGTACAGCTCGGGATCGTGACCCGCTGCTCGGTAGGCCTGCGCCATCGTGGGGAGCCAGTCCGCCATCGGCACCCCGCGCGTGCCGGGGAGCGTGCGGAACGCGGTCTGCAGCAGGTGGTGGTGGGCGTTGACGAGTCCGGCGGTGACGACACAGCCCGAGGCGTCGAGGGTGGACGCGACACTGCTGCCGTCGTCGACGACCACGTCGCCGTCGCTCTCGGTGCGGGGGTCGACGAGGACGCGGAGGGCACCGGTGACGGTCAGCATGGGGAGTTTGTAGCAGGGCGCTGTTTCGGGCTCGTGACGCCGGACGTTCCGGGAGGGATGCCCTGCGTTCGCGGGAAACCGGCCGGGAACACCCTCGAAACACGGGGTCCCTAGGGTCCCGGACATGACCCAGACCCTGATCCGCGGCGGGTGGGTACTGACCGCCGCCCCCGACGCCTCCACCACCCCGTCCGCGATCCGGGACGGCGCGGTGCTGCTCGACGGCGACCGGGTCGCCGCGGTCGGGTCGTTCGCCGAGCTGTCGGCAGCGAACCCGGACGCGACGGTCCGCGGTGGGGCGAACGACATCGTCACCCCGGGCTTCGTCAACACGCACGGGCACTTCAGCGAGGGCCTCATCACGGGCATCGGCTCGCAGTACACGCTGTGGGAGTGGCTGAACGCCCTGATCTCGCACGTCAACCCGGTGATGACGCGGGACAAGGCGTACGCGGGCACCATGCTGCAGGGCATCCAGATGCTCCGGACCGGGGTGACGACGGCGAACGACATGTTCTGCTCGGACCCGATCGCCGACGAGCCGGCGACGCCGGGCGTCGTCCAGGCGCTCGAGGAGCTCGGCCTGCGCGGCGTCGTGTCGTTCGGCTCCGGGGACGTCGACCGCGGGTTCGGTCCGGCGCCGATCCTGACGGAGTTCGACGCCCTGCGCGAAGCCGCCGACGCCAGCCGGTACAGCACGTTCCGGGTCGGGATGTCCTCGATCGGCCGGTACTCGGACGCCGCGTGGCAGGAGCACATCGACTACGCGGTCGACGGCGGCCACGGCATCCACGTGCACGTGCACGAGGTCCGCGAGGAGGTCACCGCCGCACGCCAGCGCACCGGCAGGACCGTGGTCGGGCACGCCGAGGCGACGGGCATGTTCCGCGTGCCGGTGATCGCCGCGCACAGCGTCTGGATGGACCGTCAGGACCGCGAGACCTACGCGGCGAACAGTGTCGGCGTCGCGCACAACCCGGTGGCGAACGGCAACCTGGCGAGCGGCATCGCGCCGGTCGCGGAGCTGCGGGCCCTCGGGATCCCGGTCGGCATCGGGGTCGACGGCCCGGCGTCGAACGACTCGCAGGACTTCCTGCAGGCGATGAAGACCGCGGCGATCCTGGCCCGCATCCGCGACCTGCAGGCGACCGCGATGAGCGCCCGGGAGGCGTTCGAGATGGGCACGATCGGCGGCGCCCGCGCACTGCGGATGGAGGCGGCGATCGGCTCGCTGGAACCCGGCAAGCGCGCCGACCTGGTCGTGTTCGACGGTGAGAGCCCGACGCTCGCGAACGTCCACGACCCGTTCCAGGCGGTCGTGTTCGTGGCCGGCAGCCGCGAGGTGAAGGACGTCTGGGTCGACGGCGACCTCAGCCTGGCCGACTTCGAGGTCACCCGCGTCGACGTCCGGGAGGCTGTGGCCCGCGCCCGTCCGCTGGCTCGCCAGCTCGTGGAGCAGGCTGGGCTCGAGCGCCTGTCGGCGCTGACCGGCGGGCCGCTCGACGACACCGAACGGCCGTAGGTCCGGGCGACGTCAGGTCAGAGCTCGAGCACCAACCTGGGGCAGCCGGCCGCCGCGCGGGAGACACAGACCATCATGGTGCGGTCGTCGGCCTGCTCGGCGGGGCTGAGCACGGTGTCCCGGTGGTCCACCGCACCCTCGAGGACGGGGGTCTCGCACGTGCCGCAGGTGCCCTCGCGGCAGGACGACAGGACGAAGGCCCCGGCGTCCTCCGCGACCTCGAGCAGTGTCCGGTCGGCGGGGACGGTGACGGTCGTCCCGGTCAGGGTGAGCTCGACCTCGAAGGACTCCCCCGGGGCGTCCACGTCGGCGGCGGGCTCGAAGCGCTCGACGCGGACGCTGCCGGGCGGCCAGTGCGCGGCGGCGGCTTCGACGGCGTCCATGAGACCCCGCGGACCGCAGCAGTAGACGACGGCGTCCCGTGGTTCGGCGAGCAGCCCGACCACGTTCAACCGGGGTGCCTGGTCGGCCGCGGCGAGGACGACCCGGTCGGGGTGTGCGACCACGAGCTCGTCGGCGAACGCCATCCGGTCGCGGGAGCGTCCTGCGTAGTGCAGCTCCCACGGCGTCCCGGCCTGCTCGGCGGCGGCGATCATCGCGCGGATCGGGGTGATCCCGATGCCGCCGGCGACGAAGACCGCGGGCCGATCGGGGTCGAAACCGAAGTGGTTGCGCGGGCCGCCGACCAGGACCTCGTCGCCGGTCCGCAGGGTGTCGTGCACGGCGACGGACCCGCCCCGACCACCGGCTTCGCGGAGGACCGCCACCCGCCAGTGCCCGTCCGGGGTGGTGGTGACGAGCGAGTACTGCCGTTCGGTGCCGGGCACGACCTCGAGGTCCACGTGGGCGCCGGGCTCCCAGTCGGGCAGGGGAACACCGTCGAGGGGGGCGAGGTCGAGCGTGACGACGTCCTCGGCCACCCGCTGTCGGTCGGCGATGCGCATCCGGTGCCGGGCCTCCGCACCGTTCGTGATGCCAGGCCCGCTCACGATGCTGCTCCGGCCCGCGGGGTCTCCTTGACGACGATCATGTGGAACGCGCTGCCGTCGGCACTGCACCAGCGGTGTCCGGTGCCACCGCGGTAGTACGCCGAGTCGCCGGGCCCGAGCCGGACGACGTCCTGGCCGCGGAGGTCGAGCAGGACGTCGCCAGCGAGCACGGTGAGGAACTCGTCCTCGCGGTGTTCGAAGTACTCCCCCGGTTCGGTGTTGTCGCCCTTCCACTCGAGCGGCTCGAAGGCGTGCGGGCCGGCGTGCACGAGCAGCCGGGCTTCGCCGCTGGAGAACGGCCCGCGGGCACCTTCGCCGGAGCGGAGCACCTCGGGGCGCCGGTCGTCGGGCTCGTCGCGGACCGGGGCCCCGGCGGCGAGGAGGGCGACCTGCGTGGTGTCGAGCGCGGCGGCGATCTTCTCGAGCGAGACCATGCTCGCCCGCGAGTGCCCGCGCTCCACCTGGCTGAGGAACGGGTGCGACAGCCCGGTCCGTTCGGCGAGCTGCACGAGCGTCAGACGCGACGAACGGCGCAGCGCCCGGATGTGCTCGCCGACGAGACGGGCCTGTTCATCGACGACCCGGTCGGCGGCGGGCAGGTCGCGCTCGGGCAGGAGTTCGGTGTGCATCGCGCTCCGATCGTGGTCCGGACGGGCCGGGCGTTCCGTGTGGTCCATCTCGTCACAGCCGGCAACCGGAGCGAAACGGGTGGGAAACACGGCCCACCTAGCATCGTGGATGTTGATGCGATCAACATTCTCACACACGATCGAGAGGGCCCCATGGACTCGTCGCTGCCCCGCCCGATCACCCTCCTGCGGTCCGCGCTCCTGGCCGACGGCCGTCTGGTAGACGTCGCGGTCACCGGCGACACCGTCACCGAGGTCGCCCCCGCCGGCACACTCCGGGCACCGTCCGCGAGCACCCTCGAGCTCGACGGCCGCCTGCTCCTCACCGCCCCGGCCGAACCGCACGCCCACCTCGACAAGGCCCTCAGCGCCGACCGGATCGACCCGCCGCTCGGCGACCTCGGTTCCGCGATCGCCGCCTGGGCCGCGTACGCCACGACGATGTCCGTCGACGAGATCGCCGACCGCGCCCGGACCGCGGCCCTCGCCCTGCTGGCCGCTGGCACCACCGCCGTCCGCACCCACGTCGACGTCCTCAGCCACGGCGGGACCGGCACCGTCGCCGAGGCCGTCCGCGGCGCCCAGGCCCTCGTGCAGGTCCGGGACGAGCTGGCCCACCTGATGGACATCGAACTCGTCGCCCTCGCCGGCCCCCTCGCTCCCGACGAGCACGTCGAGGCGGTCCTGGACCTCGGGGTGGACCTGGTCGGCGGCGCCCCGCACCTCGCCGAGGACCCCCTGGCCGACGTCGACCGGCTGCTCGCCATCGCCCGGCGCCGCGGCCTCGGGGTCGACCTGCACGCCGACGAGAGCCTGGACGGACCGGTCACCCTCGACCACTACGCCCGAGCCGTCCGGGACTGGCCGCGCGACCGTCAGTACTCCGCCGGGCACTGCGTCCGCCTCGGCACGATGGACGCCGACCGCCTGGCCCAGGTGGTGGCCGACGTCGCCGCGGCGGACCTCGGTGTCATCACCCTGCCGATCACGAACCTGTACCTGCAGGGCTGGCAGCACCCGGTGTCGACCCCGCGGGGGCTCACCGCGATCCAGGCACTCCTCGACGCCGGCGTCCGGGTGGCGGCCGGCGCCGACAACGTCCGCGACCCGTTCAACCCGGTCGGCCGGAGCGACGCCCTCGAGACCGCGTCACTGCTCGTGACCGCGGGCCACCTGACGCCGGACCAGGCGTACGCGATGGTGAGCGACACCGCCCGGAGCGTGATGGGCCTCCCGGCCGCCGGCCCCGTCGTCGGGGCGCGCGCCGACCTGCTCGCGATCGCCGCGACCAGCGTCACCGACGCCGTGGCGAACGCCCCCGCCGACCGCATCGTCCTGTTCCGCGGGCGACTCGTCGCCCGCACCGAGGTGCACCGCACCGTCGCCGCCCCGACCCGAGACGTACCGGCCCGAGACGCACCGGCCCGCCCCCGGGCCCGGGTCGCAGCGCCCGAGCCCGCAACCATCCCCGTTCCCTGACCGCGCACGACCATGCACGAGAACACGAGGTAGCCGTGACCACCACCGCACCAGCCCCCGTCACCGCGACGGACACGCTGCTCGACTTCCGGAACGTCGAGATGACGTTCCCGAACGGCACCGTCGCCCTGCAGGGCGTGGACCTGACCGTGGACCGCGGCCAGTTCGTCTCGGTCGTCGGCCCGTCCGGCTGCGGCAAGTCGACGCTGCTCCGGATCGCCTCCGGACTCGAGACCGCGTCCGACGGCACCGCCGTGGTCGCCGCCGACCGGATCGGCTACGTCTTCCAGGACGCCACGCTCCTGCCGTGGCGGAGCGTGCAGGGGAACGTCGAACTGCTCGCCGAACTCGGGCACGTGCCCAAGGCCGAACGGGCAGCGAAGGCGAAGCACGCGATCGACCTTGTCGGCCTGAACGGCTTCGAGGCGAACCTGCCGAAGCAGCTCTCCGGTGGCATGCGGATGCGCGTCTCGCTCGCCCGGTCGCTGACCCTCGACCCGGAGCTGTTCCTGTTCGACGAGCCGTTCGGCGCCCTCGACGAGATCACCCGCGAACGCCTCAACGACGAACTGCTGCGGCTGTTCGTGGAGCAGCAGTTCGCCGGCCTGTTCATCACCCACTCGGTGTCCGAGGCCGTCTACCTGTCCACCGAGGTCATCGTCATGTCGGGCCGACCGGGCAGCATCGTCGGCCGGTTCGACGTGCCCTTCCCGATGCCCCGCGACCCGGACATCCGCTTCACCCCCGAGTTCGCCGAACTGGTCGGCGAGGTCTCGCACGCACTCCGGGAAGGACACCGCTGATGGTCACGCTGCAGGAGGTCGCCGAGGCCCGCACCGCACGCACCGCCGCCCGCCGGTCCTCGACCCGCACCCGCCGCTCGGTCACCTGGTGGCAGCCCGTCGTCGTCCTCGCCGTGCTCGTCGCCGTCTGGTACGCCGCGGCCTACTACTACGACCACGTCCGGAGCCTGGCGTTCCTCGTGCCGTACCCGCACCTGGTGCTCAAGGCGATCGTCGCCCCGACCGGGATGAACGGCGCCCCCTCGACCTTCGGCCACGACCTGTGGACGGCCCTCGGACGGACCACCGTCGTGTCACTGACCGGACTGGCGTTCGCGATCGTCATCGGCGTCCTTTGGGCGATGGCGATGGCGCAGGCGAAGTGGCTCGAGCACTCGCTCTACCCCTACGCGGTGGTGCTGCAGTGCGTGCCGATCCTGGCGCTCGTGCCGCTGATCGGTGCCCTGTTCGGCTACGAGTTCACCAGCCGGGTGATCGTCACGGTGATGATCGCCCTGTTCCCGATGGTGTCGAACACGCTGTTCGGGCTGCAGTCCGCCGACCGGGCGCAGCACGAGCTCTTCCGGCTGCAGCGCTCCGGCCGCCTCGCCCGACTGGTGAAGCTGCAGGTCCCCGCGGCGCTGCCGTCGATCTTCGTCGGGCTGCGCACCTCGGCCGGCCTGTCGGTGATCGGCGCGATCGTCGGCGACCAGTTCTTCCAGCGCGGCAACCCCGGCCTCGGCGTCCTCATCCAGGTCACCGCCTCCCGGCTGATGGGGCCCGAGCTCTACGCGACCATCATCATCGCCTCGCTCTACGGCGTCGTGGTCTTCCTGGTATTCGGCCTGCTCGGTCGCCTGGCCGTCGGCCGCTGGCACGACTTCGGCTGACGCCGTCACCGCGGCCGGACGCCGACGCCCGGCCACTGCGGCCCGCACCGCGCCCCCGCTCCTCCCTTCCCACAGCACCCACCCCCAGCACCACGAGACCCGCACCACGAACGGAGCCTCCATGCGCACCACCACCCGAATCGGCGCTGTCACCGCCGCCCTCACCGTCACCGCACTCGCCCTCACCGGCTGCGCGAGCGGCTCGGCGAGCGGCAGCAGCACCACGGCCGCCAGCGCCGCCACGGCGACCGGCCCGAAGGTCGACCTGTCCGGCACCTGCCCCGCGACCGTCGTCGTCCAGACCGACTGGAACCCGGAGGGCGAGCACGGCCACCTGTACCAGATGCTCGGCCCGAACCCGACGATCGACGCCTCCGGCAAGACCGTCACCGGCGACCTGTACGCGAACGGCAAGCCGACCGGGGTGAAGCTCGAGATCCGTGCCGGCGGCCCGGCCATCGGCTACTCGAAGGTCAGCTCGCAGATGTACCAGGACAAGTCGATCACCCTCGGCTACGTCTCCACCGACGAGGCCGTGCAGTTCTCCGGCAAGCTGCCCACCACCGCGGTGTTCGCCGAGAACGACCAGTCCCCGTTCGTGATCATGTACGACCCGTCGAAGTACAAGGACGTCGACAGCATCAAGGACCTCGGCAAGCAGCTCGAGGAGAAGAAGGGCGTCGTCCGGTACTTCAACGGCGCCTCGTACATGTCGTACCTGGAGTCGGCGGGCATCCTGCCGAAGAGCATCCTCGACGGCAGCTACGACGGCACCCCGGCGAAGTTCGTCTCCGCGGGCGGCAAGGACGCGCAGCAGGGCTTCGCCACCGCCGAGCCGTACATCTACCAGAACCAGGTCGCCGCGTGGGGCAAGAAGGTCGCGTACAAGCTCGTCTCGAGCACCGGCTGGAACCCGTACCCCGAGACGATGTCGGTCCGCACCGGTGAGCTGTCGAAGCTGTCGCCGTGCCTGAAGCAGCTCGTCCCGGTGATGCAACAGGCGGACGTCGACTACCTGAAGTCCCCCGGCGCCACCAACGACCTGATCACCCAGCTCGTGCAGCAGTACAACAACGGCTGGACCTACGACTCGAAGGTCGGCGCGTTCGCCGCGAAGCAGATGAAGTCGCTCGGCATCGCGACCGACGGCGACAACGGCTACGTCGGTGACCTCGACGAGAAGCGCGTCACCGACTTCATCGAGAAGGCCACCCCGGTCTTCGCCGGCGACGGCGGGGACGTGAAGTCCGGTCTGCAGGCCTCCGACCTGTACACGAACGAGTTCCTGGACAAGAAGGTCTCGCTCGGCTTCTGAGCGCGCCGGTCGGCCCAGCCGACCACCCACCGGACGGGAGGCGCGGTGCACGACCGCTTCGCGCCTCCCGTCCGCCGTCTCCCCACCTCCCACGCAGCAGGAGCCCGCATGACCACCGTCACCCCCACCGCCGTGCCCACCACCCCGGTCCCGCCCGCCGCACTCGAGGCCCTCCGCGCCGAACTCGTCGACCTGCTCGGCGAGCGCGGGGTCAGCGCGGACCAGCGCACCCGCGAACGCGCCTCGGTCGACGAGGCCACGATGAGCCCGATCCTCAGCGAGCAGCTGCCGCTCGGACTGGCCGACCTCGTCGCCTCCCCCGCGTCCGCCGACGAGATCGCGGCGACCCTGCACGCGGCCGTCCGACACGGCGTCCCCGTCACCACCCGCGGCAAGGGCACCGGCAACTACGGTCAGGGCATCCCGCTGCACGGTGGGCTGGTCCTCGACACCTCCCGGGCCCGCGCGGTCGTCGAGGTCGGCGACGGCTGGATCACCGCCGAGTCCGGCACCTCGATGGTCGCCCTCGAGCAGGCGGCAGCGGCGGCCGGGCAGCAGCTCTGGATGTACCCGTCCACCGCGCAGTCGACGATCGGCGGGTTCCTGTCCGGCGGCTCCGGCGGCACCGGGTCGATCGCGCACGGGTCGAACTGGCAGGGCTTCGTGACCGCGCTCGACATCGCGCTGCCCGGCGAGCCCGGCCTGCACCACGTCGAGGGCGACGCCGCCCAGCCCTTCGTGCACACCTACGGCACCGCCGGCGTCATCGCCCGCGCGACCGTTCGGCTCGAACCGCTGCAGGACTGGCGAGCCGTGTACGCGTCCTTCCCGAGCTTCGAGCAGGCCCTCGCGGCCGTCCGCACCCTGCGCGGCCTGGACCCGGTGCCGCGCCTGGTCAGCGCCGACCGGGCGGAGGTCGCCGCCACCCTGCCGACCGATGCCGCCATCGTCGCGGGCCGCGCGAGCCTCCGCGGCATCATCGACGCCGTCACGCTCGACGAGGCCCGAGACCTGATCGGCCTGGCCGGCGGCACGGTCGAGGACGTCCGCGAGGGGCTGCAGCAGACCACGAAGGTGTCGATGCTGTCCTACAACCACCCGATCTGGTGGCTGAAGCGGAACACCCCCGACACCGAGTACTTCCACGTCGAGGTCGGCGGCGAGGCGCTGATCGACCGGATCGCCGAGGTCGAGGCCGTCTACCCGGGCGGGATGCTGCACATCGAGGCGGCACACGTCGGCCCGATCGGCATGCTCACCGCGCCCTACACCGGGGCGGAGGACGTCTACGCCGGCTACCCCGCGCTCCGCGACCTGGGCGTCCGGGTGCACAGCCCGCACCAGTACTACGTCGACCACGGGGTCGAGGAACTGCTCGCGCTGAAGCAGCAGACCGACCCGGACGGGCTGCTCAACCCGGGCCACGTCATCGACCCGGCGTTGGTGCAGTCCGGCGGCTCCACGGCGTCCGCGCAGCCCGCCGTCCCCGGGTTCGGCAAGTGAGCGCGGGCACGACCGGCGCGCGGACCGGCACCCGCAAGCTCGCCGAGCTCTCCGGCCCGGCCGTCGCCGCAGGGTTCACCGCCGACACGATCGTCGTCCAGCCCACCGGCGCGATCGAACACCACGGCCCACACCTGCCGCTGCTGACCGACTTCCTGCTCGCCGACCACATCGGCGGCGCCGCGGTCGAGCAGGCCGCCTCCGAGGGGCTCGACGTCTGGCAACTGCCCACCCTGGCGTTCACCAAGTCCGACGAGCACAGCTGGGCCCCCGGCACCGTGTGGCTCGACGCCGACACGATGTTCGACACCGTGGTGCAGATCGGCCGGGCCGTCGCCCTGACCGGTGCCGGCACGCTGGTGTTCGCGAACGGGCACGGCGGCAACGTGGCGCTGCTGCAGGTCGCCCTCCGCGAGATCCGGAAGCAGACCGGGCTCGGGACGTTCCTCATGCCGACCCTGGCCCGCGTGCCCGCGCCGGACGGCGAGGACGCCGACGAACGCGGCTTCGGCATCCACGGTGGCGCGGCCGAGACGTCGATGATCCTGCACCTGCGGCCGGACCTGGTCGACATGCGCCTCGCCGAGCGGTGGGTGCCGGACCACCTGGCGGACTTCGAGAAGATCGCCTTCAACGGCGGACCCGTGTCCTTCGGGTGGCTGTCCAACGACTTCGGGCCGGCCGGCGTCGTCGGGGACGCGAGTCGCGCCTCCCGCTCGTACGGGGCCGCACTGTGGGAGCACTCGCTCGCCGAGGCGGTGGCGTCCCTGCACGAGATCGCCCGGTTCGACCCCGCCGGACCGCGGTGACGGGCGCGGGGTCGGGCGGGGTGCCGGGCGCATCCGACCCGCTCGCGCTGGCCGCCTCGTGGTTGCCGGCGACCTGGTCGGGCGTCACCCCGACGATGACGCTCGCCACCATCGGCCTCGACGGTTACCCGTCGACCCGGACCGTCCTGCTGTCGGCGTTCGACGGGCAGCGGCTGCACTTCCACACCGACACCCGCAGCCGGAAGGCGGCCGAACTGGCGGCCGTGCCCCGGGCCTCCGTCACGATCCACTGGCCGGACGCGGCCCGGCAGCTGACCGTCACCGGGGACGTCGCACCGGTCACCGACCAGGAGGCGCGGATCGCCTACGACGCGCGCTCCCGGTACCTGCAGGTGCTCGCCTGGATCAACGACACCGACCTGGCGGTCGCGCCCGAGGCGGACCGGCGGGTCCGGTGGGCGGCGTTCGAGCGGGAGCACGGTGACGCTCCGTTGTCGCCGCCGCCGACCTTGGGCGGGTTCGCCCTGACGCCGCTGCGGATGCTGTTCTGGAGCGGGGCGGCGGACGGGCCGAGCAACCGGCTGGCGTACGAGCGGGACGCCGGCGTGGGCTGGCGGAGCGAGGTGTGGCCAGGCTGAACCCGGGACCGGACCGCCGTGGCCTCGGGCCGCTCGGCCTCGGGCCGCTCGGCCTCGCGCCGCTCGGCCTCGCGTGAGTGCCGCGTCAGTGACGCGTGAGCGGCGCGGGACACGATGATGTCCTCGACCGCAGGAGGAACCATGTCCAGTCTCACCACCCTCAGCCTCGGCGGCGCGCAGGGGCTCCGATGAGCGTCCTGCTCGTCGTCCAACTCGTGCTCGTGGGCCTGCTCGCCGGTGAGGAGTTCATCGTGCGATGGGGTGTCCAACCCGCGATGGCGACGCTGCCCGACGAGGTCCATCTCCGCACGCGGATCGCGTTGGTGAAGTCCCTCAAGGTGGTCGTCCCTATCCTGATGGTGCCGGCCGTCCTGGCGTCCGTCGCCGTCCTCGTGCTGAGCGGAGCCGACGACGGCCTCGGTTGGCGGATCGCCGCGATGGTGGCCCTGGTGGTGTTCGTCCTGGCGTCGTTCCTCGGCACCGTGCCGATCAACATCCGCGTGAACGACTGGGATCCGGAACACCCGCCGGCCGACTGGAAGCGCGTCGTGCTGCGGTGGGAACGCATCGACGTCCTGCGATCCACAGCTGCCGGCGTCGCGTTCGTGCTCTTCGTCGTCGCGCTCGTGCAGCTGCTGGGCTGAAGCGAAGCACGTCCGCGGTCCGGGTCGACGGCCGACCGACGTGGCCCGTCGTCGCGTGGGACATCGGGGTGGAACGACGAAAGCCCCGGAGATCATCTCCGGGGCTTCCGTCATGCTGTGCGCTCGAAGGGACTCGAACCCCCAACCTTCTGATCCGTAGTCAGAAACAACCCGCCGGATCCGAGTTGCGCTCTGCCACATCTGACTACTATCGTGTCATACGTGCTTGCAGCGGCTTGCACAAGCAGGTTCCGATGTCTACACCGCCTGGCTACACGCCGGAGACAGAGGAGGCCGCGACCTGGCAGGGTCGCGGCCTCGATGAACCCCCGTGATCTCACCACGAGAGGAACACCCCATGCACGCTACGTGCGACCACCGACGCAGAAGAACGACGCACACCGGCGTCCTGAGTGACGGCCGGTGGAGCGCCCACGACAGAAGATGAGCACGGCGCCCTGCGCCACGGGAGGTACGCGATGACCCGCACGCGGGGCAAGGGCGAGGGCGCCGTCTACCGGGTGCCGGCGGACCGCACGCTCCCCCTCGACTACTGGACCGCGAGCATCGAGCTCCCCGGGCGAGACGGCAAGCGCCGCCGCAAGGTGGTCCGGTCGAAGGACAAGGCGGTCGTGCTCAAGAAGATGCGGGCGCTCCAGAATGACCTCGAGCGGACGGGCGATCTCCCGACTGCGTCGATGACGCTCGGTGCCTGGCTGAAGCTGTGGCACGACGAGATCGCCGTGCACCGGCTCGCGCCGAAGACGGCCGCCGGCTACAAGTCCGCGATCCGACAGCACATCGTCCCGGCCATCGGAGCCGTCCGCCTCGACAAGCTCGAGCCGAAGCACGTCCGAGATCTGAACCGCGCGATCCGCGCGAAGGGACGCAGCGCCTCGACGGCCCTGCAGGCGCACCGCATCCTCGGCGTCGCTCTCCGCGACGCCGAGCGTGAGGGGCGGGTCACTCGCAACGTCACGACCCTGCTCGACGCCCCGCGCCGTGCTCACGTCTCCCTCGTCACGCTCGACGCAGCCGCCGGCATCCGGATCCTCGACCGCGCTGCGCGCGAGGACGTCCGCATGGGGTCACGGTGGGCGGCGGCGCTCCTGACTGGCGCCCGGCAGGGCGAACTCCTCGGCCTCGAGATCGACCGCGTCACCGACCGGCTCGACCTGTCCTGGCAGCTGCAGCGCCTCACCTGGTCGCACGGCTGCAACCCAGCCGACCCCGACTCCCCCCGATGCTCCCGCATCCGCGGCACCGACTGCCCGGACCGGTTCCTCCGCACCCCCGAGGACCACGAGCACCGGCACCTGACCGGCGGCCTCTGGCTGTCACGGCCGAAGTCTCGGGCCGGGTGGCGCGACATCCCCCTCGTGGAGCCACTGCGGTCCATCATCGAGCGGCGGCTCGTCGTCTCGGCGTCCGAGCCGAACCCGCACGGCCTGCTCTGGACTTCCGAGCGGAAGAAGGACCCGTACATCGACGAGCTCCGACCGCTCGACGGGTCACCGATCAACCCGGCTAAGGACAACTACGCCTGGCACGCGCTCCTGAAGAGCGTCGGCGTGCTCGACGCGCGCCTGCACGACGCCCGGCACACCACGGCGACCCTGCTCTACGAGGCGAACGTGCCCGAGCCGACCATCATGGAGATCCTCGGGCAGTCGACACTTTCGGTCACGCGCGGCTACCGCTCGCGGGGCAACCATGCGGTCCTAGGCGACGCCCTCTCGAAGGTCAGCGCCCTGCTGACGTCGGACGTTCCACCAGACGCGCCAGAGCTTGCCGCTCACGCCTAGCTCGGCGGCGATCTTCGCGGGGTCCTGAGTCCAGGCGCACACCTCGGCGGCGCGCTCGTCGTCGATGAGGTGCAGCGCCGCGTACCGGTCCGCCTGAACCTCGTGCTTCACTGCGTCGTCACGGTGGCCGAGGTCGGCGTGACCGATCTCGTGCGCGAGCGCGCACCGGTCGTGGACGGCGCGGAGCCGCGAGCGGATCACGATCAGGTTGTGGTCTGGCAGCCACATCCCGTTCGCCGTGCGGAGCGGCCGGTGGATGACCTCGATGCCGAGGTCGGCGGCGTGCTCGTACGGGTCGTACTCCCCCAACGGCCCTCCCGTGGTTCAGGGTTCCTGGGGCTCGTCCTCGGTCGACTCGGGGTCAACCTCGGTTGCGGCGGCCGCCAGGGTGCGGTCGCGTCGCCGGAGCTCCAGTTCGTCCACGCTGATGCTGCGCGGATCCTCATTCTGCGTCGCGGCCTCTGACATTCGCTCGGCATCGCGGAGGGCTTCGGCGTACATCTCGTCGGCGGGCCGGCCGATCGCCTCGGCGACGCGCTGGAACGACTTCGACGGGATGTCGACCTTCCCGTTCATGTACCGCTGGATCGTGCTCAGGCTGATCCCGGAGCGTTCCGCGATCTGCTCGCGGTTCAGCCCCTTCTTGACGTAGGCGCCGCGAAGGACGTCCGCGAGGGCAGCGTTGATGAAGTCCGAGGGCTGTGGCACGTCCCCATGGTAGCGGCCCAACTTGCCACATCTGACAAAAAAGTAGCCGAATCGGCTTGCACAAGTCAGATGTGAGGGGTAACTTCTCACATGTGACAAGAAGATTCCCCGCCGCGGACCCGGCTCAGCGCATCGCTGAGACCATCCTCACCCGTGGCACCGACACGGCCACCGTCGCCAACGCCGCCGGCCTGCCCGTCTCCACCCTCGAGGACCGCCTACTCACGGGCGACTTCACGATGGCCGAGATCGTGCAGGTCGGCGGCGTTCTGAGCATGGAGCCGTCTGACCTCTACGGAGCCACCAGATGAGCCAGACCACCGCCGACGTCCGCCCGGACGCCGCGACCCCCCAGCTCTCCGACTACGTCAAGTTCGAGAAGCTCGCCTACGCCGTCCCGACGTTCGCCACCCTCGTCGAGGTGTCCGAGGACACGGTCCGCAAGAACATCGATTCCGGACGCCTCGCCGCGAGATACCCGACGGAGGCCGGCCGCAAGCCGATCATCTTCATCGAGGACGCCGTCGACTGGCTGCGTCACCTCCCGACCGAGAAGCCGCAGGCTGCCGCATGAGCGCCGCGCTCGGTCGCCCGGCCATCCGTCGGCAGCACTCCGGCCCGTCGAGCAGCTACAAGCCGGCGGACCTGCGGGTCGACGACCCGCGCATGGTCACCGGCATCACCCCGGAGACCGCCTCGGCAGCCGTAGCCGTTGTCCGGGCTCGTGCCGGCGACGACACCAAGCAGGTGCTCGACATGCTCGGCCTGGCGGTGGCATCGTGACCGCCGCGGCCCGGAAGCTCGCGATGCTGATCCGCTCCGACGAGCTGATCTTCGACCACGACTGCCAGGTGTGGCGTGTGCACTCCACCGCCCTCGTGCACGACCAGGTGGTGCTGACGATCCGCAACGAGCTCGGCGAGCGACTCGTCCTCAAGGTCCCGCTCGACGCGACGCTCCCCGTCCCGGTCACCGGCACGACGGAAGCGCAGCGGACCCTGCTCCGCGGCCTGCCGTGGTGGGGCTTCGCAATCGCGATCGCCGTCCTGTCGTGGGTCGTCGAGGCCCCGATCAACGGCGGCCTGCTGATCCTCATCGTCATCTGCTGGATCATCGGCGCCCTCGAGATGCTGACGCCGCCGCGAGGTGTCCGATGAGCGCCGACATCCAGCAGGCCCGCGACGTGCTCAAGAAGTGGCGCGAAGGAGCGGTGGCCGGGCCGTGGTTCGCAGATCGGGAGCATCCGGAGTTCGACGGCGCGACCATCGCGAACGATGCGTTCCTCAACCCGACGAACGAAAACGAGCACGAACCCGTCCTCGACGTCAGCGGCATCAGCATCGGTGACGCCCGCCTGATCGTCGGCACCGCGGGCAACCCCGACCTCCTCGACGTCCTCGACGGGATGCTGACGACCGCATCCCTAGCGAAGACGCCCGACCAAGTATCGAGTTGGTTCCCCCGCCTCGCCGCCGCGATCATCGCCGCCGACGATCGGATGACGTCGTGAGCACCGCGACCCTGACACCCGTAGACGACCCGGAGCTGTGGCAGCCGGGCGACGTGAAGGAGATCCCGACCATCCTCGGGCTCGCCTACTCGTGCACGATCACCCGCGTCCTGCCGTCCGTCATCGAGTTCACCGGACCAACCGGGGCCGGCTGCATCACCCGTGAGCTGTACGCGGAACTGGCCGACGGCCGGAACAGCCCGTGACTGCGGACCCGGTCAGAGACCCGGCCCACGGCCCCCTCTGCGGTTGCTCCGTCTGCTGGACCCTCGACGGTCTCGACGACGACCGCGACGGGAAAGCCATTGCCCGGGCAGCCGAATGGGACACCCACACCGACGGCAGCTGACAGCCCGGCATCACCCCCTTCTCTTCTGCCCGACCTCAGGGCAGCTCATCAACCGACCCACCAGGGAGACCATCGTGACCACCACCCCGCTGCGCGTCCTCGCGCTGCACGCCGAGAACTACAAGCGCCTCACCGCGGTCGAGATCAGACCCGACGGCGACGTCGTCCTCATCGGCGGCCGGAACGCCCAGGGCAAGACGTCCGTCCTCGACGCGATCTACGCCGTGCTCAAGGGCGGCGCCGCGGCCCGCGAGACGGTGCAGCCGATCCGCGACGGGCAGGACACCGCCGTCGCACGCCTCGAGATCGGCGACGAGCACGGCAACGTCGTCTACGTCGCGACCCGCCGCTGGACGAAGGACGACGCCGGCACTCTCACCGTGGAGTCCTCCGACCACGCCCGCTTCTCCTCCCCGCAGAAGCTCATCGACGGGATGCTCGGCGCGATCACCCTCGACCCGCTCGCGTTCACCCGGATGGACGCGAAGAAGCAGCTCGGCACCCTTCTCGACGCTCTCGGCGACTCCCTCGGCTTCGACCCGGCCCAGCTCGACGCGGAGCGGAAGGGCGTCTACGAACGTCGGACCGACGTCGGCCGGGACGTGAAGCGCCTCGAGGGGCAGCTTGCCGGCTACCCCGCTCCCGACGCTTCGGTCCCGGAGACCGAGCTCTCCGCCGCGGACCTCATCGCTGAGGTCGACGACATCGCTCGCGAGACCCGAGCCATCGACCAGTCCATCGAGGCGGCCCGGCAGGCCCGTGCTGACCGGGAGCGGGCGCAGGACGCCCTCGCCGCAGCGCAGCGTGCAGCGGAGGCCGCCGCCGAGCGGGAGCGCGCCCTGATTGCGGAGGCTCGTGCGCTTCCCGCCCGCCGTGATCCGGCGCCGGTGCTTGACCGCCTCTCGCAGATCGACGAGCTGAACGCGAAGGTCCGGGCGCAGCGTGACCGTGCCGCGGTCGCCGCCGAGCTGTCCGACCGGCGGCAAGAGCAGGCGCAGCACACCCTGAGGCTCGAGGAGATTGACAAGCGGAAGGCGGACGGCATCGCCGCGGCGCAGCTCCCGGTCCCCGGCCTCGGCTTCGACTCGGACGGCGTGACCCTGAACGGCATCCCGTTCTCGCAGGCGTCCACCGCCGAGCAGATCCGAGTCTCGACCGCCCTCGCCATGGCCGACGCCCCCGAGATCCGAGTGATGCGGATCGACGGGGGCGAGTCCCTCGACTCCGAGTCGCTGGCGATCATCGAGCAGCTCGCCGCCGAGCACCGCTACCAGGTGTGGATCAGCCGGGTCGACGAGTCCCGCGCCGTCGGCTTCACGATCGAGGACGGGACGGTCGCAGCATGAGCCCCGCCGAGTTCCACCGCCGGGCCGTCGAGGACGCCCTCACCGACGCAGCCGAGCAGACCTTGGTCGACCGCAAGGCGGTCGCCCTGGCCGAGGCGCAGGTGCACGCGACAGTCCTCCTCGCCGAGGAGCAGCGCACCGCGAACCTCATCGCTCTCTTCGACGAGGAGGCACCGGAGGTGTTCCGTGAGTCCCGCTCCGACGACCCGGACGAGCGCCACCGTGCAATCGGACGGCAGAAGTCGCGCTGGCTGGCTCTCTCCGCCGAGATCGCGGAACGGCTGGACATCGCATGAGGTGGCAGGACCGCATCATCGTGGACGGCTCGGACCGCGACCTCTGGCTCGCCGGCCGTCGCCAGGTCATCGGAGCGTCGGACGCCGCGAAGCTCGCGAAGGCGTCGAGCGTCGACAAGTACCTCGCCGCGAAGCTCGCGCCGAGGACGTTCACCGGGAACGGCTACACCGAGCAAGGCCACCGCTGGGAGCCGATGATGCTCGCGTTCGCGGGCATCCCGCAGAACGTCGCTCTCATCCACTCGCCGGACCAGCCGGGGTTCGCGTGCACGCCGGACGGCCTCCGCGTCGAGCCCGACGGCCGTCTCCGGCTCGCCGAGTGCAAGGCGAAGCACGGGAAGGTCGTGACCGGCCCCTCGGTCGGCGAGTGGCGGCAGCTCGCCTGGCAGTTCGAGTGCATCCCCGAGGCCGACTTCATCGAGTTCCTCTGGGTCGAGCTGGTGCAGAACGCCCGCGGCGAGTGGGATCTCCGCGCCGAGCACCGCGGCATGCCGCACCGCCTCGTGATCCCTCGCGACCACCCGGAGATCGTCGCCGCCCGCGCGCAGATCCTCCCCATCGCCACCGACCTCCTCACGCGGCTCCGCGTCGCGCTGACCTACGAACGGAGAGCCGCATGACCGAGCTCACCACCCTCCCCGCGAACGGCGACGTCACGACGTGGACCGACGCGGAGAAGGCGATCGTCGAGGCTGCCGGCCTCGTCTTCACCCACACCTACGGCCCCCGCGAAGGCGAGCGGGAAGCCGCGCCCCGCCCCATCGTCGAGAAGTTCCTGTCCCTCTCCCGCCAGTCGGGCCTCAACCCCCTGTCGAACCAGATCTGGTGCATCGGCCGCGCCTCGAAGGGCCGCGTCGAGTGGGCCGTGCAGACCGGCATCGACGGGTTCCGGCTCGTCGCCGACAAGTCCGCGAAGTACGCCGGCCAGGATGCCGCCGAGTGGATGACTGACTCCGGCGAGTGGGTGGACGCGTTCATCCCGAAGCTGCACGGCGACCACCCGCTCGCCGCCCGCGTCCGCGTCTACCGCGACGACTGGGAGCGTCCCGCCGTCGGCGTCGCCGAGTGGGGCGCCTACGTCCAGACGACCGCCAAGGGCGACCTCACCTCCATGTGGAAGAAGCAGGGAGCCGGGCAGCTCGCGAAGTGCGCCGAGGCGCTCGCCCTCCGCAAGGCGTTCCCGATGGACCTCTCCGGCCTCTACACGGCGGACGAGATCGCAGCCGCACCGGCGCAACTCGTTGAGGTCGGTCCGCCGTCCCGGGACTGGATCGCCGAGATCACCGCTGCGGAGACGCACGACGCGATCGAGGACCTCCTCGACGCGGCGGACGATGTCGGCGAACGCACCGACGCGATCCGCACGGCGGCGCTCGCCCGCCACGGGATGCTCGGCGTCGAGCCGGAGCCGACCGTTGAGCCGGCACCGCCTGCGGCTGAGCCCGACGAGATCGTCGTCGAGCCCGAGCCTGAGCCGGAGTCGGACGAGCTCTCCGACGACGACTGGCTCGCTCGCGCCGAGGCCGACGCGCTCACCCACGGCGGCCGACCGTGAGCGCGCAGGACATCGCCCGGATGGACACCGGCGAGATCGTCGAGTACGAGCCCGTCACCCCCATCGAGCTCGAGTTCATGATCCGTGAGCTCGGCGCCCGGCTCGAGAACGCCGTCCCCGTCCTGAAGGAGCTGTGGGCGCAGCGGTACGCCGCCGAGCGTGCCCTCATCGAGGAGAAGGCGAAGGCCGTTCTCCGCTCGAGCGCGCGGACCATCACCGAGAAGCGCGCCGAGTCGGATCTCGCGACCATGACGTTCCGCCGTGACTTCGACGCCGCGAAGGAGACCCTCCACGCCGCCGAGGAACTGCAGAAGGCCCTCGCCGCGCGCTTGATGGGGCTGCTGAACATCAACAAGGTGCTCGGCCACGCCTACGGCGCGAGCCGCTGACACGAAGGAACGCACCATGCCTGAACTGCTTCCCCCGCCCCTCGAGGGCTTCACCGCGCCGACCACACCGGTGGCGGCCGGCCTCGATCTGTCCCTCACCGACACCGGCGTCGCCGTCGTGCACGACGACGGCAGCATCACCACCCGCCGAGTCCGATCTGCCGGGAAGAAGACCGACAGCCTCGCGACCAAGGCGCGACGCTTCGACGACCACGCTTCCGCGATCTGCGCGCAGGTCGCCAGGTGCACCGAGGTCGTCGTCGAGTCCCCCGCGTACGGCATGCCCCAGGGCGCCGTCGACCTCGGCGGCCTCCGCTGGCTCGTCCTCACGATGCTCGTCGACCGCGGCCACCGCGTGCACGAGATCAACCCGATGCACGTGAAGAAGTACGCCACCGGACAGACCCGGTCCGACAAGGACGTCGTCCTCGCCGCCGTCGTGAAGCGGTACCCACAGGCCGACGTGACGAACAACAACACCGCGGACGCCGTCGTGCTCGCCGCGATGCTGGCCCGTCACCTCGGCCGCCCCGTCGAGGACTCCCTGTCCGAGCTGCGCGCCGACGCCATGGCCCGAGTCGCGTGGTCGTCGTGAAGCGCCTCCGGATGCGGCCCGAGGAGGACGCCATCGTTCGGGCCCGGCACGCGGCCGGCATCCGCGACACCCACATCGCCGTAGAGCTCGGCCGATCCCAGTCGCAGGTCCACCGCGCACGCAAGCGCCTCGGCCTCACCCCGCACTTCGGCCCCGGCCGCCCACCCAGAGAGGAGTCGCGCTCGTGACTCTCACCATCACCGACCTGTTCGCAGGTGCCGGCGGCTCGTCGACCGGCGCGCTGCAGGTCCCCGGTGTCGAGGTCCGAATTGCAGCGAACCACTGGCAGCTCGTGTGCGACATCCACGCGCTGAACCACCCGACCACCGACCACGCCGTCGTTGACCTGCACCAGGAGCGCCCGTCGTTCTTCCCGAAGACAGACATCCTGTGGGCGTCGCCCGAGTGCACGAAGTGGTCGCAGGCGAACGGCGCGAAGCTGCCCGCGATCGAGGAAGGACTGTTCGAGGACCCGCTCTCCGACGACGCGAAGAACCGCAGCCGACTGCTGATGTTCGACGTGCTCCGCTTCATCGAGCACCACCGGTACCGGCTCGTGATCGTCGAGAACGTCGTCGACATCGCCACGCAGGCGAAGTACCGCACGGCGTGGGACGTCTGGCGCTCGGAGCTCCGCGCTCTCGGCTACCGGTTCCGCGTGGTCTCGCTGAACTCGATGCACGCGCAGGCGTTCGGGGCGCCGGCTCCGCAGTCGCGAGACCGGATCTACGTCGTCGCGTGGCCTGAGAGCGCTCAGGCTCCGGACCTCGACCGCATCCTCCGCCCGAAGGCGTGGTGCGATCGGTGCGACGACGTTGTCGAGTCCGTGCAGTCGTTCAAGCCGCGACGGGAGGTCGGCCGCTACCGGCAGGCGTACGTGTACTGCTGCTCCCGGTGCGGGCAGGTCGTCGAGCCAGGCTGGCTCCCGGCCGCCGCTGCGATCGACTGGTCCATCCCTGGCGAGCGCATCGGTGATCGCCTCAAGCCGAAGACGCGGGCTCGCATCGCTGCCGGCATCGCCCGGTACTGGGGGCCGCTGACGCTCGAGGCTGCCGGCAACACGTACGACGCGACGGACCCGCACCATCGGCAGCACGGACAGCTGGACGGGTACCACCGTGTGTGGCCGGTCGGGGAACCGCTGCGGGCCCTGCACACCACGAACTCGAAGGCCCTGGCTGTGCCGGTCGAGGGGCGTGACGGCCTCGACGCCTCCTCCATCAGCAAGCCGATGCGTACGCAGACGACGAGAGCCGACACTGCGCTTGCTCATCTGCCGTTCATCGCCGAGATGTACGGCACCTCGACCGCTCGACCAGTCTCCGAGCCCGCCGGCACCTTCACCGCTGGCGGCAACCACCACGGCCTCGTGCAGGCCTACTACGGCACGACGCGTGAGGCTCGACCCGACACTGATCCGCTGGGCACTCTCACCACCGTCGACCGGTTCGCGCTCATCACCAGGCACAACAACGTCCGCGGCGACCAGGGAAGCCTGACCACGCAGGCGGAGGAGTACCTGCGCACGCTCACGACTACTGCGTCCCAGTCGGTCATGCGTCGCCCGGGCGGGGTGACCGCCGCCGACCTCCGAGAGGCGGAGGCCATGGTCCCCGAAGTGCGGTTCCGGATGTTCCAGCCGCACGAGGTCGCCGCCGGCATGGCGTTCCCGTCCGACTACCTCTGGCAGCCGCCGGACCGTGCTCGGCCGGTGTCCAACCGGGACCTGGTGAAGGCCGCCGGCAACGCCGTCACACCGCCCGCCGCCCGGGACCTCATCGCCGCCGCGGCCGCGTCGCTCGGGGCCGAGTACGAAGCCGTCGCCGCATGATCGGCCCGAAGCAGGACCGCCCGACTGCTGCGGACGAGAAGCGAGCGTATGACGTCGCGTCGAAGCGGGACGACCTCCTCTGCCAGCGATGCCTCCGCTGGTGCGGCGCCCCGCAACTCGACCACCGGCAGAACCGGCAGTCGGGCAACACGGTCCCGTCGAACCTGCAGACCCTCGGCCTCAGCTGCCACCAGTGGAAAACCGAGCACCCGCGGGACGCGATCCGCGACGGCTGGGCGGTCCCCCGGTGGGGTGACCCGGCTGACTGGCCTGCCCGCCGGTGGCTGCGGCAGGAGAACGGCACCGTCCGCGCCGCGTGGATCCTCTACGACGACGTCGGCGGGTGGGACGAGATCAGTGCCAGCGAGGCACGAAGACGAATGGAAGGAGGTGACAGCTGATGCCGTGGTTCAAGGTCGACGACGGACTACCGTCCTCGCGGAAGGTGCTCGGCATCCCCCGCCGGGACCGCCTCGCAGCGATCGGCTTGTGGACTCTGGCTGGCGCGTGGAGTGCGAAGGAGCTGCAGGACGGAGCCGTCCCCAGCTACATGATCGTGGAGCTGGGCGCCACGCGACGCGTCGCCGAGGCTCTTGTGACCGTCGGCCTCTGGTCGCGCACCTCATCGGGCTACTCGTTCGTGAACTGGGATGACTTCCAACCCACGAAGGCGGACGTCCTCTCGGCGCGGGAGAAGAACGCCGAGAAGCTGCGGAAGTGGCGGCAACGTAACCGGGACCGAGACCAGGGTGAAACCAAGTTCGTAACCGAGTTACAGGACGGTTCGGATGAGGTTCGTAACGCTGCCCCCGTCCCGGCCCGTCCCGACCCGACCTCTCCTCCTATCGGAGGAGAAGACGTCGCGGATCGCGCCGACGTCGTCGAGCTCTGCGAGCTGCTCGCTGACCTCGTCGAGCAGAACGGGTCGAACCGCCCCCCGGTGACGAAGACCTGGCGCGACTCGGCACGGCTCCTGCTCGACCGCGACGGCCGAGAGCTCGAGTCCGCCAAACGCCTCGTCCGGTGGAGTCAGGCCGACGACTTCTGGCGCAGCAACGTCCTCTCGATGCCGACCTTCCGGAAGCAGTACGACCGCCTGCGCCTCGCCGCCAACCGTCAGCTCGAGGAACGCCGGCAGGCGCCGGGCCGCGGCGGCCAGCGCGACGCCGAACTCATCGGCTTCATGACCGGTGCCGACAACACCCCCACCCGACAGGAGATCACCCAGTGAACGAGCCAGAAGTCCGTCGCCTCCTCGGCTACATCTCCGCCGGCTACGACAACCGGCAGCTGTCGGCCGCGACCGCGGCGGTGTGGACCGAGGAGCTCTGCGACGTCGAGTTCGAGGTCGCGAAGCAGGCGGTCCGGAACCACTTCCGGAAGCCTGCGCCGCGGGCATACCTGTCCCTCGACGTGCTGCTCGAGCAGATCCGGGTCGACACCCGGCAGACCCCGACGGCGATCGAGGAGGACGTCCGGTCGGCGAAGGCCCGCGGGTTCATCGAGGCGTCATGGCCGGCACGGCAGGCGCTTCCCCGCCCGATCGCGGCGCGGCTCGCTGCGGCCCGGCTCGACTTCGCTCTCGCGGCGGAGGCCATCGAGGCCGGCGTGATCGAGACGCCCCGTGCGCTCGACGTCGGGACGGTGGGCCGGGAGGTGCCCGGATGAGCGACGACGCGTGGGCGAACTTCATCGCGCAGCTCGACCCGGCCGTCCTCGAGCGGGAGCGGATGGCCGTGCGCGGGGACCTCGACAGCGAGCGGCCCGGGTCCCGGCAGGACCACGAGATGCGCTTCGCCCACGACTACGTCCGCCGGGACTTCTGGGCCCGGATGCAGGGCGAGCGGGAGAGCCGGACCGCCGCGGTGCAGCGAGCAGACGCGGACCGCGCCATCAAGGCACAGCAGGACGAGGAGATCGAGGCGGCCATCCGGTCGTACTCGCAGAGACATGCGGCAGCAGCCGCAGAACGGAAGTCAGCAGCATGAGCAAGGGCACGATGACGGTCGAGGGCTTCGTGGCGAACGAGCCGAGCCTGAACCGGACGAACAGCGGCAAGTCGGTCATCTCGGTCACGGTGCCGCACCAGCGGTCGAAGCGGCAGGAAGACGGCACCTGGGAGCGCCAGGGCGAGACGACCTGGGTTGAGGCCGCGTTCTGGGAGGACCAGGCCGACCTGATCGCGCAGCAGGTGGCGAAGGGCACCGCGGTGATCCTCACCGGCGACCCCGAGGTGCAGGTCTACGCGAAGCGCGATGGGACGGCCGGCGCGAAGGTCGTGCTCCGGTTCCCGACGCTCGGGATCGTTCCCCGGGTGCAGCGACAGCAGCAGGGCAGCCAGCCGGTCCAGTACCAGCAGCCGTCCGGGCAGCAGCCGCAGCAGGGCCAATCGCAGCAGGGCGGCGCTCAGGGGCAGGACGTGTGGTCTCAGCAGGGAGGGTTCGACGATGAAACTCCGTTCTGACCCGACCCCGGTGCGCGTGCTTGAGCGCGCCCGCGACCGGTGGACCGCGGGAGCACACGGCTGCCGGATCAGCACCTACTCGAGCGGCTCGCACGGGTACGCGCAGCTCGGCTGGTACGCGGACCGGTCGAACCACATGATGCTCGCGCACCGCGCCGCGTGGGAGGCGGAGCACGGCCCGATCCCGGAGGGCATGACCGTCGATCACATGTGCAAGCAGCGCCGCTGCGTGAACGTGCTCCACCTGCGGCTCCTCACGAACCACGAGAACGCCCGGCGCAACACCGGCGGCGACATGCCCCTCGGCCGCTGCGGACATGGACACGACGACAGCGCACTCCGGCTCTACTCGCGCGGTGGTGGCCGCAAGTCGCTCGGCTGCTCCACCTGCCGAGCCGACATGCAGCGCCGCTACCGCGAGCGGAGGGCAGCCGCTTGACCCTCACCCAGGGCAACGACCTCGGCCCGCACGACTTCGGCGACCCGAAGTCCCCTACCTACGCGATCGCCGCCGAGCAGACCGCGTCCCGAGCACAGCAGCTCCGCGAGGAGCACGACCCCAGGAGCACCCCGTGACCATCACCGACCTCGACGACGGCCTGACGAGCACCCTGCTCGCCGAGAGAGCCCGCCGCCGCCTCACCGAAGCCGCCGAGCTCGTCGAGTACGTGCTCATCCACCGGCTCCCCACCCGCGCCGTCCCCGACGGGCAGCCCGGCGCCCCGCGCGGCTCGGCGACCGCGTCCGCCCCGCTGAACGTGAACGCCCTCGACGACGCCGACGAGCTCGTCACCACGCTCCTCGACAGGGCGCACCGGTGGCGGACCATGCTCGGCATCGTCGACCGGCCCCGCATCAGCGCCCTCCGCTACGCGTACCAGGTGCCGCTCGGCTTCCGACCCGAGACCACCCCTGCCGGCGCACGGAAGTCCGTGGAAGGCATCACCGGGTGGCTGCTCCTCCACCACGATGACATCGCCCGCCACCCGTCGTCCGGCGCGTACTTCGACGAGATCGCGCACCTCATCGAGCGGGTGTACTCCCGGTTCCCCCTCGAGGCCCGCCCGGACCGGCCGCACTGGAAGCGGCCCTGCGAGGTGTGCGGCGAGTTCGCCGTCACCGCGGACTGGTCGCCGGACGCGGAGATCCGCGACGTCACCGTCTGGTGCGAGTCCTGCACCACGGTCCTCGTCACCACCACGGGCGACGGCGGGGTCCGCACCCGCACCGACGCCGCCGACACCGCCGAGCAGCGGGCCGCCGGCCGGAAGCTGGCCCGCATCGTGAAGCAGATCGCCGTCGGGACCACCGTCCCGAAGGTCGACAACCCGGAGGCCGGCAACCCGCACCCCACCCGCTGCCCCGCGGTCGGCGTCGACACGACACAGCCCGACGACGGCAAGCAGGACGTCTACCAGTGCGTCCGCCGGGCAGGTCACACCGGCGGGCACCAGGTCTCCCGCCCAGCACAGCCGGCTCTCGTGTGGAGCCGTAGCCCCGAAGGAGCAACAGCATGACCGATCAGAAGCCGACCGTCTCCGAAGTGCTCACCGCACCCAGGGTCCGGTGGAAGTTCAACCGCGACACCGAGTGGCGCTACGGCCGCCCAGTCGGTTACACCGACCAGCCCGTGTTCATCATCGAGCGTGAGACGGACGGCGTGCGCGTCGGCGTGCTCGCCTCGTTCGACCCTCGTCCGACATGGGTGCCGGAACCGAGTGGCGAGGTGCCCGAGAACTGGGAGCAGATCCAGGCCCTCGCCCGTGTCCTCGCCACCGCCGGTGCACTCGGTACCGGCGTGACGGTCACCGAGTTCGCGCAGGCTGAAGCCGCCCTGAAGTACCTCGCCACGGTGCAGCCGCCGACGCGCGAGCAGGCAGCCGCCGAGGTGAAGCGGGTGACGCAGGCATGGGGCGGCCCCGCCATGGACGAGTTCAAGAACGACCCGCCGACCCGCAAGCACTACGCGATCGCCGACGCTCTGCTCGCCCTGTTCCCGCAGCCGACCCCGAGCGCCGAAGACCGGAACGCCTGGGACGCCGCCGTGCAGGCGAAGCGCGCCGAGCAACGCGCGAAGGGCTACACCGCCGAGCATGACCGTGAGCACGGCGTCGAGCACCTGCTGCTGTGGGCTCAGGACTACGCCTCGCGTGGTCGCCACCTCGACGCCGCAGCGTTGGTCGAGGCCGCGCGGGAGGTGCTGTTCTGGCAGCGAAACGCGAAGTCCGACTACGACGTGATCGACGAGCGGTACCGCCGCGTGGTCCCGCCCGCCGAGCCGGTGAGCATCGCCGACATGGCACCGGCGACGGCGGCATGTGCTGATCCGAACGTGAACCGGTGGTACTGCCAACGCGGCAGCGACGGCACATGCCCGCTCCCGAAGTGCATCGACCCGTCCACGATCCGCGACGTGACCCCGCCGCCCGCGACACCGGAGGAGGGCAGCTGATGCCGATCCTGAACTACACGACGACGGTCGAGGTCGCGAAGACCATGGGCGAGATCCAGGCGGCACTCGCACGCCGCGGGGTGAAGCGCATCTCGACCCTTTTCGACGACGACGGGGTACCCGCCGGCCTCGGCTTCACCATGCAGACCGACTACGGCGTGCAGGAGTTCCAGCTGCCCGTCCGGACCGACGGGGTACTCGCCGCGATGAAGCGCGACGCGAAGGTGCCGGCGACGAAGTGCACCCCCGAGCAGGCGGCACGCGTCGCATGGCGCATCGCGAAGGACTGGCTTGAAGCGCAGGCCGCCCTGATCGACGCCGGCCTCGCGACCCTCGACGAGGTGATGATGCCCTACATGCTCGTCGCCCCCGACCGGACGGCGTACATCGACATGCGGCATCGGTTCCTCGCGATCGAGGGTGGTGCCGATGGCGGATGACCCCCGAGACGACCTGGTCCCCCTCGCCGTCGCAGCGAGCATCATCCGCCGCGACGAGCGCACCCTCCGCCGCTGGGCCGCCGCCGGCCTCACCACCCGCGAGATCGACGGCGTCCGGTACGTCACCCTCCGAGCAGCGACCGACTGGGCCCGCACCAACGGCCGCCGCCGAGGCAGAGCGGACTTCACGTGGTAGCCCATGGGTGTGGAGCGGTGTGCGTTGGTGTTGGCTGGAGTTGAGTGGTGCGAATGTCCGCCTGATGCAGTACGCTCTGCGTAAGCCACGAATCGGCCCCGACCCCCACAGGTCGGGGCCGTTCGCGTATCCAGCGTGACGCCTGAGCAACGTCACGAGCATCCGAAGACCGGGGTTCGAATCCCCAGCCTCTCGTCGCCGGCGCGGCCGCGACGCGGGCGAAGCACAGCGGCACAGTGCAGCGGATGCTCGACACCCGAGACCAGACCGCGGACGCGCGGCCCTCTCGGGGCTCACACCACTTCCCCGGCCCGCCGACACGCACCGACACCGCACCAGCCGCCCCGGACACCCGCAGCCCTCACCCGGCCGCACTCGTGCTGCCCCGAGCAGCGACGTCCGTGAGCCGCACCGCGAACCACCGGCACGGCGCAGAGCACGGGGAACCCCTCAGCGGGGACGTCAACGCGGACGCCACTGGGCCGCGAAGGACCGCCACAATCCGGACTGACCTGTCACACCGGAGCGGCACCTGCGTCCCCGCCGTCACCCACCACCGTGGAGGTGCACGTGATGTGCGACACCACCGACTGCCCCGCGGCCCAGACCACGGACGAGTTCGGCCGGCCACCCAGCGTCGAGCACGGCGGCCTCACCCACTCCGTCCTCGGCACTACCGGCCACCACCTCCTCAACCGGCACACCCGCGGTGAACTGCCCGACCACCTGCAGACGTGGACGCCGGCCGCCCTCGACCGGGCGCACGCCGACCTCACCGCCGAGATCAACCGCACCAGCCGGTACCTCGCCGCTCTCATCGACACCCGGTACACGGTCATCACCCACGGGGTGGACGGTGTGCCAGCACGGTGAGCAGGTCTGCACCTGCCACCGCACCCGCACGAACCGGAGGGACGAGCCGTGCCCGTCTGCTCCGAGCCCGGCTGCCCGACCGTCACACCCCCACGCACGTACCGCTGCCTCGCACACCGCCGACTCCGGGAACGAGCACGCGGCACCAGGCAGGCCAGAGGGTACGACGCCACCCACGACAGGGAGCGCGCACAGTGGGCCCCCGTCGTCGCACGCGGCACAGTGAAGTGCTGGCGATGCGGGGAGCTCATCACCTCCACGGAACCCTGGGACCTCGGACACGACGACGAGGACCGCACCCAATACCGAGGACCCGAACACGCCGGCCGCTGCAACCGCGCCGCAGGGGGCCGAGCAGCACACCGCTGACTCAGCAGCCCTCACCAGTCCCCGTAGCCCCGCACACGCCCACACAGCACCCGTCACACACCCGTTCAAGGGCAGACGAGGGGCTGAAGGGTGGGGGGTGACCCCCTTTGTACCAGTACAAGCGGACCGCCGGGGATCACGACTTTCCTGTGTACGGGTTCGAGGCTTCCCTGGGGCCTTCTGGAACCCGTACATCTCGCACCACGAACACCTCGCTGTCGAGCCCCTGGCTCGGTGGCACCCCGACGCCGCGCTGCCGTGCAGATGGAGGCTCAACATGCCTGGTCCCGCTCCGAACCCTGATGCTCGGCGCCGCAACAAGCGGCAGGTCGATTTCGTCCTCCCGCGTGGTGGGCGGAAGGGTCGCGCTCCGGCGTTCCCGATCAAGGGCACGCGGGTGCCGGCGACGTGGGCGGACCTATGGAAGCTGCCTCAGGCGGCGGCGTGGGAGCAGCTGGGGATCGCTCGGACGGTCGCGCGGTACGCGATGCTGCTGCAGCAGGCTGAGAAGCCGGGCGCTGCGGCGTCGCTCCACAACGAGGTCCGGCAGCTTGAGGATCGGCTGGGTCTGTCGCCGATGGCGATGCTGCGGCTGCGGTGGGTCATCAGCGAGGACGAGGTCGCCGACCGGCGCACGACGAAGACCGCGCCGGCCGCGACGAAGCCGGGCGGCGGGTCGCGGGAGCGTCTGCGGATCGTCGGCTGATGTCGTGGCGTGGAGCCGAGTGGGAGGGCGAGTTCCCGTCCCTCGGGTACGAGATCGCGGACTGGATCGAGGAACGCTGCGTCATCCCCGACGGCGAGCACATGGGCGAGCCGTTCCAGCTGACGGACGAGCAGCTGCGGTACCTCGTGCACCACTACCGGCTGAAGCCGGACGCGAATCAGCACTCGTGGCAGACGGCGTGGCAGTACACGCGGTCGCTGCTGGTGCGGCCGCAGAAGTGGGGCAAGGCGCCGCTGACGTCCGCGATGATCTGTGCCGAGGCTGCGGCCCCGGTGGTCTTCGCCGGCTGGGACGCGAACGGTGAACCGGTTGGTCGTCCGTGGCCGACGCCGATCATCCAGGTGACGGCGTACAGCGAGGACCAGACGGACAACATCTGGAAGGTGCTGCGGCCGATGATCGACCTCGGCCCGCTCGCCGACGCGATCCCGGACACGGGTGAGACGCGGATCAACCTGCCCGGGTCCGGGTGGATCGAGCCGGTCACGTCGAAGGCGCTGTCGCGGCTCGGCGCTCGCATCACGTTCGCACCTCAGGACGAGGTCGGCACGTGGACGAGCGACAACATGCGCTACCTCGCGGACACCCAGTACCGCGGTCTCTCGGGAACGGGCGGCCGGGCGGCGCTGACGACGAACGCGTGGAACCTCGCGGACAACTCGGTCGCTCAGCAGATCGAGGAGGAGCGGGACCCCACCGATTTCGTCGACTACGTCGATGGTCGGATGGCTGGCAAGTCGTATGCGAACAAGCGGGACCGCGCGCAGATCCACCGGCACGTGTACGGCGACTCCGCGGTGAAGCTCGACCGCAGCGGCGTGTGGGTGTCCGGTTGGGTGAACCTCGACCGCATCGAGATCGACGCGGAGAAGATGCTCAAGCGCGACCCCGAGCAGGCGATGCGCTTCTACGGGAACATCAACACGATGGGCTCCGGCGCGTGGCTGCCCGACATGCACGCGTGGACGTCGAAGCTGTCGGTCCGGGACCGGCCGAAGTCCGGGCCTGTGTGCCTCGGCTTCGACGGGTCCGATTCGAACGACTGGACCGGCATCCGGCTCGAGACTCTCGACCAGCACCAGTTCACGCCTCGGTACGGCGTCGACCTCCGGCCGACGATCTGGAAGCCGAAGCTCTGGAACGGCAAGGTGCCGCGCGACGAGGTCATGACCGCGTTCGAGCAGCTGTTCCGCGACTTCGAGATCGTGCGCGCCTACCTCGACCCGCCTCTGTGGGGGTCCGAGATCGCCGCGTTGCAGGGCCGGTACAGCGACAAGGTCGTGATCGAGTGGCCGACGTACCGCCCGAAGCCGATGCACTTCGAGCTCGAGCGGTTCCACGCCGACATCATGAACGCGTCGTCCTCGTTCACGCACGACGACGACGGCGACGTGGAGACGAACATCCGCAACGCGGTGAAGCGGTCCCGTCCCGGCGAGACCTACATCCTCGGCAAGCCGGCCGACGAGCAGAAGATCGACCTCACGATGTCGTCCACGCTGGCGCACGCGGCGGTCCTCGACGCGATCGCCAGCGGGCTCGGCACGAAGCCGAAGCCCGTCGTCTCGACCACCTACTACGCATTCAACTAGGAGGCCGGCATGGACCAGCGCACCGCTCTTGACCGGCTGACGCGTGCAGCGTACGAGCTGCAGAAGCGGCGGCCGCAGGTCGAGAAGCGGGAGCGCTACGCCCGTGGCGACCAGGAGCTGCCGTTCGCGCCGGTCGGGGTGAACACGGAGTACGTCGAGCTGCAGAAGCAGTCGATCGCCGCGTTCCTCCCGCTCGCCGTCGAGGCCCCGGTGCAGCGTCTGGGTGTGGACTCGTTCCGCACCGGCCTGACGGACGCCGTCGAGGTGTCGTGGCAGACGACGCCTGTGCTGCCGGACGACGCGCTGTGGACGGGCGCCTGGCAGGCGAACAAGCTCGACAGCCGCCAGTCGATCATCTACCGGTCGATGTTCGTGCACGGCCGCGGCATCGCGTCGGTGTGGCCGAACAGGCTGAAGAAGTCCCGGCCGGTCGTCCGCCCGGAGTCGTTCGGTCGGGTGCACATCGAGATGGACCCGGACGACCCGTTCACGCCGCTGTGGGCCGCGAAGGTCTACACGGTGGAGGTGGCGCTGCCGACGTCGTTGGTGATGCCGGCAGGTGTGAGCTCGTCGACGACGAAGACCGTCGGGATCGTCTACGACGCGACGTCGATGATGCGGTTCGAGAAGCAGGGCGGCGAGGCGTTCGGCACGTGGAAGATGGTCGCCGAGTCGACGCATCCGATGCGTGCGGTCCCGTTCGCGGTCTACGACTACCGGCCGGACGCCGACGGGCAGCCGTTCTCGGCGGTCGACGGTCTGATGGCGCAGCAGGACGCGATCAACACGATCCGGTTCAACACGCTCCTCGCGATGCAGTTCGCTGCGTTCCGGCAGCGCATCATCACCGGCTTCGACCCCCGCGTGCTCGACAAGGACGGCAACGTCGTCTACAAGACGAAGGAGGACGGGACCCCGCTGCTCGACAGCAACGGCAACCCGATCCCCGTCGTCAGCTCGCCCGGCCGGGTGGGCGTCGACCGCATGCTGGTCTTCCCCGGCGGGGAGACGAAGGTCTTCGACATGGCCGAGTCGAACCTCGCGAACTACATCGCGGTGTACGACAAGTTCCTCTCCGACTTCTTCTCGGTCGCGCAGATCCCACCGCAGTACCAGCTCGGGAAGATGGCGAACCTCTCCGGCGACGCTCTCGCCGCCGCGGAGTCGACGCTCGCGTCGCTGGTGAAGGAGATGCAGCTCGCGGCTGGCGAGGGGCACGAGACCGTCGCCGAGCTCGCATGGGCCGCCATGGGGCAGCCGTCCGAGCTGCCCCCGGCGTCGGAGACGGAGTGGGGCGACCGCGAGGCCCGCTCGTTCGCGGCGATCGCGGACGCCGTCACGAAGCTCGTCAGCGTCGAGTTCCCGCACCGCGCGGCGTTCGAGATGCTGCCGGGTGCCACGAAGCAGAAGGTCGACCGGTGGATGGACGAGCGCGAGGACGAGAAGTACCAGTCCTCGGTGCTCGGTCAGGCGCTCCGGCCGTTCCAGGACGTCACCGGGTCCGCCCCGGCCGGCTCGCAGCCGGTCGCCGCGGGTGCGGTCCCGGCGGGAGAACAGGTGACCGATGGCGCTCCCTCAGGCGGCAGTTGACCACTACCAGCAGCAGCAGCGCATCGCTGCTGCTGCTGCGGCGGCGGCTGGCGAGATGTGGGCGACCGTCGGCGACGAGTTCGACATCGGGTACAGCCAGGTGGCGCAGGAGCTGTTCGCGACGACGATCGACGCGCAGCAGCGCGCTGCCACGTCCGGCGCCGCGTACGTCCCGGCCGTCCTCGACGAGCAGGGCATCGACGCGACGCAGCTCGCGGCCGTGTCCCCGGCACGGTTCCAGGGCGGCACACCGGACAGCCGGCCCCTCGAGACGCTCCTCGGCCGCGCGCCGTTCATCGCCCGCGACCAGATGCTCGCCGGCGCCGGGACGACGAAGGCCCTCGAGGAGTCCGGGAAGTGGCTGCAGCGGACCGTGCTCGACGTCGTCCGTGATGCTGACCGGCAGTCGGTGCAGGCGTCCATGGCGACGACGAAGGTCCGGACGACGTGGACACGCATGCTGAACCCGCCGTCGTGCCGGTTCTGCATCATGCTCGCCGGGAAGGTCTACCGCTGGAACCAGGGATTCCGCGCGCACCGCTCCTGCGACTGCCGGCACGTCCCCACGCAGGAAGCGATCGCCGACGACCTCACGACGGACCCGTACCGGTACTTCGAGTCGCTGAACAAGGCGCAGCAGGACAAGCTGTTCGGGAAGAACGACGCGCAGGCGATCCGTGACGGCGGCGACTTCTACCGGATCTCGAACACCCGGTTCCGTGGCCTGTCCGACGACGCTCTGAAGATGAACGGGTCCCGCCGCGGCTGGCAGTCGCGCCGGTGGGACTCCCCATCGAAGATGACCGTCGATGCTGTGTACGACGCGGCGAAGGGTGACCGGGCGCTCGCCCGGAAGCTGCTCGAGGACAACGGCTACGTCACCGGCCCGCAGGTCGGCGGCGGCAACCTGAAGGGCAACCACCCCGGCGGCCAGTTTGGCGACTTCGGTGCCGGCCAGGCGGGCCGCGGCGGCACCCGCATCGGCGCGACGCAGGCGTACCGGCAGGCGGTCCGCACCGGCGTCCGAGACCCCCTCGACCCGGCGACGCAGACCGCGGCCGAGCGACGGCTGCACACCGCCGTGATGCGCAAGGAGGCGGTCGACGCCGGCCGGAACCCGTTCGGCCGCGGCCCGCTGACGGCAGCGCAGCGGGAGGTCGTCGCGCGTGACTACGCGCGGCAGGTCGCCCGCATCGACGATGCGAGCGACCGCGGGCAGCTCAGCGAGCTCGCTCGCATCCTCGGCATCCGCCGATGACTTCCGACGCCGCCTCGGCGCCGGTCCACGATGCCGGCCCTGCCGGCGAAGGGAAGCACGATGACCACGACGAAGACCACTCCGGTGTACGGCCGGATCCCCGCACACCTCGACCCGTTCGGCCTGATCCTCGGGCAGACCGTCCCGCGGACCCCGTTCCTCCGGTTCGAGGACGAGGGCGGCAGCGGCGCGGGTGCCGGCGGGACGGGCGGCGAGGGTGGCAGCGGGTCCGGCGAGGGCGGAGCGAGCGGTGACGACAAGCCGCTCGGTGAAGCCGGGCAGCGAGCGCTCGAGCGCGAGAAGGAGCGCCGACGCGAGGCCGCCGACGCGCTGAAGCCCTTCGCCGAGCTCGGCATGAGCGCCGAGGACCTCGCGAAGCTCATCGAGCAGAACGACCCGAAGAACCCCGAGCGCATCGCGAAGCAGGCCGCCACGCAGGCCACGAGGGACGCCGAGACCCGGCTCTCCACCGTGCTGCGCACCTCGGCGATCCGCGAAGTCGCCGCGACGTCGAACTTCTCCGACCCCGCGGACGCCCTCGCGATGCTGCCCGCCGACAAGGTCGCCGCCCTCAAGGTCGACCTCGACGCCGGCACCGCCGACACCGCGGGTGTGAAGGCCCTCCTCGACGACCTCGCCAAGGCGAAGCCGTACCTCCTCAAGACCACCGACACCACCGTCGACCACCGCCTCGCGGGGATCGGCGCGAGTGGCGGTACCGGCACCGCGCCGGAGACCGCCCCCGGCACCCCGACGCTGCGCGCTGCGTACGCCGAGTCCGCCGGGCGGCGCAAGTAACCGCTTCCAGCACCTGCTGAGGAGCTCTACCCCAGAAAGGAGACAGCGCACATGGCTGTCACTCTCCCCCAGGCGGCGCTCCTCTCGCAGGACACGCTGACGCGCGGCGTCATCCAGACGTTCGTCCAGACGTCGCCGATCCTCGACCGCATCCCCTTCCTCGAGATCGAGGGCAACGCGTACCGCTACAACTCGGAGGGCACGCTGCCCGGCGTCGCGTTCCGTGGCGTCAACGAGGCGTACGTCGAGTCGACCGGCACCGTGAACCAGGCGTCCGAGGGGCTCGTCATCCTCGGTGGCGACGCGGACGTCGACACGTTCATCCAGAAGACCCGGTCGGACCTGAACGACCAGCGCGCCGTGCAGACGGCGATGAAGGTCAAGGCCGCGTCGTACAAGTACCAGGACGCGTTCTTCAACGGCGACGTCACCGTCGAGCCGAAGGGCTTCGACGGCCTGAAGAAGCGCCTCGTCGGCGGCCAGGTCATCGACGCCGCGACGAACGGCATGGACATCGTCGCGGCCGGCCACGACTTCCTGGACGCCCTGGACGCGCTCCTCGCCCTCACGGACGCGGACGTGATCTACGGCAACAAGAAGGCGATCGGCAAGGTTAACAGCGTCCTTCGCCGACTCGGCGGTGGTGACTGGATCACCGAGGCCGCGACCGGCAAGCGGGTCCCGACCTACAACGGGCTCCCGATCCTGGACCCGGGCAAGACCGCGGCCGGCGTCGACATCCTGCCGCAGACCGAGACCGTCGGCACGGCGTCCGACACCAGCTCGCTCTACGCCGTGAAGTTCGGCCAAGACGAGGGCGACGGCGGCGTGACCGGCCTCACCAACGGCGGCGTCTCCGTGCGTGACATGGGCGAGGTCGACGACAAGCCCGCGTTCCGCACCCGGATCGAGTTCTTCACCGGCCTGGCGGTCTTCGCCGGCTCCGCTGCCGCGCGGCTCCGCGGCGTCAAGTAGTCCGCCGAGCGACGAGGAGCAACCGCATGACCACGCAGAACGAACCGCTGTCGACCACCCTCGACAGCGACACCACGAAGCCGTCCGTCACCGCGCCCGGCGACGGCCCGGCGGACACGACCGACCCGACCGAGTTCGCGACGTCCGTGACGCCGCAGCCCGGCTACGAGGCGGTCGCCGCCGGCACGGTGAACGCCGTGAAGCCGGTCCCGAAGAAGGCCGCCGCGAAGTCCTCGACGAAGCCGCGCACGGAGAAGTACACCGCCGCCCGGCCCGACGGCTCCGAGGTGAAGGTCACCCGCAACATCGAGACCGGCGAGACCACGGTCGACGAGTCCTGACGATCGGAGCGCGCTCATGGCTGACACCACCGCCGAGACCCCGGCCCTGCCGGCGGACCTCGAGGACGTCCGCAACTCGTTCGAGCGCGCCCTGACCACGGACGAGGCGCGCGTGATCCCCGCGTGGCTCGGGACCGCCTGGCGGAAGCTGCAGAAGGCGGTCCCGGGCCTCGCCGGTCGGCTGGCACTCGAGGACGGCCCTGCCGCCCTCGACCTGGACGACGTGAAGGACGTCCTCGTCGCGATGGTCGAGCGGAAGCTGCGGAACCCGGACATGCTCCGGACGTTCAACGGCGACACCGCTTCGTTCACCATCGACAGCGAAGCGTCCGCCGGGAAGATCTACGTCACCGACGAGGAACGGCTCGCGCTCGGCATCCCCGACCGCGGGTCGAGCGGCATGTACTCGATCCAGCTCGAGAGGTCGTGATGGTCTCCTCGACGTACCTGGCGATCGCCCGGCGCCGCGAGGAAGCCGGCATGACCGACTCGTGCACCATCACCCGCGGGACGACGAGCGGGGACCCGGACCCTACGACCGGGACGGTGCCCGTGGCGTCGACCCCGATCTACTCCGGACCCTGCGAGTACGTCGCCGCGAACACCGAAGCCCGCACGGTCGGAACCGGCGGCCGAGACCTGGTGGAGCAAGGAGCCGTGCTCAAGCTCCCGGTCGACGCCGCCGGCTCCGCAGCCGTGCGCCCCGGCGACCACGCGGTCGTCACCCTCAGCAGCCACGACACGACGAGCGACCCTGTCCTCGTCCGTGTCGATGGCGGCCATCACCAGACAGTCGCCGTCTCTCGGCGGATCCCCGTCACGGAGGTGCTGCGTGGCTGACGACGAGTTCTTCATCGACACGCACCGCCTCGACCAGGTCGCGGTCGCTCTCGGCAACGTGCCGGGCGCGACGCTGCCGAAGGTCCGCTCCGCGGTGCAGTTCAACTCGAACCTGGTCAAGCAGGACTGGCGGAAGGCGCTGGCCGGAAACCGGTACGCCCCCCGTGTGCCCTTCTCGATCACGTACTCGACCATCGAGCTGCCCGATGCCATCACGTCGGAGATCGGCGCGGAGAAGGGCACCGGCAAGCAGGGCGGCGTCGCGCTGCTCCTCGAGTACGGCGCCCCCAGGAAGAAGCTCGCCCCGCGCGCCTACGGCATGCACGCCGTCCAGGACAACCTCGACGACCTCGAGAAGGGCATCCGGAAGGCGATCGAGGACGGCCTCGCGGCGGTGAACCTGTGACCGCCCCGCCCGACGACTACGCCGAGACGGTCGCGTTCCGAGACACCATCCGGACGATCCCGCAGCTCATCGGCCGCGTCGGCCTCGGGCAGGCCCCGGAAACACCCGACGGGAAGCCGCTCGACGCGGCAGTCCCGTACGCCGTCATCTACGGGTCCCGCACGGACGAGAGCACGGACCGGTTCGCCGCGGCCGCGTGGCGTCGTCGGCCTTCGTGGATCGTGCACGGAGTCGGTGCGACTGAGCTCGCAGCCGTCGCCGCGCTGGGGTGGATCGACGACCGGCTCCGGCCGGGCCCGTTCCGCCGCGGCATCACCATCCCGGTCCCCGGCCGGCGCACCTCCCCGGTCGCTCGCCTCGAGCGGCCCGGCAACGCCGAGGACGACGCCGCGGAGCCGTCGGTGTGGTCCGCGATCGCCGTCTACGGCTTCGAGTCCGACCCCGCCTGACAAGGAGAACACCATGCGCAAGCAGCCCATCGTCGAGCAGGTCGACGTCGTCATCGGCCCGAAGGACGACGAGCGCGTCGTCACCGTCGCGAAGGCGACCGCGGACCGCTGGCCCGACGTCTACCGGCCCGCCACGACCGCCGCCGGCAACCAGACCGCCGCTGCGAAGCGAGCGAAGGACACCCGCGGGAAGGACCCGGCCCCGATCACGGACGCTGCTGACCTCCCGACCACGGGCGACACGACCGCGGCGACCGCCGCGGCCGACACCACTGCCGGGACGTCCGGCGTGACCACGGAAGGAGTCACGTCGTGACTCGCGATCTCATCCTGCCCCCGAGTGTCGACGTCGACAGCAACTTCGCGCTGCTCGCCGCCCCGAAGTCGACCATCCTCACCTGGCCGCCGAAGTTCAGCGACGTGATCGCCGACACCACCGTCGACATCACCTACTCCCTGACCACGGACGGGTGGACGCACGGGAAGTCCCAGGACGTCACCACCGACCCTCGGTTCTCGCTCCGTGAGAACCTCGGCGGCTTCGGCCCCGTCACCCACACCCCGTCGCTGACGTACGTCTACGGCAGCGACGAGGACATCGCCGACCCGCTGCTGCAGGAGGACGAGGAGTACGTCCTCTTCGCCCGGTACGCGACGCCGTGGGAGCAGGAGTTCGCCGCCACGGACAAGTTCGACGTTTTCGGCGTCGTCGCCGGCACGAAGGTCCGCAACACCGCGGCCGGCGGGAAGTTCACGAAGACCCAGGCGCTCGCGCCGCGTCGTCGGGTGCTCGAGGACCAGGTCCTCAGCAACGCCTGACGGTGACACACGTGCGGGCGGCGGTCCTTTCCGGGAGCCGCCGCCCGCACCCCTTCTCCCTCATCCCGGATCGATCCCGGAAGGATTCACACCATGGGCAACATCGCGAAGGCCCGCCAGAGCTACAAGCCGCCGACGGGCACCGTCCGCATGGTCCTCGACGTCGAGCTCGCCAAGCAGCGCAACCTGCTCCTGAAACAGATCAGCGCCGCCAACGACCACGCCGACGAGCTCCGCCGAGAGGCCGGCGACCGACCCGTCACCCCGAAGCTGAAGAAGGCGAACGACGAGGTGCTGCGCCTCAACGAGGAGCTGCAGGCGCTCGAGGAGCGGGAGCGCGAGCACGTGCACACGTTGCACATGACGAAGCTGCCCGGCATCGAGTGGAACGACATCGCCGACAAGTTCCCGCCGCGCATCGACGTGCAGCTCGACCTCGACCTCGGCTACAACCACCACGCCGTGTCGCTCGTCGCCGCGCGGGTGAACACGGTCGACGTGAAGGCCGCCCTCGCCGAGGGTGAGCAGCGCGACGAGGAGGGGACCTACGTCGAGATCGACGGCGTCGTCCACCACGCCGAACCGCTCGACGACGACGACTGGAACTTCATCGATGAGATCGCGTCCGGCTGGGACATCGCGAACCTCGTCAACGTGCAGCTGAACCTCAACGTGCTGCAGGCGTCGAACCGTCTGGGGCGCCTGAAAAAAGGCTGACCGAGGACCCCATCCTCCGCCGGACCGTCGAGCTCTCACGAGCGATGGGCGTGTCCGTTCGGAGGCTGCAGGGGTGGGAGCCGTCCGAGCGGACCGTGTACGTGTACGGGTCCGACGGGCGGCTCTCGTCGTCTACGACGACCCTCGAGTCCGAGTTCGGCCCGACCGACGTCGAGTGGCTGACCGCGCTCCTCGACGTAGAGCGTGAGACCGGACCGCACGGCTTCCTCATCTCGGAAGCCACCGACCCGGACGCCGACCCTGACCTGCCGGGTTCGCACTACCGGTTCATGGCCGGCACGCCGCAGATGTCGCCGGAGGGCGGCGTCGTCTGGTCGCCGACCTACGACCTCGCGGAGCGCGCCATGCAGCACGCGGTGTCACGTGTCCGCGGCGAAGAACCGGACCCGCACGCCGGTCTGATGATGCCCGTCCACCGGGTGCGCGTGCAGCCGAAGAAGGACCGCGTCCGGAAGCGACGCGCTGCTCCACCGCCCCCGACCGCTTGACGCCTGCGGGCAGGAAGCAGGTGCCCCTTGGCGAACGGTAGCGATCGCAGCATCATCCTCGAGATCGGCGCCAAGATCGGCGGGTTCGTCACGGCGATGAACCAGGGGCAAGCCGCCGCGACGAACTTCACGAACCAGACCGTTCGTGGTGCTGCCGCGGCGGCCCGGGCGCTGCACAAGCAGCGGGAGGCCGCGGAGTCCCTCGCGAAGCCGCTCCTCGCCGTGGGAGCGGTCGCAGCCCTCGCGGTCGGCGGCGCGATCAAGGCGTACGCGGACTTCGACGAGAAGATGTCGTCGGTCAAGTCGCTGTCGCACGCGACCGCCGACGAGATGCGGGAGCTCAAGGAGGCTGCGCTCACCACGGGCACGGCGATCGGCTACTCCGCGACCCAGGCGGCGGAAGCCGAGATCGAGCTCGTGAAGGCCGGCACCTCAGCGGCTGACATCACCGGCGGTGCCCTGTCCGGTGCGCTGAAGCTCGCCGCGGCCGGTCAGATCGACGTCGCCGACGCGACCGAGATCGCCGCCTCGACGCTCGCCCAGTTCGGGCTCAAGGGCAAGGACGTCACGCACATCGCGGACCTCCTCTCGGCTGGTGCCGACAAGGCGCTCGGTGGTGTCTCCGAGCTCGGTGAGGGCCTGAAGTACATCGGCCCCGTCGCGGCCGCCGCGCACATCGGTCTTGAGCAGACCGTCGGCTCCCTGGCCCTGCTCGCGCAGAACGGCATCATGGGTGAGCAGGCGGGCACCAGCCTCCGCGGCATCCTCCTCTCGCTGACGGCCCCGTCGAAGGTCGCGGCGAAGGCGATGCAGCAGTACGGCATCGAGGTCTACAACGCGCAGGGCAAGTTCATCGGGTTCAACGGCGTCGCCGAGCAGCTGAACAAGAAGCTCGGCACGCGCAAGGACGCAGAGCGCGACGCGGCCCTCGGCACGATCTTCGGCAACGCGCAGATCACCGCCGCGACCGTCCTCATGAAGGGCGGGGCGAAGGAGGTCGACCGGTGGACGAAGGCCGTCAACGAGCAGGGCTTCGCCACCGAGCAGGCCGTCGGCAAGATGGACAACCTCAACGGCGACCTGACGAAGCTGAAGGCGTCGTTCCTCACCGCCGGCATCGTCACCGGTCAGGCCGCTGACGGTCCGCTCCGCACCGCGGTGCAGGTCATCACCGACCTGATCGACACCTACAACGAGGCACCCGGCGCGGTACAGGGCGTCGTCCTCGGCGTCGGCGCGCTCACCGCGGCAGTCGCGCTCAGCGGCGGCACGATGCTGATCGCCATCCCGAAGATCGTCGCGTTCAACGCGGCGATGCTCACCCTGGCGACTGCTCGGATCCCGCTCGTCTCGGGGGCTGCAGCCCTCGGCCTGCGGAGCGTCTCGGCGTTCGGGCGCGGCATGTCGGGCGCGACCGTGCACACCGCGGGGCTGTCGCGGGCATCCCGCATCGCGGTCGGCGCTTCAGCCGGCATGGGGAAGGCGCTGTCGGCGACGGCAGGGTTCCTCATGGGCCCGTGGGGCATCGCGCTCGGTGTCGGCGCCGCCGCCGTCGTTGGGCTGAACCTGGCGGCGGACTCCGGCGCTGCGTCGCAGGAGGAGCTGACCAACGCGATCAGCACCACGGCCGACGCCGCGAAGCTGCTCGAGAAGGCCGGACAGCGGTCCGATTTCTCGAAGTTCCTGGCCGGCGACACCGCGAAGAACCTGCAGGACCTCCGGACGGTCATCAAGCAGCTGAGCTCCGAGCCGGTCTCGATCTTCTCGTCGTTCACCATCAAGCAGGAGTCGAAGTCCCTGAAGGACCTCGGCTCCGCGCTCGGTGAGGTCGCGTCGGCGGACGCCCCGTCAGCAGCACGCGCGTTCAAGTCGCTGCGGGACGAGCAGAAGCTGACTCGGGACCAGACGTCGAAGCTGATCGACCTGATGCCCGGGTACAAGGCGCAGCTCGTCAACCAGGCGACGGCGCTCGGCATCTCGGCGTCGAAGTCGAATCTGCTGAAGCTGGCCACGGGCCAGTACGAGGAGGCGGCGAAGAGCGCGAAGGCGCCGACGAAGGACAACGCCGACGCGCTCCAGAAGCTCAACACGTCGGCCGAGGACGCCGCGAAGGCGGTCGAGAGCACCACGAAGGCCCTCCGTGATCTGACGTCTCCGACGTTGGATGCTCGGTCGGCTCAGCGTGACTTCGAGGCTGCTGTCGACGCGGTGACGGGCTCTCTGAAGGAGAACGGCAAGAGCCTCGACATCACGACGGACAAGGGCCGCGCGAACCAGAGCGCTCTCGACGCGATCGCGCAGTCGGCGGAGGCGTCGGCCGCCGCGATCTTCAACCAGACCACCTCGCAGGATCAGGCGACTGATGCGATGCGGCGGGGTCGGGACGAGCTGATCGCGGCGCTGGGCCAGTACGGCATCACCGGGCAGGCTGCGCAGGACTACGCGGACAAGATCATCGGTACGCCGACGGACTGGTCGACGTTGTTCACGAACAACGCGCCGGATGCCGGCGGTCCGGTGGATCAGCTGCGCGGCAAGATCAACGCGATCCCGAAGCTCGCGACGACCCTGTTCAAGGTGCAGGGCGACAGCACGGCGGTCGACCAGATCCTCGCGAAGATCCGCATGGCCCGGTCCGAGATGAAGGACCTGAACGGGAAGAGCGTCTCCGGCGGCGGCCGCATGGGGACGTTCGCGTCCGGCGGCCAGATCGTCGGGCCCGGGACAGGCACGTCCGACGACGTGCCGATCTGGGCGTCGAACCGTGAGTGGATCATCCGCGAGCGGTCGGCGTCGAAGTACGGCCCGCAGATCATGCACGCGATCAACCAGGGGACGCTGTCGAAGCAGCAGCTGATGTCGGCCATGGTCGGTGCCCCCCGGTTCGCGTCGGGCGGGCCGGTGTCTGCTCCGGTCCGGTACGCGCCGCCTGCCCAGCAGGTTGTCGTCGTGCAGTCCGGTGGCGGCGCCAGCGGCCCTTCCGTGACGCAGAACATCTACCCCCAGCCGATGCAGTCGGAACGTGAGATCGGACGCATGGCGATGGACGAGCTCAACTGGAACGGGCGGAGAGGATGACCGTGGATCTCACACCCGAGGACATCGTCCGGATCGACGGCGTCGAGTTTCACGGCGGCGAAGGGTTCGACGGGTTCTACATCTCCGCGGGCGGCCTCGTCGGCTGGGATGACACCCCGGACGTGAAGTTCACGTCGGTGGACATCGACGACGGAGACGGTGAGTACGACACCCCGGTGCACTACGGGGTGCGCGTACTCACCGTCTCCGGCTTCTGCTACGCCAAGTCGAGTGAGCAGCTCGGCGCGTACCGCAACCGGTTCGCCGGCATCGACCCGCGCACGCAGCGGGTCGAGGTCACGCTCCACGGGGCGACCACGTTCGGTCTGGGGAAGATGGCGGCCGCGTCGAAGTTCGAGGTCGACATCCCAGGCCGGCGGGCAGCGTTCCAGCTCTCCCGCCGGTTCGTCGACCCCTACCGGTACGGACGCCTGAACACGACCGGCGCCCCTGGCGGTTCCACCACCACCGTCTTCCACTACGGGAACGCCCCGGCGACGTCGCTCCTGACGATGACCGGGTCGGACGCCAACAACTACGTGATCCTCGGGCCGAACGGTCGCCGTGTCGAGGTGAACACGCCCCTGACCGCTGGCGTCCCGCACACGTTCGACACAGCGTCGGGTGTCCTCACGGTTGGTGGGGCCGTGAAGTACGGCGTCCTCGGCCAGGTGGACCTGTGGCGCACGTTCCCCGGCACGCAGACCGCGGTTGGGATGAGCAACACCGACAGCGCGAACCAGCTGACCGTCGAAACCTGGGACACCTACATCTGATCGGGGGCGCGCATGTGGACTCACTTCATCTGCGAGACCCGCACCGGTAGGCGGCTGGCCCCTGTCAAGCCGACGGGGTCGACCTTCTCCCGGAAGCTGAACGGGGTCGGGCAGGGGAGCCACGATTTCGTCACCAGCGTCCTCGGCGAGGGCGGGTCCACCAATGCGCGGAGAGCGTCACGGCTTGACCTGACGCGGACGTGGGCGCGCACTCTGGTGTCGTGCTGGAACGGTCGGCCGAAGTATGCCGGACTGATCGTCGGCAAGGACGTGGACGATGCCGCCGGCACAGTGTCGCTGAACACGTTGGAGCTGCGGGAGCTGTTCAAGTACCGGACCACGTTCGGGCAGAACGGCTACAACGGTCAGCTCGACGGGCGGTTCGTGCTGCAGAACCAGAGCCTCGCGTCCCTCGCCGGGCATCTGCTGTGGGACGTGATGCAGGGTCCGACGGGGAACTGGCAGCTCCCGCTGGTCCTGCCGCCCCGGGGGATGAACGGTCCGGAGAGTCGGACGTACCACGAGTTCAACCTGCCGATCATCGAGACGGAACTCGCCGCCGTCCAGAACACGAAGGGCGGCCCCGACCTCGACTTCGAGCCGTCGTGGACCGACGACGGTTCCCTGCAGTGGACCTCCCGTGTCGGTGACCTGTCCGGGTCGACGTTGGAGTGGAACCTCAACGCACCCCGCCCGGGGCTGACGAAGTTCCAGTTCACCGAGGACGGCAACGCGCAGGGCAGCATCTTCTACGCCATCGGCAACGGGGCCGACCTGGACCTGAAGGTCGAGACGTCCGCAACGGTGCTCGCCGCTGACGAGATCGCGCTCGAGCGAGTGGTCCGGTACACGCAGGAACGGGACCGACGCGTGCTGTCCCTGCGCGCCAGCGAAGACCTGCGCACGTACACGAAGCCGACGCGGCAGTACTCGTTCTCAATGCAGGCAGATGGCGCCCCGAACCTGGGGGACCTGAGGCTGGGGCAGACCCTCCGCACGTACACGGACGGGCACGACTGGTTGCCCGATGGGTGGCTGACGCATCGACTCGTCGGCTTCTCCGGTGACCTGACCAACACGATCAAGCTGCAGCTCCAAGCGCAGTGACCGAAGGAGGCAGCCGTGGGACGTATCGACAACCCCTTCGGGAGCGTACTGGAAGAGATTTATCGCAGGCTAGCGCAGCTCGAGTCGCGAACCACAATGTCGGACTCCGCAATTTCTGGCGGCCGGACACGGTTCGTCGGCGAGGACTCGTTCCTCATCCAAGGGAGCGGCAGCGTGACGGGCAAGCTGACGATCGACGGCCTCGAAATCGTCGACGGGGAGCTCCGCATCAGCGGCACGCTGAACGTCTCCGGCGACTCCCACCTCTCGGGCCCGACCAAGGTCACCGGGAAGATGGACATCGACGGCCCGACGACGATCACCGGCGACACCAGCGTCACGGGCGACTTCCACCTCGAGGGCACATCCACGCTGGACGGTCCGACGACGATCAGCGGCCGGCTGCGCATCACCGGGGACACGTCCCTCGAGGGCGCGTTCCACGTGACCGGCGCCACCGTCATCGACGGGAAGCTGACGATCAACGGTGACACGACCCTGTCGGGCGACCTGACGGTCGATGACAGCGGTCACATCCGGGTCGGCGACATGACGATCGGTAGGTCCGGCGGCCGCGGGAAGGTCGACTTCGGGACGGGCGAGCTCGCCTCCGACGGCACGAAGGTCGCCCTGCAGTCCGGAGCAGCCCTCGTCGGCGTCGGCGGCGGGATCGCACAGCTCACAGTCGGCGGCAACGGCTTCCGAGTCGACGGCGGCGGCATCCGCATCGGCGACCTGCCTCTGACCGACCAGCCCTCGAACCTCTACATCGACAGCAACAACAAGCTGTGGCGAACCACCGCGACCAGCGGTGGCGGCATCAGCGCCTGATCCCGGAAGGATCCTGATGCCTACCGTCACCGGCACGCTCCGCGACTTCAAGCTCGACACCCTCAACTCGCTGTCGCCGCGCATCATCTTCACCGCGTCTGAGGCAGCGGTGACGACGAACGCGATCCTCTCGACGCGTCCGATCGTCGTCATCCCGAACGCGGCCGGCGGGTTCACCGTCGAGCTACAGTCCACCGAATCGGTTCAGCCCCTCGTGTTCTACCGCATTCGCGTCGAGTGGCTTGAGTCCGATGGCGGCTACGTCGGCGTCGACTTCCTCGACTGGCCGCTGTTCGTACCGGCTGAGGGCGGTTCGATCGGTGACTTGGTGCGCACACCGGCGAATCCGGCGCAGGTGTGGGTGAGTCTCACGCCGCCACCGTCACCTGTCACGCCAGGCACGTGGTGGTTGGAGTCGAACCCCTACGACCCCGACGACCCCCGCAACACGAACTACCTCTACGAGTGGGACTGACCCGCCGCCCCGCACCTCATCCGAGCCGTCCTTCCGGGGGCGGCTCTCGTCGTTGAAGGAGGCCCCGTGGCCTGGTTCCCCATCGGACCGTCGTCGTACCCGGACCTGTTCGGGCAGATGCAGTTCGTCAACTCCGAGCGGATCGCGCAGCAGTGGCTGTCGCTGACCCGCGACTTCGCTGCCCGGTTCGGGCAGAACGGCGACCGGCTCACCCCGAATGAGGGCCGCCGCACCAAGGAACGCTGCGAGTACCTGTACGCGAAGTACCTCCGCGACGGATACCCCGTCGCCGCGGCCCTCTACCTGTCCCGGCACTACGAGGGCACGCACGGCAACGCGATCGACGCCGGCGTGACCATGGCGAACGGCCGGAACCGGGCCCTGACCGCGGAGGAGTTCGCGTGGCTGCACGAGCAGTGCGAGCTCCGCGGCTTCACCTGGACCGGTCGCAACTTCGGCGAGCCCTGGCACATCGAAGGCGCAACCCGTACCGAGCACTTTCCGCCCTACCCGGGCATCACCGTCGAGAACGCAGTTCTCAGTCCCGAGGAGGACGACATGAACAACGAGCAGGACGCACGACTCAAGCGGCTCGAGGGCACGGTCGACAGGCTTACCGACCTCGTCTCCGGCCTCCACAGCATGGTCAGCGACGACAAGCGCGGCATCAGCACCCGAGTGGCCGCAACGCTGAAGAACACCGACTACCTCGTCAAGGAGTTCACCAACCCGAAGCGCGGCGTCATCACCCGCCTGCAGGAGCTCCTGGGCCGGGTGACGACCACCGAGAAGCAGGTCGTCCCCGAGGGCAGCCGCTACGTGCAGCCGAAGGCAGGTGCCTGATGGGCGACCATGAGAAGGCCCCGAAGCTCGACGTCGAGAGCATCTGGTTCCGCGGACAGCGTGTCCTCCGGACGCTGCTGACGACGGCGCTGACCGTGCTGCCGCTGATCCCGCAGGTCGTGCAGATCGTGCAGGGGCAGTGGCCGGCGGCGACCGGCCTCACTGCCGTCGCCGTGCAGGCTCTCGCGATCAACTCGGCGCTGACCGCGATCATCGCGATCCCGACCGTGAACAAGGCGTTGACCCACATCGGCTTCGGTTCCGTCCCGCGGGCGGCGGCGAAGCGCACGGCGATCGCGAAGCAGGTGGGTGATAGCTCGCCGCCGCAGATCACCGACGGCTCCGACCAGGTGCTGCCGCGGTGACCGTACGTAGCCGCCGCCTCCGCAGCGCTGTCGGCCGAGCGTGGGGGGAGAACGTCGACTACGAGCCGCACCCGTCGCTGTACGTGACGCTGACGGTGAAGTACGCGTTCCTCGCCCTCTACGGCGTCCTGACCGCGGTGTTCGGCATCACTACCGTCGCCGTCACCCTCGGCCGGGCGTGGTCCGTTGGGATCCCGGCGATCATCATCCTCGCGTCGGTCGGTTCGATCGTCGGCGTGCAGGTGTCCCGCCGGTACCGGGAGCGGCGAGCGTCACGGCACCCGCTGCCGGAGCGGGTGCTGCTGGTCGAGATCCTGTCCGAGTACGTGCTCATCCTGAGCCTGTTCGCCTACTCGGTTTCGATCATCGTCCGCACTCACGCCGACGGGGACTGGGAACGCCTCGCGTACGCCGTCCTCCCGATGGCAGTGTCCGTCGTCCCGTTCTACCGAGCGCTGCACCTCTCGGAGCGCGAGGAGGCACCCCGGCCGGAGGAGCGCACGTGAGCGACGCCGTACTGATCGCCCTGATCACCGCTGGCGGTGGTTCCGTCGGCGCCGTCCTGCTGTTCATCCAGCGGCGGCTGCCCCCGCGTCCCGCGTCGGCACGTGACGTCGCGATCACCGAGGTGTGGACCGAGCTCCGCGCCGTCCGCGAAGACCTCGACCAGATGATCCGCGAACGCGACGCCGAGCACGTGATGGTCATGATCCTCACCGACTCGAACGACGCGCTCACCGCCGCCATCGAGCGGACGAAGCCGCCGATCGTGTTCACCGAGATCGAGCAGCAGAAGATCGAACGCGCTCGGGTCGCTCGTCAGGCCCGCGATGACAGCGCCTGGCCGACCGGCGCGCGACCGACCCCCGCATGAACACCCCGCCTCGGGCGGACTGAGCAGCCCCACCGGGGGCGGAGTGGAGCACACGCATGGTGTGGAAGAGGAAGGCCGACCTCACTGGTACGGCCGGAACCGATGGAGCGGCGGGCCCGCGTGGAGCGGAGGGTGCTCCCGGCACCGACGTCATCCTCGACCAGGGCATCTCGTTCGCTGTGCGAGACGCTGCGGGCTACGCGTCGTGGATCGCGAACGACTCGTCCGGCGGCATGCCCCCGCATTCCGCCCGCGAGGTGGCCGCGAAGGCGGGTCCGCTCATGGCGAGCGGAATTGGCTTCGCAGCCGACCCTCGGCTCGCTCAGATCGGCATCAGCGCGGGGCTCGTCGATGAGAACGGCTACGTCGCTGCCGGGGCTCAGTGGGACCTGAAGGGCGACCCGACCGCGGCGATGATCGCGCGCATCGCGACGCTCATCGGCAACCAGGCCGTCCAGGCTGCAGGCGTACCCGGGCTGTCCACGAAGGGCGACTCGATCACGCAAGGCAACCAGGACGGGAGCGGCGTCACGTGGCCGCAGATCGCGTCCGACATCCTCGGCGTCGCGCTGTGGAATCCGAGCGTTTCCGGTGAAGCGTCCGGTGACATCGCGATCCGGGCGGGCGCGCTCACCCCGCAGGTGTCCCTCCCCGGCGACGTGATCCCCGCGACGACGACCCCGGTGACCCTCACCGCCATCAACCCGGCTGACGGGTACCGAACGCTCAGCGACGGCAACGCGACGGGCCTCGGCGTGTTCCCCGGCGTCCTCTGCGGCGTCGCTGGCACGCTCGCGCACCTCACCGACGGCAGCAACTCGTGGACGTTCACCCCGAAGACGGCCCGCTCGGTGTCGACTCCCTGCCCACCCGGGTCGCGGTTCTACTCGCAGGACGGGAAGGCGCATCGCAACGACGTGTCGGTGTTCTGGCCGGGCCGCAACAACCCGAACGCATCCCAGGTGCTGCGCGACATGGCGACGATGGTCGCGTTCCAGGGTGTCTCGCCGCGGTTCCTCGTCCTCGGGGTCCTGAACAACTCAGCCGAGATCAAGGGCACCGCCGGCTACAACAACATCCTGAGCCTGAACGCGCAGATCGGGGCGACCTACCCGAGCAGCTACTTCGACATGCGGTCGTGGCTCGTGCAGAACGGCCTGAGTGCCGCCGGGCTCACGGCCACGGCGCAGGACACCGCGGACATCGCCAACGACGTCGTCCCGACCTCCCTGCGCTTCGACGCCACTCACCCGAACCGCTTCGGGTACCTCGCGATCGGCGCCAAGGTCGCCGACCTCATTAAGCAGAAAGGCTGGGCTACCCGCTGATGGTCAGTTTCGGACGAGCAATCACGGTCCCCTCGGGGGCCGACTATTCCGGTCTCGGCACGCAGCTCAAGAGCGACGAGCTCGAGACGCGCGGCAGCCTGCTGCTGGTCGAGCCCGGGCACCCCGTGTTCCCGTGGGCCGCCGGGGTGCCCGTGTCCGGCTCGGCGATGCCGAACGCCGTCGACACCTCCGCCCGGGCGATCCTCGGAAGCAGCACCGCTCCGGTCTTCACCTTCCAGGGGCTGAACGGCGTCTCCGGCAAGGTCGAGCGAACCTCGAAGGGTGCGCTGCACGGCATCGTGTCGCCGATCGCGACGACTCCCGGCAGCGCCACCATCGAGCTGCCGCCGGCGCTGATGGCGTACCTGATCGCCAACCCGACCCACAGCTACTACTACTCGCTGTGGGACCGGCAGACGCGCCTCGGCGCCGACCCGCAGCCGCAGCGTGTGATCGTCGGTCAGGCCGACAGCATCAAGCAGCACATGTCGGCGTACAAGTCCGGCATGCGGCCCAGCGCAGGCTGGGGCACCCGCATCAACGCCGCGAACGAGACCGCGAGTGCCCTCGGGACCGGCCGCCACGCGATCTCCGTGAACGGGTGGTACTCGAGCGCACCCGCCGCGAACGATCCGATCGAGGGCCGCGTGAAGTGGGGCGGCATCGGCTACTTCAACTCGGGGACGGCGGGCAGCAACTTGCCGAGCTTCGCCCTCTACCGCCTCTACATCGAGGACCTCACGGTGTCCGGGCGGACACACGCGCAGGTGTCCGCCCTCGACGACGCCATGTTCACCAACGCGTTCGCGCTCGGTGGCCGGTACGCGAACGACGTGATCGCGCCGGTACCGTCGTCGGTCTCGCCGGCGGCCGCGACGTCTGGTGCGACGATGACGATCACGGGAACGGGCTTCACCGGCGTGACCGCGGTCAACATCGGCGGTCTCCCCGCGACGAACGTCACCGTCGTCAGCGACACTCAGGTGACGTGCACGGTCCCGTCCGGCAGCGCTGGGATCGCGTCGATCGTCATGCAGGCCGGGTCGCGGTCCTCGGACTCGTTCCCGTACACCCGCGGCTGACTCAGACGGCCCAGGCGGTCTGGAACGCGGTCGAGCACTTCTCGTCGTCGCAGAGGAGGGCCTTCCGGTCAGCGATCCACTCGCCCTCGGCAGGGTCCACTTCACGGTGACACTCGAAGCAGGAGGTCGCGTCAGCGGGACGGTCGTTCCGGTGGGCGAGCCACCGTGCGAAGCGAGCGATCGGCGTCTGCATGCGCCGGACACTACGTGACGATCAGTCAGAACAACAAGACCCCCCTTCGGGTTCCTTCGGGAGCTCGGAGGGGGGTCTTTCGTCGTTCACCGGCGCGGCTTCAGCGTCCGCGGGGTCACCCGTCCTCGCTCGAGCCACACCCGGTGCGCGAACCCCATGTGGACGAACTGCACGAGCACCCGGTCATCGGTCGCCGCGTCCACGAAACCGGGGACCCGCTGCCAGCCAGTCCGGGTGAACTCGACCTCGACGTGGACGGGCGAGTGGTTGACCCACTCGGACCACTCGACACCATCGATGCCGATCGGCTGGTCCTCGGGCGGGTCCGGATGCTCGGGCGGGGACCACTGGTACTGCGGCATGCGGTGATGGTGCCGCGGGCCGCCGACATCAGCCGAGGGTGAGAGCGATACCGCTCTTGAGCTGCGCGGCGGTGTAGGTCTGCTCGCCGCGGTTCGTGTTGCCGATGTGCACGGAGTAGAACTTCATTCCGGCCGGGACGTCGGCAACGGTGAAGGGGTACTCGCAGACCGACTGGTAGAACGCGGATCCGGACGGTCCATTCTGCAGACCGCCCTCGTCGAGCTCGCCGACGGCGACGGTCTCACCGGAACCGTCCGCGACGACGACCTGCGCGCCGCCGTCGATGTCCGAGTAGCCACCCTTGGGGATGCACGGGTTGCCGATCGTCGGCTTGCCGTTCTGCAGGGGCAGGGACGCGCTGATGTCCATCGGGACGGAGATCGTGCCGGTCGCGGAGAACGGCTTCGGCGTCGGGGTCGGCTTCGCAGCTGGCGTCGCGGCGCAGGCGGTGAGCGCGAAGCCGGCGAGTGCGAGCGCGGCGGCGGCGGTGAGTGTTCGGCGGGACACCATGCGGTCATCATCCCCCCGCAGTGCGGATGGTGACCAGCCCTCATTCTGGTGTCGGTGGATGGAACGACGAACGCCCCGCGGCCGATGGCTACGGGGCGTTCCTTGATTCTGGGCTACCCCTGGGCTACACCTGGGGCTACACCTAGACGGTACTTCTGTGCGCTCGAAGGGACTCGAACCCCCAACCTTCTGATCCGTAGTCAGATGCTCTATCCATTGAGCTACGAGCGCAGTGGCCCTTGCGAGCCGTGGAAGACTCTACAACAGCTCCGGGCGCAGCGCCAATCGAGCGCCCACGCATGCCGCACCCGGCGTGTCGCCGAGCACGGCACGCGGTGCTCAGGCGACCGTCGGCTCCTGGTCGAACACCTCGGCGAGGAACACCTGCAGCGCCTGCCACGAGCGACGGTCGGCACGCTCCTGGTACTGCGCGCCGTGGTCCGGTGCGTCGGTGCCCGGGACGGCGAAGGCGTGCATGGCGTCCGCGTAGGTGACGACCTGCCAGTCGACGTGCGACACCCCACGCATCTCGTCCTGCCACGCGTGCACGGCCTCGTCCGGCACGACCGGGTCGGCGCCGCCAGTGAGGACCAGGAGCTTCGCGCGGATCTGGTCCGCGTCCGAGGGGTCGTGCGCGATGAGTCCGCCGTGGAACGAGACCGCTCCGACCAGGTCGGCACCCGTGCGGGCGAGTTCGAGCGCACCCGAGCCGCCGAAGCAGTAGCCCATCACGACGACCTTCGACGCGTCGACGTCCGGGTCAGCGAGCAGGCGGTCGAGTCCGGCGCGCAGGCGGGTGCGGAACAGGGCGTTGTCGCCGTAGAAACGACCGGCCACCTCGGCGGCGGTGTCGTCACCCGGGCGGATGCCAGCACCGTAGACGTCGGCGCCGAAGGCCACGTAGCCCAGGCGCGCGAGCATCGTCACGCGTGCCTCGACGTGCTCGTTCACCCCGTGCCAGTCGTGGATGACGAGGACGGCGGGGCGCGGACCGGCGACGGCCGTGTCCTTCGCCAGGACCCCTTCGAGGTCGGTGCCCTCGGAGTCGTAGTGGACGGTCTCGACACGGATGTCGGCACCGGCGGGTTCGGGAACGGTCTGCAGGACGTCGTCTGTCGTGGTCACGTCTCCGAACGCTACGCCTGCCCCGCTACGAGACACCGCGACGAGGCGGCGTCACGAGACACCGCGACGAGGCAGCGTCACGAGTCGACGTTGTCCCAGTCCTCCGGCCCACCCGACCCGGCCGCGTACTCGTCGAGCGGGGCCTCGCCGGAACGCCAGAGCTGCAGGAACGGCTCGACGACCTTCCACCCCTGCACGGCGCTGTCGCCACGGACGGACAGGGTCGCGTCGCCCTCGAGCACCCCGGCGAGCACCTCCCCGTAGGCACTGAGCCGGCCGGGGTTGAACGTCACCTCGAGCGCGGTGTGGTCGATCGTGTACGGGTCGCCCGGGCCGTTGACGTTGAGTTCGAGCTGCATCTCGTCCGGTGCGATCCAGATGCACAGACGGTCCGGCTTGTGCGCCCCGGTCAGGCCGTCGGGCACGTGCGGCGAGTCCTTGAACGTGATGAGGATCTCGCGGCGCTGCTTGCCGAGCGCCTTGCCGGAGCGCAGGGTGAACGGCACCCCGGCCCAGCGCCAGTTGGCGACCTCGAGCTTCAGCTGCGCCAGGGTCTCGGTGCCGAGCGACGGGTCCACCCCGTCCTCGTCGACGTACGACGGCATCGAGCGGTCCCCCACCGTGCCGGCCGTGTAGCGGGCGCGCTTGCCCGCCGTCAGCGGGTCCCCGCCCCAGGGGCGGACCGCGCGGAGGACGAGCTCCTTCTGTGTCCGCAGGTCCTCGGCGTCGATCGACGCGGGCGCCTCCATGGCGACGACCGCCATCACCTGCAGCAGGTGGCTCTGGATCATGTCGACCAGGGCGCCGGCCTTGTCGTAGTAGCGGGCACGTCCCTCCAGTCCGAGGGTCTCGTCGTAGACGATGTCGACGCGCTCGACGTGCTGGGAGGACAGCAGGGGTTCGATGATGCGGTTCGCGAAGCGCAGGCCGAGCAGGTTGAGCACCGTGGAGCGACCGAGGAAGTGGTCGACGCGGTGGATCCGCGACTCCGGCAGGAACGAGTGCAGCAGGTCGTTGAGGTGCTCGGCGCTCGCGGCGTCGGTGCCGAACGGCTTCTCGAGGGCGAGTCGCGTGTGCTCGGGGAGGTCCATCTTCGCCAGCTGCTGGCAGCTCTTCTCGGTCACCGCGGGCGGCAGGGCGAAGTAGATCGCCGGGTCGAAGTGGCAGTCGCCGAGCAGCGTCTTCAGGTCGTCCGGGGACGTGACGTCGGCCTTGCGGTACGACGATCCGTCGACCACGGCCTGGAGGCGCGGGGACAGTGCCGTCTCGCCGGTCGCGCCCTCGTCCTCCTCGTTCTTCGACGCCTGTGCGTTCTCGAACGCCTCGTGCACGAGCTGCTTCCACTCGGCGTCCGAGAGGTCCTCGACACCGGCGCCGACGAGCTGGATCTCCCAGTCCTCCTTGACGTCGAGGAGCGTCGCGAGGCCGGGCAGCAACAGCCGCTTGGACAGGTCGCCGCTGGCTCCGAGGATGAGCAGTGTGGTCTGGAGGCTCGCCATGCCCCAGACCGTACTCACCGGATCCCGAACGGGTCCGGTCCTCGGCGCTACGGTGGTGGCGGTGTCGACGCGCGGGAGCGTCGACACGGCGCGAGGGAGCACCATGACGACAGAGGGCAACGTCCACGCACCCGGTGTGGGGCAGCAGCTGGCCGGTCCACCACGGGCGACGACACCGCGGGGTGCGCGACTCCGCGTCGCCGTCGTCGGCACGGGCATGATCGCCGCCGTGCACGTCCGGGCTGCGCGTGCCGCCGGTGCCGACGTGGTGGGGGTCCTCGGCCGGAACCGGGAGCGTTCCGAGCAGGTCGCCGAGCAGCTGGGCCTCGAGCACGGGTACGCCGACCTGGACGCGGTGATCGCCGACCGCCCGGACGTCGTGCACATCTGCACGCCCAACGACCAGCACCACCCGCAGGCCCTCGCGGTGATCCGCGCCGGCATCAACGTCGTGTGCGAGAAGCCCCTCGCGGTGTCGGCTGAGCAGGCCGACGAGCTCGAACGTGCCGCCGCCGAGGCCGGGGTCGTGGCGACCGTGCCCTTCGTCTACCGGTACCACCCGATGGTCCGCGAGATCCGCTCCCGCATCGCCGACGGGCAGCTCGGTCGGGTGCTCGCCGTGCACGGCCACTACCTGCAGGACTGGATGCTCGACTCCGACGCGTCCTCGTGGCGGGTCGACTCCGGCGCGGGCGGGCAGTCGCGGGCCTTCGCGGACATCGGCTCGCACTGGTGTGACCTGGTCGAGTTCGTCACCGGTGAGCAGTTCGACTCGGTCAGCGCCGTCACCGACATCGTGTACCCGACCCGTCCGGCAGCGTCGGGCCCCTCGTTCTCCGGTACCCCCGACCCGGACCCGATCGCCGACGCCGGCGAGCGCGCCGAGGTCACCACCGAGGACACCGCGGTCGCGACCTTCCGCACCGGCAGCGGCCGGATCGGCAACGTCGTCATCTCGCAGGTCTCGGCCGGCCGGAAGAACCGCCTGTGGTTCGAGGTGGACGGCATGCTCGGCTCCGCGGCCTTCGACCAGGAGCAGCCCGAGTCCGCCTGGTTCGGCAACGAGACCGGAGCGCAGATCGTCGTCCGCGACCCGTCCCAGGGCTCCCCCGACCAGCGGCGTCTGGCGGTCGTGCCGTCCGGTCATCCGCAGGGCTACGTCGACGCGTTCGCCGCGTTCGTCGCCGACACCTACACGGCCGTCACGACCGGCAGCGCGCCGGAGGGTCTGCCGACCTTCACGGACGGCGCCCGGTCGGCACGCATCATCGACAGCGTGGTCGCCAGTGCCGGCGACCGCGCCTGGAGGGAGATCCGATGAAGCTCGGGATGTTGACGGCCTGTCTGCCGGGGTGGGACCTCGGCCGCATCGCGGACTTCGCGAGCGGTCAGGGCTACGAGCGGCTCGAGGTCGCCGTCTGGCCCGGCACCGGCGGCCGCGACTTCGAGGCGGCGCACCTGCCCGTGGCGACCCTCACCGACGAGGACGTCCAGTCCACGCGGGAGCTGCTCGACCGCACCGGGCTCGAGATCTCCGCGCTGGCGTACTACGAGAACAACCTGCACCAGGACCCGGCCCGGCGCGACGAGGTCCACACGCACCTCAAGCACGCGGTCGACGCCGCGCAGCGCCTCGGGGTCCCCTACGTCGGCACGTTCATCGGCCGCGACAACACCAAGAGCGTCCGCGAGAACATGGTCGAGGGCGACCGGGTCCTGCCCGAGCTGCTCGACTACGCCGGGGAGCGCGGGGTCCGCCTGATCATCGAGAACTGCGTCATGGAGGGCTGGCACCCGGACGGGTACCCGGGCAACATCGCGTACTCGCCGGAGCTCTGGGAGTGGGTCACCGGGCTCGGCTTCGGCCTGAACTGGGACCCGTCGCACCTGACGTGGATCGGCATCGACCCGGTCGAGACGATCCTGCCGTTCGCCGAGCACATCGTGCACGCGCAGGCGAAGGACCTCGAGCTGTTCCCGGAGCAGCGGAACCGGTACGGCTTCTTCGGCAAGGTCGACAAGGGCGACGACCCGTGGGACATGGGCTGGTGGCGGTTCCGCGTACCCGGGCGCGGGGTGGTCGACTGGCCGCACGTGGTCGACCGGCTGTACGAGGCCGGCTTCGACGGCACACTGAGCGTCGAGCACGAGGACCCGCTCTGGGGCGGGGAGGACGACAAGGTGCTGGAGGGCCTCCGCATCGCCCACCGGACGCTCCGGCCGCTCATCGCGGTCGAGTGAGTCCGGACCCCGCGGTGCTGGGAATCCTGAGGAGGCTCCGGAGCACCCTGGTCGCATGAGCCAGAACGTCAGCGAATTCGTCCTCGACCGCATCAAGGCATGGGGCGTCACGCGCGTCTACGGCTACCCGGGTGACGGCATCGGCGAGTTCGACGGCGCGCTCGGCAAGGCCGACCGTGCCGGCGAGGGCGTCGAGTACATCCGCCCGACGCACGAGGAGATCGCGGCGCTGATGGCGACCGCGCACGCGAAGTTCACCGGCGAGGTCGGCGTCTGCATCGCCACGTCGAGCCCCGGCGCCTTCCACATGCTCAACGGCCTGTACGACGCGCAGATGGACAACCAGCCGGTCGTGGCGATCGTCGGACAGCAGGGCCTGGCAGCCGTCGGGACGTTCACGCAGCAGGAGTCGAACCTGGAGCGCGTCTTCGCCGACGTCGCCTGCTACGTGCAGACCATCACGACGCCGGACGCCGCGGGGGTCGTCCTCGACACCGCGTTCCGCACCGCGATGCTCCGGAAGCAGCCGGCCGTGGTCGTGCTCCCCCACGACGTGCAGGCCATGCCCTGGTCGGAGCCCGGCGCGGAGCACTGGGTCTCGCGGTCGAGCGACGTCCCGGCCTCGACCCGGATCACGCCGCCGGCCGAGGACATCCGGAAGATGGCGGACATCATCAACGCCGGCGAGAAGGTCACCTTCCTGGTCGGCGCCGGAGCACGCGGTGCCACCGACCAGGTGCTCGCCGCGGCGGGGAAGGCCGGCGCCGGGATCATCACCGCGCTGCGCGGCAAGGACGTCGTGCCCTCCGACGTGCCCTTCCACACGCAGCAGGTCGGTCTGCTCGGGTCGCGCCCGAGCCTGACCCAGATCAAGGAGTGCGACACGATCGTGCTCCTCGGGACGAACTACCCCTACGGCGAGTACCTGCCGAAGGTCGGGCAGGCCCGCGGCATCCAGGTCGACATCAAGCCCGAGCAGCTGGGCCTGCGGTACCCGAACGAACTCAACATGTGGGGCGACGTCGGTGCGACGCTCGACGCCCTGCTGCCGCTGCTCGAGCAGAAGGACGACCTCGGCTGGCAGGAGCAGCTCGCCGAGGAGATGCGTGAGTGGGAGGCCGAGATGGGCCGCCAGGCCGAGGTCGCGTACAGCGACGGGGTCAACCCGCGTCGGGTCGTCCGCGCGGTGAACGACCGGCTGCCCGAGGGCGTCACCGTCACCTGCGACGCCGGCACCACGGCGGACTGGTACGGCCACCACATCCGGCTGCGCCGCGGCATGCACGGCGACATGTCCGGCCGGCTGGCGACGATGCTCGCGGCGATGCCGTACGCCGTCACGGCGAAGTTCGCGTTCCCGGACCGGCCGGCGGTGTGCACGATCGGCGACGGCGCCTTCCAGATGCTCGGCATGAACGAGCTCATCACCGTGAAGAAGTACATGGACCGCTGGCAGGACAAGCAGCTGGTCATCGTCGTCATGCACAACGACGACCTGGGACAGGTCTCGTGGGAGATGCGCACCGAGGACGGCAACCCGATGTGGCGCGGCTCGCAGGACGTCGAGACGATGGACTACGCCGGGTACGCCGAACTGCTCGGCTTCCAGGGCATCGCGGTGCACAGCGACGACGAGGTGGACGCCGCCGTCGAGCGTGCCTTCGCGCACCAGGGCGTCACGCTCATCGACGCCTACGTCAGCCGGAGCGTCCCGCCGCTGCCGCCGCACATCACCGCCGAGTACGCGATGAACACCGCGAAGAGCCTGCTCAAGGGCGACCCGGTGGAGTTCGACGTCGTCAAGGACTCCGCGAAGGCGATGGCCGCCGAGGTCGTCGAGCGGGCGAAGGGTGCGTTCGGCCGCGACTGACCGGGCCCGTGGGGCGGCGGTGTCACGGCCAGTTGAACATCATGTGACGCCGTCGCCCGGACTCTGGCGTGTCGCCTGTACATCCTCGTAGGTTCGGCAGGTCGCGTCCCCCGTCCGGGGGCGGAACCACCACACCAGGAGTCCTCACACCGATGAGCCCGTCCCACACCCCCGAGACCACCAGGCGGAGGCGCGGCATCGTCGCCGGCACCGCCCTCGCCACCGCCGGGGTCCTCGTCGCCCTCGGCGCCCCGACCACCGCCTTCGCCGCTGAGACGCTGGCCGCCACCACGCCGGCCGCCACCGCACCCGCAGCGGCAGCCGGTGACACGACGATCGACCTGTACGACGTCAACGACTTCCACGGTCGGATCACACGGTCCATCTCGCAGACCGCGGGGAAGCCGACCCCCCGCGACGGTGACGCCGCCGGTGCGGCCACCCTCGCCGGTGCCCTCGACCAGCTCCGCGGACCGGACGCCTCGACGTCCGCCTTCGTCAGCTCGGGTGACAACATCGGCGGGTCGACGTTCGAGTCCTTCATCCAGGAGGACCAGCCCACGATCGACGTCCTCAACCAGATGGACCTCAGCGTCAGCGCGATCGGCAACCACGAGCTCGACAAGGGCCAGGACGACCTCCGAGACCGTGTGATCGGGCCGGACGGCGCCCGCAACGCCAAGTGGGACTACATCTCGGCCAACATCCTGGACAGCGCCACCGGCGAGCCTGCCTTCGACCCGTACTCGATCCAGGAGATCAGCGGGAAGCGCGTCGGGTTCATCGGTGCCACGGTCGACCTCGTCGAGCAGGGGCTCGTCAGCCCGGACGGCATCGCCGGACTCGAGATGGGCGACATCACCACCGAGGTCAACAGCGTCGCCGACGACCTGACCGACGGTGACGACACGAACGGCGAAGCAGACGTGCTCGTGCTCCTCGTCCACGACGGAGCGGAGTCCTCGGCTGCCGCCGACCTCGACAACGGCTCCGACTTCGCCCGAGCCGTGCACGGTGTCACGCCGAAGGTCGCGGCGATCCTGTCCGCGCACACCCACCAGACCTACGTGCACTCGGTCGTCCCCGACGGCGGCACGATCCCGCGTCCGGTGATCCAGACCGGCTCCTACGGGTTCAACCTCGGACACGTGCAGCTCACGGTCGCTGCCGACGGCACGGTCACCCCGAGCGTCGCCGAGAACGTCCGCCTCGTCGACGGCACCTTCACGCCGGACGCCGGCGTCCAGCAGACCGTCGACGCAGCGGTCGCCGAAGCGGACGTGCAGGGGGCGGTCGAACTCGGCACCATCGACCGCGACATGCGGCGCGCCGTCCAGAGCGACGGCTCGGAGAACCGGGGTGGCGAGTCCACGCTCGGCAACTTCGTCGCCGAGGTCCAGCGGGAAGCGACCGATCGACAGGGTTCGCAGATCGCGTTCATGAACTCGGGCGGACTCCGCGCGGACATGGCGGCAGGCCCGGTGACCTACAAGGAAGCGGCGGCGGTCCAGTCGTTCGCGAACACCCTGGTCGTCCTCGACCTCACGGGTGACCAGATCCGCCAGGCACTCGAACAGCAGTGGCAGCCGTCGACCGCGTCCCGTCCGTTCCTCAAGCTCGGCGCCTCGGACGGCTTCGCGTACACGTACGACCCCCAGGCCGCCGCCGGCTCCCGCATCACGTCGATGACGCTGGACGGTGAGGCGGTCGGCGCGACGACCACCTACAAGGTGACCGTCAACTCCTTCCTCGCGGGTGGCGGCGACAACTTCGCGGCGTTCAAGCAGGCCGCCACGAAGCAGGACAGCGGCAAGGTCGACCTCGAGGCACAGGTCGAGTACTTCCGTGCCCACCCCGAGGTGACGGTTCCGGTCGACCAGCGGTCGATCGGTGTCCGCACGACGCCGGTCCCCGAGGGTGGCTTCCAGCCCGGTGACGAGGTGACGGTCGACCTCTCGTCACTGGTGTTCAGCAACGCCGGCGACCAGAGCGGTGACGTCTCGGTCTCCGCCGGGGACCAGGTGCTCGCCACGAGCCCGGTCGACACCACGGTCGTCGACAAGACCGACGAGCAGGGTCGCGCCTCGCTGACCTTCACGGTCCCCGAGTCGGGCGTCGCCCAGCCGGCAGCGCCGTCGACCGCATCGCGTCTGGCCGCCACGGCCGTCGGGACCTCGGACGAGCCGCTCGTCGTGGAACTGCCGAACGGGCAGCAGATCACGCTGGCGGTGACCATCCCCCTCGCGGTCGTCCCCGACCCCGGTACGGACCCCGGCAACGGTCCGGGTGACCCCACCGACGGCTCCGACCCGACGCCGACCCCCGTTCCCGGCAGTGGTGACGGCGGCTCCGGCGACCAGGGCTCCGGCGACGCCGGCCTCGGTGGCACCGGCAGCGGTGTCGTCCCGATCAGCGGTGGCGGGATCGACACCGCCGACGGCGGAGACCTCGCCTACACGGGTGCCGAGCTCGCGGCACCGGCCCTCACGGCCGGGCTGCTGCTCCTCGCCGGGCTCACTGCGCTGCTGGTGGTCCGCCGGAAGCGTGCCGCGCACGACGTGAGCGAGCGCGCGGAGGGCTGACGCGCCTCCCGGCCTCGCCGAGCCGGACGGGCCCGTCCACCGACCGGTGGGCGGGCCCGTCCGCGTGTCCGAGCGGTGACGCTCGACGCCGTCGGCCGGGAGGCCCGCCCTGCGAGATCGGGCAGCCGCTGTCGGACAGCACGGTCGGTCCGCGCATGTCATCGCGGTACGCTGCATCCGTCGCCATGCGCGATGCGTCGCGCCGGGTCGCCGGACGGTGGTTCCGCCCGATCGGACCCCGCGACGCGGGTGTCCTCCGCCTCCAGGGAAACGGCGGAGGACACCCCTCTCACACCTGTCGACCGGCCGGTGTCAGCGGAAGAGCTGCTCGCCGATGTAGGAACCCTTGCGGGGTGCCGGCGGGACCGCGAAGACCGCCGACCCGATGTGCGCGATGTACTCGTTGAGCCGGTCCGACGCGCCGAGCCTCCGCTGCAGCCGGGTGAAGTGGTCCGGGTCGTTCATGTACGCCACGAACAGCAGCCCGGCGTCGAGCTGCCCGTACTGGTTGAGACCGTCCGTGTAGTTGTAGCCGCGGCGCAGGATCTTCACGCCGCCGTTCGCCTCGTGTGCCGCGAGGGCGACGTGCGAGCGGGGGTCGATCGCGGGCTGTCCGTGGGCGGTCGCGTGGAAGTCCGGCGTCGTGTGCTCCTGGCCGCCGGAGAGCGGTGCGCCGCTGACCTTCGTCCGCCCGAACACCCGCTGCTGGTCGCTGACGACGTCGGCGTCCCAGATCTCCAGGTTCATCCGGATCTTCCGGACCACCTGGTACGTGCCGCCGGCCATCCAGTCGGCGTCGTCGTCGAGCCAGACGAAGCGGTCGTGCTCGGCGTCGGTCGTGATGTTGCGGGTGCCGTCCTTGAAACCCATCAGGTTCCGCGGGGTCGCCTGTGTCGGCCCGGCCGAGGCCCGACCGAAGCCCAGGACGGTCCACTTGACGGTCGCGCTCCCCCGGGCCATCCGGGCCAGGTCGCGGACCGCGTGGTACGCCACCTGCGGGTCGTCGGCGCAGGCCTGCAGGGACAGGTCGCCGCCGGACAGGCCGGACTCGAAGCGGTCACTCGGCAGGGACGGCAGCTCGGTCAGGTCCGCCGGACGCTTGCCGGCCAGGCCGAAGCGTTCGTCGAACACCCCGGGGCCGAGGCCGACCGTGACGGTGAGGGACGCGGGCCCGAGGTCGAGCGCCTCGCCGGTGTCCGCGCCGACGCCGTCACCGTGGGCGGGTTCGACGCTGCCGATGGTCTGGCCGGCCTGCAACTGCGCGATCGCGGCCGACCAGCGAGCGAGCAGCACCTGTAGCTCGGTCGCGGTGCCGAGCGTCAGGTCGAAGGTCATGAACACGCAGTGCCGCTGCGGGTCGGTCCGGATGCCACCCTGGGGCGCACCGGCCGTCGTCGCGTAGAACGGGTGGCTGCGCGACATGTCGACGGACTCGTCGCCGTTCGCCGCCGCGGTGAACGGGTCGACCCCACTTGCCACGGCGGACCCGGCGATGCCCGCGGCCGCACCGACTCCGGCCCCGGCGACGGCGAGACCCGCGCCGAGCAGCCCCCGGCGGGAGACCCCGCGGGTGTCGTCCTCGGCGGTGTCCCGGTCGTTGCGGCCGCTCACGCCGTGGCGACCTTCTCGGCCAGGCGGGACAGCGGGTCCTGCAGCGCCTGCACCTGCTGGGAGATCGCGTTCGCGTGCGCCGCCTTGGTGCTGGCGTCCCAGCTGTCGAAGCCGCCCAGGTCGTCGGCGTTCCGGAAGCCGTCCATGAGCGTGTTCGTGGCGTCGAACTGCTGGGCGATCTGCTTCGTCAGCGCCGGGTCGACCTTGGTCAGTCCGGGCTTGAGGTACGCGAAGGCCTGCCGGGAGCCCTCGACGTTGGCGGCGAGGTCGACGAGGTCGATGTGGCTGTAGGCCTCTTCCTCGCCGGTGATCTTGTTCGACTGGACCTCTTCGAGCAGTCCGGCGGCCCCGTTGGCCAGGTCCTCCGGCTTGTAGTCGAGCGTCGGCACGAGCTTCGCGAGCAGGTGCACGTTCGTGGCCAGGTCGTCGGCGTACCGCTTGGTGTCGGCGGTGATCGCACCGTTCGCGAACAGGTCGCGTTCGACGGCGTGGAAGCCGCTCCAGCCGACGGCCGGGTCGGCGTTCGAGGCCCGCATGTCGATGAGGTAGTCGAGGTTGCCGGCGTTGTCCGTCGCCTTGTGGCCCTTCTTCACGAAGCCGTCGACGTCGCTCTCGACGTGCTCGTAGTACGGGCGGGCGTTCGCGTAGTCGGTCTTCGCCGCTGCCAGGTCGCCGGCGTCGACGTCCTTCTTGAGCTCGTCGACCGCGGTCACCATGTCGGTGACCTGGCCGTCGACGTACTCGGCGTAGCCCTTGGTGCCGTCCTGCAGCAGGCTCGCGGCGCTGCTGTTCGCGGTCGACTTGACGGACCCGGTGACGGTCAGGCCGGTGAGCTCGTGCTCCGCACCGGGGCAGTACACCTGGTACTTCCCGCCGGTCAGCGTCGCGGTGAACGAGACGGGGTCGAGTCCCGGCGCCAGGTTCTCCTTCTCGCCGAGGATCCGCTGGTCCTGCAGCAGCTCGACCTCGGTGATGGCAGTCGACGACTCGTTCTTCACGGTGAAGGTCACGGGGCCGGCGCCGACCGTGCTGCTGCTCACGGCGCAGCGGTCGGAACCGTCGTTCGTCAGGGTGACCGTGACGCGGGCCACCTTGCCGGAGGTCTCGGTGGCGTCGCCCGAGGCGGTCCCGTTGCTCGCGCAGCCGGTGAGGGCGAGTGCCGCGACGGCGCCCAGCGCGCCGAGGGTGACGAGGCGCCCCCGCGTGGTCAGGGGTCGGACGGTGGTCGCTCTACCGAACGGCATCGGTGCTCCTTGCGGTCGCCGTGACGGGAGGGCCACGGGTGGGGGTGGTCGAGGGGACGGTCGATTCGGGCAGGCCGAGGCGACGGCGGTCCCGGAGGGCGAGCAGCACCTGTGCGGCGGCGGCGATGCCGAGCGCGAGGGGCAGCCAGCGGGTCCAGAGGGCGAGTTCCGCGGTGTGGGTCCGGTCCGCCGCCAGGGCGGCGGTCGTCCGGTCGACGGTGGCGCGCGGCACGGCCCAGACGGTGCGGTCGAGCGTGCTGGTCCGGGCGGTCGGGAGGCCCCCACCGGTCAGGGTGAGCACCGAGCGTTCCGCACGGCTCGCGTCCACCACGCCGCCGTCGACGCTCCACAGCGTCACGGTGTCGCGGGTCGCCCAGGAGGCCCGGTACGGCCCCGGCGCGCTGCTCGGCGAGATGCCGACCGGGATCCGGCCGAACAGCTGGACGAGGTCGTCGAGCGTCAGGGTGGCGGGCTGGTCGGCTGCCGCTCCGTCCGAGGTGACGCGCCACCGGTCGGTCGCGGTGCCGGCGCGGGTGACGCGGCGGTGAGCCGATGCGGGGAGGGCGATCCGGGCCTCCCGGCCGGTGCTGCCGGAGCTGCCGGTGCTGCCGGAGCCGGTGCCGGCGACGCGCAGGGTGGCGGCGGACCCGGAGACCGTCGCGCTGACGGAACGGGCGTCGCCGGTGAGGCGGGTGGTCGCGGGGACGTCGGTGTGCCCGGTCGGCACGGCGACGGCGAGCGCGAGGGCGGCGACCGCGAGGCCGGACGCGACCGCGATGCGGACGGCGGGGACGCGGACGTCGGACGGCTTCCACCGGCGGGGCCAGAGCGACAGGGCCAGGACGGGGACGACGTAGAGGACCCAGCCGAGCACCTCGATCACGCGCGGGTCCGGTGGGATGCCGAGCACGCCGGTGACGAGGGCGCCCTGCACGGACCCGTTCGGGGCGAGCCAGCTGAGGTCGACGGTGCGCTGCTGGCCGATCACGACCCAGCCGGCCTCGTGTGCGCGGCGGAGCACGGTCAGGACCAGGCCGCCGGCGACGAAGACCAGGAAGACGCCGGTGCCGGTGAAGAACTTCGCCAGGTTCAGCCGCACGCCGCCGGTGTAGATGCCGTACCCGACGACGACCGCCCCGGCGATGCCGATCACCGCGCCGAGGGCGGCGAGACCGGTGTCGCTCGACGCCTGGAACGTGGCGAGGAGGAAGACCGACGTCTCGAAGCCCTCCTTGAGGACGGCGAGGAAGGCCATGCCGGCCAGCGCCCAGGCGGTGCCGCGACCGAGGGCGGCGGACGCGCTGGCCTCGAGTTCCCGGCTGAGGTGGCGGGCGTGGGTCCGCATCCAGACGATCATCCCGGTGACGAAGACCACGGCGACGATGCCGATGAGGGCCTCCATCGCCTCCTGCTGCGCCTGCGGGAGCGCCTGCTCGACCGCCTGCAGCCCGAGCCCGACGGCGATGCTGAGGAGCACGGCGACGCCGACCCCGGTCCACATCGGGGCGAGGGGGACGCGGTTCCGTCGGAGGAACGCGGCGATGATCCCGACGATCAGGGTGGCTTCGAGGCCTTCGCGGAGACCGATGACGAGTGTGGCGAGCATGACGAAGGTGAGGCTAACCTAACCGGCGCGCGAACCGCCAGCCGGGGAGCCGTACGCTTTGATGGTCTTCATGAACCTGCTGACCGTGGACGGCCTCGCCGCTGTGACGAACGTGCTCGACCTCGCCGGGGTCTTCGCGTCCGCACTGCTCGGTGGCGCGGTCGCCCGGTCGATGGACTTCGACCTGTTCGGCTTCCTGGTGGTGGGGTTCGTCTCGGGGCTCGGCGGCGGGATGCTCCGTGACGTCCTGCTGCAGAACGGGCCGCCCGTCGCCCTCACCGACCCGCTGTACGTGCCGGTCGCGGTGGCCGGGGCGCTGGTCGCGTTCTTCGTGTCGTTCTCCGAGCGCGGGTGGGACCGGCTGTTCACGTTCCTCGACGCCGCCGTCATCGGGTTCTGGGCGGTGGTCGGGGTCCAGCGCACCTTCGACGCCGGACTGGAGTGGCCCGCCGCGATCATCATGGGCACCATCACCGCGGTCGGCGGCGGGGTCGGGCGCGACCTGCTGCTGCGACGCGTGCCGGCGGTGTTCGGCGGCAACGCCCTCTACGCCTCGGTCGCCGTCGCCGCGTCGGCCGTGATGGTCGGCGCCTCGGCCCTGGGGTCCCCGACGATCGGCATCGTCGCCGCCGTCGTGCTCTCGCTGCTGCTCCGCTGGGGCGCCGTCCGCTGGGGCTGGGGCCTGCCGAACGGCCGCAACTGGCAGCCGCAGTCCCAGCTCGCCTCGCTGCTCCGACGCGGCCGAGGGCGCGGGCGCACACCGCGGCCGGTCCGTCCGGGTGCCGCGCGGCTGCTCCGTCCGGGTGCCACCGGGCTCCTCCGCCGGCCCGGGCAGGATGCCGGCGCCGGCGGTCTGCACACCGGCAGCATCCGCCTCGACGGTCTGCACACCGGCGCACTGCACCTCGACCAGGAGGCACCGGATCGCGCGGACCACCGCGAGGACTGACCGGCGCCCTGTCCCTGGCGACCCCGGGCCCGTACACTCGAGACCGCCGGGTATCGACCCGGTTGCACTCCCCCGGACGACGGACCGACGTGACCCGAAGACGGCGGTCCAGCCGCGGGTGTGCAGGCACCATCCGTGCCGGCACGAGGGGCCACCGCTCCGCGCGTGATCAGACACGCGGTGCGGTCCCCCGGGCCTGCCGACGGGAGCACCGGTCACCACCCGACGAGCACCGCCGCAACGCCAGCTCCACCCGCACCAGCAGAGTCCCGGAACAGGATCCTCCGATGACCGACGCAAGCGACCCGGCAGACCCGGGCACACCGGAGGACCGCGCCACGCCGGTCCCCCGCACCCCACGATCCGAGGTCCGGGAGCGTCTGCTCGCCGCCGGCTCGCGGGTCTTCGCCGAACAGGGCGTGCACGAAGCCCGACTCGACGCCGTCGCCGCCGCCGCCGGCTTCAGCAAGGGCGCGGTCTACTCGAACTTCTCGTCGAAGGAGGACCTGCTCGCACAGGTCATGCAGCGCGCGACGAACCGGGTGCTGCAGTCGCTGCAGGAGCTCATCCGCATCGACATCAGTGCCGCGGACGTCGGCGACGTGGTCCGGGCAGCGTTCGGACGACACGACCAGAGCGCCGAGTTCGCCCTGCTCTCCGAACTGCGGGCGTACGCCATCCGGCACCCGGAGTTCATGCCCGAGTTCATCCGCCAGCGGCGCACCCTGCAGGACGGCGTCCGCGAACTCGTGCACACCTGGTTCGCCGCGCACCCCGAGGTCGACCCCGGCATGCCGCTCGACACCTTCGCGACGATCCTGATCGCCACGAACTCCGGGATGGTGTTCGACGCGCCCGCCCTGGACGGGATGAACCCGGGCGACGCCGTCGCGACGATGGTGGAGGCGGTGCTCCGGCCGCGCTGACCGGCCACGGCACCAGCGTGGTCGGGTCAGCCCGCCGCGGGTGCCGGTCGTCGGTCAGTCGGACGCCCGGAGGGCAGCAGGCTCGGCGGGAGCAGTCGCGACCGGAACACGCGGCCACGGGAGACGGCGGCGTCCAACGCGGTGCGGGCCTCCTGGACGGACCGGAGGAGCGCCTGCGTGTCGGACCGGCCGTCGGCGGCGAACCGCTCGTGGTCGACGGCGTCCACGACGGACCCGAGGTGCGGCAGCACCGATGCCGGCACGACCGTCCGGAGCCGACCGAGGTCGGCGCGAGCGGTCCGGGCGACCGCAGCCGCGTCCCCGGGCGGAGCCGCCCCCGGCGTGAAGCCGTGGTCGGCGAGGTCGTCGAGCAGTTCCCGCCAGGCGGTGACGGCCGGCCGGCGTCCGGCGGCGACCGCGCCCAGTCGACGGTGTCGACGTGCTGCACGGACCGAACCGGGCGCCACCAGCACCGCGAGGGCGACGAGCACGCCGACCAGCACACCCCACGGGATGCTGCCGCCGCCCGTGCTGCTGCCACCCGCCGTCGCCGAGGTCGGCGTCGGGGTGGGCGTCGGGGTGGCCGACGCCGGCGCGGTCTCGCCCGGGGCCGGCAGCGGTGTCTCGGTCGGGGCGGGAGCCGGCGTGGCGGACGCGGAGGGCTGCGGCTGCGCGGCCTGGTCGGAGTCCGGCGTCGGCTCGAACGACACCCAGCCGGCGCCCCGGATGTAGAGCTCCGGCCACGAGTGCAGCTGGCGGTTCGAGACCGTGTACTGGCCGTCCTCACGGCTCGCACCCGCGCGGTAGCCGACGGCGATGCGGGACGGGATGCCGAGCGTCCGGGCCATCACGGCCATCGCGGACGCGAAGTGCACGCAGTAGCCGGAGCGCTCCTGCAGGAACCGGGCGATCACGTCCATGCTGTCGCCGTCGTAGCCCTGCTCGACCGGAGCCGTCTCGGAGTAGGTGAACAGGCCGCTGCGGAACCACTGCTCCAGCGCCCGGGCCTGGGCGTAGTCGGTGGTCGCACCGGCGTCGACGCGGGCCGCGGTGGTGCGGATCACCGCCGGCAGGTCCTTCGGCAGCTCGGTGTCGGTGCGGAGCTGCGCCGGCGACGGCGCGACGAAGCCACGACCGTCGGCCTGGGACAACCGGCCCGAGGCGGCGATGGCGTCGAGGTAGGCGTTCGCCGAGACCGAGGCGCCGTACGCCTCGTAGGTGGCACCGCGGCGGGTCGCCGGACCGGCGGAGCGCACGGTGTTGGCGTCGCCGGACCAGCGCCACTGGGTGAGGTCGAGGTTCGTCGACTTCGACTCGACCGACATCGCCCCGGCGGGCAGCGGCAGGTAGTTGCTCGACAGCCCGGTGATCTGCACGGTGACGTCCCCGCGGTCCGCCAACCGCGGGTTCACGCCGTCGACGCGGCGGGACTGGTCCGCAGTGTCCGCGGTGGAGGCGTCGGTGACGGTCGGCACCCAGTCACCGGTGCCGAACTCGTCGAGGTCCGCGAGCTTGAGGTACTCGGGCTGCCCGTCGGAGGACCGGTAGCGGAACACCTCGAGCTCGTTCGGTCGGCGGAGGTCCTGGCCGAGTTCGAGCAGGGTGCCCGGGCGTCCCGGCCGGATCGGCGACTGGATCGCCCCGGTCACGCCGGAGAGCCAGCCGGCGTTGATCGGCACCAGGACCGGCAGGCCGATCGCCACGACGAGCCCGATCGCGCCGACCACGGCGGCAGGGAACGCCCGTTGCACCGGGCGGACCGACGTCCATAGCAGTGCGAGGAAGGCCAGCGCGGTGAACACGACCAGCCAGGCGGACGGGGCCTCGCCGGTGATGATGCCCGGCACCAGGAGGATCACGAGCGCGGGTGCGGCGGCGAGCGCGGCGGTCGGGGCCACGGCGGCCAGGAACAGCGAGGCGCCGGCGACCCAGGCGATCGCGACGGTCACGATCAGCCGGATCGAGTCCGTCTGCGGCAGCGGCGCCGGGTTGAGGCGGATCGCCGCGAGCGTCTGCCCGAGGGCTCCGTTCCGGTCGAGCCACCCGAGCGGTGCGGTGTCGTTGAGGAGCGCGGCGGCGCAGGAGCCGAGCACGAGCGTCGCGACGAGCGCCACGAACCGGACACCCCGCGGGCGGGTCCGGACGGCCAGCAGGACCGCGACGAGCACGGCGGTGAAGACCGCGCCGGACAGCCACCACGAGATGCCCTGGACGAGTGGACGCATCGCGAGCGCGGCGACGAGGACGGGGAGCGGGGCGAGGGCGACGACCCAGGCACCGGGGGTGTCCGGGCTGCGGTCGTCGCGGTCGAGCACCTGCCGGACGTCGACGTGCTCGCGCTGCCGAGCCGGGCTGGTGGCGGTCATCGGGTGTGTCCGCTCGGGCTGGTGGCCGTCATCGGGTGTGTCCGCTCATGGTCGTGCCGGGCACCGGGACCACGAGCACGCGCCACCCGGCACGGCCCATGATCCCGCGCACGACGGGGTCCGGGGCGACGACGGTGACGAGCACGCCGCGGCTCGACCCGTTCGTCGTCGAGACGAGTTCGGCGGCCTCCTCCGGGCTGCAGTGCCCGGTCACGACGGCGGTCATGCCGTGCACGTCCCGGCCGCGGACACCGTGCAGGACGTCGGTCAGTTCCCGGGCGTCGGACCGTGCCTGGACGTCGGCGAGGCCCACGAGCACCTCGGACAGCCCGCCGGCGTCCCCGCTGTGCCGGACGTCGCCGCCGGGTCCGTCGCTGACGAGCGCGACCCGGGAGGTCCGTGCCGACAGCGCCCGGGCGACGCTCGCCGCCACCACGACCGCGTGCTCGAAGGCCTGGTCGCCGCCGAGGTCGGACAGTTCGGACAGGTCGTCGCGGCCGAGCTGCTGGTAGGACGAGCGGCGGACGTCCAGGGCGACCACGGCCTCCGGCGGCTGCGCCTGCGTGGTCTGGCGGACGTGCAGGACGCCGCGTTTCGCGCTCTGCCCCCAGTGCACGCGCCGGATGGGGTCGCCCGGCCGGTAGGGGCGGAGCTCGCTGTCGTCGGCGGATCCGCCCTGACCGACCCGGCCCTCGTCGGCGGAGACCGCGCCGGCGAGCGCCCCGGTGTCGAGTGCGGAGAGCGGGGTCGTGCCGGGGACCACGACGACCTCCTCGGCCGGCACGACCGGTCTGTCGATGCGGAGCAGCCCGAACGGGTCCTCGACGCGGACGGTGACCGGGCCGACGAACGCCCGCCCACGCTGGATCGCGAGTGCCTCGACGTCGAGCACCGCCGGCGGGGTGCCGGGTCCGATGGTGACGAGCGACGCGGCCTCGTTGGTGCTCACGAAGAGGTCGTCGAGCTGCTCGCGGACGAGCAGCGTCGAGCGCGGTGCGAACCGCACCTCCGACCCGCGGATCGTGACCCGTTCCCGGTAGACCTCGCCCACCTGCACCATCGCGCGCGGTGCCGACCGGGAGGCGCGGAGCGGCGCCGCCACGGCCAGTGCGGTGACGACGCCGGAGACGACGAGCACCAGGAGCAGCAGCCCCGCGGAGACGGCGACGCTCATCGAGGCGACCAGGCCGCCGCCGACGAGGCCGAGGCCGACCGCCAGGACGGTCCAGCCGCGGAGCGTCGGGCGGGGGAACGGGGTCCGGCGCAGCATGCCGAGCCCGCGACGTCCGACCCGGGACAGCACCGAGCCGGCCGCGCCCGCGCGCAGCGCGAACGGACGGGCGGCGGGGCGCTGGTCGACCATCAGGAGCGGACGGGGGTCGCGGTGAACGGCACCGCGGTGTCGGAGACGATCCGGACGACGATCTCGCGGGCGGTGTCCTCCGCCGAACCGCCGAGGCCCCGGGCCACCGGGACGAGTCGGTGGGCCAACACGACCGGGGACAGGACCGCGACGTCGTCCGGCGTGACGAACGGCCGGCCGAGCAGCGCCGCGTGCGCCCGGGCAGCCTGCGCCAGGTGCAGGGTCGCGCGCGGGCTGGCGCCGAGGAGCAGGTCGGGGTGCATCCGTGTCGCACGGACGATCTCGACGATGTACGCCTCGACGTCCGGGGCGATGTGCACCGTGCGGACGGACGCGATCATCGCGCGGAGCGTGTCGACGTCGACGACCGGACGCAGGTCGGCGAGCGGGTCGTGGCCGCCGCGGGCCGCGAGCATCCGGCGCTCGGCACCGGGGCTCGGGTAGCCCATCGTGATGCGCGCCATGAACCGGTCGCGCTGCGCCTCCGGCAGGGGGTAGGTGCCCTCCATGTCGACGGGGTTCTGCGTCGCGACGATCATGAACGGGGACTCGAGGGGCCGGGTGACACCGTCGACGGTGACCTGCGACTCCGCCATCGCCTCGAGCAACGCCGACTGGGTCTTCGGACTGGTGCGGTTGATCTCGTCGCCGATCACGACGTTCGCGAACACCGGCCCGGGTGAGAACCGGAAGGTGCCGGACGACTGGTCGTAGATGTTCACGCCGGTGACGTCCGAGGGCAGCATGTCCGAGGTGAACTGGATGCGGCTCACGGACCCGCCGACGGAGGCGCCGAGGGCCTTCGCGAGCACCGTCTTGCCGACGCCGGGGACGTCCTCGACGAGCAGGTGTCCCTCCGCCAGCATCACGGTGAGGGCCGTGCGGATGGCGTCGGACTTGCCGTCCACCACGGTCGCGACCGACGCCATGACGGCCGCCCCCGCGTCCTGGATCCGGTCGATCGGGACGGTGTGGTGGGTCAGCTCCGGCACGCAGTTCTCCTCGTCGCTGGGTCGATGTCCGGCGATGCTACAACGGCCGAGTGAGCACAACCGGAGGATGCGTCACCGAACGCGTCGTCCGGACGGGAGGCCCGGTGCCGCCTCCCGCTCAGCGATCGGGCAGTGCCGACAGGTTGAGGGACCACATCGCGACGCCGTGCACGCCGAGGTCGCGAGCCAGGTCGCGTCGGGCGGCGTACGAGCGGTCGTCCGACCAGTGCAGCTGCCGCCCGTCCGCGAGCGTCGCCGACCACTCCCCCGTCCGGTCCGACCACTGCGCCCGGCCGCCCGCCAGGTGCGCGGCCCGGGCCGCCGGGATCGGTGCGGTATCCGCGCCGGGGCCCCAGGCGTAGCCGTAGCCGGCGACGCCGACGTCGATCCGGTCCGCCGGCAGTCCCCCGTCTATCGCGGTCCGGATCGCCTTCCGTGCCCACGGAAGCGACCCGATCGTCCCGGCGTCGCTCCACGGCCCGTGTTGGTCGTAGGTCATCAGCACGGTCCGGTCCAGGTGCGGGGCGAGCCCGGCCAGGTCGTAGCCCCGCTCGCGGTACTCGGCCGGGTCGGTGGACGACATCATCGCGATGGAGACCTCGGCATAGTTCCCGAGCCGCTCGCGGACCGCCGTGCGGAGCGCCCGGGTGAAGGTGACAAGGTCGGCCTGGTCCTGGGAGCGCATCGACTCGAGGTCGATCTGCACGCCGTCGGTCCCCAGTCGTGCCGCCAGGTCGACGAGCTGCCCGACGACCCGGGCACGGTTGGTCGACGACGACAACAGGGCCGTCGCACCCTCGGGCGAGAAGTCCCCGATGGTCGAGGAGTAGTTGCTGAAGAGCACCTCGGTCCGGGCTCCAGCCTTCGCGGCCACGCCGACCAGCTCCCCGACGTCACCGGAGGTCGGCAGCAGGTGCGTGCCGTCGTCGGAGAGTGCAGCGCCGTCGACGCCGATGACGTCCGCCCCGCGGTCGACCGCCGTCCGGACGCGATCGGCAGCGCCAGCACCGGGTTCGACGTAGCCCTCGATGCCGCTACCGTCGGCGCGCGTGCTGCCCGCGCTGCAGCCGGCGAGCAGCAGGGCGGCGACCGCCACGGTCGCCGCGGCTGTCGTCATCCGTCGCATCACCCGATGACCGTAGCCGGTGCGCCGACTCAGGGCCTGGCTCCACCGCCTCGGAGCACCGCACTATGGAACGACGAAACCCCGGCTCGCATGGCGCGAGACCGGGGTTTCGTGGAGTGCGGAGACGGAGGGATTTGAACCCTCGGTCCCCTAGAGGGGACTCCACCTTAGCAGGGTGGTGCACTCGGCCTGACTATGCGACGTCTCCAGGTGTTCGACCAAGAGCATACAGGAGGTCGGGCGGACTCTCGACCCGACTGGAGCACCGGGATCGGAGCCGCCGGTCCGCCCGGTCGAGGGGCGGCACCGACGGAGATCGGCCGGTCCCCCGAAGTGGGGACGATGGGGGGTTGCCGTTGTGTACCCCGATGCATAGTCTCATCGTGACGTGGCATCACATTCCGAGGCGTCACACCCTCGTCGCCGCGACACAGCAGCAGCACCCAGCAAGGACAGCACCCAGACGTCGCTCCCCGTGGCCTGGGCCTGACGCCCCCGATCGTCAGTGCCCGCCCGGGGAGCGACTTCGTTCCGCGCCCCGCGCGAGACCGGACCCGGGTCAGGCCGTCTCGACGCTCCGCAGTCGTTCGGAGCTCCGGAACCGCTCCGGCAGCGCGATGAGGAGCTCCGACAGCTCGGTCAGCCGTACGGCGCACAGGTCGACGTCGTCGGCGAGCGCTGCCGTCCGCGCGGCCTTGAGCACCTGCATCCGCTTGGTCCAGTCGGCGGCGATGTCGATGCCGTTCGCACGGGCGATGTCGTCCGTGTGGAACACGTCGAGCACCGGCTGCTGCGACCGCAACCAGTCCGCACTGACGGGAGCCCCGGAGCGTCGGAGCACCCAGACCGCGAGCTCCACGAACGCGCCGGCTTCGGACAGGCAGTCGCGCAGGACGGCGGGGTCGAAGGGCTCGTCCGATCGCGCGCAGCTGGTCGGCGGGTCGACGAGCATCGACTGCGCGATCCGGGTGCGCTCGACCATCTGGCCGACCGTCCACGGGGCGATCACGACCCCGACGTAGCGCTGGACGATGACCAGGCGCAGGGCCTCGAGCGGGACGAGGGCTTCGCGCACCGGCGTCCGCGACACCCGCATGTCGTCGGCCAGGGCGTCGAGTCGCAGACGCTGTCCGCGCCGGTACTCACCGCAGAGGATGCTGCGCAGCATCCGCTCGAAGACCGCGTCACGCAGCAGGTTCCGCGGCACCCCGAGCGGGTCGCTGGCGCTGGTCGTGTCGCTGTCGGCACGCAGGAGTCCGGTCATCAGGTCACCGTCGTGCACGGCGGCTCCGATGACGGGATCCGTCGGCGGCTCGGTGGACAACCGTGTCGGCCTGTCGTCTGTGCAGGACAGCCTGCTGTCCTGTCGGGCGGGATGCCGCCGGTGGGGTGGTGTCGTGCATCGGATCCTCCGTGACCACGGCCCCGGGCGGGGCCGTGGTCACGAGGGTCACAGGACGCGACAGCCGCCGCTAAACATGTTGCATCAGGAGTTTCGCCCAGCGTCCGGTGCGCGTCCGGCGGTGGACGGGCCTCCCGTTCCGGAGCCCGGTCCGGTGTCCACGCTGTCCTTGCCGGTCAGCACCGACAGGGGCTGCGTGATGTCCTCGAGCCCCTTCCGGGCGGCATCGACCCCGAAGACCAACGCGACCACCCCGCCGATGATCATCACCGCCGACCCCAGCAGGTACCCCCAGAAGAGCGGTTCACGGTCCGAGCCGTCGCCGATGAAGGCGCCGTAGATGAGCGGGGCGATGGCACCGAAGACCTGGGCCAGCGCGAAGAAGTACGAGATCGCCTGCGACCGCAGCTCGAGCGGGAAGATCTCGCTGACGGTCAGGTAGGCACTCGAGGCTCCGGCCGAGGCGAAGAAGAACGAGATGCACCAGAACACGACCTGGACGCCGGCGCTGATCGCGTCCGCCCGGAACAGGAACGCCGACGTCGCCAGCACGAGTCCGGACACCAGGTACGTCAGGAAGATCATCTGCCGCCGACCCCAGGTGTCGAAGAAACGACCGAGGATGATCGGGCCGAGCAGGTTCCCGATCGCGAACGGGAAGAAGTAGACCGACGTCTCGGCGGTCTTCAGCCCGAAGAAGTTCGTCAGGACCAGCGCGTAGGTGAAGAAGATCGCGTTGTAGAGGAAGGCCTGCGTGATCATCATCGTCGCGCCGACCAGGGTGCGGGTCGGGTACTGCTTGAGCAGCACGCGGGCGATGGTCAGGAACCCGACGTTGTCCATCGGGGTGACCGTCAGCGCCTTCGACTGCGGCACGGTCTCGAGCTTCCTGCCGGACTCCCTCTCGACCTCCGCCTCGATCCGGGCGACGGTGTCCTCGGCGTCCTGCTCCTTGCCGTGCGTCATCAGCCACCGCGGACTCTCCGGGATGTGCCGCCGCAGGAAGATGATCGCGATGCCGAGCACCGGGCCGAGGAAGAACCCGATGCGCCAGCCGATGCTCTCGGAGAAGTTCGCCGTGTCGAGCAGGTAGATGTTCGCCGCGGCACCGAGGGCCGCACCGCCCCAGTAGGTGCCGTTGATCGCGATGTCGACGTGCCCGCGGTACTTCGCCGGGATGAGTTCGTCGATCGCGGAGTTGATCGCGGCGTACTCACCGCCGATGCCGAGACCGGCGACGAAACGGAACACCGCCAGGAACCAGAAGTCCTGCGCGAGGCCGGCGACACCCGAGCCGATCAGGTAGATCGCGAGCGTCAGGATGAACAGCTTGCGACGACCGAGCTTGTCGGACAGCCGCCCGAAGACCAGGGCGCCGACGACCTGACCGACCAGGTAGATGCTGCCGAGGGACGCAACGTCCTGGTTGCTCAGGCCCAGGTCCGCCTTGAACCCGGCGTTGGACACGATCTGGATCTCGAGGCCGTCGAGGATCCAGGACACCCCCAGGCCGACCACGACACTCCAGTGGAACCGGGTCCACGGCAGTCGGTCCATCCTCGCCGGGACCAGGCTCGTCACCGATCCGTCTCTCGTTCCGCTGGCGCTCGTCATGCGCATGCTCCTCCCGCGGCCAGCCCCTTCGGCTGCCGCAGAATCGGAACGTACGCCTCAGCCGCCGCTCAGGTTCACGGTCCGCGAGAACCCGCCCCGGAACCGGGGTGTGACGGACTGGAGGCACGGGACCGGCCCGACACGGGCCTCCAGTCAGTAGCGTGGTCGCGTGCCGCTGCAGAACTCGACCGACCGCATCCTCACGACCCACACGGGGTCCCTCCCCCGGACGCCGGAGCTGAGCGCGCTCCTGGTCGCCCGTGACCAGGGCAAGCCCTTCGACGAGCAGGCGCTCCGCGAAGAGACCGCCGCGGTCCTCGCGCGCACCGTCGACGCGCAGCTCGACGCCGGCATCGACGTCGTCAACGACGGCGAGGTCCCCCGCGTCGGCTTCTCGACGTACATCCGCGAGCGTCTGTCCGGGTTCGGCGGGACGGGGCACCGCAAGCCGACACTCGACTCGGTGAAGTTCCCCGAGTACGCCGCCTTCCAGGCGCGTCAGATCGACGAGGGTGCCGAGTTCGCCCGCGTCTGGGACACCCCGGTCGCCCAGGGGCTGCTGCAGTACGACGAGGAGCGCGCCGGCATCCGCGAGGACCTCGACGGCTTCGCCCGCGAACTCGACCGGAACGCCGCTGCCGGACGCACCCCGGCCGGCACGTTCCTCTCGGCGGCGACGCCCGGGATCGTCGCGACCACGCTGCTGCTCGACGACGCGAACCCGCACTACGCCGACCACCGCGAGTACGTCTTCGCGCTCGCCGAGCAGCTCCGCGTCGAGTACGAGGAGATCGTCGCCCGTGGGCACGTCCTGCAGCTCGACGCCCCGGACCTGGCGATGGAACGGGTGATCCACTTCGGCGACGCCTCGCTCGACGAGTTCCTGGCGGCCGTCGACCTGCACGTCGACGCGCTCAACCACGCGCTGCGGAACATCCCGAAGGAGCAGACCCGGCTGCACGTCTGCTACGGCAACTGGCAGGGCCCGCACCAGGACGACGTGCCCGTCGACGTGCTGCTCCCGCACCTGTACCGGGCCGAGGTCGGGTCCTTCAGCATCCCGTTCGGCAACCCGCGGCACGCGCACGAGTTCCCAGCGTTCCGCGACCTGCCGCTGCCCGACGGTGCGGTCCTGGTGCCCGGGGTCATCGACGTGACGACGAACTACCTGGAGCACCCGCAGCTCGTCGCGAACCGCATCGTCGAGGCGGCGGAGGCCGTGGGCGACCCGACGCGCATCGTCGCCGGGACCGACTGTGGACTCGCCACGTTCGCCAGCTACGAGTTCGTCGCGTCCGACGTCGCGTGGGCGAAGCTCGGCGCGCTCGTCGAGGGCGCCGAGATCGCGTCCCGCCGCTTGTTCGGCTGACCCGGGTGCCGAGACGGAGGCGTCTGTTCGCGGCGCCTCCGACCCGCCGAGACGCCGCCACATCCGGGGGCGTCTCGGCGCTGACGCGGCGTCTACCGGAGACGGGGGCGTCTCGGCGCGGGCGTGCCGGACGGGAGGCGCGTGGCGGCGCCGCCACGCGCCTCCCGTCCCGTTGCCGCCGTCGGTGGCCGGGCGTACCGTGGCGCCCGTGAACCGACCTGCAACCTCCACGGTCGGCGAGCTCCGCGCTGCTGGGCACGTCCAGAAGTCGGTCCGCGCCGAGATCCGCGACAACCTGCTCACCGCCCTCCGTGAGGGCCGCGACCCCTGGCCCGGCCTGCACGGCTTCCAGACCACCGTCATCCCGCAGCTCGAACGCGCCCTGATCGCCGGGCACGACGTCGTCCTGCTCGGTGAGCGCGGCCAGGGCAAGACCCGACTGCTCCGCACCCTGAACGGACTGATGGACGAGTGGACGCCGGTCATCACCGGCTCCGAACTCGGCGAGCACCCCTACGAACCGATCACGACGGCGAGCATCCGCCGGGCCCAGGAGCTCGGCGACGCCCTGCCGATCTCGTGGGTGCACCGCGACGACCGCTACGTCGAGAAGCTCGCGACGCCGGACACCTCCGTCGCGGACCTGATCGGCGACGTCGACCCGATGAAGGTCGCCGAGGGCCGCAGCCTGGGTGACCCGGAGACCATCCACTTCGGCCTGATCCCCCGCGGCCACCGGGGCATCGTCGCGATCAACGAGCTGCCCGACCTGGCCGAACGCATCCAGGTCGCGATGCTCAACGTGATGGAGGAGCGCGACGTCCAGATCCGCGGGTACGTCCTGCGTCTACCGCTCGACGTGCTCGTCGTCGCGAGTGCGAACCCGGAGGACTACACGAACCGCGGGCGGATCATCACGCCGCTGAAGGACCGCTTCGGCGCCGAGATCCGCACCCACTACCCGATCGAGCTCGCGGACGAGATCGCCGTCATCCGGCAAGAGGCCCAGCTGACGGCCGAGGTCCCCGACGCCCTCATCGAGATCCTCGCCCGGTTCACCCGGGCCCTCCGCGAGTCGAGCGCCGTCGACCAGCGCAGTGGCGTCAGCGCCCGCTTCTCGATCGCCGGCGCCGAGACGGTGTCCGCCGCTGCCGTCCACCGTGCAGCACGTCAGGGTGAGTCCGACGCGGTCGCTCGTCCGATCGACCTCGAGACCGCCGTCGACGTCCTGGGCGGCAAGATCGAGTTCGAGTCCGGTGAAGAGGACCGTGCCGACGAGGTGCTCGAGCACCTGCTCCGCACCGCGACGGCCGAGACCGTCCGCTCGCGCTTCCGCGGACTGGACTTCGGGGTGCTCGTCGACGCGCTCGAGGGCGGCACCATGGTCACCACGGGCGAACAGGTCAGCGCGCGGGACTTCCTCGCCGGACTGCCCTCCCTGGGCGAGTCCGACCTGTACGACCAGGTGTGCGAGCGCCTCGACTCGACGTCTGACGGCGAGCGTGCGGGCGCGATCGAGCTCGCACTCGAGGGCCTGTTCCTCGCCCGCCGCATCAGCAAGGAGTCCGGCGGGGGCGAAGCAGCGTATGGGATGTGACCCGGTGCACAGCGACACAGACACCAACACCGACACCGGCACCGGCACCGACGGGGTGACCCGTGGTTAGCCGCCCGAACCGTCGGCTGAGCCGCGACAGCCGGTACGGCAAGTACGACGGCGGCCCGGACCCCCTGGCGCCGCCCGCCGACCTGTCCGAGGCGCTCGACGCCATCGGCCAGGACGTGATGGCCGGCACCTCGCCCGAACGCGCGATGCGGGAGTTCCTCCGTCGCGGGGGACGGTCGCAGCGCGGGCTCGACGACCTCGCCCGACTCGTCGCCGAGAAGCGTCGCGAGCTCACCAGCAAGAACAACCTCGACGGCACCCTGCAGGAGATCAAGCAGCTCCTCGACCAGGCCGTCCTGGCCGAACGCGGACAGCTCGCCCGCGACACGGCGATGGACGACGGCGACCGGGCACTGGCCGAACTGCAGCTCGACAGCCTGCCCGCCTCGCCCGCCGCCGCGGTCAGCGAGCTGAACAGCTACGACTGGAAGAGCCCGACGGCCCGACAGAAGTACGAGCAGATCAAGGACCTGCTCGGCCGCGAGATGCTCGACCAACGGTTCGCGGGCATGAAGCAGGCGCTCGAGAACGCCACCGACGACGACCGGGCCGCGGTCGCGCAGATGATGCAGGACCTCAACGAGCTGCTCGACGCCCACCGTCGGGGCGAGGACAGCCAGGAGCAGTTCGACGAGTTCATGGCGAAGCACGGCGACCAGTTCCCGTCGAACCCGCAGAACGTCGACGAACTGCTCGACGACCTGGCGTCCCGCGCCGCCGCCGCCCAGCGGATGCGGAACTCGATGACGCAGGAGCAACGGGACGAACTCGATGCGCTGGCCGAGCAGGCGTTCGGCTCCCCCGCACTGATGGGGGCGCTGTCCCAGCTGGATGAGAACCTCCGTGCCCTCCGCCCCGGCGAGGACTGGGGCGGCTCCGAGGGCATGGACGGCGAGCAGGGACTCGGCCTCGGCGACGGCACCGGGGTGTTCCAGGACATCGCGGACCTCGACGCGCTGGCCGACCAGCTCGCCCAGGTCGGCCCCGGGTCCGAGCTCGACGACCTGGACCTCGACGCCCTCGCCCAGCAGCTCGGCGACCAGGCGGCCGTCGACGCCCGGACCCTGCAACAGCTCGAGAAGGCGCTGCGGAACTCGGGCGCGATGCAGCGCGGCAGCGACGGGCAGCTCCGGCTGACCCCGAAGGCGATGCGGCAGCTCGGCAAGAGCCTGCTCAAGGACGTCGCCGAGCGGATGTCGGGTCGGCAGGGTGCGCGGGACCTCCGCCGTGCCGGTGCTGCCGGCGACCGCTCCGGGTCGACCCGTCCGTGGGAGTTCGGCGACACCGAGCCCTGGGACGTCACCCGCTCGATCACGAACGCGCTCACCCGGACCGCCGGGGACGGACCCCGGACCGGCGCCGGTGTGCGGCTGCAGATCGAGGACGTCGAGGTGCAGGAGACCGAGGCCCGCACCCAGGCCGCCGTCGCCCTGCTCGTCGACACGTCGTTCTCGATGGCGATGGAGGACCGCTGGGTCCCGATGAAGCGCACCGCCCTCGCGCTGCACACGCTCATCTCGACCCGGTTCCGTGGCGACGACCTGCAGCTCATCGCGTTCGGTCGCGAGGCCGAGGTCATGGACGTCGAACAGCTCGTCGGCCTGGACGCGATGTGGGACAAGGGCACGAACCTGCACCACGCCCTGCTGCTGGCGAACCGGCACTTCCGGAAGCACCCGAACGCCCAGCCGGTGCTGCTCATCGTCACCGACGGCGAGCCGACGTCGCACCTCGAGCCGAACGGGCAGGTGTACTTCAGCTACCCGCCGGACCCGGTGACGATCGCGCTGAGCGTCCGCGAGCTCGAGAACGCCCACCGTCTGGGCGCGAAGACGACGTTCTTCCGGCTCGGCGACGACCCGGGGCTCGCCCGCTTCGTGGACGGCATGGCCCGCCGCGTCGAGGGCACAGTGACGGCGCCGGAGAACGACGACCTCGGCGTCGCCGTGGTCGGCTCCTACCTCGGTGCCCGGCGGGGTTCCGGGTCCGCCTTCGGCGGGTTCGGCGGCGGCCCCGGCGACGACGGCCTGTGGGGCAGCCCGTTCACCCGCTTCGGCTGACCGGTCACCGGACGGGCTGACCGGTCACCTGACGGACGGGAGGCGCGTACCGGGCGCGGTACGCGCCTCCCGTCCGTCGGGCAGACTCGACCGAGAGCCGCCGCCGTCCGGCCGGCTCACTGCGAGAGGAACCGCGTCGTGCGCACCATCAGTCTCCGCGTCCGGGAGTCCTTCTGGTTCCTGCCGGCCGTCCTCGGCATCGCCGCGATCGTGCTCGCCCAGGTCCTGGTGACCATCGACCGCACCCTCGTCGACCGTGGCACACCGCTGGTGGTCCTCGACGCCCTGAGTGCCAGCGGCGGCCGTTCGATCCTGACCACGATCGGCACCTCGATGCTGACGGTCGCAGGGACGTCGTTCTCGATCACGATCTCCGTGCTCGCGACGACGTCGTCGACGTACGGGCCGCGGCTGGTCCGGAACTTCATGGCGGACCGGTCGAACCAGTTCGTCCTCGCGGCGTTCACGGCGACGTTCCTCTACTCCATCGTGGTCCTGCGCTCGGTGCACACCGACGTCGACGACGGCTCGGCGTTCGTCCCCGTCATCGCCATCCACGCGGCGGTGCTCCTCGGGGTCCTGGACGTCGCCGTCCTCGTGTTCTTCATCCACCACATCGCTTCGAGCGTGCAGATCACCTCGTTGCAGCAACAGGTGCAGGACGACCTCGACGCCGCGGTCGGCCTGGCCTTCCGCATGAGCGACGACGAATCGGTCAGTGTCGCTCCGGGACCGGTCAGCACACCAGGGCACGTCTCCGAGGCGGAGGGGGCGGTGCGCGCCGAGGACCACGGACACGTGCAGTCCGTCGACTGGCCACGGCTCGTCCGCTGGGCCTCGGAACAGGACCGTGTCGTCGTGATGACGGTGATGCCCGGCGACTACGTCATCCAGGGCGATCCCGTGCTGCGCATCACGGACCGCTCCGGCGGCGAGGTCACCGTCGACGATGCCGATCGGACGCGACTGCGGGCGATGGTGCTGCTCGGAGTCGCACGCACCCCGTACCAGGACGTGGACTTCGCGTTGCAGCAGCTCGTCGAGATCGCCGTCCGCGGCCTCGCGAGTGGGACGAACGACCCGTACACGGCGGCCACCGCGCTCGACATGTCAGCGCGTACCCTCGTCCCGCTGTGGCGGGACCGCGCCCCGATCACGGCCTACCTGCAGGACGGCAGCACCCGCGTCGTCCCGCGCTGGCCGTCGGCGGAGTCCCTCGTCGACAGCGTCTTCGCCGGTGTCCGGACGTACGGCATGGACCACCCGATCGTGACCGCGGCGGCCCTCCGGCTCGCTCACCGGCTCGAGGAGGTCGCCCGACCCGATCGGCGCGGGCACCTCGGCCCGGTCATCGACGAGTTGCGCGCGGCGGCGCACTGACGGGGCGCGGTCCCGAGCAGGACCGGTGTAGCGGACGGGAGGCGCGCCTCCCGTCCGTCACGCAGGGTGGGTCAGCAGGCGGGCGGGGTCAGAAGACCGGCCACGGGACGGCCGGACCGTAGCCGTCCGGCGGCGGGAACGTCGCGACCGCGGCCAGCGCGGCGCAACGGCCGCGGAGGGCCGACAGCTCGTCGTCGGTGAGGTGTTCGCGCAGGGTCTCGCCGAGGGGCCCGCGCAGCGCCTCGGACAGACGCTGGAGTCCGGCGACCTCGTCCTCGCTGAGCGGTTCGCCGATCCAACCCCAGAGCACGGTCCGGAGCTTGTGCTCGACGTGGAAGGTCAGGCCGTGGTCGACGCCGTACCGGTGCCCGTCGGCCATCGCCAGGACGTGGCCGCCCTTGCGGTCGGCGTTGTTCGTGACGACGTCGAAGACCGCCATCCGCCGGAGGGCGACCGAGTCCTCGTGCACCAGGGTCACGGCCTGGTCGTTCTCGTCCACGGCGTCGAGCACCTCGCGCACGGTGCCCTCGGCGACCGCGACGGCGGCGTCCTCGGCGGGGACCAGGTCGACGGCGTCCTGCTCGGGGTCGATTTCCTGCCACCGCTGCACCATGCCGGGGCCGAACGGACCGTCGCCGATCCAGGTCTCGGGCACGACGTTCCACCCGAGCGCCTCGGACACCAGGTAGGCGGAGACTTCACGTCCGGCCAGCGTGCCGTCCGGGAAGTCCCACAGCGGCTTCTCGCCCTCGATCGGCTTGTAGACGACGTTCTCGCCGTCGAGCCGTGCGAGGAAGGTGGCGTTCGAAGCCTCGCGGATGCGTCCGGAGATTCGGAGCTCACCCGGCGCGCTGGGGACCGCGGCGCCGGCGGCGTCAGGACCGAGCGTCATCCGAGCTCGGGGAAGTCGGGCGGGCTCGGTCGTCCGGCGGCGATGACCTCGCGGGTGCGCTCGACGAAGGCGCGGGCGCTGCCGACCGGGATCTTCACCTGCAGCAGTTCGCTCGGCTCGGACAGCTCGACGACCGCCTCGACCTCGTCGCCGTCGCCGGTCGGCTCGGTGAAGACCTCGACGTCGTCCTCGATCGGGTACGCCTCGATCACCACCTGCGCGGTGGCAGGGTCGAAGCCCAGGCTCAGGGCACCGGCACGGAACTCGGGCTCGACGGGCTGGTCGAGCGGTTCGCCGTCGCGGAGTTCGGTGGGCGCGGAGTCCGGGACGCTGAAGCGGTTGTCCTCGACCGTGGCGACCTCGTCGAGGAGTTCATCGATCTTGTCGGCCAGCACGGCCGACTGTTCCTTCTCGATGGCGACGCTGACGACACGGCGGCCGTCACGGGCCTGGATGTAGAACGATCGCTCGCCCGGGCGTCCGATCGTGCCGACGACGAGTCTGTCCGGCCAGTCGAAGCCGTGGACGATGGGGGGCATACCCGCATTGTAGGAGCGTGCGGCTCCGACCGTTCAGGGAGTGGTCGGGTCCGGACGCTCGGTGGACGACGGCGACGGCTCCTCGTGCCCGGCCCCGCCGCCGACGACCGCGTCCGCGCTCGGAGCCGCGGCCCGGGCGAGCCACGACAGGTCCCCCGACTCGGTGTTCGTGGCGACGACGTCCGGCCGGGCCTCGCCGTAGCGGACGATCGACACCGACGCCGGTCCGACCGAGATCCGCTGGAACAGGTCCAGGTGCATGCCGAGGGCGTCGGCCAGGACGGACTTGATGATGTCGCCGTGGCTCACCGCGACCCACACCGCGGCGGCGCCATGCTCAGCCTCGATCTGCGCGTCCATCCGGCGGATCGCGGCGACCGCGCGGGACTGCATGGTCTGCATGGACTCGCCGCCGGGGAACACGACCGCGCTCGGGTTCGACTGCACCACCCGCCACAGGGGTTCGGTGGCGAGTTCGCTGATCTTGCGGTTCTGCCAGTCGCCGTAGTCCGCCTCGATGATGCCGCGCTCGACGAACTGCTGCGGGTCGCCCGGCTGGAACGCCGTGATCGCCCGTGCGGTCTGTCGGCAGCGCTCGAGCGGGCTCGACACGACGGCAGCGAGGGGCACGGCGGCGATGCGCTCCGCGGTGGCGGCGGCCTGCCGCTTGCCGACGGAGTCGAGCGCGATCCCGGCGGTCCGGCCAGCGAGGAGTCCGGTCGCGTTCGCGGTGGTGCGTCCGTGCCGGACGAGGAGGACGGTCGCCATGAGGACGATCCTAGGCGTGCCTCCGGGTGCAGATTCCGGACACGATTGTGCCGACCCGGACGCGCGAGCGAAGATGCCCTGGTGCTGGTCTCCATCGTCTACATGAGCGTCGCGACGCACGAGTTCGGCGAGGACGAGCTCATGGAGATGCTCGCGGGTGCACGGCTGCGGAACGAGGCGCTCGGCGTCTCCGGCCTGCTCGTCGTCAAGGGCGGCCGGTTCATGCAGTTGCTCGAGGGTCCGGCGTGGAGCGTCGACGACCGGTTCGCCGCGATCGAGCGGGACCCCCGCCACCACACCGTCAAGTCGTTGATCCGCGAGGACATCGACCGCCGCCGGTTCGACGGCTGGTCGATGGCGTACCGGGGCCTCGACGACTCCGACATCGCGTCCGTCGAGGGCTTCAGCCCGTTCCTGTCCGGCACCCTCGACTTCCCGCGGTCGTTCGACCGGACGAGCGCCGCCTGGCTGCTCAAGTGGTTCCGGGACCGCGACCTCGTCGAGGACTGAGAGGACTGGGCGCAACGAGACCCGGCGCACCCACCTGTGCGTCTGTACCGTCGGCGTCATGCCGTTCTTCCGCTCCTCCGCCGCTGCCCCACCGACGACGCCACCGACCGAGCCGGTGACCGGTGTGCGCGCTGCCTGGTCGGACTCGTTCGGCCGCCTGGCGACCCGCTGCCTGCAGCTGATCATCCTGATCGTCATCGCCGCGGGCATCGTCTACGCCAGTCAGGTGCTCGGCGTCGTGACGATCCCGGTGCTCCTGGCGCTCATCATCGCCTCGGCCATGCACCCGGTCGTCTCGTGGCTGCGCCGGCACGGGTTCCCGTCGGTGTTCGCGACCCTGACGGTCCTGCTCGGTGTCCTGGTCGTCCTCGGCCTGCTCGGCTACCTCATCGTCGTCGCGGTCGAGAACCAGTGGTCGAGCCTGCAGAAGTCCGCCGTCGAGGGCTTCCAGCAGCTGCAGGACTTCAGCAAGACCCTGCCGTTCGCCATCTCAGACTCGCAGGTCGACGACGCGGTGAAGACCGCCACCGACTTCGTCACGAGCGCCAAGTTCGGCTCCGGTGCCCTCGCCGGCGCATCCGCCACGGCGAACTTCCTCACCGGCCTGGTGCTGATGATCGTCGTGCTGTTCTTCTTCCTCAAGGACGGGCCCCGCATCTGGGAGTTCCTGCTCCGCCCCTTCACCGGCGCCTCGTACGACCGCGCCCGTCGTGTCGGTGACCGCGTCGTCTCCACCCTCGGCGGCTACGTCCGCGGCACCGCGACCGTCGCCGCGGTCGACGCGATCGGCATCGGCGTCGGCATCGCGATCGTCGGCGTCCCGCTCGCCCTGCCGCTGGCGGTCATCGTCTTCATCACGGCGTTCATCCCGATCGTCGGCGCCACCGCGGCCGGCATCCTCGCCGCGCTCGTGGCCCTCGTCGCCCTCGGTCCGGTGCCGGCGCTGATCGTCGTCGGCATCGTCGTGGTCGTCAACCAGCTCGAGGGCAACCTCCTGCAGCCCGTGCTGATGGGCAAGACCCTGCGCCTGCACGGCCTGGTGATCCTGGTCGGCCTGACCGCGGGCACCGTCCTCGCCGGCATCACCGGCGCGATCATCTCGGTGCCGCTGCTCGCCGCCGCCTGGGGTGCCATCAAGGTCTGGGACGGCCCCGACCTGGCCGCCGAACCGTGGCGGCAGAAGCGTTCCGAGGACGTCGAGCACCACGAGCGCGAGAACAAGCGGGCGAAGCGTCGCGAGAAGGCGCAGAAGGCCCGCGACAAGCGTCGCGAGGAACAGGTCAAGGAGCGCGCCAAGCGGGTCGCGAAGACCGACTGACGTCGACGAGACGACCGGACTGGAGGCCCGGACCAGCCCACCGGGGCAGGTCCGGGCCTCCCGTCATGCGTTCCGCACCACGCTGGCGCGAGAGGTCCGTCCGATGACGGGAGGTCCGTCCTGCGGAGACCGGTCAGGCGAAGGCGCGGTCGACGACCGCCAGCAACCGGTCGCGGTGCGCCGGGACCACGCAGGCGTGGGCGAGGACACGCCACATCGTCGCGACGGACGGCAGCAGGTCGACCCGCGCGGCACGGACGTCGGACACCAGCTGCACACCGGTGAACCACGGGACGACGGTGGCGCCGAGTGCTTCCGGGGTCACCGTGGGGCCGACCTCGCCGGCGGCGACCGCCAGGCGGAAGACGTCGACCACGCTGGCGATCCACTGGTCGTAGAAGGACGACGTCGCACCGGAGAAGACCCGGTTCTCGAGCGACAGGCGGATGCCGGCGCGGACCACCGGGTCGTCGAGCAGCAGGCCCGCGATCGTGCGCGACGCCTCGACCAGCCCGCCCAGCGGCGACGGCCCGTCGTAGGTGACCGCCTCGAACGTGCGGGCGTTCTGCTCGTCGATCACCGCGAGGGCGATGGCCTGCTTGGTGCGGAAGTGGAAGTGGATGGCGCCCTGACTGACCTCGGCGGCCTTGGCGATGCCGGAGATGCTCGCGGCGCCGAAGCCCTGGCGGTCGAACTCGACGGCGGCGGCCTCGAGGATCGCGGTGCGGCGGTCCGGTCCGCGGCCGGGGACCGACGTCGGCGTGGTCATGGTCGTGCTTCCCCCGTGGTCCGTCGTGCAGGCCGTGCACAGAACGACCCGTACACTCCGCCGACAACCGTACCGCGGTCGGCGAGCCGCCTCATGCCCCCGATCTGGTGGCGTGGGTGAGGGACGCGAGCATGCCCAGCCGCTCGGCGCTCGCACTGCCCGGGTCGGCGTAGTAGAGCACGAGGAGCAGCCCGTCGACCGGCAGCTTGTCCCGGTGCAGGTGCAGCTCCCCCACGACCGGGTGGTCGACCGTCATGGATCCGCCTTCGAGCAGCCGGACGTCCTGTCGTGCCCACAGCTGCCGGAAGCGCCCGCTGGCCAGCGACAACTCCCCCACGAGTTCGACGACCCGCTGGTCGTGGACCTCGTCGGCCACCGAGTGCCGGAAGGCTCCGACGAAGCTCGCGACGGCGCCTTCCCAGTCGCGGTGGAACACCTGTTCCTCCGGGTCGAGCAGCAGGGAACGGAGCCGGTTCTCGCCGACGCGGAGCCGGGGCGAGAACGCGGCCGCCAGGTCGTTCGTGGCGAGGACGTCGAACGCCCGGCCCTCGATGAACGCCGGGACCTCGAGCGCGGCCAGCAGGGCGTGCAGCCGAGCCGGGACCCGCTCCGCCGTGCGCCGGGGACGTGCACGTCGGACGGGTTCGGCGAGGTGCGAGAGGTGCGCGCGTTCGACCTCGTCCAGCTGGAGCACCCGGGCGAGCGCGTCGAGGACCTGCGGCGAAGGGTGGGTGTCCCGCCCTCGCTCCAGACGGAGGTAGTAGTCGGTGCTGACACCGGCGAGCATCGCGACCTCTTCACGGCGGAGGCCCGGCACGCGTCGCACCCCACCGGCGGGGAGCCCGACCTGCTCCGGTGTGACGAGTCCACGCCGTGCCTGGAGGTACGCGCCGAGCGGGTTCGTCGGCGTCGCGGTCGGGTCCCCGTCGCGTGTCACGCCGCTGAGCCCGACCGTCCGGGCAGCGTCGCCAGAGCCCGGGAGCGCTGAGTGACCAGGTCGTCGTACGTGCCGTCACGTTCTGCCCACCGGTGCATGAGGACACCCTGCACCAAGAGCTCGTGCGGGGTGGGGTCCTGTGCCAGGAGCGCCATCACCTCGGCACCGAAGTCGCCGAGGTCCAGCGCGTTCGGGTTGGTGGCGCCCATCGTGGTGTTCACCGCCGGGGGCACGAGTTCGGCGACGTCGATCCCCGTCCCCGCCAGCTGTGCGCGGAGCGCCTCGGTGTAGGCGTGCACCGCCGCCTTGGTGGCGGCGTACGTCGCCATCAACGGGAACGGCAGGAAGCCGATGCCCGAGCTGACGGTGACGATCGTGCCGCTGCCCTGTCGGAGCAGGTGCGGCGTGAAGGCGTCGACCACCCGGATCGTACCGAGCAGGTTGACGTCGACCATCCGGGCGGCGTCGGCGAAGTGCGCCGGGTCGCGGAGGTCCTCGGCGACGCCGATGCCCGACATCGTGATGACCGTGTCCAGGTCGGGCAGCAGGTCGAGCAGGGTGTCGCGGGCGGTGGTGACGGAGTCGTCGTCGGTGACGTCGATCGAGACGGTGCCGAAGCCCTCGGCGGCGAGCTGGTCGAGCACGTCGGTTCGACGGCCGCCGATGACGACCCGGCTGCCGGCGTCACGGAAACGCCGTGCGAGTTCGAGGCCGATGCCGGAGGTGCCGCCGATGACGGCGACGGAGCGTGTGGTGATGTCCATGCCCTCGACGCTAGGTCGGCGCAGTGCCCTCACCCGGGGCCCTGCGAGGACCCCTCATCGGTCACGACCGAGACGCTGGAGCGGAGGGTGTGGGATTCGAACCCACGAGACATCTCTGCCCACCTGTTTTCAAGACAGGCTCCATCGGCCGCTCGGACAACCCTCCGTGACCCGACCACGTGGCGAGACGTGACCGGGTCCCGAGCAGTCTACCGAGCCTCCCGGCCCGCGCGCAGCCAGCGCCCGTCAGCCGGGACAGCAGCCAGCCGTCAGCGCGGCAACGTGTCCAGTGCCGCCGCCAGCCCGTCGTCCGTGACGCCGCCCGTCAGCTCGTTGCCCGCGTCCACGACGTCGTCGGGCGCCTGCCCCATGACGACCCCGCGGCCCGAGGTGGAGGCCCACCGCAGCATGTCGATGTCGTTGCGTCCGTCACCGGCCGCGAAGACGCGGGAGCGCGGGATGTCGAGCCACTCTCGGACGCGCTCCATGGCGGTCGCCTTGGTGACCCCTTCGGGCGCGATGTCGAGCCACGCGGTCCAGCCGACCGTGTACGAGACTTTGTGCAGCCCCATCTTGTCGACGATGTCCAGGAACTCCTCGAGGCCGTGCTCCGGGGAGATCACGACGACACGGGTGGCCCGGACGCCGAGCAGGCGCTCGAACTCGACGTGGTCGCCGGCCGCGGTCATGGTGTCGTCGGGGAAGTCGCCGGAGAGCAGGTAGTGCCCGGTCTCGTCCTCGACTCCGTAGGCCCCGTTCTCGAGGGCACCGCGGATCGTCTGCAGGACCTCGGTCGGGTCGAAGGTCTCGACGTGCACGCGCTCGTACGCGCCGGACTCGGTGCGCTTCAGGGTGAGCGCCCCGTTGGCGCAGACCAGGTACTTCGGCTGGATGCCGAGCCGTTCGAGCAGCGGGACGGTCATGCCCTCGCTGCGACCGGTGGAGAGCATGACCTCGTGCCCGGCGGCTTCGGCGCTGAGGACCGCCTGGACGACGGTGTCGGTGACGACGCCGTCCTCGCGCATCGTGGTGCCGTCGATGTCGAGGGCGACGAGCCAGCGCTTGACCCGCGCGGAGTCCGTGGCACGGGCCGAGCCCGAAGCCGCAGCGGGGCCCGAGCCCGACGCCTCGGAACCGTCGACGAATCCGCGTGAGGAGCTCATCGGGGCTCGATCACCTCGACGCCGCCGAGGTACGGACGGAGGACCTCGGGGATGACGACCGAGCCGTCCTCCTGCTGGTGTGTCTCGAGGATCGCGACGAGCCAGCGGGTGGTGGCGAGGGTGCCGTTGAGCGTGGCGACCGGGGCGGTCTTGCCGCTCTCGGTGCGGTACCGGATGTCGAGGCGACGGGCCTGGAACGTGGTGCAGTTCGACGTCGAGGTGAGCTCGCGGTAGGTGCCCTGCGTCGGGACCCATGCTTCGAGGTCGTACTTGCGCGCGGCGCTGGTGCCGAGGTCGCCGGCCGCGGTCTCGATGACGCGGTAGTGCAGCCCGAGGTCCTGCAGCATCGACTCCTGGTAGGACATCAGCCGCTGGTGCTCGGCGTCGGCCTGGTCCGGGTGGACGTAGGCGAACATCTCGAGCTTGTTGAACTGGTGCACGCGGAGGATGCCGCGGTTGTCACGCCCCGCTGATCCGGCTTCGCGGCGATAGCAGGTGGACCAGCCGGCGTAGCGGAGGGCCTGGTCGTCGCCGGCCGGGAACTGCAGGATCTCGTCGGCGTGGTACCCGGCGAGGGCGACCTCGCTGGTGCCGGTCAGGTACAGGTCGTCGGCTTCGAGGCGGTAGACCTCGGCCGCGTGCTCGCCGAGGAAGCCGGTGCCGGCCATCGTCTCGGGGCGTACGAGCGTCGGCGTGATGAGCGGCTCGAACCCGTGCGCGACGGCACGGTCGAGGCCGAGCGACATCAGCGCGATCTCGAGTCGGGCGCCCATGCCGCGCAGGAAGTAGAAGCGCGAGCCGGACACCTTGACGCCGCGGGCGATGTCGATGATGCCCAGGGACTCACCGAGGTCGGCGTGGTCCTTCGGCTCGAACGAGAACTCCGGCTTGGTGCCGACGGTGCGGAGGGTGACGAAGTCGTCCTCGCCCCCGGCCGGCACGTCGGGCATGACGACGTTCGGGATCGAGCGGACGACGGTGTTGAAGGTGTCCTCGGCCGCGGTGACGGTGGCCTGCGCCTCCTTCACCTTCGCGGAGAGCGCCTGGGCCTGCTGCACGAGTGCGGCCTTCTCGTCCTTCGGCGCCTTGGCGACGGTCTTGCCGAACGCGTTCTGCTCGGCGCGGAGCGCCTCGAACGCGGTGATGGCCGCCCGTCGGGCGGAGTCGGCTGCGACGGCCTGGTCGACGACGTCGACGGAGGCGCCGCGCGCCGCCTGCGAGGCCTTGATGAGGTCCGGTTCGTCGCGCAACAGCTGGGGGTCGATCACCGGCCCAGCTTACCCAGCCACGGATGACCAGCCGGTGAACCACCGGACGGGAGGCCCGTGGCACGGCCGATCCGCGCCTACCGTCCGTCCCGTGGCCGCGTTCCGGACCGCGCAGCACCTGTTCGGTAGCGTTGATCGCATGTCGACGCCCTCGGATGCCACCGCTGTGCCGGAGGACGCCCCCGCAACGGAGCAGCGCACCGCCGCAGTCATCTACAACCCCGTCAAGGTCCACCTGCCGACGCTGAAGCGCACCGTGAACCGGTACCAGCGCGAAGCCGGCTGGGCCGAGACCAAGTGGTACGCCACGAGCGAGGAGGACCCGGGCGGCGGCATGGCCCGCGAGGCCCTCGACGCCGGCGTCGACGTGATCGCCGCTGCGGGCGGCGACGGCACGGTCCGTGCGGTCGCCGAGGTCGTGCACGGCTCCGACGCGGCCCTCGCGCTGCTGCCGAGCGGCACCGGCAACCTGCTCGCCCGCAACATCCCGGCGCCGATCGACGACCTGGGTGCGAGCGCGCACACGATCTTCCACGGCGAGGACCGACCGATCGACTTCGGCACCGTCGGGGTCGAGCGGGAGGACGGTTCGCGGGAGCAGTTCGGCTTCCTCGTGATGGCCGGCCTGGGCCTCGACGCCCGGATGCTCGCGAACACGAACGACGACCTGAAGAAGAAGGTCGGCTGGCTCGCCTACGTCGACTCGCTGATCCGCTCGCTGCGGGACGCCAGCGCGTTCGAGTTCCGGTACCGCCTGGACGGTGAGTCCAACCGGTCGGTCCGCGCGCACTCCCTGATCGTCGGCAACTGCGGCATGCTGCAGGCCGGCGCGACGCTGCTGCCCGACGCCGAGATCGACGACGGCGTGTTCGACATCGTCGTGATGCGTCCCCGGGGCTTCTTCGGCTGGGTCCGGATCGCCGCCCGGATGCTGTGGGAGAACGCGATCCTCCGCTCCGTCCGTCGCTCGGCGCTCGGCAACACCGAGATCGGCAAGCGCATCGTCACGAAGGCGCGTGAGGAGCGTCCGTTGCGCTACCTGCGCGGCGAGGAGTTCACGGCCCGCCTGGAGCGTCCGGACGAGTTCGAGATCGACGGCGACCCCGTGGGCGAGGTCGTGGCGTTCCGTGCGCGCATTGCCCCGGGCGGGTTGACCGTCCGTGTCGCGGGCCCGGAAGACCAGACGCGGGCGACCCGCCGCCGCTGACGACGTGCGTGACGGCGCGTCGTTCCGTTGCGGCAGAACGGGCCGGGAGGCTCAGCTCGCGTCCGGCTCGCCGCTCACGATCGCGCGCAGCCAGTCGCGCGCCTCGACGAACGCCTGGTCGGAGTAACGCGGCGACACCTCGGAGCGGACACCGTCCGCCCGGGGGTACGACCCGAGGAACGTCACACGCGGGCTGAAGCGCCGCAGTCCGAGCAGCGCGTCGGCGACCCGTTCATCCCGCACGTGGCCGTCGAGGTCGATGACGAACCGGTACCGACCGAGTTCGTCACCGATCGGCCGCGACGACAGCAGGCCCATGTTGATGCCGCGGGTGGCGAACTGCTCGAGCATGTCGACCAGGGCGCCGGGGTGTTCGTTCGGCAGTTCGACGACGACGCTGGTCTTGTCCGCACCCGTGCGCTCCGGCAGCGCGAGCGTCTTCGAGACGAGCACGAACCGGGTCACGGCGCTGGCGTTCTCGCCGATGGAGTCCGCGAGCACCGCCAGGTCGTAGTGGTCGGTGATGCCGGGCGGGGCGACGGCTGCGTCCGCGACCGAGTGCTCCGCGAGCAGTTCCGCGGCCGCGGCGACGTTCGACGAGGCCGGGATGTGCCCGTGCCCGGGGACGTTCGCCTCGAGCCACCGGTGCGTCTGCGCGTAGGCGACGGGGTGGGCGTTGACGGTGCGGACGTCGGCGAGCGCGGTGCCGGGTCGGGCGACGAGGACGAAGTCGACGGGGACCAGGTACTCCCCCATGATCCGCACGCCGGGGATCCGGGCCAGGGCGTCCTGCGTGGCGCTGACCCCGCCGTCGACGCTGTTCTCGATCGCGATCACCGCGCCGACCGAGCGTCCGGTGACGACGTCGTCGAGTGCTTCGCCGACGTTGTTGACGCTCCGCCAGGGCTTGCCGACGGCGGCCTCGACGAGCTTGAGGGCCGCCTCGGTGAAGGTGCCGGCCGGTCCGAGGTAGCTGTAGGTCTCGGCGGGCTGGTCGGCGGCATGGCTCATACCGGGGAGCCTAGCGGCGGTCAGTACAGCAGCTGCAGGGTGTCGGAGTCGCCGTTGCGTCCGACCGTGCGGAAGCCGACGCGTTCGTAGAGGATCCGGGCACCGGTGTTGCCGTCCTCGACGCTCAGGCTGATCCCCGGCCAGCCCGCGCTCCGGCCGGCGGCGACGAGCCGGGCGAGCAGGGCCGAGCCGACACCACGGCCGCGCGCTCGGGCATCGACGGCGAGCGTGAGTTCGGGGACGTCCTCGGCGACGAAGCCGTAGCCCGGGTCGCTGGCGGGCAGGTGCACGGCCCAGGCGACGCCCAGCGGCCCGTCGGTGTCGGAGGCCACGACGCCCAGGTCGGCGGGGCGACCGTCGGTCGGGTCGTCCGCCGCCCGGTCCGGGTCGAAGGCCACGAAGTAGTGCGCGAACTCGGGCCGGTCGAGGTCGGCGTCGGTGAACCGCTCGGCCGACCAGTTCATCGCGTCGAGGCTCGCACGGCGCAGCAGGGGCAGGTCCTCCCGGGTGGCCGGCCGGTAGGTCACGTCGTCGACCACGTCCGGGAAGGCGTCGTCGGCGGTGCCGGTCAGCCGGGCCTCGCACACCGTCGGCTCGTCGTCGGGGATGTTCGCCACCGCGGCGAAGCGGCCCTCGGGGTCGACGCGGCTGAGGAGCACGCGGGAGATCCCGTCGAGTTCCGTGACCTGCTTCTCCGACAGCGCGTCGATGACCAGGCGCCGGGCGGTCCGGACGTGGCCGGGCGCCGCGGCGACGATGTGGTCGAAGCCGGCGTCGGTGAGCCGGACGTCAGTGGCACGGCGGTCCTCGGTCGAGGGGCACCGGGCGACGAGCCCGCGCTTCTCGAGCCGGGACACGACGTGGGACAGCCGCGGCAACGAGGCGTTCGTCGCCGAGGCCAGGACCGACATCCGGAGCGTGTGGAGCTCGGTCTCGGACAGCATCGCGATGACCATGTAGTCGAACATCGTCAGGTCGGCGTCGCGCTGCAACTGGTGGTCGAGCGCTGCCGGCAGGAGTTCCATGACGGCGACGAACCCCATCCACGCCCGGAGCTGCTCGCGGGAGAGCCAGGGGGTGTCGTCGGTCATGCCCTCATCCTAGGGAGAGGTTGTCCCTGCAACCACAGGTTGGTCCGGCCGACGCCGAGCCGTGACCGCGCCCACCACCAGGGCGATCACCACGACGGCGACCAGGACCCCCTCGACCACGAGCAACCGCGTCGTGTAGTCGAACGGCAACACGGTGTCGTTCTTCGTGCCGTGTGCCTTCGCCGCGATCTCCGGCAGCACCACCAGGGCCAGGACGCTGCCGAGGACGACGGCCGCCTGCACCACGACGAGCACCCACGTGCGGAGGGAGCGACCGGCCCGACGGAGACCCATGCCGACGGCCAGGACGAACGGGGACAGGATCGCGTCGTGCAGCACGACGGCGCCGAGGAGCCAGGTCGCCAGCCCACCGATCCGGTTCGGCCGGACGGTGGTCACGAGGACCCAGGCGCCGAACGCCAGGACCAGCACGCCCAGGACGACCAGCACGATGCGGGCCGTGCGGACCCGGTTGTCGACGACGACGGCGCTCATGCGATGACCTCGATCCGTTCGATCCACTTCGTCTGCAGCACACCCGGACGGCCGGGCGCGATGATCCGGGCTGGGAACCCGTGTTCCAGGTCGAGCTTCTCGCCGTTGAGCTCGAGGGCGATCAGGGTCGTCGGGTCGGCGGTGTACTCCGGCCCCATCTCCATGATCCGGTAGCCGCCGTGCCGCTCCAGGCTCGTCACCCGGACGTGCACGTCCGGGTCGACCTGCACCGCGGCGAGGAGGTCGCGCATCCGGACCCCCTTCCACGTCGCCATCTGGCTCCAGCCCTCGACGCACGCGATCGGCAGGCGCGCCTCGGTCTGGCCGAGGGCGATCAGCTCGGCACGGGAGAACGTCCGGCTGACCGAGGGGCCGGCGACCGTGAGTGCCCAGTCGGCGGCGGTCGCGGTGGCGAGGACGCCAGCGGCGCGGGCGGTGCGGTTCACCGGCAGTCCGTTCTGGCCGAGGTGCCGCTTGCGGGGACCGAAGACGTTGAACGGTTCACCGACGGCCGAGGACTGTCCGACCGTCAGGGCGACGACGCCCGCGGTGGCCGCGGTGACGCCGGCGATGAACCCGCGGCGGGCGACGCGCTGACGGCGGCCGTCGGCGGACGCTGCAGTCCGTGTCACCGGGACGGTGTCGGTCGCCGGTGCGACCGGACCGGGGGCGGGAGTGCCGTCGATCCAGCGGTGGAGGCGTCCGACGAACCCGCCGGAGGGTGAGGCGGAGCCGGGACGGGCCTCCTGTCCGGCCGGGTCGTTCGGATCGTGCTGGTTCGGATCCGGCAACTCGCTGCCCACCGTCGGGTCGGCGACGAAGCGGCCCTGCGCGTCGAAGGAGTCCCGCTTCCGCCAGTACCGCGCGATGATCTGCAGCTTCGTGCCGATGTGGATGAGCAGCGACCCGATCAGCACGTACGCCAGCGCGTTGTGCACCTGCTTGAACGGGAACGGCCACGGGTACCACTGGTAGGTGTTGAGCAGACCGGTGACGACCTGCACGAGTGCCGACGCCACGAAGACCGCGATCGACGCACGCTCGAGCAGGTGCAGGACGCTCCGGACCGGCGGGGTCTGCACCAGCGCTGGCATCACGACGTTGAGCTTCGCGAGCAGCAGCGGGATGATCGCGATGCCCGCCGTGATGTGCAGGCCCTGCGTGAACTGGTAGAGCTGCACGGGCCGGGTCGGGAAGCGCATCCAGCCGAGGGGCTCCTGCAGCAGGTGGCTGTAGACGCCGGTCAGGAAGCAGACCAGGAACGCGATGCCGAGCAGGCGGCCGGTGACCACGGCGCTGCGGGCGGTGCGGTTCGGCGAGGCCAGGGCGTCGCGGGTGTGGCGCATCAGGCGCTGCACCCCCGCTACTGTCGTCGGACCATGAGCGAACGACTGCGTCCGACCCGTCTCGACCGACGAGCGCTCGCCTCGAGCGTGCTCGTCCCGACCGCGCTCGCCGTCGTGGGCGTGCTGGTGCTCGGCATCGTCATCGCGGTGGGTGTCACGCATCTGGGGTTCCTCCGGGAGGGTCATCGCTCTCCATTCGTTGCGTGGACCCTCATCGCTTGGACGGTCTTCGCAGGCGCCGTGCTGGCGCTCAGGTTCGTGCCCCCGCACCTGGTGACGCGGATCGTCCTCGGTGGTGCCGTCGTCGTCGGGATCGCGGCCCTGATCGGACCACCGAACACGAGCACCGACTCAGCACGCTACGCCTGGGACGGCATCGTGCAGCACGCGGGCATCTCGCCGTACCTGCACACCCCGCAGTCGGACGTGCTGCAGCACCTCCGCCCGGACTGGTTGTTCCCCGACAAGGTCAACGGCACGTGTGACGACATCAAGCCCCGGTTCCGCGGTCTGGGCGACGGCCGGCTCGGTCACTGCACGGCGATCAACCGTCCCGATGTCCCGACGATCTACCCGCCGATGGCCGAGCTGTGGTTCGCGCTGGTGCGGGCGTTCGTCCCCGCCACCGCGCAGTACCTGCCGTTCCAGTTCGCCGGGCTCGTCGTCTCGCTGGGCGTCACCGTCGGGCTGCTCGTCGTCCTCCGCCGCCTCGGCCGCCCGACCTGGTGGGCCGCACTCTGGGCCTGGTCGCCGCTCGTCGCCGCCGAGGCCGTCACGAACTCGCACGTCGACGTGGTCGGCGCGGCCCTGGCCACCGCGGGCGCCGTGCTCGTCGCGTTCGGTCGGCCGATCTGGGGCGGCATCGCGCTCGGCGCCGCGACCGCGACGAAGCTCATCCCGGCGATCGTGTACCCGGCGCTGCTCGGGCGGTGGCGCAGCTGGTGGGCGATCCCGGTCGGCATCGCCACGTTCGGGCTGCTCTACGTGCCCTACGTGCTGACGACCGGCCCGAAGGTCCTCGGCTACCTGCCCGGCTACCTGTCGGAAGAGGGGTACGAGGACGGCTCGCGGTTCGCCCTGGTCGCGAAGGTCGTGCCCGGGGACGCCGCGACGATCGTGGTGGGGCTCGTCGTGCTCGTCGCCGCGGTGCTGGCCTGGCGGCTGTCCGACCCCGCGAACCCCTGGTCCGGCCAGGTGTTCATGATCGGCGTGACCTTCCTCGCCGTGACCCCGCGCTACCCCTGGTACGCACTGCTGCTCATCCCGTTCGTGGTGCTCTCCGGGCGGTGGGAGTGGCTGTCCCTGACGCTGGCGATCGCGCTGCGCGGGGTGTGGCCCTCGGTGGTCGCCTACCGGTGGTGGCTGCTCGCGGCGATCGCCGTCGTGCTCGTCGTCACCCTCGTCCGCACCCGCCGCGAGGACTGGCTGCGCTGGCGGGACCGGCTGCTCGGCCGAGACGCGGTGCGCCACGACACGGTCCACCCGGATCGCAGCGACGGCACCGTATCCTGAGGCGATGCCGGCCCAGATGCTGCCCTCGACGGGTCAGCTCCTCCCCTCGTCGGACCTGATGCGTCGGGTCCACCCCGAGGCGCCGGTGCCCGGACCCCTGGACCGCACCGACCTGCCGCCGCGTCCCGCCGGTGACCCCGGCCTGGTGGACCGCTTCGGCCGGTACGCGGTGGACCTGAGGGTGTCACTGACGGAGCGCTGCAACCTCCGCTGCACGTACTGCATGCCGGCCGAGGGGCTGCCCTTCGCGCCCGACGCCGCGCTGATGTCGGCGGACGAGATCGCCCGGCTGGTGGGCCTCGGCGCGGAGCAGCTCGGCATCCGCAAGGTCCGCTTCACCGGCGGCGAACCGCTGCTCCGCAAGGACCTGGTCGACGTGATCGCCCGGAGCGCAGCCGCCCACCCGGACCTCGAACTCTCGCTCACCACGAACGCCATCGGACTCGCCGGCCGCGCCGCCGCCCTCCGTGCCGCCGGACTGCACCGGCTCAACGTCTCGCTCGACACCGTCGACCCGGACGTCTTCGCCGAGGTCACCCGTCGTCCGTTCCTCGACCGGGTCCTCGAGGGCATCGCGGCCGCCGCAGACGCCGGCCTCGGCGTGAAGGTCAACGCGGTCCTGATGCGCGGCGTCAACGACCACCTGGCCGCCGAGCTGCTCACCTGGTGCCTCGAGCGTGGCCACGAACTGCGCTTCATCGAGCAGATGCCGCTGGACCCGGGCCACGCCTGGGACGCGTCGACGATGATCACCGCCTTGCAGATCCGCGAGATCCTCAGCGTCGACTACGAACTCACTCCCGACGAGGCCCCGCGGAACGGTGCCCCGGCCGAGCGCTACCGCGTGCGGTCCCGGGCGACCGGACAGGACCTCGGCACGGTCGGCATCATCGCGAGCATCACCGAGTCGTTCTGCGCCGACTGCACCCGCACCCGCCTGACCGCCGACGGCCACGTCCGCAGCTGCCTGTTCTCGGATGACGAGGTCGACCTGCTCGGACCGCTGCGCGCCGGTGCCGCCGACGACGTGGTCCTCGACCGCTGGCGTCGGGCGATGTGGGCGAAGCCGCGCGACCACGGCGACGACAGCGACGGCTTCGTGCACCCCACCCGGGGCATGAGCGCGATCGGAGGATGACGGACATGACCACGCTGCGCTTCTTCGCCGCCGCCCGTGCCGCGGTCGGGCTCGACGAGACGACCGTCACGGCGGACTCCCTCGACGACGCCCTCCGGCGGGTCGAGGCCACCGACGTCGACCGCTGGACCGCACTGCAGGAGCGCTGCTCCTACCTGGTCGACGGCGTGACCACCCGCGACCGCTCGACGTCCCTCACCGGGGTCGGCGTCGTGGACGTCATGCCGCCCTTCGCCGGCGGCTGAGACGGCCGGTCCCGGCGGCTGAGACGCCCGGTCCCGGCCGCTGAGACGGCCGGTCCCGGCGGCTGAGACGGCCGGTTCCGGCGGCTGAGACGGCCGGTTCCGGCGGCTGAGACGGCCGCCTCCAGCGGCTGGGACGGCCGGTCCCGGCGGCTCGGACCGGGCCGCGGCCAGCACCACGACGGCAGGCTCCTCAGCGCTCCCACACCGTGAGCTCGGCGGGCGGGACCCGCACCCGCACGGGCGTCCCCGGGGTCAGTCCGAGCGCCGCGACCGCGGCGAGCGTCAGGTCAGCAGTGAGCTCCCCGGCCCGCACGCGGACCAGTCCGTCGCGGGGCTCCAGCTCGGTGACGGTCCGGAGCAGCCCGCCCCGGTCGTCCCGGTCCACGCGGGTGACGACGGCCGCGGTCGGGTGGTGCGCGGCCGAGACGGCACGGCCGGGAGGCACACCGTGCGTCCTCGACACCAGCCTGCCCCCGCCGTCGGGCTGGCTCCCGCCGTCGGGCGGGTCGGCGGCACCGGGAGCGGCGCGGTCCAGCACGAGACCGTCCGCCGTCGCCGTGCCGTGCAGGACCACGAGGCCCGAGAACGTCGCCGCGAAGGCACTCCGGGGTCGGGCGAGGACCTCGGCGGGACGCCCTTCTTCCACCACGCGGCCGTCCTCGAGCACGACGACACGATCCGCGAGGGCCATCACCTCGACCGGGTCGTGCGTCACGAGCAGGCTCGGGCGGCCGGCGGCGGCGGTGCGCAGGGCTGCGCGGACCTCCTGCCGTGCGCCGACGTCGAGCGCCGAGGTCGGTTCGTCGAGCAGGACCACCGACGGGTCCGCCGCCAGGGCCCGGGCGATCGCGACGCGCTGAGCCTGACCACCCGAGAGGGTCCCGGGGGCGCGGTCTGCCAGGTCGGCCACCCCGACGGCGGCCAGGGCCTGGCGGGCGGTGTGGCGGGCCTCCCGGCCGGAGCGTCCGGCAGCCCGCGGACCGAAGGCGACGTTCGCCAGGACGCTCCGGTGCGGGAACAGGTCGGGGCGCTGGGCGACCAGGCCGACCCGGCGGCGGTGTGCCGGGACGCTGCGACCCGGGCCGGCGAGCAGCCGACCGGCGGAGCGGACCTCGCCGTCGTCGAGGGCGAGGAGGCCCGCGACGGCGTCGACGACGGTGGACTTGCCGGCACCGTTCGGGCCGATCAGGGCGACGCACTCGGCCGGTCCGACGGTCAGGGCGACGTCGACGCCGCGGTCGCGACGGACGACGTGGGCGACCAGGCCGGCCGGGTCGGCGAGGCCGGTCGGGTCGACCAGGCCGTCCGGGTCGGCGGTCACAGCGCGGCTCCGCGGGTCCGGACCGAGGCCAGCCCGATCACCAGGAGCGCGACGACGACGAGCACCAGCGCGAGTGCGACCGCGGTGTCCGGGTCGATCTCGCGCTGCAGGTACACCTCGAGCGGGAGGGTCCGGGTGACGCCCTGCAGGCTGCCCGCGAAGGTGAGGGTCGCACCGAACTCGCCGAGTGCCCGGGCGAAGCAGAGGACCAGGCCGGCCGTGATGCCGGGCAGCACCCGGGGTGTGGTGACCGTCAGGAACGTGCGGGTCGGGCCGGCGCCGAGCGTGGCTGCGACCCGCTCGTACCGGTCGCCCTCGACGCGGAGCGCCCCCTCGATCGAGGACACCAGGAACGGCATCGCCACGAACGTCTGCGCGATCACGACCGCCGCCGTGGTGAACGCGATCCGCAGCCCGTGCTCGTCGAGGAACGCCCCGACGACCCCGAGCCGACCGAACGCGGCGAGCAGGGCCAACCCGCCGACCACGGGTGGCAGGACCAGCGGCAGCAGCACCACGGCCCGCGCCACCCCGGTCCACCGTGAGCGCGACCGGGCGAACAGGACCGCCAGCGGGTAGCCGAGGACGAACGCGATGCCGGTCGCCGCGGTCGCGGTGCCGAGGCTCAGCCCGAGTGCGGTCAGCGACGCGGGCGAGGTCACCAGCGCGACGAAGGACCCCCACTGGACCCGACCGACCATCGCGAGCACGGGGACGACGACGAACAGGCCGCCGAGCACCGCGGGGACCGGCAGCCACCACGGGACCGGGCCGCGGACCGCCGGGCGGCTGCGGCGGTCGTCCCGGTGGCCGATGGGCTGTGCGTCCGGCACGGGGCTCAGGGCGCCCCGAAGCCGGCGTCGCCCAGGGTCCGCTGTCCGGCGGACGACAGGACGTACGACGTGAAGGCCCGGGCGAGCGCGGGGTTCGCCGCGTCGCGCAGGACGCTGATCGGATAGGTGTTCACCGCGTCGGCCGCGGCCGCGAACGGCACCCCGTCGACGTCGCCGCCGGCGCCCTGCACGTCGGTGCGGTAGACGATGCCGGCATCGGCCTGGCCGGAGCGCACCTTGCCGAGGACGTCGGTGACGGACTGCTCCTCGCTGACCGCGTGCAGGTCAACGCCGCTCGAGCGTTCCACCGTGGCCGTCGCAGCGCCGCACGGCACCGGGGCGGCACAGGTCACGAGCTGCACGCCCGAGTCGTCCAGGTCCGCTAGGTCCCGGATGTGGTGCGGGTTGCCCGGGGCCACGGCGATCTCGAGCGTGTTCGTCGCGAAGTCCCGTGGCGAGCCGCTGGCCAGGCTCTGCTTGCCGAGCTTCGCCGTCGTGGCCTGGTCCGCCGAGGCGATGACGTCGGCGGGGGCGCCGTTCTGGATCTGGGAGACCAGGTCGCTCGATCCGGCGAACGAGAACGTGACGGTGGTGCCCGGGTGCGCCTGCTCGAAGTCGTGTCCGAGCGCGGTGAAGGTCTTCTGGAGTGACGCCGCGGCGAAGACCGTGATCGAGCCCGTGGGGACGGCGTTCGACGATGGGCCCGGCGTCGTGCTGGCACCCCCTGCTGCTGTCGTGCTCGCGCAACCACCGAGCGTCATGGCCAGCAGCACGCCGGTCGTCAGAACGGTCGTCAATTGCGTGCGCTGTCGCATCGGGGGGGCCTTCCCACTGACCTATCCAATCCGCAGGTGCGGACCGGTCCGGCGATCCTACCCGCAGGAGCGGATCAGTTCAGTGCGAGCGGTAGCCCCTCGCGTCGCCAGGCGTCGACACCGCCGTCGAGGACGGTGACGGGCCTGCCGGCGGACCGAGCCCAGGCGTCGGCCCGCGGCCCGCGCGCGCAGGTGACGACGACGTCCCCGTCCGGCAGGACGGTGTCCCCGTGGACCGACTCGGCGATGACGCCGGTGGCCCACTCCTCGGCGGTGCGGACGTCGACGAGGGTCAGGGTGTCGGCCGGATCGGCCAGGCGGGCGGCGAGCGCCGCGGGCGAGATGCGTGGGGCGGCCGAGGCCGCTCCGGCAGCTCCGGCAACTCCGGCCGCTCCGGCCGGGAGGCCCGTGGGACGTCGCGACGCCGGCCCACGTCGGATCGGGCTCTCGGTCCATCGCCAGCGCCGGGCGTCGACCGTCAGGAGTCGGCCGAGCAACGGTTCGCCGAGGCCGGCGACGAGGGCCGTCACCTGCGCGGCCATCACCGACCCGACCGCCCCGCAGAGCGCCGGCAGGACACCGTCGATCGCGCAGGAGCCCTCGTCGGGCAGGACCTCGGGGTGCAGGTCGTGGAAGTCGACGCCGTCGTCCCCGGCGTCACGGAAGACCGAGACCTGGCCGTCGTAGGACAGCACGGTGCCCCAGACGAACGGGATCCCGAGCGGTGCACACGCGTCCGAGATCGCCCGCGTGACGTCCACCGCGTCGGCGGCGTCGACCACGACGTCGTGCCCGGCGACGTGCTCGGGCCGGAAGCGACCGACGACCGCGACGACGTCGAGCTCGGGGTCGACTGCGCGGGCCCGGGCTGCCGCGACCTCGGCCTTCGCGGCGCCGACGTCCGCGGTGGTGAAGAGCGTCTGTCGGGACAGGTTCGAGCCGTCCACGACGTCGTCGTCCACGATGGTCAGGCGTCCGAGCCCACTGCCCGCCAGGTAGGAGACCACCGGCGCACCGAGCCCACCGGCACCGACGACCAGGACCCGCGACCGACCGAGTCGTTCCAGGACGTCCGGGCCGGAGTCGGCGAGCGCCGCCGTCCGCGAGCCGAGTCGGCGGCGTGCGGTGCTGACGGTCATGCGTCCTCCTCCGGACCCGGTGACTCGACCGTGACCATCGTGGCCTTGACCGAGGCGACGGCGACCGAGCCGATCTCGAGTCCGAGGTCGCGGACGGCCTCGGAGCTCATCAGTGAGACCACCCGGTGCGGGCCGCACTGCACCTCGACCTGGGCCATCACGGTGTCGACGACGAGCCCGGTGACGATGCCGACGAAGCGGTTCCGTGCCGAGCTCCGGACGCCCGACGGGTCGGCGAGCTGGTCGCCCCGCGACCGGGCGTACTCCGCGAGCTCCCGACCGTCGACGACCGCCCGTCCGACGGCGTCCGTCGCGCGGCTGAAGGTGCCGCCCTCGACCAGGCGGCGCACGGTGTCGTCGCTGACCCCGAGGTACGTCGCGGCGTCACGGATCCGGAGCTGCGTCATGACGACGACCCTAACTGTGGAACGCCGACCATCGGCTTGTGGACACTCACCGGCTCGGGGGGCAGTATGTGGGGTTCCCGTCCAGCGGCGCTCGGTACCGTCTCCGGCGTGAGTTCTCCCCGTACCGGCAGCATCGGCGTCCCGCACGCGGTCCGCCACGTGCCGGTCCGTGCCGGTCTCCGCGGCGCCGTCTCGGCCGCCGCCACCACCGCTGTCCGCACCCCGGAGCTCACCATCGGTGCACTCGGCGTCGTGATCGCGGCGGCCTTCTCGTGGGTCCCGTCACTCTGGTACGACGAGGCCGCGACCGTCACCAGCGCGCAGCGTTCCTGGCCCCAGCTGTGGGCCGAGCTGCACACCGTCGACGCGGTGCACGGTCTCTACTACGCACTCATCCACGTCTGGTTCTGGCTGGTCGGCTACACGCCGTTCACGCTGCGACTGCCGAGCGCACTGGCCGTCGGCGTCGCCGCCGCACTCGTGGTCGCCCTCGGTCGTCGGATCGGCGGCAAGCGCCTCGGGATCACCGCGGGCATCGTGTTCCTGCTCCTGCCCCGGGTGCAGTGGGCCGGCACCGAGGGCCGCCCCTACGCCACCATCACGACCCTCTCCGTCTGCCTGACGCTCGTCGGACTGACCGCCCTCCGTCGCAGCCGACGGGGCCGGGCGACCGGCTGGTGGGTGGCGTACGGCGTGCTCGCCGTCGTCGCGGTCGCTTTCAACGTGTACCTCTCGCTCGCGGTCGTCGCACACGCCGTTGCCCTCGCCTGGACGCTGCTCGCCGAGCGGCACGACCTCCGCCTGGCCACCTTCTCGCGCACCGGCCGGATGCCCGGCGCCCCGCTCGTCACCCGTCGCTTCCTGGTCCGGTGGGTCGCCGCCGCAGCCACCGCCGCGGTGGTCGTCACGCCGTTCGTCCTCGTGGTGTCGTCCCAGGCGAAGCAGATCGGCTGGATCAAGGGCATCGGCACCGGCACGTTCCGTCAGGTCTTCTCGACGGCGTGGTTCGGCGCCTCCGGCCCGTACGCCGCGATGGCGTGGACGCTCATGGCGATCGGCGTCGCCACCGCCCTGGTGCACGCGCGTCGTCAGGCACCGTCGGCCCGCGCCCTCGTCCGGGCGCAGGCCGTCCGTGTGGCGCTCCCGCTCGTCGTCGTCCCGACCACGGTCCTCCTGCTCGCGACCGCGCTGGGCGAGCGTCTCTACTCACCGAAGTACGCGTCGCTGAGCCTGCCGTTCGTCGCGGTCCTCATCGCCCTGGCCCTGACGCTGATCCGGCCGAAGGCGCTGCTCGCGGTCGCCGTCGCCGCGCTCGTCGTCCTGTCGGTCCCCACTGCCGTCGTCGTGAAGGGGCCGGAGGCCAAGTCCGACTCGACCTGGGCCCAGGCCGCGTCGATCATCAGCACCGAGCGCGCCGCCCGCCCGAGCGCGAACGAGGGCGTCGTGTTCGGCAGCGTCTACCGCCACCCGACCACGACGGCGGAGATCATCAAGGTCTCCTACCCGGAGGCGTTCGCCGGACTCACCGACCTGGCCGTCGGCGCGAACGGTGCCGACCAGGGCGTGCTGTGGAACCGGAACGCGGACCTCGCCTCGACGGTCCCCGCCCGTCTCGGCGACATCGACACCGTCTGGTACGTCGGCGGTACCTCGCGCACGATCCGGCCCGAACTGAAGGCCGTGCTCGCGGAACGCGGGTTCCGTCCGGTGCACAACTGGCAGACCGGCAAGGTCATCATGACGGAGTTCGTCCGCTCCTGACGGTCACCCCGACCGAACGACGTCCGGTCGGGTCGACGACCGGTCCGGTCGCCGTCCGCCGTCAGTGCAGGACGCGGGCCCCGTGCACCGGGCCGTTCGCCCGCAGCGCCACGAAGCCGGACGCACTGAGCGCGACCTGCACCTCGAGCGCGGCGTCGCGGTCCGGCACGAGGAACGCCACCGTCGGCCCGCTGCCGGACACCAGTCCGGCGAGGGCACCGGAGCGCTCCCCCAGCTCCAGCGTCTCCGCCAGGGCCGGCTGCAGCCGCATGGCGGGGGCCTGCAGGTCGTTGTGCAGGTTCTCGGCCAGGAGCTCGGCGTCACCGGCTCGGAGGGCCTGCAGCACCTGCGCCTCGACGACGGGGGTGCGCGGCGCGGGCGAGATATCGGCCCGGTAGCGCTCCCGGTGCTCGTCGAGCGCGCGGTACACCGCCGGGGTCGAGAGACCGGTCTCGCTGAGCGCGAGGACCCAGTGGAACTCGCCCTTCGCCAGCGCCGGGCTGAGTTCGTCACCACGACCGGTGCCGACGGCGGTGCCCCCGGCGAAGGCGAACGGCACGTCGGCGCCGAGTTCGGCCGCCAGGCGCAGCAGTTCGTCCCGCCCGAGGCCGGTGCCCCACAGGGTGTCGACGGCCAGGAGGGTCGCGGCGGCGTCCGCCGAGCCTCCGCCCATGCCACCGGCGACCGGCACCTGCTTGTCGATCGTCAGGTGCACGCCGCCGCGGTGGCCCGCGGTCCGGGCGACCAGACGGGCGGCGCGGATCGCCAGGTTCGTGTCGTCCGTCGGCACGGACGAGGTGTCGATCGGACCGGTGAACCGTACCGAGAAGTCGTCGGCGCGCTCGGCGGTGACGTCCTCGTACAGGGACACGGCCTGGTAGGCGGTGGCGATGTCGTGGTAGCCGTCGTCCTGCAGCGCCCCGACGGACAGGTGGACGTTGATCTTGCCCGGTGCGCGCGTCCGCACCCGATCCGGAGCGGGCGTCGACGTCATGCGACCAACCTATCCCCGTCCGGGTCGGGCTCCGGTCGCGTCGGCCGCTGCGGCGAACCCGCGCCGCAGGTCCGCGATGACGTCGTCGACGTGTTCCAGGCCGATCGACAGCCGGATCAGCCCCTCGCCGACACCGGCGGCCGCGCGCTCGGACGGGGTCATCTGCACGTGGGTGGTCGACGCCGGGTGCACGACCAGGGACCGGACGTCCCCGATGTTCGAGACGTGGTCGAAGAGCTCCAGCGCGGCGACGAACCGGCGCCCGGCCGCGACCCCGCCGGCCAGGTCGAACGCCAGGACGCTCGACGGCCCCTTCGGCACGTAGCGCTGCTGCAGGTGGTGCCACGGCGAGCTCGGCAGACCGGCGTAGTGCACGTGTTCGACCTGCTCGTGCGCATCCAGCCAGGACGCCACCGTCGCCGCGTTCGAGACGTGCCGGTCCATCCGGAGCGACAGGGTCTGGATGCCCTGCAGCACCAGGAACGCGTTGAACGGGGCGATCGCCGGACCGAGGTCCGCCGACAGCTTCGACCGGGTGCGCTGGATGAACGCGCGGCGCCCGAACTTCTCGGCGAAGTTCGTGCCCGCGAACCCCGAGTGCTCCGTCGTCGTCAGCTGCGGGTACTTCTCCGGGTACGCGGCCCAGTCGAACGAGCCGGCGTCGACGATGAGCCCGGCGATCGCACTGCCGTGTCCGGCGAGGTACTTCGTCGCCGAGTGCACGACGATGTCCGCGCCGTGCTCGATCGGACGGACCAGGTACGGCGTCGCGATGGTGTTGTCGACGATCAGCGGGACCCCGGCGTCGTGGGCGACCCCGGCCACCCCGGCGAAGTCCAGGACGTCGCCGCGCGGGTTCGGGATCGACTCCCCGAAGAACGCCCGGGTCTCGGGGCGCACGGCGGCGGCCCACTCGTCCAGGTCGGTCGGGTCCTGCACGAAGGTGAACGCGATCCCCAGGTCCTTCAGGGTCGACGCGAAGAGCGTGTAGGTCGCGCCGTACAGCGACGCGCTCGAGACGACGTGGTCCCCGGCGCGGGCGAGGCCCAGCACCGCCAACGACGTCGCCGCCTGCCCGGACGCCAGCGCCAGGGCGGCGACCCCGCCCTCGAGGTCGGCGATCCGACGCTCCAGCGCCGCCGCCGACGGGTTGTTCACGCGGGAGTACGTGTGCCCCGGCGCGTTGAGCAGGAACCGGTCGGCCGCGTCCTCGCCGGACGGGTACACGAACGCGGCGGTCTGCGCGATCGGCGGCACGTTCCCGCCGAAGCCCGGGTCGGCCTTGAAGCCGGCCCGGATCTGCCGGGTCTCGAAGGCCCAGTCGTCCTCGGCGGCCATCAGGACACCGCCTCGGCTTCGGCCTCGGCCTCGGCGTCGGCCGGCACCGACGCGCGGACGAGCGGGATGACCTGTTCGCCGAAGCGCTCCATCTCCTCGAGCTGCGGTGAGAACTGCAGCAGCAGCGTGTCGACCCCGGCGTCCTCGTACTCGCGGATCCGCGCCGCGACCTGCTCCGGCGTGCCGACGAACTGCGGACGGAGGCCCCGGTTCGACACCGAGTAGTCCTCGAGCGAGGGGACGTGCTCGAGCTGCGACTTCGAGATGAAGTCCTGGTACGACTCGTACGCCTTGCCGTGCTGCACGTCCGTGATGCGGGCCAGCTCGGCCTGCGCTTCCTCCTCGGTCTCGCGGACGATCGCGTAGGCCGCCATCCCGAACGCCTCGAACGGCGGCAGCCCGGCGTCCTCGCGACGCTGACGCATCTCGGCGATCTTCGTCCGGAGTTCCTCGACGGTGCCACCGTGGGTCAGGTAGGCGTCGGCGTAGTGCGTGATGCTCGCCTTGCCGGCTTCGCTCTCCCCGCCGGCGTAGATACGCGGGGTGACGCGCGGCTTCGGCTCGAGGTGGGCGTTCTCGACGTCGTAGTACTCGCCGTGGAAGCTGTACGGGGTCTCCCGCCACAGGCCCTTCAGGATCTCGACGAACTCGGCGGTGCGCTTGTAGCGGTCGTCGTGCTCGGAGAAGATGCCGCCGTACTGCCGTGCTTCTTCCGCCCACCAGGCGCTCACCACGTTGAAGGTGAACCGGCCGCCGGAGATGTCGTCGATCGTCGCCGCCTGCTTCGCGGTCACGGCCGGCAGGTGGTACCCGGGACGCATCGCCGCCATGATCTCGAGGCGCTCGGTGGTCGCCGCGATCGCCGCCGCCAGGGCCCACGCCTCGAGACTCGGCGCCGCGACGCCCTTGATGTCGTTGAGGTTCAGCTCCGGCACGAGCGTCAGGTCGAACCCGATCCGCTCGGCGCGCTGCGCCAGGAGCTTCACGTAGTCGAACGTGACCGGCATCTGCTCGTCGTCGACGTTGCGCAGCCAGCCGCCGAAGAGCGGGGTCCAGTATCCGAATCGCACGGGGAGGTTCCTTGGGTGGTGAGGAGGGACGGACGGGAGGCTCGTCCCAGGTGGTGGGGCGGGCCTCCCGTCCGGTGGATGGTCAGGACGGGGCGGCGGGCGCCGCGTGGGCTGCTGGCCGCGTCAGGTCAGGCGTGCGCTGCGGCGGCCGCGTACTCCGCGTCGAGCAGGCCGCCGAGGAAGCGGGCGATCGAGCGCGGCCCGGAGGCGGGCGCGACCGCCTCGACGGCGGGGTTGTAGTTCGTGTTCGTGTTGATGTCGTACACGACGGTGCGGCCGTCGGTGGTCTCCATGAACTCGACGCCGGCGATCTGGATGCGCTGGTCGGCGAGGAAGCCGCGCAGCTGCTGGACCAGCGGGTGGTCCGCGGTGACCTCGGTGCGGACCGAGAACGTCTCGGTGGCACCGCCGTCGGTACCCGGGACGTCGCACACCGCACCCGCGATGGTCTGCGGGACCTCGCACGCGTCCGCCGGGCAGAGCTCGAAGCTGCCGGCGCTCGTGTCGACGCGGACCGCGTAGACGAACTCGCCGCCGACGAACTCGGCCCGGGTGATGAACGGCTCGCGCGCCGTCAGGTACTCCTGCAGCAGCGTGATGCCGTCGACCGGCGCCTCGAACTCGGGGCTGTCCACGTACGCGTCGAACTCGGCCAGCGAGTCGAAGCGGCGGACGCCGAGACCCTTGCCGCCCTGGTTGTGCTTCGTGATGAACGGGACGTCCTGGCCGTTCGTGAAGGTGGCCGCGGACTGCTTGAGCGTCGTCGTGCCGAACACCGCGGTCGTCCGGGGCACGTCGAAGCCCGCGGCGCGGAGCAGTCCGTGCTGGGCGACCTTCGACACCTCGAGCTCGAGGACGTGGCTGCCGCCGACGACCTGTCGCCCGGCGCGCTCGAGCCAGCCGAGCAGCGCCCGGGTGTACTCCTTGCTGTGCTCGTGCCCGCGGGTGTGGCTGCTGGCCGACATGCGGCTCCAGTAGACGCCCGGCTCCGGCTCGGCAGCCAGGTCGACCTGCCCCTCGGTCAGGAGGATCTCCTGCACCGGGACGCCCTCGGCCTCGAAGGCGGCGGCGAGCGGCGGGAACCACTCGGGGTTCTCGTGGATGACGTACACGCGCGGAGTGCTCACCGCACCACCCTAGGCACGGTGTCGTCGCACCTGCCAGGTGTGTGACGTGGTGTTGCACCTCGCCGACGCGCAGGCCTCGTTCAGCGGGGCGCAGTCGAAGCGTCGAAGGACTGCTGGCCGACGACTCCCAGCAGTTCGAGCTTCTGCGCGTCCTCGCTGCCCGCGGGAGCGGTGAACAGCAGGAGCGCCTGCGCCTGGTCGTCCGTGTGCAGGACCTGGCAGTCGACGGTGATCCGGCCGAGCTCGGGTTGCACGATCGTCTTGTTGTCCGACCAGCGACTCGCGACCTCGTGCAGGGCCCAGAGCTCGGCGAACTCGGGGCTCCGCCGTTCGAGTTCCGCGATGAGTTCGGTCGCCCGTCGGTCCCCGGGTCCGGCGAGGCCCACGGCGGCCCGGAGCGACGCCACGACGACCCGGCCCAGGCGTTCGTGCTGCTCGGCCGCGTACTTCGCCCGTTCGGTGCCGCTCACGAACCACCGCCACGCCTGGTACCGCTCGTTGCCGGCCAGACCCACGGACGTGCCGAGGAGCGCCGCCGCCATCGGGTTCTCGACGAGGGTCTCCCCCAGGTGGTTCACGACGATCGCCGGGGTGTCCGCCAGCCGGTCCAGTACGCGGAGGATCGCTGGGTCGACGTGGTCGGCGCGGTGCATCCGGACGGGGGCGTTCTGCCCGGTCAGGTGGAACAGGTGGTCCCGTTCGTCGAGCGAGCACCGGAGGGCGCGGGCGATCGCGGCGACCATCTGCTCCGACGGCTGCGGGCCGCGCTGCTGTTCGAGTCGCGTGTAGTAGTCGACGGACATGCCGGCGAGGGCCGCCACCTCTTCACGACGGAGGCCCGGGGTGCGCCGCCGAGCGCCGGCCCCGATCCCGACGTCCTCCGGGCGGAGCATCTCCCGTCGGCGGCGGAGGAAGTCGGCGAGGGCTGCACGGTCCATGCCCCCAAGTCTGCTGCGTCCGTCACGCCGGAGCCAGGGAGCGCCGGTCCCCCGATGACCGCGCTCTGGTTGCCCCGACCCGCACGGCGCATCGTGGTGGTCATGGACATCACGAACAGCACCGTCTTCATCCCCGGCGCGACCTCGGGCATCGGCCTGGCCCTCGCGCTCCGCCTGCAGCAGGCCGGCAGCACCGTCGTCGTCGGCGGCCGTCGCCAGGCCCTCCTCGACTCGATCGCCACCGAGCACGGCCTGGACACCGTGCAGGTCGACGTCGCCGACGCGGAGTCGATCCGGCACGCCGCCGAGACCGTCCTCGCCGCCCACCCCGCACTCGACACCCTGGTGACGATGTCGGGCATCATGCGGAACGAGGACCTCCGCGACCCGGCGCACATCTCGGACGCCGTCGAGATCGTCGAGACGAACCTGGTCGGCACGATCCGGCTGATCGATGCGTTCCTGCCGCACCTGCTCGGCCGCCCGAGTGCGACGGTGATGACGGTGTCGTCGGGTCTGGCGTTCGTGCCGCTGACCGCCACCCCGACCTACAGCGCCACCAAGGCCGGCGTGCACGCGTACACGCAGGCGCTCCGGCAGCAGCTCGTCGGCTCCTCGGTCGAGGTCCTCGAGCTCGCGCCGCCGGCCGTCGCCACCGACCTGATGGGTGGGCAGGACTTCGGCGGGATGCCGCTCGAGGCGTTCATCGACGAGGTCGTCGGCCTGATCGAGTCCGGTGCGGCTCCGGAGATCCTGGTGCAGAACGTCCAGCCGCTGCGGTGGGCCGAGCGCGACGGGAACCACCAGCAGATCCTCGAGATGATGGCTGCGCGCGAGCACTGACCCACTCCGCCCGTCCTGACATGTAGAACATCCTGCTGCTCCGGCATGTCAGGATGGGTGGATGCGACCAGCACCGTACGAGGAAGCCCTGCCGTCCGGACGCCTGATGCCTGTGGTCGGCATCGCCGTGATCGCCATCGCGGTCGCCGCGGTCGCACTCCCGCTCGTCCTGCCGCCGTCACCCGGTCGCGGTCTCGGTCCCGGAGACGTCGCGGTCCTCCTCGGGACACTCGTCGTCACGGTCGTCCTCGGCATCGGCGTCGTCCGGATGCGACAGACGATCCGCGTCGACGACGTGCTGGAGGTCCGCGTCACCCCGTTCTGGTACCGACGCCGCATCCCGCTCGAGCGGATCGCGTCGGTGACGCCGATGACCCTGACCGGCCTGAACTCGGGCGGGTGGGGCATCCGACTGATCCCGAGCGGGACCGCGATCCTGCTCGACAACGGGCCCGGCGTGCACGTCACCGTCCGCGGCAAGCGTGCACTGCGGTTCCGCTGCGGCGAGCCGGATGCACTCGTCGCCGCCCTGGAGGCACGGGGCGCGTCCGTCCGCTGAGTCGCGTCGCTAGCGTGCCCGCCTCCGTCAGCGCGGACGCGGTGGTCGCGCGGCCCCCGAAGGCGGGTTCGGCGAGGCGGCTGTGCGGGCTGTGCGGGGCGGGGCCGGTCAGTCGCTCGTGCCGGCGGCTGCGAGGACGGTCCGGCCGAGACGCACGAAGTCGTCGACGCCGAGCTCCTCGCCGCGGGCGGTCGGCGCGATGCCGGCGGCTTCGAGGACCTCGGACGCACGAGCACTGCCGCCCAGGACACCGGAGAGCGCCTGGCGGAGCATCTTCCGACGCTGCTGGAACGCCGCGTCGACCAGGGTGAACACCCGCGATCGGAGCTTTTCGTCGCCCGGCGGCTCGTGCCGGTCGAAGCCGACCAGGACACTGTCGACGTTCGGCACCGGCCAGAACACCTGCCGGCTGACCTGTCCGGCGATCCGCCACGACCCGTACCAGGCGGCCTTGACGCTCGGGGAGCCGTAGACCTTGCTGCCGGGGTCGGCGGCAAGGCGGTAGCCGACCTCGGCCTGCACCATGACGAGCGACCGGACCAGGGACGGGAAGGTCGCGAGCAGGTGCAGGAGCACCGGCACGGACACGTTGTACGGCAGGTTCGCGACGAGGTGCGTCGGCGCGACGGGCAGGTCCCCGGCCGAGACCTGCATGGCGTCCTGGTGGACGACGGTCAGGCGGGCGTCGGGCTGCATCGCGGAGACGGTCGTCGGCAGGTGCGCGGCGAGCCGGGCGTCGATCTCGACAGCCGTCACGGCAGCGCCGGTCTCGGTCAGGCCGAGGGTCAGCGACCCGAGCCCGGGCCCGACCTCGAGCACTGCCGACTCTGGCGTGACGCCGGCGATCGACACGATGCGCCGGACGGTGTTGGCGTCGTGCACGAAGTTCTGGCCGAGCTTCTTGGTGGGGGTGACGTCGAGTGTCGCCGCGAGGTCCCGGATCTCTGCCGGTCCGAGGAGCACGCCCACGGCTACTGCACCACCGTGACGGGCTCGGCGTCCCACATGCCGTAGACGAGTTCGGTGTTCGAGGTGATCTGCGCCGCGAGCATCGACACGTCGGTCCCCAGCGTCTCGGCCATCGACCGCAGCGTGTGCGGGATCAGGTACGGCGCGTTCGGCCGACCGCGGAACGGCGTCGGGGTGAGGAACGGCGCGTCCGTCTCGACCATGATCAGGTGACGCGGCGCGACGTGCAGGGCATCGCGCAGGTTCTGCGCGTTCTTGAACGTCACGGTGCCGGCGAACGACATGTACCAGCCGCGCTCGGCACACAGGCGTGCGAGCTCGGGGCCGCCCGAGAAGCAGTGGAAGACGGTGCGCTCCGGGGCCCCGACACGCTCGAGGACCTCGACCACGGCGTCGTGGGCGTCCCGGTCGTGGATCGTCAGCGCCAGGTCGTGGTCCTTCGCGATGCGGATGTGCTCCTCGAAGGAGCGGATCTGCGCCGCCCGGCCGTCGTCACCCGTGCGGAAGAAGTCGAGCCCGGTCTCCCCGATCGCCCGGACCCGGGGCAGGGCCGCGAGCTCGGCGATGCCGGCCAGGTGTTCGTCGAGCAGGCCCTGTTCGTCGAGGACGGGGGCTTCGTTCGGGTGCAGGGCGACCGCGGCGAGGACCCGGGGTTCCCGTGCCGCGATCGACGCCGACCACTGCGAGGTGGCCAGGTCCGTGCCGACCTGCACGACTCCGCGGACACCGACGCTCGAGGCACGGTCGAGGTGCTCCCGGTAGTCGAGCGGACCGTCGCCGCCGTCGCCGACACCGTCGGCGATCTCCATGTGCGTGTGGTTGTCGTACACCGGCACGGTGAGGGCCTGCGGCAACGGCGGGTACGTCAGGTCCCGCTTCTGCCCGCCGCCGTCGCCGCCGCGAGCGCGGACGTGCGCGTCGGTCACGCGGCGCCCTGCTCCGGCTGCTCGATGCGCGGGAACAGCCCGGCCGCGAGGGGCGTCACCGTCTCCGAGCCCTGCCACTCCCAGGCGCGGTCGATGCGCTGCTCGGCGATGGTCCCGCCGGCACCGATCGAGGCCCAGAGCTTCTCGGTCGCCTTCGGCATCACCGGGGACACGAGCACGGCCACCGTGCCGAGGCCCCGGAGTGCGGTGACGAGCACGGTCGCCAGTCGCTCCCGCTGGGCGTCGTCCTTCGCCAGGGCCCAGGGCTCCTGCTCGGTGATGTAGCCGTTCAGGGCGTCGACCAGTTCCCAGACCGTGGTGATCGCGTCGTGCGGGGCGAACGCGGCGATCGACGCGTCGGCCCGCTCGGTGACGGCCTGCGCGAGGGCGTCGACGGCCGCGTCCGACTCGGTCAGCTCGCCGCGCTCGGGCACGGCACCGTCGAAGTACCGGTTCAGCATCGCGACGATGCGGGAGGCCAGGTTGCCGAAGCCGTTCGCCAGTTCGGCCTGGTACCGCGCCGAGATGTCTTCCCAGCTGAAGTTGCCGTCCTGCCCGAAGGTGATCGCGCGGAGGAAGTAGTAGCGGAAGGCGTCGGAGCCGAACGTGTCGGTGATCTCGCTCGGGGCGATGCCGGTCAGCTTCGACTTGGACATCTTCTCGCCGCCGACGAGCAGCCAGCCGTGGCCGAACACGCGCTCCGGCACCGGGAGCCCCGCGGCCATGAGCATCGCGGGCCAGATCACGGCGTGGAAGCGGGCGATGTCCTTGCCCACGATGTGCACGCTGGGCCAGAGGCGCTGGAAGGCCTCGTCGTCCTCGGTACCGTAGCCGAGCGCGGTGATGTAGTTCAGCAGCGCGTCGAACCAGACGTAGAGGACGTGGTCGGAGTCCCACGGGATCTGGATGCCCCAGTCGAAGCTCGACCGCGAGATCGACAGGTCACGCAGGCCCTGCTTGACGAAGGAGACGATCTCGTTCCGGACGCTCTCCGGCTGGATGAACTGCGGGTTCGACTCGTACAGGTCGAGCAGGCGCTGCTCGAAGTCGGACATCCGGAAGAAGTAGTTGCGCTCGGCCAGGACCTCCACCGGGATGGAGTGGATCGCACAGACCTGCTGGCCCTCGTACGGACCGGTGCCGGGGACCAGGTCGCTCGGCTGCTTGTACTCCTCGCACCCCACGCAGTAGAAGCCCTCGAACTCGCCGGCGTAGATGTAGCCGTCGTCGTAGAGCTTCTGCAGGAACGCGGTCACTCCACGCTCGTGACGCTCGTCGGTCGTGCGGATGAAGTCGTCGTTCGCGACGTCGACGGTGTCGAGCAGCGGCTTCCACGCGTCGGTGACCAGACGGTCCGCCCACTCCTTCGGGGTCACGTCGTTCGCCGAGGCGGTGCGCAGGATCTTCTGCCCGTGCTCGTCGGTGCCCGTGAGCAGCCAGGTGTCGTCGCCGCGCTGGCGGTGCCAGCGCGCGAGGACGTCCGCGGCGACCTCCGTGTACGCGTGCCCGATGTGGGGCACGTCGTTGACGTAGAAGATCGGCGTGGTGATCGAGAACGAGCTGCCGTCGGCCATGCGGACCATCCTAGAGGCGAGCCCGTGCCCCGTGACGCGCGGTCACCCGGCCTGTGGACAACCGGACGGGAGGCCCGTGGCGACGCCGCCACGGGCCTCCCGTCCGACAGGTGTCGGGTCCGGTCAGCGTGCTGCGAGCGCACCCTCGTAGAGGTCCCGCTTCGACAACCCGGTCGCGTCGGCGACCGCTGCGGCGGCCTCCTTCATGCGTGCGCCGGCGGCCACGCGCTCGAGGACCAGGCGCACGCCGTCCTCGATCGTGGCGTCCTCACCCGACCCCGTCGAGCCCGCGACGACGACGCAGATCTCGCCACGGACGCCGTCGGCCGCCCACTCGGTCAGCTCGGCGAGGGTCCCGCGTCGGATCTCCTCGTGCATCTTCGTGAGCTCCCGGCAGACGGCGGCGCGCCGGTCGGCTCCGAACCCGGCGGCCATGTCGCCGAGCGTGTCGGCGATCCGGTGCGGCGACTCGAAGAAGACCATGGTCCGCTGCTCCCCCGCCAGCGCGGCGAAGACGCGACGACGCTCGCCGCCCTTCCGGGTCGGGAAGCCCTCGAACGTGAACCGGTCCGTCGGCAGTCCCGACAGCGCGAGGGCGGTGAGGACGGCACTCGGGCCGGGGATCGCGGTGACGGTGACGCCCGCGGCGGCGGCGGCCTCGACCAGCGGGAAACCGGGGTCGCTGATGGCGGGCATGCCCGCGTCGGTCAGCACGACGACGTCGTCCTCCCGCGCCAGTTCGACGACCTCGGCCGCACGCTCCCGCTCGTTGTGCTCGTGCAGCGCGATGAGCCGCGGCCGGTTCTCGATGCCGAGTGCGCGCATCAGGTGGATCGCGGTCCGGGTGTCCTCGGCGGCGACGACGGAGGCGTTCGACAGCGTCTCCACGAGTCGACGGGAGGCATCACCGAGGTTGCCGATGGGGGTTGCTGCGAGGACGATCACGACCCCATTGTCGTCGCCGCGGCCGTGCCCTGTGGACGGCGTGGGCCAGCGGCGAGGTCGCGTCCGTATGATGCTGCGGATGACCACGGACCTGGCCGACCTGCAGAAGACCGTGCCGGACGTCCCACGTGGCTCGCGGCTCGACGACTGGTGGGGCCGCGTGCTGTCCGTCGGCTGGCGGGTCGCCGCCTGGCGCTGGGGTGGTCCGATCGCGGTGACCGTGCTGGCGGCCCTGCTCCGACTGGTCGACCTGGGCCGGCCGCACACGCTCGTGTTCGACGAGACGTACTACGTCAAGGACAGCTGGTCCCTGGTGCACCTCGGGTACGAGGGCACGTGGCCGGCGAACCCGACCGGCGACGGCGCGGTGACGACCGACCAACGGTTCGCCGACGGGCAGACGGACATCTACTCGCGCGCCGCGGAGTTCATCGCACACCCGCCGCTCGGCAAGTACCTCATCGGCCTCGGCATGCTGCTCTTCGGGCCGGACAACGCCTTCGGCTGGCGGTTCACGGTCGCGGTCCTCGGCATCGCCACCGTCTTCCTCACCGCGGTGATCGCCCGCTCGCTGTTCCGCTCGACCTTCATCGGCACGCTGGCCGGCGGCTTCCTGGCGGTGGACGGGCAGGCGATCGTGATGTCGCGGGTGTCGCTGCTCGACGGCATCGTCACGTTCTTCGTCGTGCTCGGCTTCGGCGCGCTCCTGCTGGACCGGCGTTCTTCGGCCCGACAGCTCGACCGGTGGATCGACCGGAAGGCCGCGGCCGGTCGGCCGACGCTCTGGGGTCCGGTGCTGTGGCGGCGGCCCTGGCTGGTCGCGATGGGCTTCGCGCTCGGGCTCGCGACGGCGACGAAGTGGACCGGGCTGTACTTCCTGGCGTTCTTCGCCGTGTACTCGGTGGTCAGCGACATGCTGCTGCGCCGGCGGGCCGGTGTGGCGTTCTGGTCGTCGAGTGCCGCGCTGCAGCAGGCCCCGGTGACGTTCCTGCTCACCGTGCCGATCGCGGCCGTGACGTACGTGGCGTCGTGGACCGGGTGGTTCGTGACCCGCGGCGGCTGGGACCGGAACTGGATCGGGACCGGTGGGCAGCGCTGGACCGGCGTGCTCGCCTGGGTGCCCGACAGCCTGCAGAACTGGTGGCACTACCAGGCAGAGATCTACGGCTTCAACATCGGCTTGCACACGCCGCACTCGTACCAGGCGAACCCGCTGCTCTGGCTCCTCATGCAACGGCCGACGTCGATGTACTACGTCGGGGTCGACGCGGGCCAGGACGGCTGCGCGGCCGACCGCTGCGGAGCGGCGATCACCGGCATCGCGAACCCGTTCGTCTGGTACGCCTCGGTGATCGCGGCCGTGGTGCTGCTCGTGCTGCTCGTCACCCGGCGGCGGTGGGAGTACGGCATCGTGCTGATGGGCATCGCCGCGGGGTACCTGCCGTGGCTGATGTACCTCGACCGCACGGTCTTCCAGTTCTACACGATCGCCTTCGAGCCCTTCCTCGTGATGGCACTGGCTGCCGTGATCGGGCACCTGCTCGGGTCACGGGAGGACCCACGGCCACGGCGGACCCGGGCGCTGATCTGGCTCGGGGTCTACCTGGTGGTCGTGGTGCTCGCGTCGGCCTACTGGTACCCCCTGTGGTCGGCGATCCAGGCGCCGTGGGACTTCATCCGGTCCCACTACTGGCTGCCCAGCTGGTTGTAGGCGGGCACGCGCTGGTCGCGTGGGCGATCCGGTCCGGACCACCGGACGGGAGGCCCGCTGCCAGGCCGCCACGGGCCTCCCGTCCGACGCGGCCCGCCGCCGGCACGGTGTCCGGCGGCACGGTGTCGGGCGGTACGGTGGTCCGGAACCGGCGGCGTGGGCCCGGTCCGGAGCGGGGCGAGCGGTCACGACACCCCGCCCGCTGCCGGCGAGTGGTCACGAACCGTCGGTTCCGCGCGCCGGAGTCGACGGTTCTCGACCGGTCGGCGGAGGTGAGCGGTGGGTCTTGACCAGTCGGCAGCCCGGTGGCGGCGGACGCCGACGGACTTGAGCGGTGTGTCGTGACCGGTCAGGACTGGGCGTGCATGGCGCGTTCGATGGTCTCGCGGTCCAGGGGGTCGCCGAGCATGCCGTCCGGGTCGGCCGGCGGCAGGACGCCGTCGATGACGACCTTGGCGTACCGACGCCAGGCGTCCGGGTCGTGGGCGCGGGTCGCGTCGGCGACGGCGCCGATCATCGTGGTCAGCATCGGCAGGTCGCGGTAGTCGAAGCCGTCGCGGACGACCCCGGCGTCATGCGCGCGGCCGATGATCGTGGAGACCTGGCGTTCGAGCCGGTCGCGCTCGTGCACGATCGACGGCCGGGCCTTGCCGGCTCGGACGATCGCGTCGGCGAGGGCGCGGTCGCGCGCCCGGAACTCGAACACGCCCATCAGGTAGAGGCGGAGCGACTCGCGCGGGTCGATCTCGGCGGCAGCGCGTTCGGCCGCGGCGTTCATGGCCTCGAACTTCGTCGCGAGCAGGGCCTCGATCAGGGAGTCCTTGTCGGCGAAGCGTCGGTAGACCGTGCCGACGCCGACGCCGGCTTCGTGCGCGATGTCGTTCAGCGTCACGGACAGCCCGCGCTCGGCGAAGCACTTGCGTGCGGTCTGGAGGATCAGCTCGCGGTTGCGTGCCGCGTCGGCTCGGAGAGGCCGTTCGAGGTCGGCGTGCTGATCGGTGGTGCTCACGGTGACGACCGTAGTTGAACTTTCTGGGAACAAGCGGATGCACCTGCTCCGTTTTGGTCTACAGTGGTCCGAAGCGGATGCCTGGCATCCGGTTCCACCACACCATTACAGCGCCCGACGGCGCGCGCTGCGAACACCCTCCACCCCTTCTCGAAGGAGGTCTGTCGTGACGGCAGAACAGACAGCGCCCGCACCCACCGGGTCGGCGCCCACGGCATCCGGTGCCACCACATCCGGCGCCACCGCACCGCGCAAGGACCACCGCTGGATCACCCTGGCGGTCATCGCCCTCGCGCAGCTCATGGTCGTGCTCGACGCGACCATCGTGAACATCGCGCTGCCCTCGGCGCAGCAGGACCTCGGGTTCGGGACCGACCAGCGACAGTGGGTCGTCACGGCCTACTCGCTGGCGTTCGGCTCCCTGCTGCTGCTCGGCGGCCGACTCGGTGACCTCTTCGGCCGCAAGAACACCTTCATCATCGGGCTCGTCGGGTTCGCCCTGGCCTCGGTGCTCGGTGGCCTGGCCGACTCGTTCGGTCTGCTCGTCGCCGCCCGTGCACTGCAGGGTGCCTTCGGCGCGCTGCTCGCCCCGTCCGCACTCGGCATGCTGACGACGACCTTCCGGGACCCGAAGGAACGCGGCCGTGCGTTCGGCATCTTCGGCTCGATCGCCGGTTCCGGTGCGGCCATCGGCCTGCTGCTCGGTGGCGTCCTGACCGAGTACACCTCGTGGCGCTGGTGCCTCTACGTCAACGTCGTCTTCGCCGTGCTCGGGGTCATCGGTGCGCTGGTCTTCATGGTGAAGCCCCCGAAGGCCGACCGCCCCCGCATCGACGTCCTCGGCGTCCTCACGATCACCCTCGGGCTGGTCGGCGTCGTCTACGGCTTCTCGAACGCCGAGACCAACGGCTGGGACGACCCCGTCACGATCGCGATGCTCGCCGTCGGTGTCGTGCTGATCGCGGCCTTCGTGTTCATCGAGACCCGCGTCGCACACCCGCTGCTGCCCCTGCGCGTCGTGCTCGACCGTGACCGCGGTGGCTCGTTCGTCGCGATCGGCCTCGTGGCGATCGGCATGTTCGGGATCTTCCTGTTCCTGACCTACTACCTCGAGCAGACCCTCGGCTTCTCGGCGCTGCAGACCGGCCTGGCGTTCCTGCCGATGCCGCTGTCGATCATGATCTCGGCCACGCAGATCGGCGGCCGCCTGCTGCCCCGCGTCGGCCCGAAGATCCTGATCTTCGCCGGTGGCCTCGTCGCCGCGACCGGGCTCCTGCTGCTGCTGCGCACCGATCTCGACAGCTCCTACGCGGGGACCGTCCTGCCGGCGCTGATCGTCATCGGGCTCGGCATGGGCACGATCTTCTCGTCCGCGATGAACACCGCGACGACCGGTGTGGCCCGCTCCGACGCCGGCGTGGCCTCCGCGACCGTGAACACGATGCAGCAGATCGGTGGCTCGATCGGGACGGCGCTGCTGTCGACGATCTTCGCCGACGTGGTGAAGAACAGCCTCTCCGGGCTGAACGCAGCGCCCACGAAGCTGCAGCAGGCGCAGGCCACGCTCGACGGCTACCACGCGGCCTTCGGCATCTCGGCCGGCGTGCTCGTGCTCGTCGCGATCGCCAGCGGGTTGCTCATCAACCGGCAGTCGGTCCGTCTGGCACGCCTCGCGCGTGCCGGATCGGACACGACCGGCAGCGTCCCGGTCGCCGCGCACTGACCCGGCCCCACCACAGCAGCACGTCGAACGCCGACCGGCCCCGCAGCAACATGCGGAGCGGGTCGGCGTTCGTCATGTCGCAAGCCACCGTGCTGTCGCAGGCCACATCGCGCGGACGCCCAGAGTCCTGTCCGTGCCCTGTTCCGAACTGTTGCTGAATCTCTGTCATCAGTCGGAGGTCTCGATTAGCGTTTGGCTCATGGCCCCCGTCCTGACCTCGCCGCTCGTGTCGACGCAGTGGCTCGCCGACCACCTGGGTGCGGACGACCTCCTCGTCCTCGACGCCTCGGTGCACACGGACGGCATCGGCTTCGACATGTCGTGGCACTCCGCCCGCGACGCCCACGAGCGTCGCGGACACGTCCCGGGCGCCGTCTACGCCGACCTCATCGACGAGTTCTCGGCGGCCGAGGCAGACCTGCCACTCACCCGTCCCGGGGTCGACCGCTTCGAGTCCGCAGCCCGCGCGCTCGGGGTGAGCCGGGCCTCCACGGTCGTGGTCTACGACGACGGCATCGGCGAGTGGAGCGCTCGCCTGTGGTGGATCTTCCGGTCCTTCGGCTTCGACGCCGTCGCCGTGCTCGACGGCGGCTTCCCGAAGTGGCGCGACGAGGGTCGCCCGGTCCGCGTCGGCGCGCTGTCCCGCACGCCCCGACCGTCCGCGGACGCGTTCGTCGCGGGAGAAGAGCGTCCGCTCTGGGCCGACCGCGCGCGGGTCCTCCGTGCGGTCGACGGGTCCGAACCTGCTGCGCTCGTCATGGCTGCCGACCCGGCCGTCCTGGGCGACGACCACCCGCCGATCGTCCCGGGCAGCACCACCATCGGTGTCCGTGCGCTGCTCGACGGGTCGAACGCGCTCCTCCGGCAGCCCGAGCTGAAGCGTGCCCTCGCACCGGTCCTCTCGGCGGACGAGGTCGTGACCTACTGCGGTGTCGGCAGCGCTTCGTGCGTGGACGCCCTGGCCCTCACGGTGCTGGGCCACAAGAAGGTCCGGGTCTACGACGGGTCGCTCGCCGAGTGGTGGCGGGAGCCGATCGCTTCCTGACCGGCCGACGCCCCCTGCTCGGCTGGCGCTGCCCGTCCCCCGCGGCGGGCTCGCGCTGCCCGTCCCCTTGCTCGGCTGGCGCTGCCGGTCCCCCGCGGCGGGCTAGCGTTGCCCGCATGAGCAGCAGACGCGCGGTCGTCCTCGGCGGTACCGGCGGCATCGGGTCCCAGGTCGCCCGCGAACTCCTCGACGTGTCCGGCCGGGGCGGCGACGACTGGGAGGTCGAGGTCGTCTCCCGCACCGGTGGGCCGGTCGCCGACGAACTGCTGGCCCGCGGTGCGGTCGGCCGACCGGGAGACCGACGCGACACCGCGTTCCTGCGCGAACTGCTGCGTCCCGGCGCGGACCTGCTCGTCGACACGGTCGGCGTGACCCGCGACGATGCCCTGCAGCTGGCCCCGTTCCTCGACGACGTGGGATCGACCGTCTTCGTCTCGTCCAAGGCGGTCTACGCCGACGAGCAGGGGCGGCACGCGAACTCGGTCGACAAGCCGGTGTTCGGCGGCGCGGTCACCGAACTCCAGCCCACGGTGGCCGCGGGCGACGCCGACCCGACGAGCCGCGACGGGTACGGCGCCGCGAAGGTCGCCGCCGAACAGGTCCTGCTCGACCACGGTGCCCCCGTCACGGTGCTGCGTCCCTCGAAGGTGTACGGCGTCGGCATCGGCCGGCCCCGCGAGTGGTTCGTCGTCCGCCGGGTGCTCGACGGCCGCGAGCGCATCCTGCTCGCTGACGAGGGCCGCGGCGTCGACCACACCACGGCGGCGTCGGGCATAGCGTCCCTGGTCCGACTCGTCGCCGACGCGCCCGACCGCCGGATCCTCAACGTCGCCGACGACACGGCGCCCAGTGTCCTCGAGATCGTCCGGACCGTCGGCGGCCACCTCGGCCACACGTTCGACGAGGTCCTGCTCGGCGAGGACGCCCCCGCGTTCGTCGGCCTCACGCCGTGGTCCGTGCCGTCGCCGTTCGTGCTCGACACCACCGCAGCACGGTCGCTCGGATGGGTGCCGCCGCGCTTCGCGGACGCGGTCGTGCCGGAGATCGACTGGTTGGTCGAGACCGCGCACCGTACGCCGGCGGACGGGGACGTCCCGTGGGCAGCTGACCCGTTCTGGGACCGGATGTTCGACTACGGGCCGGAGGACGCGGCGATGGTGCTGCTGTCGCTCGGGCTCGACTGACGTCGGACCTGGCAGGGGCGCACGCGATGTCGACCACGACCCGTCCGGAGGTGCTGCTGATCGGCGGCCGGTCCGGCGTCGGAAAGACGACGGCCGCCGTCGCCCTCCACGAGTTGCTCGCGGGAGCCGGAGTCCGACACGTCGTCATCGAGGGCGACTTCCTCGACCTCGCGTGGCCACCACCGCACCAGGAGCACCCCGAGGCGCAGCTGGCCGCGCGGAACCTCGCCGCCGTGTGGGCGAACACGCGAGCGTTGGGGCACCATCGGCTCGTCTTCACGAACACGGTCTCCGTCCTCGAGGCCGCCGTGCTCGCGGACGCGATCGGTGAGGACCCCCTCGTCACCGCGGTGCTGCTGCGCGCCGGGGACGACGTGGTGGCGGACCGTCTCGGCCGACGAGCCGGCGGTGCGGCTGCCCTCGACGAGATCCGTCACAGCGCGGAGGCCGCACGGCACCTCGACCATGCCGTCGCCGACGACGTCGTCCGTGTCGAGACGGACGGACGGACACCGGCAGACATCGCGCAGGAGCTCGGCCGCCTGACCGGGTGGCTCGCGCTGGACTGACGGGCTCCTTGGCCTGACGGCCGCTCGCTCTGGTCGCACCGGGCTGTGGACAGCGGCGGCTCCTCCACAGATCGGCATGGAGGCCGGCCCACACAGGCCGCGCGGGGCACGCTGGGTGCATGAACGACAACCGGCTCGGGACCGCCGTCAGCCCCTACCTCCGCCAGCACGCCGCCAACCCGGTGGACTGGCGCGAGTGGGGCGCCGAAGCCTTCGCCGAGGCGCGGGAGCGTGACGTGCCCGTGCTGGTGTCGATCGGCTACGCCACGTGCCACTGGTGCCACGTCATGGCGCGCGAGAGCTTCTCCGACCCGGAGATCGGCGCGATGCTCCGGCAGGACTTCGTCGCCGTGAAGGTGGACCGTGAAGAGCGGCCCGACGTCGACTCGAGCGCGATGGCCGCGGCGAGCGCCTTCACGGAACAGCTCGGGTGGCCGTTGACGGTCTTCATGACGCCGGACGCGCAGGTTTTCTACGCCGGCACCTACTACCCGCCGCAGCCGGTCGGCGAGCACCCGTCGTTCGGGCAGGTCTCGGCGGCGGTGCTCGATGCGTGGCGGGACCGCCGGCACGAGGTCGACGCGAACGCGGCAGCCGTCGCGCGGGCGATCCGGCAGAGTGCCGAGGCGGACGCGGCATCCGCGCAGGCCGCGCAACCTGACGGGGGTGGGGCGGGCCTCCCGTCGGTCGATGCGGTCCTCGGGGTCGTGGCGGACCTCGAGCGCGCAGAAGACGCGACGTACGGCGGGTTCGGTGGAGCGCCGAAGTTCCCGAACGCCCCGTTGCTCGAGTTCCTCGGCGACGCGGCCGCGGAGGGCGACGGCGCTGCCGGCACGCTGCTCTCCCGTGCCCTGGACGCCATCGCCGGTTCGGAGCTGACCGACGCCGACGGCGGGGTGTTCCGGTACGCGACCCGTCGTGACTGGTCCGTCCCGCACTACGAGCGGATGCTCTACGACAACGCCGGGCTGCTCGCGGTCGCCGACGCGGACCGGGCCCGGGGCATCGCGGACTTCCTCCGGGACACCCTGCGCCGACCGGACGGCGCCTTCGTGGCGGCACAGGACAGCGAGTCGACGATCGACGGCCGTCGGGTGGAGGGCGAGTGGTACCGGCTGCCCCGCGATGAACGCGCCCGGATCGATCCGCCGCCGCTGGACGACCAGGTGCTCACCGGCTGGAACGGACTCGCGATCCGGGGGTTGGTGCTGGCGGGCACTCGCACGGGTGACGACGAGATGATCAGCCTCGCACGCGCCGCCGCCGACGCCGTGATCGACCGTCACCTCCGCGACGGCCACGTCGTCGTCCGGTCGAGCACGCCGCGTGGTGTCTCGTCCGCGCCGCCGACGGTGGAGGACCTGGGGTTGTTCGCGGAGGGGCTGCTCGAACTCGCCCTCGCAACCGGTGGACTGCGGTACGCGACGATCGCCCGGACCCTGGTGGACGACGGACTCTCCGGTGCGCTCGAGGTCGACCCCGTCCTGGCTGCCGCGGGCACCGCGACCGGCGAACAGCCGCAGACGGCCCTGCGATCAGGGACGGTGGCGCTGGCCGGTGCTGCGGCGAGGCTGTCCGCCCTCACCGGGGACGATGAGCTGCGTCACGCCGCCGAGCGGCTGGTCGCCGAGCGCGCCCGGACGGGTGTGGAGCGGCCGCTCGGGCACGCCGATGCACTGGGTCTGGCGCTGGCGCTGCAGCGACCCTCCCGAGAGGTCGTCCTGGTGGCGGACCAGCGGTCAGATCCGACGGTCGCGAGCATGCTCGACGCCGTCCGGACAGCCCGACGTCCAGGAGCACTCGTCGCCGTGCTCATGCGAGCGCAGGCGGCGGAGTGGGCCGCGGCGGGCTTCTCGTTGTTCGACGGCCGCGACGGACTCGACGGCGTGACCTACGTGTGCCACGACCGTGTGTGTGCGCTACCGGCACGGAACACGGACGACCTGCTGGGTCAGCTCAGTGTCCGGCACGGCTGAGCACGGCGCGCCCGGACGGTATCCTGGAATGCTCATGTCGAATCCCCCCGTCATCACGTACCCGCCCGAGCTGCCCGTCTCGCAGCGGCGGGACGACATCGCCGCTGCGATCCGCGACAACCAGGTCGTCATCGTCGCGGGTGCCACGGGGTCGGGAAAGACGACGCAGCTGCCGAAGATCTGCCTCGAGCTCGGGCGCGAGAGCATCGGCCACACCCAGCCTCGACGCATCGCGGCGCGCACGATCGCGGAACGGGTGTCGGAAGAACTCGGCGGCGAGCTCGGCGACCTGGTCGGCTACCAGGTGCGCTTCACCGACAAGGTCAGTGCCGCCACCCGGATCAAGGTGATGACCGACGGCATCCTGCTCAACGAGATCCACTTCGACCGCGACCTGAAGCGGTACGACACGATCATCATCGACGAGGCCCACGAGCGATCCCTGACGATCGACTTCCTGCTCGGGTACCTCAAGCGGCTCCTCACCCGGCGCCCCGATCTCAAGCTCATCATCACGAGTGCCACGATCGACCCGGGGTCCTTCTCCAAGCACTTCGACGATGCCCCGATCATCGAGGTCTCCGGCCGCACGTACCCGGTGGAGATCAGGTACAGGCCGCTCGTGGCCGAGGACACCGGCGACGACTCCGACGACGACGAGTCCGACTCCCGCACCGGCGACAGCGGCAGCAACGCCGACGACCGTGACACCCTGCAGGGCATCACCGACGCACTCGACGAACTCGCGCGGGAAGACCCGGGCGACGTCCTGGTGTTCCTGTCCGGCGAGAACGAGATCCGCGACGCGCAGGACGCCATCGAGGGCAAGCACTACCCGGGCACCGAGGTCCTCCCCCTCTACGGGCGCCTGTCCGCAGCGGACCAGCACCGGGTCTTCCAGCGGTCGAACACCCCGGGCCTCCGCCGACGTGTCGTGCTCGCCACGAACGTCGCCGAGACCTCGCTGACCGTCCCCGGCATCAAGTACGTCGTCGACACCGGCACCGCCCGCATCTCGCGGTACTCCCCGCGGGCGAAGGTGCAGCGGCTGCCGATCGAGGCGATCTCGCAGGCGTCCGCCAACCAGCGCTCCGGCCGTGCCGGTCGCACGAGTGCGGGCATCGCGATCCGGCTCTACTCCGAGGACGACTTCGACCGCCGTCCGGAGTACACCGACCCGGAGATCCTCCGCACGAACCTGGCAGCCGTCATCCTGCAGATGATCTCGCTCGGGTTCGGGGACATCGAGTCGTTCCCGTTCCTGCAGCCGCCGGACTCCCGTGGTGTGAAGGACGGTCTGGACCTGCTCCGTGAGCTCCGTGCCGTCGACACCGAGGGCGCGATCACGAAGACCGGCAAGCAGCTCACCCGCCTGCCGATCGACCCGCGGCTCGGCCGGATGGTGCTCGAGGCGAGCCGGCAGGGGGTCGGGCGCGAGGTCATCGCGATCGTCTCGGCGCTGAGCATCCAGGACCCCCGCGAGCGTCCGCTCGAGAAGCGTGCCCAGGCCGATCAGCTGCACAGCCGCTTCGCCGACCCGACCAGTGACTTCCTGACGCTGCTCGGCCTCTGGAACTACCTGGAAGAGAAGCAGGACGAACTGTCGTCGAGCGCGTTCCGCCGGATGTGCAAGGCCGAGTTCCTCAACCACCTGCGGATCCGCGAGTGGCAGGACCTGTACCGCCAGCTGTCCCGCGCGGCGAAGCAGGTCGGCATCCACGTCGGCACGGAACGCAAGGACGACCCGGACTCGGTCCACCGCGCCCTGCTCGCCGGCCTGCTCAGCCAGATCGGGCTCCGCGACCGCGAGAAGCGCGACTACCTCGGATCGCGCAACACCCGGTTCGTGGTCTTCCCCGGCAGCGTCCTGGCGAAGAAGCAGCCGGACGCCGTGATGGCCGCCGAGCTCGTCGAGACCAGCCGACTGTTCGCCCGGACCGTCGGCCGCATCGACACCGCCTGGGTCGAACCGCTGGCGGGTGACCTGCTCAAGCGCACCTACGGCGAACCCCACTGGGAGAAGAAGCAGGGCGCCGTCGTCGCCTACGAGCGGGTGACGCTGTTCGGCGTCCCGATCGTGCAGCGCCGACGCGTGCAGTACAACCGGATCGACCCGGTGCACTCGCGTGAGCTGTTCATCCGGCACGCCCTGGTCGAGGGCGAGTGGGAGTCACAGCAGGCGTTCGACCGGTCGAACCGGAAGCTCCGCCGCGAACTCGAACAGCTCGAGGAGCGCACGCGCCGCCGCGACATCCTGCTCGACGACGAGACGGTCGTCGAGTTCTACGACGCGCGGATCCCGGCCGAGATCGCCACCACCCGGGACTTCGAGGGCTGGTGGCGCCGGACCCGGCGTGACCAGCCGGACCTCCTCACCATGCGGCGCGAGGATCTGCTGGACGAGTCCGCTGCCTCCGCCGCCGAGGACGACGCCGAGTACCCGACCCAGTGGCGGAGCGGCGACCAGCGCCTCGCCGTCCGGTACCGGTTCGAGCCGGGCGCCGAGGACGACGGTGTCAGCGTGCAGGTGCCGCTCGCCGTCCTGCCGCGGATGCGCGAAGAGGGCTTCGACTGGCAGGTGCGCGGACTCCGCAAGGAGCTGGTGACCGCGCTCATCAAGGCCCTGCCGAAGCAGATCAGGAAGAACGTCGTCCCGGCTGCCGACTGGGCCGAGAAGATCGTCACCGAACTCCCCGACGACGCCCCGACGACGCCGACCGAGAGCTTCCGCGCGACCCTGGCGAAGACGATCCAACGGCTCGTGCACGTGCCCGTGTCGGAGACGGACTTCGACATGTCCCGGGTGCCGTCGCACCTGCTGCCCACCTACGCGGTCGTCGACGAACGCGGGCGCCGGGTCGAGGCCGGCAAGGACCTGTCCGCCCTGCAGACGAAGCTGAAGGACCGGACCCAGCAGAGCGTCGCCGCCGCCACACAGCGGTCGGGAGGCTCATCCCGCGTCGCCGACGCCGGTTCCGGCCGCCGCATCGAACGGTCCGGCCTCACCGCGTGGCCGGACCAGGACCTGCCCGAGGTCCTCGACACGAAGCAGGCGGGCGGCGTCATCCGCGCGTACCCGGCCCTGGTCGAGGAAGGCTCCGGCCCGAAGGCGACGGTCGGCGTGCAACTCCTCGCGACGCCGGGCGACCGCGCCGTGCAGATGCCCGCTGGGGTCCGACGCCTCGTGATGCTCGCCGTGCCCTCCCCGGTGTCGTACATCCAGCAGCACCTCACTGCCCAGGAGAAGCTCGCCCTGGCCGCGAGCCCCTACCCGTCGACGAACGCACTGTTCGACGACGTCCTGGCCGCCGTGGTCGACGCCGGGATCCGCCGGACGCACCCCGACGGGATGGTGTTCACACGGGCGGCGTTCGACCAGGTGCGCGACACCGTGTCGTCGACGGTCGTCGACACGATGTTCATCGCCGTCTCCGAGGTCGCCGCCGTCCTGACCGCGCAGCGGAACGCCGAGCGCGCGATGAAGCAGGCGACGAACATGGCGCTGCTGCCCGCACTGTCGGACATGCGGCAGCAGATGGAGCGCCTGGTGTTCGCCGGGTTCGTCTCGGTGGCGGGGCTCGATCGGCTGCGACGCATCCGGGTGTACCTGCAGGGCATCGAGGCCCGCGTGACGAAGCTGCTGCAGAACCCGGGCCGTGACGCGAGCTGGATGCGCGAGGTCACCGGGGCCACCGAGCGCTACGTCGAGGCGGGTGGGGCCTTCCCGCCGTCGGTCGGCTCGCACCCGGAGCTCGTGCACGCACGCTGGATGCTCGAGGAGTTCCGCCTCAGTCTCTTCGCGCAGGAGCTCGGCACGGCGGAGACCGTGTCACTGCAGCGGATCACGAAGGCGCTGACCGCCGCCAGCCGCTGACCCGCGCCGTCCCGCTCTCCGTCGGTGGCCGCGACGCAGTGGGGCGGCGGCGCGGCGAGGCTCACCCAGGCTCGGCCAGGCACTCGGTGCTGATGAACACCTCGCCGGAGGTCGTGGCGACGGCACGGACGGTCCACGTCGACGAGCCGTTCAGCTCCTCCGGATGCTCAGTACTCGGCGGATCCTGGCTGATGCCCGCACCCGACCAGAGCGCAGCCACGGCGTCGAACCGAGTCCGCTCCTCCGCTGTCGGCGCGGTCGGTGCCGCCGTGGAACCCTCATCGGGGCGGCGGAGGTCGTAGATGAAGGACGTGCCCGGCTCGTCGTTGCGGAGTGGGCACTCCTGCCTGGTCACCTCGGCGCCCGCGGGGTCCAGGTCCGACTGCAGGAGCGCAGCGGTGCGGGCACCCAGCTCCCGCAGCTCCCCGGCAGCGTCTCGGTCACCGAAGTGGCGTTCCGCCGCGGTGGCCGGCTGGGCGCGTCGCTGGGCGTGCTGGGCGGTGGTGCCGATCGTGTTGAGCAGCGCCGTTCCGTCCAACGCCCCGGCGATGCAGAGGACGACGATCGCCGCGATCATCGCCGCCGACGACCGGCTGCGGTCCTTCCGGCGTTCGCGGACCTCGACGACGAGCACGGCTGCCGGGATCCCGACGGCGATGGCGACGCCCAGCAGGACGGCCAGTGTGGTGCCCGGGGTCGGCTCTCCGGATCCGAATGTCTGCTGCAGGCTCGCCCCGAGTTGGAACGCGAAGCCCACGACCAGGGCAACGGGCATCAGCAACGCCACGACGACACTCGACGACCGGTTGGTCACCTGTGTGGACTGGGCGGGCGGCGCCGGGGTCGTCCGGCCCGGGACGGCAGCGTCGAGCCCGTAGGGACCAGGTGCACCCCGGTCCTCGTCCGGCTGCGACTCGGGACCGTCGTCCGGTCCGCGGTCGTGGTCGTGGTCACGTGCATCGTTCATGTTCCCCCCGAGACCCATCTTGCCGGACCAGGACTACGGTGACGGCCATGATCGGCACACTCGACGTCGTCGTCCTGGATTGCCCGGACACCCGCGCCCTCGCTCGCTTCTACGCCGCCGTCCTCGGCGGCGAGATCGTCGCCTACGACGAGGACTGGGCCGAGGTGGTCCTGCCCTTCGCCGGACACCGACCGTTGCTCGCCCTCCAGCGCGTCGACGACTACCGGGCCCCGGACTGGCCGGGGCAGAGCGTTCCGCAGCAGGTCCACCTCGACGTGAAGGTGGACGACCTCGACGTCGGAGAACAGGCCGTGTTGGCGATCGGCGCGCGGGCGACGGGCGAGGGCACCGACACCTTCCGGGTCTACCTCGACCCGGCGGGGCACCCGTTCTGCCTGGTCCACCCCCAGGACTGACCGGCGCCGGTCAGGCCGACGGGGCCGGCTCGGTCGGCCCGGTCGGCGGTGCAGGCGAGGCGGGCGAGTCGGGCTCGACCGCCAGCCCCTCGACGACCTCGACCCGCGGCAGTTCGGCGAGCACCGCACCCGGCAGGAACAGCTTCGCTCCGCGCACACCTGCCCCGATGACGACCTCGGGCGCCTCGATCACCCGGGAGTCGACGTACACCGCCCAGTCCGCGGGCAGCCCGATCGGCGTGATCCCGCCGTACTCCATCCGGGTGCGCTCGACCGCGTCGTCCATCGGCGCGAAGCTGACCTTCCGGGCGCCGAGCAGCCCCTTGACGGTCCGGTTGACGTCGAGCTTCGTGGACGCGAGCACGACGCACGCCGCGTAGGTCACGGAGTCGCCGCGCTTGCCCGCGACGACGATGCAGTTCGCACCACCGGACACCGGGAACCCGTAGGCCTCGGAGAACGCTGCCGTGTCCGCCAGGTCCGGGTCGATCGGCGACGCCTCGATCCGCTGCAGCACGGCGGAGGGCAGGGCGACCAGGGCCTCCGCGACGGGGATGGCGATCGAGCCGGTGGCGAGCAGGACGGGCATGCGGTTCAACGTCGGCATCGCTCCACCCTAGGGACGCCCACCACGACGACGTGTCAGCCGGAACGCGGACGAAGCGACCCGACCCGACCCTCACCGCGAGCCGACCACCCGCCGCCGGTCCCGCGCCGATGCCCAGACCTGCACGACCAGCCCGAGTGCGATGAACCCGGCCATCATCCCGCCCATCGCCGTCGCGGTGCCGCCGAGCGCCCCGGCGAGCGGCGTCGCCAACCCACCGAGCCCGAACGTCAGCCCACCGGCCAGCGCCGAGGCGGTCCCCGGGTGCCGGTGACCGAGCGCCTGGGTCAGCGTGATCGACCCCGGGATCACCCAGCCCCACGCGGCGGTGACGAGTGCCAGCGCCGGCCAGACCACGGCCGCGCCTGCACCGCTGACCGCGCCGAGCAGGACGAGCACCGACCCGACGGTGCCGACGGCGAGACCGATCGTGTAGAGCCGGTCCTCGGCGACGCGGCCGACGAGCTGCCGGAACACCAGGGTCGACACGATCATGCACGACGCGTTCGAGGCGAAGACGAGCGTGTAGAGCCCCTCGCCGAAGCCGTACTGCTGCTGGAACACGAACGACGACGTGGCGATGTACGAGAAGAACCCGATGGTCCCGCAGCACCCGGTGACGAGGTACCAGCGGAACCGCGGGATGCGCAGCAGTTCGGCCATCCGTCCGAGCACGGCGCGGGGCGACCGGCCGCCCGGGGTCGGCTCGACGAGGGTCTCCGGCAGGGACCGTGCGGCCGCGATGGTGAGGACGGCGCCGAGGACCGCGAGCACCACGAACGCACCGCGCCAGGTCGAGAACGACAGCACGACCCCGCCGGCGAGCGGTGCGACGACCGGCCCGACCGAGTTGACCACCGCGAGCGTCGAGTACAGCCGGCTGCGCTCGGTCCCGGTGGCCGCGTCACCGACCATCGCCCGACCCGCCACCGCGGCGGCGGCTCCACCGAGGCCCTGCACGACCCTGGCGACGACCAGGGTCACGATGTCGGGGGCGATCGCGCAGACCAGTCCGGCGACGGCGAAGAGGGCCGTCCCGCCGAGCAGGATCCGGCGTCGTCCGACCCCGTCGCTGATCGGTCCGACGACGATCTGCCCGACCGCGAAGGCGACGAGGAACGCGGTCAGGGTGAGCTGGACGGCGGCGGTCGAGACGTCGAGGTCGCGGGCGATGGCCGGCAGCCCCGGGATGTACATGTCGGTCGCGAAGGGCGACACCCCGACGATCAGGCTGAGGGTCAGCAACGGCCCCCGGCGTCCGGTCCAGGACGTGCGGGCCGGATCGGCAGCGCTGCTCATCGCCGCCACCCTAGCCCGCGCACACCCCGTGGCGACAGGGCCGACCACCGCCACCACGGATCCGGATCGGCACCCGGCCCCATGACGGACGGGAGGCCCGTGACCAGCTGGTCACGGGCCTCCCGTCCGACGGCCCCGCGCTCCCCCGCGGTGGCCGTCACCGGCCGGTTCCCCGTCAGCCGACGACCTCCCACGCGACGAGTCGCGCGTCACGGGTGGTGACCTCGTGCACCGGTCCCTCGACCGCGAGGAGCGCTCGCGGTGTCGCGGTGCCGGGCAGGACCCGGGCCGCGGTGGCGCGCTCGTTGACGATGACGCCACCGGTCGCGGTGTCCGCGTCCGCCACGGAGGCCGAGGCCGCCGCGTGCGAGCCGACCCAGACCTCCACGTCGCCGGGTTCCACGATCCGGACCATGCGCCGGTCGCTGAACGCCAGGCGGGTGGTGGGGACGGTGAACCCGAGCCGCACGGACGCGCCGGCGTCGAGGTCGACGCGGGCGTAACCGAGCAGCTGCACGACCGGACGGGTGACCGATCCGGCGACGTCGTGCCCGAACAGCTGCACGACGTGGGCGCCGGCGACCGAGCCGGTGTTCGTCACCGTGACGCTGGCGGTGAACGCCGACCCGGCACGGACCGACTCGTCGACGACCAGGTCGGCGTACTCGAAGGACGCGTACGACAGGCCGAAGCCGAACGGCCGCACCGGGGTGGAGTCGGTCGCGGTGACGTCCGACGGTCCGCCGAGGGCCGGGTGCAGGTACGAGTACGGCTGCGCGCCGGCGGAGCGGGGCAAGGACACCGGCAGTCGACCGGATGGGTTCACCCGACCGGTGACGACGTCGGCGATCGCGAGCCCGCCGCCCTCACCGGGGAAGAACGCCTGCAGGACGGCGGCGGGCCGCGGCCCCTCGCCGTCGAGCGCCCAGCTGACGGTGTACGGCCGGCCGGTGAGGAGCACCAGGACGACCGGCGTGCCGGTGGCGACCACGGCCTCCACCAGTTCGCGCTGCACGCCGGGCAGGTCGAGCGACTCGGAGTCGTTGCCCTCGCCGACCGTGCCACGGCCGAACAGGCCGGCCTGGTCGCCGACGACGACGACGGCGAGCTCGGCCTCCGTCGCGGCGGCGACGGCGTCGGCGATGCCAGTCCGGTCCTCCCCCTCGACCGTGCAGCCCTCGACGACCCGGACCGACGCGCCGGCGAACGCGTCGGTCAGCGCCTCGGCGACCGTCGGGATCGAGAACCCGAGCGGCAGACCGGGGTGGGCGGCCAGGACGTGGTTCGCGAACGAGTAGCAGCCCTGCAGCGCCTCGGCCCGGTCGGCGTTCGGGCCGATGACGGCGACCGTGCCGGGGGCCTGCCGGACCGGCAGGACCCCGTCGTTGCCGAGCAGCACGATCGACTCCTCGGCGAGACGTCGGGCGAGCGCCTGGTGCCGGGGCGAGTCGAGGTCGACGCCGGTGGGCGGTTCGTCCTCGTACGCCTCGGGGTCGAGCAGGCCCAGGGCCTCCTTCTGCGCGAGGGCACGGAGGACCGCACGGTCGACGTACGCCTCGTCGAGCTGGCCGGACCGGACGCGCTCGAGCAGCGGTTGCAGGTACGCGTCGCCGGTGGGCAGCTCGACGTCGATGCCGGCCTCGAGGGCGAGCGCCGCCGCTTCCCCACGGTCGGCGGCGACGGCGTGCATGACCTCGAGGAACGCGATCGCGAAGTAGTCCGCGACGACGGTGCCGTCGAAGCCGAGCTGTTCGCGGAGCACGCCCGTCAGGTACTCGGGGTTCGCGGCCATCGGGACGCCGTCGGTCTCGGTGTACGAGTTCATCACCGACCGGGCACCCCCGTCGAGCAGTGCCATCTCGAACGGCGGCAGGAACACGTCGCGGATCTCACGCGGCCCGGCGGAGACGGGCGCGTGGTTGCGTCCGGCGCGGGACGCCGAGTAGCCGAGGAAGTGCTTCAGCGTGGCGTGCACGCCGGCGTCCTGCAGGCCGCGGACGTAGGCGGTGCCGACCGTGCCCACCAGGTACGGGTCCTCGCCGATGCACTCGTCGACGCGGCCCCAGCGGGGGTCGCGGACGACGTCGAGCACCGGGGCCAGACCCTGGTGGATGCCGAGTTCGCGCATCGAGTCGCCGATCGCGCGGCCGACCTGTTCGACGAGTTCCGGGTCGAACGAGGCACCCCACGCGAGCGGGGTCGGGAAGGTCGCGGCCTTCCAGGCGGCCAGTCCGGTGAGGCACTCCTCGTGCACGAGGGCGGGGATGCCGAGCCGCGTCTCCCGCTTCAGGCGGCGCTGCTCCTGCCAGAGCCAGGCGGCTCGCTCCTCGGCGTCGACCGGGCGGGTGCCGTAGACGCGGGTGAAGTGCCCGATGCCGTCACGGGTGACGTCGGGCAGCGTGGCCCGGTCGTCCTGCGCGGCCGCCATCTCGCCCTGCATGGGCGCGACGACGCCGTTCTGATCGAGCCAGTAGCCGACGATCTGCGCCGTCTTCTCCTCGAGCGTCATCCGGGCGAGCAGGTCGCGGACACGGTCGCTCACCTCGGGGACGGCCGGGAGGCCCGTGGCCGGGTCCGACAGTTCGGTGCGGACAGTGTCGACCTGTCGGGGTTCGTTGGTGATCGTCATCCCTTGACCGCCCCGGTGAGGCCGCCGACGATCCGGCGCTGGAAGATCGTGAAGAAGACCAGCGCGGGGATCATCGACATGGACGTGAACGCCAGCACCTTCGCCGTGTCGACGGAGTACTGCGACGAGAACGCCTGCACACCGAGCGGCAGCGTGTAGCTGCCCTCGTTGTTGAGGATGAACAGCGGCAGGATGTAGCTGTTCCAGCTGGCGATGAACGCCAGGATCCCGACGGTGACGACGCCCGGCAGGGACAGCGGCACGATCATCCGGAAGAAGAACCCGAGGCGGCTGGCACCGTCGATGGACGCCGCTTCCTCGAGCTCGTCGGGGATCGCCCGCAGGAACGGCACCAGGATGATGACGGTCGTCGGCAGGGCGAAGGCGATCTGCGGCAGGATCACACCGGCCAGGCTGTCCGTCAGGCCCAGGTCCTTGATGAGCAGGTACAGCGGGGTGATCGCGACGGTGATCGGGAACATCAGGCCAGCGGCGAACAGGGCGTACAGGGCACCGCGGCCGGCGAACCGGTAGCGGGCCAGGATGTAGCTGACCATCAGGCCGAGCACGACGACCCCGACGGTCGTCGCGATCGCGCTGATCGCCGAGTTGCCCAGTTCCCGCCAGAAGATCGAGCTGCCGAGGACCGAGCCGTAGTTGCCCAGTTCGAACGGAGCCGGCAGACCGGCGGGGCTGGTGGTGATCTGCGAGTTCGTCCGGAAGCCGCCCAGCACGATGTACAGCACCGGGGCGAGGTTCGCGGCGACGAACAGGATCGCCACGACGTAGGTGAGCGGGTTGGCGCGACCGATGGCCGCGCTCGACCGGCGGTCACGCGTCGCCCGGCGCCCGGGGGCGACGATGCTCGTGGTGGCCATCACTTCTTCCCTTCGGTGATCGCACCGGCGGTGTCCCGGCGGAGCACGAATCGTTGGTAGATGAGCGCGACGGCCAGGGAGATGATGAACATCACGACGGCGACGGCGCTGCCGAACCCGTAGTTCCCGGAAGTACGGCCGTTCGCCACCATGTAGGTCGCCATGGTCGACGTGCCTGCGGTGGAGGCGATGTACTGCCCCCAGATGATGTAGACGAGGTCGAACAGCTGCAGCGACCCGATGATCGACAGGAACGCCCAGATGCGGATGGTCGGTCCGAGCAGCGGCAGCGTGATGCGCCGCTGGATCTGCCAGTAGCCGGCACCGTCGATCGCGGCGGCCTCGAAGAGCTCCTCGGGGATGCTCTGCAGGCCGGCGAGGAACAGGATCACCGCGAAGCCGATGTACTTCCACGAGATGATCACGAGCAGCGTCCATATGGCGATGTCCGGGTTGGACAACCAGTCCGCGCGGAGACCACCGAGCCCGATGCCCTGGAGCAGGTCGTTCACGGCGCCGTTCGACTGCAGCAGCAGGCTCCAGCCGGTGCCGACGATGACCTCGGAGATCACGTACGGCACGAAGACCAGGACGCGGATGAGACCACGGCCATGCATCTTCTGGTTGAGCAGCAGCGCGAGGACGATGGCGATCGGGCCCTGCAACACCAGCGACAGGACGACGATGAAGCCGTTGTGCATGAGGACCGACCGGAAGGCCTGGTCCTGGAAGATGATGACGTAGTTCTGCAGGCCGACGAAGTCGGTGGGCGGGCCGTAGCCCTGCCACTTGAAGAACCCGTAGTACGCGGCCATGGCCACGGGCAGGATCACGAACGTGACGAAGACGATCACGGCGGGTCCGGCGAGGACGGCGATCTCCGCGCGCTGCCGCCAGTCCGCGAGCCGCTTGGCGGGCCGACGCCCGGCGGGGCGCGGTGCCGTGGAGGCACCGCGCCCCGCCTGCGTGGACCCCGCGCCGCGGTCCGACCCGGTGGCCGGGTCCGTGCCGAGCGAGGTGTCGAGGGTCATGGTCAGCCCTTGGCCGCAGCCTGGTTGGTGGTGGTGACGATGTCCTTGGCGGTGCCCTTGCCGGCGAGGACGTCCACGACGCTGGTGTTCAGCGCGTTGCCGACGTTCTGGCCGTAGAGGGTGTCGAGGTACTGCGACACGAAGGGGGCGTCCTTGTACGCGGCGAGCGCCGTCTTCAGGTACGACTCCGACACGACGGACTGAGCGTCCTGGTTGACGGGGATCGCCTGGAAGGCCTTGTAGTAGCCCTCCTGGTTGTCCTTCTGCACGATGAAGTTGAGGAAGTCGGTGCAGGCCTTCTTCGGGGCCTTCGCGGTGCAGGAGTAGCCGTCGACGCCACCCATCATCGACTTGGGGTCACCCTTGCCGCCGGACACGGCGGGGAACGGGAACCAGCCGAGGTCCGGCAGCGGCTTGGCGTCCGGGGTCAGGGAGGAGATCACGCCCGGGTCCCACGCGCCCATGAGTTCCATGGCCGCCTTGTGGTTGGCGAGGAGACCGGCGGAGCTGCCGGCGCCCTGCTGTGCGGCGGTGGTGAGGAAGCCGTCGTTGAACGGCTTGGTGTCGTTGAAGGCCTCGAGGTCCTTCCCGGCCTTGGTCCAGCAGGCGTTGTCGAACTTCAGCGACTCGGCGGCACCGGTCAGGGTCTTCTCGCTGCAGGCGCGGAGCGCGAAGTTGTAGTACCAGTGCGCGGCGGGCCAGGCGTCCTTCGCACCGACGGCGACCGGGTCGACGCCGGAGTCCTTGAGCTTGGCGATGTCGTCGTTGAGCTCGTCCATCGTGGTGGGCGTGCCCGTGATGCCGGCCTTCTCGAACAGGTCCTTCGAGTACCAGATGCCCTCGGGGAGCACGGCGACGGGCATGGCGTAGGTGCCGTCCTTCGCGTCGTAGCCCGAGAACGTGCCGGCGCTGATCGACTTCTTGGCGTCGGCGCTGATCGAGTCCTTGATGTCGAGCAGCTGCCCGGCGTTGATCATGGCGTTGAGCTTGCCGCCACCGCGCTGCAGGAAGACGTCGGGGCCGTCGCCGGAGTTCAGCGCGGTCTGGAGCTTGCCGTCCAGGTCCTCGTTCTGGATCGCCTGGATCTTGATCGTGACGTTGGGGTTCTTCTTCTCGAACGCCTTGACCGTGTCGGCCCAGTAGGCCTTGCCCGGACCGGTGGTGGAGTTGTGCCAGAAGGTCATCGTGACCTTGCCGTTGCCGCTGCCGTCGTCGGCGGCTCCGCCGCTCGAGCAGCCCGTGGCGAGCAGTGCGGTGCCGGCTGCGATGGCGATGGCCGCCGCGAACCTGTTCTTCCTCGTCATTGTGGAGTCCCTCGGTAGTCGTCGTTGACATGCGACCGCGAGGCCGCACGGAGAGCATGCCTGGCGCTCATTCGGCTTGTCAATCGATTTCGATAACGATTTCGGTCCGTGGCGGTCCGCGGCTGAGGACCCCTCGGCGGGGTACGGTGTCGACGTGGATGCCATCGCCCGTCCGGCTCCCCTGCGGGGGCGGACCACCATCAGCGATGTCGCGCGGGCTGCCGGGGTCTCCGTCCCGACCGTCTCGAAGGTCATCAACGGACGCGATGGCGTCGCCGCCGCCACCTCCCAACGCGTGCTCGCGGTGATCGAGTCGCTCGGTTACGAGAGCTCCCTGGTCGCCCGCAGTCTCCGCCGCAGCCGCACGGACGTGATCGGCATCCTGGTCACCGAGTTCGAGCCGTTCTCGACCGAGTTGCTCAAGGGCATCTCGTCCGCCGCCGACGGCACCGGGTACGAACTGCTCGCCTACGCCGGACTGGTCAGCGGCGAGGCACGCCCCGGCTGGGAGCGCCGCTCACTCTCCCGGCTCGCCGGCACCCTGATCGACGGCGCGATCGTCGTCACCCCCACCACCCTCATGGCGAGCACCCCGATCCCCGTCGTGTCGATCGACCCGCACACCGGACCCGAGGGCCACGCCGCGATCGACTCCGACAACGTCGGCGGGGCGCGGGCCGCGACCGAGCACCTCATCGCCCTCGGACACCGCCGGATCGCGCACATCCGCGGACGTGCCGACCTGGCCTCGGCCGAACTGCGCGAGCTCGGGTACCGCCAGTCCCTCGAGGCTGCCGGCATCCCCTTCGACCCCGACCTGGTGTGCGTCGGCGACTACCAGACCGCCGCCACCGCCGAGGTCGCCCGCGAGCTGCTCTCCCGCCACGACCGGCCGACCGCGGTGTTCGCCGCGAACGACAGCTCGGCGATCGGGGTCCTGCAGGTCGCCGGCGAACTCGGGCTCCGCGTGCCGCAGGACCTGTCCGTCGTGGGCTTCGACGACGTCCCCCAGGCCGCGAACGCAACTCCCCCGCTGACGACGGTCGCGCAGCCGCTGCACGACCTCGGTGCCGAGGCACTCCGCATGCTGCTGGAACTGCTCGGCGGCCGCGACGTGCCCGCGCACGTGCAGCTGCCGGCGTCGCTCGTGGTCCGCGCGAGCACGGCGCCGCCCCCGCCCGGTTCCTGAGGGCCCGGGCGCGGGACGCCGGCGTCTTCGCGAGACGCCGCGGACGTCGCGAGACGCCGCCACATTCCGCGGCGTCTCCGACACTCGGCGGCGTTTCCCACGGACGGGGCGACGGACGGGAGGCGCGTAGCCCGCTCGCCCCGCGCCTCCCGTCCGCACCGCGAAACGCCGGCGTCTGCGCGAGACACCGCGATCCTCCCGAGACGCCGCCACATTTGGCGGCGTCTCCCGCACCCGGCGGCGTCTCTCACAGACGACGGGCAGTCGGTCGTTTCGCGGGCCCATGGCACTCAGTCGAACCCATGGAACGTCTCGTCGGCCGATCGCCCGTCGAGACAGTGCTCGGCCGGACTTGGTCGTGTCCGGCCGAGCACTGTCTCACGCGATCCCCGCCGAACGGTCGATGCGTCGGGTCGTCTGGGCCCGTACGGTCGGATGATGCTCCAGCGAACCGCCGCCGTCACCGCAGCCCTCGTGATCACGCTCGTCTCGGTCGCGGGGTGCGCAGCCGGGCCGGGAGGCACGGCCTCCTCCGCCACGACGGCGGCGGTCCCGCAGCTGGACCCGCAGGTCGCGTCCACGCTCGACGATGCACTCCGCACCGTGCAGGCGAGCCCCGGCGTCGCGAGCGCGACGAACCGGATCGAGCTGCACCAGCGCTACACGGCCGCCGACGGAACGGACGTCACGCCGCCCGGCCTCGACGCATGGGACAACCGCGACGCCGGCCCGGCCGCACCGCCGCCGAACGGCGGTGTCTCCCCGGACGATCCCATGCTCCCGCCGGTGCCCACGCCCTCGACTCGTCCCACGCCCCCGGTCGGTGCGACCGAGACGCACTCGTTCTCGAGCGCCTTCGTGGTCACGATGGACCCAGACGCAACCCCGTCGGAAGCGATGGCGGTCCCGGTCGCGATGGCGGAGCGTATCGCCTGGACCGGTGTCACCCTCACGCTGCAGGTGCCGGCCGGGCCGGGACACGTCCTCTCCACCGTCACCTACTCGGGCACGTTCGACCAGCAGATCCCTGACGAAACGGCCCTCGGTGTTGCGTCCGGACTGGCGACGCTCGCCGCCACGCCAGGCGTGACCGGACTCGAGGCGAGCATCCCGCAGACGATGCGCATCGACTACGGCTCGCTCACGATCGGGGTCTCCCCGGCGGACGACGCCACGCTCGCGCGGGTACACGGGGTGATCGACGGAACCGCGTTCGCCGGGACGACGCTGCACGGGTCGTTCGGGAACGGGGCGAAGCCCTAGTCGGAGACACGACTGCTGCTCGGCGCGCTCGTCGCTCTGGTGCTCCTGCAAGGCGGGGTCGCCTCGGTTGTGGCGGCGACAGTGGGTACCGCGATCCAACGCTCGCCGGCACCAGTCCAGGTCGCCGGCGGCAGCACATGCAAGTCGGTGAGCGACGACTGCGTGCGTCTCTCTCGGTCGGCTGTCGAGGAGAAAACCGGCACGGTGCTCCCGCGAGGCGCCCACCTCGTCGCCTCTGGCACACGGCATACGCTCAAGTCATTCGAAGCGTGGGCTGTGGCGTGTGTCCCCGATGCACCGCGCTTGTTCGCGGAGGCGAGACGCAGCGGGTTCGTCGACGCAGATTCGGCGTTCTCGCCCTCACGCAACGACTGGTCAGGCAAGGGACCGGTGTCGCTTGAGCTCTGCAGGACCACGCAGTCAGACGGCGATCAGTAGATCGATCTCGAGGGACGCTGCGACCAAGGCTCGTACGTCCATCTCGGGTACTACCTCGACAAGTGAGGGCGCTCTGGTCTCACTGAACCATCCGCTACCGCGACGGTTCTCTCACTCCTTCGACGGATCCCCCACTGGTGTCGGTTGCGCCAGGCTCGATGCGTGAGTCAGATTCGACGTGCGCGGGTGTTCGCGTGGGGCATGCCTTCCATCGCCCTCGTCCTCATCGCTGGCCAGGCGTTGGCGTGCGTCCTGGCGTACATGCACACCGCTCCGATCGATGCTGCGTACCGAGCTACCGACGAGAGCGGCCGCGGGATCCTTCGTGCGCCGCCCGCCGACGTCATGGCTGCTGATCGGGCCCAGGGCATCACTTGGATGGCCTCGTTCCCGGTGGCTGTCGTGGCGACGCTCCTGGCAGCGCGGGCACTGGAGCGAGCTCGAGTTGCGGGTGACGCGTTGGTGTTCGCGTACCTCGTGACGGTCGTCGGCATCTTCGGATGCGTCGCGGGTCTCGGCGTCGCCGCATTCGGAGTCCTCGAGATCCTGTGACGCGGACTTCTCCAGACTGCAGCGAACGGGTTCAGCCCGCACGCGTGAGCGGTGACCGCAGCGGCGTCCCTCGAGCCGATCGTCGACCGGGCGCTGCTGTCGGAACTGACCGGGACGACCTCCTCCTCGCCGCGACCGGTGGACCGGCGTTCGGTGTTGACGGCATCCTGTTCGCCATGCAGGTCATCACCTCCAGGCGGAAGAAAGCGAAACGCGCATGACCGAGCCGACGGCAACGACGAAGCCGTGGTTCCGAGACAGGTACACCTGGAAGTTCCTCGGCGGCGCAGCACTGTTCCTCGCCGGGTTCATCGTCGCCCCGGTCTTCGGTGTCGTGTCCGTCTTCGGCTCCGTGTTCGGTCTCGTCGCGGACAACCACGCCATGCACGCTGACTCGCACCTGCGCAGCATCAGCGAGGTCACCACGGGGACCGTCATCGACATCGACGTACGGCACTACTCCGGCGCAGGCAAGACCGGAGGCCACACCGAATGCATCCCCATCGTGAAAGGTGAGGCCAACGGTTCACCCCACAGGTGGGAGCTGACGAACCACCCCGCCTGCAACGACTACTACACGGTCGGTGAACGGCTGCAGGTGATGTACGACCCGACTGACGTCGACCACGCTGGCGTCCGCTCGGACAAGATCCTCGCCACCTACCGGCACAACCTCGGCGTTGAGGTGCAGATCGGAATCATCGGCCTCGGGCTCAGCGCTGTTGGCGCTGCCTGCTGGACATGGCTCCTCCGCCGAGAGAAGCGGAAGAAGAGAGGTGCCCAGCTCCGGCAGAGCTGACGAGGTGGAGACCGCCGATGCACCTACCCCGACATCGTCATGCCCGACGTGGAGGGACACGCTCGCTTCCACCACCCCGACCTGATAAGTTCCCGCTCACAACAAATGCGGGAGGCCGTCGATGGAGACGCAGCACGACACAGCACACCGGACCGGCGAGCTCATCGTCACCGTGACCGATGCCGACGGCACACCCCGGTCGGGCGCCGAGGTCGTCGTGGAACAGCGGCGTCACGAGTTCGGGTTCGGCAACATCGGGTTCGACTTCATCGGCCTCGCGAACGGCGAGCACGACCCCGACGACGTCGGCACCCCCGAGCTCGCCGACCTCTGGCTCGACGTCTTCAACACCGCCACCCTGCCGTTCTACTGGGGCCGCTTCGAACCCGAACGCGGCCGCCCCGACACCGAGCGGCTGCAGCGGACCGCCGCGTGGTTCCGTGACCGCGGCGTCGCGACGAAGGGCCACCCGCTGGTCTGGCACACCGTGCAGCCGGACTGGTTGCTCGGGCTGGACACCGACGAGGTCGAGCGCCTGCAGCGCGAACGGATCCGCCGCGAGGTGCGGGACTTCACCGGCCTCGTGGACACTTGGGACGCGATCAACGAGGTCGTGATCATGCCGCACTTCGCGAACGGCGAGAACGGGATCACACCCCTCGCGCTGGCCCGCGGCCGCCTGGCGATGATCCGGATGGCGGTCGACGAGGCCCGTGCCACGAACCCGTCCGTGACCCTGCTGCTCAACGACTTCGACCTGTCGGACGCGTACGAGTGCCTGATCGAGGGCGTCCTGGAGGCCGGGATCGGCATCGACGCCATCGGCCTGCAGACCCACATGCACCAGGGCTACTGGGGCGAGGACACCATGCTCGCGATGGTGGACCGCTTCGCCCGGTACGGCCGGCCACTGCACCTGACCGAGACCTCGCTGGTGTCCGGCGACCTGATGCCCGCACACATCGTCGACCTCAACGACCACCAGGTGGACTCGTGGCCCTCGACGCCCGAGGGTGAGGCACGCCAGGCCGACGAGCTGGAACGGCACTACCGCAGCCTGATCGGGCACCCCGCGGTCGAGGCGATCACCTACTGGGGCATCACCGACCGGGGTGCCTGGCTGAACGCGCCGATCGGCCTGGTACGGGCAGACGGCACACCGAAGCCGTCCTACGACGCCCTCCATCGCCTGGTGAAGGACGAGTGGTGGACGGGGCCGACGACCCTCCGCACGGACGACTCCGGGCGCGCACGGCTGCGCGGGTTCCGGGGCGAGTACACGGTGCGCGCCGGCAGCGCGGAGTCCACGGTCACGATCGGTCGGGACGCGCCGACGGCGGTCCGGCTGACTGCGGACTGACGGCTGCCGGCTGCCGGCTGACGGCTGACGGCTGACGACGGGCTGCCGACGCGACCGCCGTCGGACGGGAGGCGCGGGACCGGTCGGGACGCGCCTCCCGTCCGACACGGACCCGGCTCCCCCGCGCGGCGACCCGCCGAGCGGCTGCCGCCACCGCGCTACGGTGCTCTCATGCGCCCCACCGTGCGGGACGTGGCCGCCCTCGCGGGGGTGTCCCCGAAGACCGTCTCCAACGTCGTCAACGGCGGTGTCGTCGTGCGCCCGGAGACCCGCGCCCGCGTCGAGGCGGCGGTCGTCGAACTCGGGTACGTGCCGAACCTGTCCGCCCGGGGGCTGCGGAACGGCCGGACCGGCGCGATCGCGGTGACGTTGCCGGAGCTCGCGAGTGCGTACTCGGCGGACCTCGCCCGCTGGTTCGTGGTCCTGGCGCACGACCGCGGCCTGGTCGTGCAGCTCGAACAGACCGCGACCGACCCGGAGCGGGAGCGTGACCTGGTCTCGCGGGCGCGGGCGCACCTGGTCGACGGGCTGGTCCTCAACCCGGTGTCGCTCGATGCCAGCACCCTCGCGAACACCGCCGGACTGCCGCCGACCGTCGTGATCGGCGAGGTCGAACCGGAGCACGTCGACCAGGTGCACGTCGACAGCCGGGCGGCGGCGCGCGAGGTCACGACGATGCTGCTCGACCGCGGGCACCGACGGATCGCGATCGTCGGTGCCGAGCGGGACGACGCGGTCACCGCCACCGCCCGCCTGCGGCAGCTCGGCCACGAGGACGCCCTCGCCGCACAGCTGGTCCCCGTCGACCCGGCCCTGCGGGTCCCGCTGCCGGAGTGGACGACCTCGGCCGCAGCGAGGACGTTCGGCGAGTGGCTCGACCGGAACCCGCTGCCCGACGCGGTGTTCGCGTTCACCGACTCGATCGCGTTCGGCGTGCTGCACGTCCTGGCCAGCCGGGGCGTCCGCGTGCCGGAGCAGGTGAGCGTCGTCGGGTTCGACGACGTCGACCAAGCGGCGTTCGCGGTGCCCGCGCTGACGACGGTGTCGTTCGACCGGCGGGACTTCGCGGCGGCGGCCCTGGACCTGCTCGAGCGGCGCATCGAGGACCGGGAGGCGCCGGTCCGGACCGTCGTCGTGCCGCACCGGATCGTCGAGCGCGCGAGCGTCGCGGGGCGGTGAGGGCGGTCGGGGGGACGGGTCGGGGGTGAGGCCGCTAGCGTGACCGACGTGACCGACGTGATCAGCGGGCCCGAAGTGCCTGACCCCCTCGACCCGCTCGACGCCGTCGCCGTCGGACCGGTGACGATCGTCCCGGACACGAGCAGGCCAGTGGCCGCCGTGGTCGAGGGCGACGAGTTCCAGCGGTGGCTGACCTGGCCGACGGCGACCCTGCCGGCGAGTGCGGTCGAACGGACGGACATCTGGACGAGCCCGTCCGGCCTGTGGATCGTCTACGCGTCGGAGGACATCGAGCAGTCGTCCCGGACGGCCGTGTTCCTGTCACCCGAGCAACCGCCGCGGTCCGTGGAACTCGGCGACCGGCGGCCGATCGGGGTCGACGCCGAGGGGCTGTGGGTCGGCGATCCCCGTGATGCCTCGTTCTGGACCGAGGGGACGAGCGGCACAGACGAGGACGAAGACGAGGACGAGGCCGGCCTGTCCACCACCGACCCCGAGACGCTCGAATGGGCCCCGGTGGCTCCGTTCTGGCCCGACCGTGACACGTGGACCGAACCGGACGACGACGACGAAGACGAAGAAGAGGACGAGGACGAGGACGAGGACCGCCCCGACTCCGACGACGGTGACGACGACGACGACGAGACGTTCGTCGGCACGGCCAGCCAGTGGACCGTCAGCTTCGGTCGCCAGCCGGGCAGCGACGACGACCAGGAGGACGACGCGGACGACGGCGTCCCGGTCAGCGCTCCCCTCCCGACCCCGCCGACCGAGATCGTCCGGATCACCCCGGCCGACGAGCGGACCATCGTGCAGGTCGACCACCTGGTCGACGGCGTCTCGATCGAGGACGGCCGGATGACCCTGCGCTTCCACCCCGCCGGCCCTCGGCAGGTCGAGGTGCCGTTCGGCGAGCGCGGACCGTGGCGCAGCTGGGACACCGTGTACGAACCGCGTGAGGTGGTCGTCGACGTCGCCGCGGGCATCCCGTCGGCCGTCGTCACCGAGGACCGTGCCTCCGTCCCGGCCACCGACGAGAACGCCGGAGCCGACCTCGAGGACGTCGAGGCAGCGTGGGCCGCAGAGGACTCCGCGCTCCAGGCCCGACGTGCGCCCTGGGTCGGGCGACTCGACCTGACGGGGGTGAGCGGAGCCTCCTGGCAGACGCCGGAACCGGATGCGGCGACGGTCGAGCGCAGTGTCGCGGCGGTCCGCGACCAGCTCGCCAGCCTGGGCGAACCGAGCGTCATGTGGTCCGCCGACACCGACGCGGTCACCCGGGTGCGGAGCGACTACCGCTCGGTGCAGGTGGACGTGGTGGGTTCTTGGCCGGACACCGAGGTGGTCGTGTCGTTCGAACACAGGGCGGTGCCGTTCCTGCGACTCCGGAGGCGTTACCGGGTCTTCGACGACGCCGGGTACCCGATCGACCGGCAGTACGTCACGGTGTACCTGGAGGAGGACATCGCGACCGGCCAGATCGCGTCCCGACGCGCGGCGGTCGACGGCGTCCTCGACATCTGACCCGGAGGGCTACGTCCGCGCCTCGGTCCGCCGCGGCTTCAACCGCGCGGGGGCGTCCGTCGCCGGCACCCATTCGCAGGTGAACGACCCGCGGTAGCCGAAGAGGAACCCGAACAGCCGGTTGCGGACCTCGAGGTCGACGTGGAACGACTCGTCCTCGTCCGACCACCACTCGTGCAGGGTCGCCCGCCCGCTGAACAGCATCGGGAACCGGAACGACAGCGGTCCCTCGTGGAACCGCTGCGCGTCCGAGGTCAGGACGAGTCCACCGCGCTCGTCGACGGCCAGGTCGAGGTCGACCGCCAGGTGCTGGTGCGAGCCCAGGTAGTCGAGCACCCGGCCGTCGACGAGCACCATCGTCGCGTCGAACCGTGCCGTGCGGCCGGAGCGGACGGAGTACGTCCGCACGAAGGTCACCGTCTCGCGGCCCAGGGCATCGCGGTACGGGTAGTTCTCGATCGTGAACGGGACGTCGACGCCCACGTCGGGGACCAGGATGTTCCGGAGCCGGCCGATCTGCAGGAACGGCACCGTCCACCAGGGCCCGCGGCGGATCGACTGCATGACACCGCGTCCGACGCACGCCTCGGCGGCGTCGAGTCCGACGCCGAACCGGCGCTGCATCATCGGGTGCAGCCGGTCGAAGTCGGCACCGAGCGCCTCCTGGAACACCGAGGTCATGCCGTTCCTCCGGGTCGGGTCGTCGCACTGGGCCTGGCGAGGGACGCCAGGCTCGCCGGGGCGTCCCTCAGGTGGTCGGCTCGACGCGTCCCGCCGGCGGGTGCGCGAAGCGTCCGGGAGGCCCGTGGCCGGTCCCGCCGCCAGACCGCCAGCACGCTGCCGAGCGGCCACGCCTCCGGCGCGGCTCCGCCCTCGAGCCAGATGCGGAGCCGGTCGAAGCTCCAGGCGGTCGCCCACCCGAGCAGCGGCCGGACGACGAGGTCGAGCGGCCCCCATCCGGAGTCGTAGTCGTAGCCGGTGATGAACCGCGTCCGGCCGTCGTCGGTGGGCAGGTACCGCCAGTAGCCGCGGCCGGTCCGGATCGGGGACAGCCGGTCCTCGGTGGCGAAGCGGAGCGCCGAGGTGCGCGTCCCGTCGTCGCGACGCCGCTCCCCGATCGAGATGCCGGTGCCGTGCACGTCGTGGACGGCGGACCGACGGACGTAGGTGAACCGAGCCGATCCGTCCGGTTCGGCAGGCTCGGGGACGATCTCGGAGAACCGCACGTCCCAGCGCACGTGCTGCCGCGGGTCCTGCGTGGCGGCCCAGACCGCGTCGACGTCGGCGTCGATCACCGTCTCGACGTAGATGCTCCGGCTGGCCACGGGGCTGAGCGTAGCGCCGGCCCGAGCGCCACCACCAGCGGCACCGACACCCTCAGGCCCCGTCCGCGGCCCGCAAGACGGCCGCCGCCGTGCGCCGGTCGCCGAGGATCCGGAAGTGCCCGCCGAGGTCGAGCCGCACGTTCTCGGCACCCGTCAGCTCGCTGCCGCCCGGGATCAGGGTGTCGAACACCGCGTACACCGAGGTGATCCGGGCGTTCGCGTCGAGCTCCCGGGCAAGTCCCGCCAGCACCGGGTCGGCGGCACGGAACACCCGCAGGTGCCGGACGGGTGCCAGGACGGCGTACTTCGAGCCGGCGAACGGCGTCGACACCGCCACCATCCGGTCGATGCGGCCGTGCGGGTCGAGCCGGGTCATCGCGTACTTGCCGATGAGGCCGCCCTTGCTGTGCGCCAGGACGAGCGCCCCGTGCAGGTCGTGCTCGTCGAGGTACGCCATCACCTCCTCCGCGGACAGCGGCACCGGCTTGACGTTGTGCCGGAGGACGGTGAGCACGTGCACCGGGTGGCCGCGGTCGTGCAGCACGTCCATCAGCGGGCGCATGAAGTGCCAGGTCTCGTAGACGCCCGGGATGACGACGACGGGCTGGCGGTCGCCGGTCCGGTAGTCGTCGGCGGTGGTCGGACCCAGGCTGCGGACCTGCCAGACGGCGGCGTAGACCCAGTCCAGCAGCGCCCACCGCGCACGTCGCACGAGTCCGACCCGGACGGGAGGCACGGCTCCCGTCGTCCGCGTCTCCCCGCTCCCGCCGGTGGTCGCGTCGGTCACCGCGGTACCTCGTCGCGACTGGCTTCGAGGGTCTGCACCCGGCGGAACTCCTCGATGAGCCGGGCGACGGCGACCGGCTGGCGCTCCTGCACGTGATGGCCGCCCGGCAGTTCGACGAGCGCCCCGCGGGAGGCGGCACCGACGACCCGCTGTCCCCAGTCGTGCTTCGCGATCGGGTCCTGTTCGCCGCGGAGGACGAGCACCGGCACGGTGAGTGCCCGGACGCGGACGAGCATCCGGTAGTCGCGCATCGGTCGGAGCTCGCGGAGGTACTGGGCGGCGCTCCGGAGGTAGTCGGTGAGGACGACGGCGTTCATCCGGACGCCCTCGAACGTGCAGTCGACGGCGAGCGCGGTGGCGAGCCGGAACAGCGAGCGTCGGTGGTCGTCGACGACGGGGCCGATGAGCACGACGGAGGACACGACGTCGGTGTGCTGGAGGCCCGCTTCGACGGCGACCTGGGTGCCCATCGACTGGCCGACGACGACGAGGTCCCCGGCGCCGCGCTCGGTGACCGCCCGGACGACGAGGTCGGCGTACTCGTGGGCCTCGAAACGACGGCCGGAGTACGGCAGCCCGCCGAACCCGGGCAGGTCGACGGCGACGGTGCGGTGGCTGCGCGAGAGCGCGGCCTGCAGTCGGCGGAAGGAGCGGTGCGACATGCCGATGCCGTGCACCAGGACGACGGTGGGGGCGAACGCGTCGTGCAGGCGGCCCGCGGGCGCCACCGTCCGGAGTCGGACGCGGTGTCCGTGGACCCGGACCGTCTCCACCAGCGCGCGCATCCCCCGAGACTATGCCGGGGGCCGACCGCCACCTGGGAGAGCTGCGCAGCCCGTGATCCGCAGCGCGGGGACAGCCGGGTCTTCGACTCCTGCAAGGTCCGCGGGGTGCACTACGGCCATGACCGACACGACCCCTCCGGAACGACGACCCGACGAACGCCACGACCAGCGCCCTGACGCCTGGGCCGCTGCTCCGGCCGCAGCGTCGACCGCCACCCTCTCGCCGCCCCCACCGTCCTGGTACGGCACGCCGACCCCTGCCCCGGCCCCTGCCACTGGCCCGGGCTCCGCACCCGCGGGTCGGAGCACCCCGCACCCGCCGTGGTTCTGGCCGGTCATCGCGGCGGCGATCGGCCTCGGCGCCCTGCTGGTCGGCGGTGGCGTCGGCTTCGCGGTCGGGCACGCGGTCGCGAGCCACAACGTCTCCTCGTTCACCGGCCCGGGCACCGGCCAGTACGGCCCGCGCGGGCAGTCCGGGAGCGGGCAGTCCGGAACCGGCGGGAACGGGACCGACGGGAGCGGCAGCACGAGCAACGGCAGCACGCAGGAGCTGCCGGGCGGCGCCGCCGTCAGCCCCCAGGGGAGCTGAGCCGACCGGGGTGCGGGACGCTGCCGGCGGACCCGACCCGCGCCTCCCGGCTGGACGCAGACCGGAGGTCGGCCGGGGTGGACCGCAGGGACGCCTGATCGGCGTACCCTTCTGGGTGGCCCAGACCGCACGACAACCGGAGCTCACCATGCCGCAGGACACCCGCCCGCACGTCGTCATCGTCGGCGGTGGATTCGCCGGGATCGCCGCCATGCGTGAGCTGAAGGACGCTCCGGTCCGGGTCACGCTCGTCGACCGCCACGTCTACAACATGTTCCAGCCGCTCATGTACCAGGTGGCGACCGGCGGCCTGAACGCCGGCGACGTGACGTACTTCCTCCGCAGCCTGCGAGCCCGCCAGTCGAACGCGGACTTCCGCCACGGCCTGCTCACCGGCATCCGGCACGACGAACGCATCGCCGAGATGTCCGACGGCGAACACCTGCAGTACGACTACTTGATCCTGGCCAACGGCGTGAACACCAGCTACTTCGGCACCCCCGGTGCCTACGAGTACGCGTACTCGATGTACTCCCGGTCGCAGGCACTCCGCATCCGTGACGAGCTCTTCACCCGCCTGGAGCAGGCCGCGGCGAAGCAGGGCCCGGACGAGATCCGCGTCGTCATCGTCGGTGGCGGTGCCACCGGCGTCGAGATGGCCGGCGCGCTCGCCGAACTCCGTGACCAGGCGCTGGTGGGTGCGTACCCGGAGATCGAGCGCGGCAACATCTCGATCACGCTCGTGCACCGCAGCGGCGAGCTGCTCAAGCCGTTCGCTCCGCGTCTGCGCCGGTACGCGGCGAAGATCCTGCGGAAGCGCGGTGTCGTGCTGCGCCTGAACGCCGGCGTCGAAGAGGTCATGCCCGACGGTGTCCGGATCGCCGGCGGCGAGGTCATCCCGGCCTCCCAGGTGATCTGGGCGACCGGCGTCTCGGCGCACAAGGAGGTCGGCAACTGGGGTCTGCCGCAGACCCACGGCGGTCGCATCCAGGTGAACGACGACCTCAGCGTCAAGGGCGTCGAGCGCGTGTTCTCGGCCGGTGACATCGCCGCGCAGGACAGCGCGCTGGCGCAGCTCGCACAGCCGGCACTGCAGGGCGGCAAGCACGCGGCCGAGCAGATCAAGCGGCTCCTGGCCGGCAAGCCGACCGAGCGGTTCAAGTACTTCGACAAGGGCACGATGGCGACGATCGGCACGAACGCCGCGGTCGCCCAGCTGCGTGGCGGGATCACCATGGTCGGGCCGGTCGCGTGGGCGGCGTGGGTGTTCGTCCACATCACCAGCCTGCTCGGCAACGGCAACCGGATGTCGACGCTGACCCACTTCTTCGTCCGCTACGTGTGGTTCATGCGGAAGCGCTCGATCCCGATCGTCGGCGATGTCCGCCCGGTCCGCCCGAACGGCGACCGCGAGCCGGAGCCGTGGCAGCTACAGAAGGCGGAGTAGCCGCCACCGCATGACAGCCGTCACCACGTGACGGACGGGAGGCTCCCCACCGGTCCGGTGGGGAGCCTCCCGTCCGTCGTGTGGTCCATCGTTCAGCCGGGACCGGACAGCACTGAGCCGGTTCATGGACTGCCGGAGCACACTGGCCGGATGACCCGGACCGCAGCCCCGGCGCCATCCCCGACGACCGTCCACAGGACGGGGACCGCAGCCGCCAGCACACAGTCGACCGCGCCCGCACCCCTCGCCTCCCGCGCCCTGGCCCTCGACGGCCTGCGCACCGTCGCGATCGTCATGGTGATCCTGTACCACCTGCACGTGCCGCAGTTCGAGGGCGGGTGGATCGGCGTCACCGTGTTCTTCGTGCTCTCCGGCTACCTGATCACCACGCTGCTGCTCCGCGAACGCCGGAAGACCGGCACCGTGCGACTCGGCACGTTCTGGTGGAAGCGCCTGCTGCGGCTCTACCCGGCACTGGTCGCCCTCGTCGTCGCCGGACTGCTGCTCTGGAACTGGGTCGGCGACTACAAGGGCGCCTCGTTCTCGGCGGGCGAGGCCGCGTTCATCGCCCTCACCTACACGGGCAACCTCTACCGGTCGTTCTGGGACACCACGCAGGGCGTGTTCGCGCACACGTGGAGCCTGTCGATGGAGGAGCAGTTCTACCTGGTCTGGCCGCCGGTGCTCGTGGTCCTGCTCGCTCTCGGACGCCGTCGTCGCGCACTCGTCATCGGCCTGTCCGCGGTGATCGCTGCCGCCTCCGCCGCGACCTGGCTGAGCTACCGCACCCCCTCCGGCGGGTCCACGCCGGACGTGTACTTCTCCCCCGTGCTCGGTGTCGTGCCACTCGCCACCGGGTGCCTGCTCGCCCTGCTGCTCGACGACGACCGGTTCCGGGCGTTCGCCGCGGGGCTCGCCGGGCACGTCGGCACCTGGGTCGGTGCGGCGGTGGTGCTCGGGGTGCAGTTCTGGATCGGCGACGACTGGACCGAGCACGCCTGGACCTTCGGCCTGCTCATGCCGGTGACCGGGCTCTTCGCCGCGGTGCTGATCGGCGGGCTCGTCTCGGTGCGGACTCCGGTGTCCCGGGCGCTGTCCTGGACCCCGATCGCGTGGTTCGGCCGTCGGGTGTCGTACTCCGCCTACCTCTGGCACCCGCTCGTCATCGCGCTGCTCGGCACGTTCGCGATCGGCTGGTTCGGCAACGTCTGGCTCTTCGCCGCCGCTGTCGTGGTGTCGATCGGGGCGACCTACGCGGTCGAGGTCCCCGTGGAGAAGCTCCGCGCCCGCGCCCGGGAGGCCCGCCGACTGGTCGCCGAGGACCGCGCCGCCCGCAGCGCCGCCACAGGCTGACGGCCCCGGTCAGCGGCGGCTGGCCTGCCGCCGGCTGTAGTGGTGTCTGGTGGTGTGGTGTCGGGTGGTGTCATGCCTGGCGTGACCGCCCGCGGGACCGGGGCCTGCGGGATCAGGCGGGACGAGCCTCCAGGACCGTCACCCGCCGGACGCTCGGCGTCACCGCAGCCGCCACGGTGGCGACGACGATGAGCACGGCGCAGCCGAGCAGGGTCGGCGTGGTGCCGACCGTGTGGGCCAGCGGGCCGACGAGTGCCTCGCCGAACGGCACGGCGACGACCGACCCGACAGCGTCGTACGAGTAGACGCGGGCCAGGACGTCCCGCGGCACGTTCGTCTGCAGGGACTGGTCCCAGGCGATCGAGAAGACCTCGATGGCGGCTCCGGCGACCGCGAACGACACGATCAACGCCGGCACGGAGGGGCGCAGCGCCAGGGTGAGGACCGGCACCGCGGCCACGACCATGAGCGCCACCCCGATGCCGAGTGCGTGCCGCGGGTGCCAGCGGAGCGCGACCACCGCGCCGACCGCGAGCCCGACCGACAGCGCGGCGACGACGAGGCCCCACGCCGCCCTGCCGAACGACTCGTCGGCGACGACGGGCCCGAGCACCGCCGTCGCTCCGACGAAGGCGGCGTTGAGCACGGCGAACTGCAGCACCACGATCCAGACCCAGCGGCGGCCGACGAACTCGCGCCAGCCCTCCCGGAGGTCCGCGACGACCGAGGTGCGCTCCGTCCGGCCGGCCTCGGCGGCCCCGCGCGGCAGGCGCATCCGCCCGAACAGGACCCCGGCGACGGCGAAGCCCGCCGCGTCGACGGCGAGCCCCCACCCGGGTCCGACCACCGCGACCAGTCCGGCACCGGCCGAGGCGCCGAGGATGCTCCCGCCGTTGAGACCGAGCCGGAGCAGCGCGTTCGCCGGCCGGAGCTGCGTCTCGGAGACGGTGTCGGGCACGAGTGCTCCCGCGGCGGGCAGGCTGACGGCGGCGACCGCTCCGTTCAGGACGCTCAGCACCACGAGCGACGGGATGCTCGCCGACCCGGTGATGACGAGCGCTGCCACGGCGCCCTGCGTGACGGCGGCCGCGAACGACGTCCCGACCAGGACCACGTCCCGCGGCAACCGGTCTGCGATCACCCCGCCGAACAGCAGGACGGCGACGTTCGCGACCGACCGGGACGCCACGACCAGGCCCAGGTCCGCCGCGGACCCGGTCAGGTCGAGCACCGCGAACGCCAGGGCGATCGGGGCGACGGCGTTGCCGAGGATGCTCGTCGTCCGCGCAGCCAGCAACCACCGGAAGGGCGCGGACCGGAGCGGACCGAACCGGTCGACCGTGGTGCTCACGAGCGGCGGAGGGGGAAGAGGGCCGCCGTGACGGACACCGGACGCGTGCCGGGTGTCCGCGGTGGTCGGGCGGCGGCGTGCAGGATCGCGGACGCCTGCCCGATGTGCTGCACCACCCGACGCCAGGTCTCCGGGTCGACCCAGAGTTCGGCGTCCGTGGTGACCCCGGGGCCGTCGGCGTGCGCACGGGCTCGGCGGCGGAGTTCGTCGGCGACGGCGTCGAGGTACACGAGCCGGTCCTCGGCCGCTTCCGGGTCGAGCGGGTGCACCTGGTGGGCGTCGAACGGCAGCGAGGACGTCTCGTGCCGGTAGCGCTTGGCCTCGCCGCCCCGTAGTCGGACGACCTCGACGACCCGGACCAACCCGGCGCGCTCGAGCACCCGGAGGTGGTAGCTCGCCCTCGCCTGGGACAGCCCGAGTTCGCGTCCGGCCTCGGCGGCGCTCATCGCGACACCGGTCAGCAGGGACAGCAGTCGCAGGCGGATCGGGTGGGCGGTCGCGCGGAGTTCTTCGACGGTGGACATGAGGGCATCGTGGCAGCCGGGCCGCACGACCGTCAAAGGGCTCTTTGGGGGTCCGGCCGCCGGTCACGATCCGCACCCCGACCGCCCGCACGCCCGGCTCTGCGTAGGCTCGCCCCGTGACCACGGACACCACGGACGTCCTCGTCGTCGGCGGCGGACCTGTCGGCCTGTTCCTCGGCGCGCTCCTCGCCGCCCGCGGCACCGCCGTCCAGGTGTGGGAACGCCGGACCACCGACCCGGTCGGCTCCCGCGCCATCGGCATCCACCCGCCGTCGCTCGACGCCTTCGCCGAGGTCGGCCTGGCCGGTCCGGTGCTCGAGGAGGCCGTGCTCGTCCGCACCGGTGTCGCCCGCAGCCGCGGCCGGGTGCTCGGCGCGCTGTCGTTCGACCGGGCCTCTGACACCCACCCGTACGTGGCGACGCTCGACCAGCACCGCACCGAGACCCTGCTGCGCGAGCGGCTGGTCGCCGCCGCGCCGGATGCCCTCCGCACCGGCACCGCACTCGTCGGCCTCGACCGGCACGCCGACCACGTCGACGCGACCGGTACCGACCGGGACGGCCGGACGGTCAGCGTCCGGGCCTCGTTCGTGGTCGGTGCCGACGGCGCCCGCAGTGTCGTCCGCGACCTGCTCGGCATCGGCACGACCGGCCGCGACTACCCCGACCGCTACGTGATGGGCGACTTCGCGGACCCCGAGGACGCCGATGCCCGGGCGACCGCGCTCGTCGACGTCGGACCGGCCGGGGTCGTCGAGTCCTTCCCGCTCCCCCGCGGCCGTCGCCGCTACGTCGCGCTCCTCCCGGACGACGACCCGCTCGTGGACGGGTCCGCCCCGACCACCGCAGCCGACGCACCGGAGGCGGGTCGGGCCTCCCGGCTGGCCGCGATCGTCCGCGACCGCACCGGCGTCGCACCCGACCCGACCACCTGCTCGATGCTCAGCGGGTTCCGTGTCCGCCGCCGGACCGCCGAGCGCATCGGCGTGGGACGCGTCGTCCTGGTCGGCGACGCGGCCCACGAGATCAGCCCGATCGGCGGGCAGGGCATGAACCTCGGCTGGCTGGACGCGGCGGACCTCGCGCCCCTGCTCAGTGACGCGGTGCGGACCGGCGAGGCCGGACCGTGGCCGTCCTACGCACGGCGCCGACAGGCCGCCGCCCGCCGAGCGGGTCGGCAGGCCGAGGCGAACATGGCCCTCGGTCGTGCCGTCCCGGACGCGGTCGGCGTCGGCCGGGAGGCGCTGCTCCGGTCCGTCCTGGCCCTCCCGACCTCGGGTGCGCTCGGCCGGCTCTACGCGATGGCGTGGGCGTAGTCGGTCCGGTCGGACAGACGGACGGACGGGCGGCCCGTCGAGACGGGCCCGTCTGTGCAGGACGCCGCCGAGCGCCCAGGACGCCGCAGGATTCGGCGGCGTCTCGGGCCGACCGACGTGTCTCGGCCAGACGCCGTTCCGGTCGCCTCGTCAGGCGGTGACCGCGTGCGGGTACTCGGCCGCACGACCCTGGAACGCCAGGATCGCGTCGTTGCGGACCTGCCCGTCCTCGATCTCGATCGCACGGCGGATCGTGTCGGACTCCGCCCAGGCCGACGGCCCGGACATCACGGTGCGGAGGAACGGCATCAGCGCCTCGCTGATCTCCCACGTCGAGGAGTTCCAGAGCAGTGACGGGCTGTGGTCGACGGCGTAGTAGTTCGTCGAGTCGCCGACCGTGACCATCGGTTCGGCGAAGGACGTCGAGCGCGCCCAGTCGAAGCCCATGCCCTCGTCGATCGACACGTCCACGATGAGGCTGCCGGGACGGAAGGCGTCGAGGTCCTCGGTCCGCAGGTAGGTCAGCGGCGCGTTCGGGTCCTGCAGCGTGCAGTTCACGACGATGTCGTTCTCGGCCAGGTAGGGCGCCAGCGGCACCGGGCCGTCGGGCGTCCGGACCGTGCTCGCGAAGGGCGCGTGGTCGTCGTGCTCGAACTGCAGGATGTCGACCGACGGGATCGGCGACCCGACCGCCGCGATGTCCCGGTTCGTCAGGACGCGGACGTCGTGGACGCCGTGCGCGTTCAGCGCCGTGACGGCCCCGCGAGCCGTGGCACCGAAGCCGATCACGACGGCGGTCAGGCGACGGCCGTAGTCCCCCGTCGAGCCGCAGAGCTGCAGGCCGTGCAGCACCGAGCAGTACCCGGCGAGCTCGTTGTTCTTGTGGAAGACGTGCAGGCTGAAGCCGCCGTCCTCACGCCAGTGGTTCATGGCCTCCCAGGCGATCAGGGTGAGGCGCTTGTCGATCGCGAGCTGCGTCAGCTCCTGGTCCTGCACGCAGTGCGGCCAGCCCCAGAGCACCTGTCCGTCGCGGAGGTCGGCGAGGTCGGCGGCCAGGGGCTTCGGCAGGAGCACCACGTCGGTGGTGGCGATGATCTCGGCGCGCGTGGCCATGCCGGCGACGAGCGGCTCGAGGTCAGCGTCGGGCACACCGAACCGGTCGCCGTACCCACGCTCCAGGACCATCTGCGCGCGCAGGTCCGGGTCGATCCGCCCGAAGTGGGCGGGGTGGATCGGCAGGCGACGTTCGTCGGCCTTCCGGGAGACGGCCAACACCCCGAGCCGGAGCGGGCGGGAGGTGGGCGTGGTTTCGGTCATGGTGCACTGTAGCGGCGCACCCGAGCAGGACTCAGGCCACGAGGGCGGCTCCGGCGAACCCGAGCTCGACGACGAGCACGAGCGACGACGCGATCACGAGCCGGAACAGCGTGCGTGTCGGCGGACCGGTGAGCACGAGCCGGACCCCGACCACCGCGAGGACGACCACCACGACGGCACCGAGGACCGCGAGCACCGCCCCGACACCACGGACCGGGTCGTCGCCACCGAGCTGCCCGACGAGCACCAGCACGGCAGCGACGACGAGCGAGCCGAACGCCACGATCCCGGAGGCGTGCAGTCCGAGGCGGTGCGGGAACCCCCGGACCCCGGTGGCCGCGTCGTCGACCAGGTCGGGCAGGACGTTGGTGCAGTGGATCGCGATGCCGAACACCGCTCCGGTGGCGATCGCCCACGTCGCCGGCCACCCGCCGTCGGGACCGGCGGCGACCGCGACGACCGGCAGCAGCCCGAACGCCACGACGAAGGGCACCACCGAGGCGACGGACCGCTTCAGTCCGGCGTCGTAGGCCCAGCCGGCCGCGACGAGGACGACGTGTGCGACGGCGGCGACCGGGCCGAGGAACAGCGAGAGGACGACGGCGACCCCGGCGGTCACGAACGCGGCGGTCCGGACGGTGCCGACGGCGATCAGGCCACGGGCGACCGGCTTGTCGCTCCGCCCCACCGCACGGTCACGGTCGGCGTCGATCCAGTCGTTCGCGAGCCCGATCGACAGCTGGCCGGCGACCACGGCGAGCGCCGCGAGCAGCACGACCCAGAACGGGTGCCCGACGGCGGTGGCGATGACCGCCGCCAGGACGGTGACGGTGACCGTCGGGCCGGGGTGCGAGGACGCGAACAGCAGGCGGACCGTCGAGGTGGTCGGGGCGTCGGGCACCCGGCCAGCGTACGGGCCGGGTGGTGCCGCCGGTCACACCGTCGAGGCCGCGACCCGTCGCCGCCTCGCCCCGAGCATCCCGGAGGCCAACGCGATCCCGGCGAGCACGACCAGCCCGCCCACGGGCTCGTTCCACCGCAGCGGCTCACCGAGCACGAGGACGCCGAGCGCGACCCCGACGACCGGCGTCAGGTAGGTCACCGTGGAGGCCCGGCCCGCGCCCCACGCACCGACCAGCCGGGTGTTCCACGCGTAGGCCAGCCCCGTGCCCACGGCACCCAGCGCGACCATGGCGCCCACGATCCTCCAGTCCAGCTGCACCGGACCGGTCGCGACGACGGGCGCGACCACCAGCATCAACCCGGCCGCCAGGGTGAGCTGCACCGTCGCGACGGTGGTCGGGTCGTACCCGCCGCCGACGCCGAAGCGGCGGAGCCAGGCGAGGCCGATGCCGTACGAGGCGGTCATGCCGAGCAGCGCGACCTGGCCGGGGACGCTCGCCAGGACCTCCGGGTCGCCGAGGACGTCCCACGGCCCGACCAGGACCAGCACCCCGACGATGCCGAGGACGATCCCGGCCACCTGCCGACGGCTGAGCCGTTCGGTGGGGACCAGCACGGCCAACGCGAGCAGCGTCATGATCGGCGTCGTCGCGTTGTAGATGCTCGCGAGGCCCGACGGCACGGTCTGCTCCGCCCACGCCATCAGCGACGACGGGACGGCGTTGAGGAACACCGCGACGACGAGCAGGTGCCCCCAGACCCGCTTCTCCCGCGGCCAGCGACGGCGCGTGACGAGGAGCACCACGACGAGCGTCAGCGCACCGAGCACGGTGCGGACGGTGGCGACCTGCTGGGGGGCCAGGCCGTCGAGCCCGATCTTCGCGAAGAAGAAGCTCGATCCCCAGGTCAAGGCGACGAGCACGTAGAGGAGGGCGTTCATGTGGCCTAGTCTCGGCACACCACGCACATGCGGCAAACGCATGGACCTCATGCCGACATGAAGGACACGCATGACCGTCTCGCTCCCCCAGCTCCGCGCTTTCGTCGCGACCGTCGACGCCGGCTCGTTCACCACGGCGGCCGTCGCCCTCGGGGTCGGCCAGTCCGCCGTCTCGCACGCCGTCGCCGGACTCGAGCGCGAGGTCGGCGGCCCCGTCGTCCGCCGCGGCCCCGCGACCGTCCCGACCCCGCTGGGCGAGCGACTGCTGGCCCACGCCCGCAGCGTGCTCGCCTCCGTCGACGCCCTGGAGGCCGTGGTCCGGCCCGCCACGGCCCGCGGCACCGTGCGCCTCGCCGCCGTCCCGACCGTCTGCCAAGGGCTGCTCCCGCGCCTCCGGGAACTCTGGGCGGTGACGCTGCCCGACGTCGACGTGCAGGTCTACGAGGGCGACGACGACGAGATGCCGGAGTGGCTCGAGGCCGGCACGGTCGACGCCGCGGTGCTCGTGGACCCGGTCGCCGTGCCGGACGGTGGGGTCGTCGTGGCGAGGGACGAGATGGCCGCCGTGGTCCGACGCGACCACCCGCTCGCCGCTGCCGAGGCGTTGACGCTCGACGACCTGCACGACGACGGCCTGGTCGCCGGCGGCGGGGGCTGCGAACACCAGATCCAGCGGATGCACGAGCTCGCGGGGCAGCCCTTCCGGTACGCCCATCGAGTGCGGGAGATGAGCACGATGTTCGGGATGATCGAGCGCGGCGAGGGGGTGTCGATCGTGCCGACCCTCGGCCGCGTGATGCTGCCCGCGGGGCTCGTGATGCTGCCGGTGGCGCCGCGGTACGAGCGGACCCTGGTGCTGTCGGGGCCGTCGTCGCGGCCGTGGCACCCGTTGGCGCGGGCGCTGGTCGACGCGGTGTGAGGTCCGGACGGCGCGCGGCGGTGTGCACGGTGTGCGCGGTGTGCGCTCGCCGAGCGTGCCCGGGCAGGATGGGGTGATGTCGGAGACCTACGTCAAGACCTTCACCAGCCCGGACGAGGCCGCTGCCGAGGCGGCCGGACTGGAGTGGCTCGCCGAGGCCGAGGACGCCGGCGGCACCCGCGTCGCCCGGGTCATGGCACGCCCGCGTCCGACGGTCCTCGAGCTCGAGTTCATCTCGGACGCCGCACCGTCGGCGGCCCAGGCGGAGCGCTTCGGTCGTTCGCTCGCCCACACCCACGCTGCCGGGGCGTCGCACTGGGGAGCGCCGTCGCCCGGGTTCCCCGCGAACGGGCCGCTGCGGATGGGGCGCTCGCGGACGCCGTTCGTCCCCGCCACCGAGGCAACCGACAGCTGGGGCGAGTTCTTCGCCGAGTACCGGATCCGCGACTACGTGCAGCGCATCGTCGACGCCGGTGGCTACGACGGGTCCGAGGCCGCCGTGTTCGAGCGCGTCTGCGACCGGCTGGAGGACGGCACGCTCGGGTCCCCGCAGCCCGCACTGGTCAGCGACGGCCCGGCACGGCTGCACGGGGACCTCTGGGCCGGCAACGTGCTGTGGCCGCGGGACCGGTCAGAGCCGACGGGAGCGGTGCTCATCGACGCGAACCCGCACGGCGGTCACGCCGAGACGGACCTGGCGCTGCTCGCACTGTTCGGCCTGCCCCGGCTCGAGACCGTCCTGGCCGCGTACGACGCCGAGTCGCGCCTGGCGGCCGGGTGGCAGGAGCGCGTCGAGCTGCACCAGCTGGCACCGCTGCTGTTGCACGTGCTGCTGTTCGGCGGCTCGTACACGGACGCGGCCCTGCGCGCAGCCCGCCGCTACGCCTGATCCCTCCCGATCCGGCGCGGAAGTGGGACTGTCGTCGGAGCCACGAGGACTGCTAGCTTGCGGGCATCGGACGAGGGGGAACGATGCGGGGACAGACCACAGCACGCACGAGGACGACCGTCGCGGCGGTGACGGTGGCGGCAGCGCTCGCACTGACCGGCTGCACGGGCAAAGACGACGCACCCGCGAAGCCGCACCGGACGAGCGCAGCGGAGCACACCGACGTGTCCGAGTACCTGACGGTGCTGCACCGCACGTTCGCGGCGTCGGACGCCCTGCCGGACGGCTCCACCGCATCCGACGACACGGTCGTGCCGAACAGCCAGCGACGCGTCGGCACCGTCGACGGGACGACCTACTGGGTGGCGGTCGGCCAGGAGGGCGGGGCCTGTCTGATCGCTGCCGACGGCCCGGACAGTGTCGGGAACTGGACCGTGTGCGGCGGGAACGCGGCCGACGGCTCCTTCGTCGGGCGGGCCTCCGTCGTGGTCAGCATGCTCGACGAGCAGGGACACCAGACGTCCCTCGTCAGCGACGGCTTCACCGACACCGGCAGCGAGGCCCTGCACCCGGTCGCGCCGAACGTCTGGACCTCCTGACCGGACCGCGAGGGGTCAGGGGGAGCGCCTAGCCTGGGCCGATGACGGTCGAGCAGGCGGGTACCCCGGTCCTCGCGTTCTTCGACGTGGACAACACCCTGATCCACGGCGCGAGCGCGTTCCACCTGGTGCGCGGACTCCGTGCCGCCGGGCTCATCACCACGCGGGACATCCTCAGCGCGGGCTGGAAGCACGCCCGGTTCAAGGTGCGGGGCGAGAACGACCGGCACCTGGCCTCCGCCCAGACCCGCGGGCTCGAGGTCATCACCGGCATCACCGTCGCCGACATGGCGAAGCTCTCCGACGACGTCTACGTCCGCCACACCGCCGCGACCGTGTGGCCGGAGACCGCCGCCCTGGCACAGGAGCACCTGGCGAAGGGCCACCAGGTGTGGCTCGTCACCGCGACGCCGACGTTCCTGGCCGAGGTGATCGCCCGCAGTCTCGGCCTCACCGGCGCGCTCGGCAGCGTCTTCGAGACCAGCGACGGCGCCTACACGGGCCGGCTCGAGGGCGCGTTCCTGCACGGCGAGCACAAGGCCGTGGCCGCGCGCCGACTGCTCAGCGAGACCGGCGCCGACCCGGCCGTGTGCTGGGCGTACTCCGACTCACGCCACGACATCCCGCTGCTCTCGCTCGTCGGGAACCCGGTGGTGGTGAACCCGGACCAGGGACTCGCGGCGCACGCCCGTTCCGCCGGCTGGCCGTCGATGCGGATGCAGCGTTCGAGCCTCCGGGAGGCCCGTCGCCGGGTCCGACGGGACGCCGCGACCGCGGGCGGCACGCCCACCGCCTGACCGCCGGTCTTAGGCGGTCCACAGCAGACCCATCGGCCGGGTCGACCCCCGACCGCGATGCTCGCTGCCATGACCACCTACCCGGTACCCGTGACCGACCGTCGCGACCGCGCGCACAGTGACGCGCCGGTCCGGCGTCGCCCGCCCCTCACTCGCCTGTTCCTCGGCGAGCGCGAGGACGCCCGCTGGCTCCGGCCGGCGTTCTGGGCGCTCCTCGCCCTCACCGCCGTGCTGTACCTCTGGGACCTCAGTGTCTCCGGCTACGCCAACAGCTTCTACGCCGCCGCGGTGCAGGCCGGCACGAAGTCGTGGACGGCGTTCTTCTTCGGCTCGCTCGACTCGTCGAACTTCATCACGGTCGACAAGCCCCCGGCGTCGCTGTGGGTGATGGTGCTGTCCGCGCGGCTGTTCGGCTTCTCGAGCACCAGCCTGCTGCTCCCCCAGGCGCTGATGGCGGTCGGGACCGTCGCACTGGTCTGGGGCACGGTCCGCCGGACCCTGGCGCGGCTGGGATCGACCACGGCGGGGGTCGGCGCGCTGCTCGCGGGTCTCGTCGTCGCGGCGACCCCGGCGGCGGCGCTGATGTTCCGCTTCGACAACCCGGACGCCCTGCTCGTGTTCCTCATGACCGCCGGGGCGTACGCGACCGTGCGTGCCCTGCCGCGGGGCAGCTGGCGGTGGCTCGCCCTGGCCGGGGTCGCGCTCGGGTTCGCGTTCCTGACGAAGATGCTGCAGGGGCTGCTCGTCCTGCCGGCGTTCGGCCTGGTCTACCTGGTCGCTGCCCGGACCTCGTGGCCGCGACGCATCGTCGGGCTGCTCATCGCCGCCGGGTCGCTCGTCGTCGCGGCCGGCTGGTGGGTCCTCGCCGTCGCACTGTGGCCGGCGGACGCCCGACCGTACATCGGCGGGTCGACGAACGACACGGTGCTCGACCTGGTCTTCGGGTACAACGGGCTCGGCCGGATCTTCGGCGGCTCGGGCAACGGCGGAGGCGGCGGCGCGGCCGGCGGCACCGCGGGGTCGTCCTTCGGCGGCGCGGCCGGACTCGACCGGCTGTTCTCGTCCGAGATGGGCCTCGAGATCTCGTGGCTCCTGCCGGCCGCCCTCATCGCCCTCGTGCTCGGCCTGGTCGTCGTCGGCCGGCGCCGCCTCGCCGACCCGGCCCGCGCCGGACTCGTCCTCTGGGGCGGCTGGCTGCTCGTCACCGGGCTGGTCTTCTCGTACATGTCCGGCACGATCCACCCGTACTACACGGTCGCGCTCACCCCGGCGATCGCCGGACTGGTCGGGACCGGTGGTGCCCTGCTCTGGCACGCCCGACACCGCACGACCGGGCGCCTGGGCCTCGCCGCGATGACCGGTGCGACCGCGGCCTGGAGCTGGTGCCTGCTCAACGAGAACCCGGACTGGCTGCCCTGGCTGCGGTGGCTCGTGCTCGCCGGCGGCCTGCTCTCGGCCGCGCTCATCGTGATCGGCAGCGTCCCGCAGCTGCGTCGCCTCGTCGCCGTCGGTGTCCTCGTCGGTACGCTCTGCGGCCTCACCGGCACCACCGCCTACGCGGTCGTCACCACCACGGTCGGGCACTCCGGTTCGATCCCGAGCGTCGGTCCGTCCGGCACCTCGGGTGGCATGGGCGGCATGCCGGGAGGCACGAACGGCCCCGGCGGATCGGCCGCCGGCACCGGGGACGACAGCTCCGACAGCAGCGACTCCGGCACACAGGGCGGTCCCGGCGGGACACCGCCGTCCGGCGCCGACGGCGGCCAGCCGCCGGCGATGCCGGGTGGGACCACGGGAGACGGGACCACCGGGGACGGGACCAGCGCGTCGGGGTCGGGGTCGGGGACGAGCCTCCCGTCCGACAGCAGCGACGGCGGCTCCCGGACCGGCGGCGGCATGGGCGGCGGCGCCTCGACGTCCTCGGCGCTCGAGGAGCTGCTCCGGTCGACCGACACCACCTGGTCCGCCGCGGTCGGCGGCTCGCAGTCCGCCGCACAGCTCGAACTCGACACCGACACCGCCGTGATGGCGATCGGCGGCTGGTCGAGCGACCCCACCCCGACCCTGGCGGAGTTCCAGGCGGACGTGGCGGCGGGCAGGATCGGCTACTACATCGCCTCGGGGACCGGCGGCGGCACGGGAGGCGGCATGGGCGGCGGCTCGTCCACCGCGAGCGCCATCGCGGAGTGGGTCGCGGCGAACTACGACGCGACGAACGTCGGCGGGCAGACCGTCTACGACCTCGGCGCGGCGGGGTAGGCGCACGTGCACGACGGCCAGGACGGGGACGGCACCGTGGGTAGGCTCGCCCCCGTGGCAGGCACCCCGCTCGCACGGACCGATGGCACCCCCGTCCGTGTCCTCGTCGTCGACGACGAACACGCCCTGGCCGAGGCGGTCGGGCTGGCGTTCGCCGCCGACGGGTGGGCCGTGCAGACCGTCCACCGCGGACGGGACGTGCTCTTCGCCGCCCGCGCGGGCCAGCCCGACGTCATCGTCCTCGACGTGATGCTGCCGGACATCGACGGCTTCACCGTGCTCGACCGACTCCGGGATGCCCGCGACGACGTCCGGGTGCTGTTCCTCACCGCCCGGGACGCCGCCGAGGACCGGCTCGCCGGACTCACCCGCGGCGGGGACGACTACCTGACCAAACCGTTCGGGATCGACGAACTCGTCGCCCGGGCTCGGATCCTCGCCCGGACCTCGGCCCGGGTCGCGGCGAGCACGGCGGCGGACACCGGCGTCGTGGTCGGTGACCTCCGGCTCGACGAGGAGACGCGCACCGTCAGCCGCGGCGACGACCCGATCGACCTCACCCCCACCGAGTACGAACTGCTGCGGCACCTGGCCCGGAACGCCAACCGGGTGCTGTCGCGCGAACACCTGCTGGCACACGTGTGGGGCATGGACTTCGGGTCGTCGTCGAACCTCGTGGACATGTACGTGTCGTACCTGCGGAAGAAGGTCGACGCCGGACGCGAGCCGCTGATCCACACCGTCCGCGGAGCCGGGTACGTGCTCCGGCCGTCCCCGTGAGCGGTCGGAGCGGGCGGGCGCCGTCGCTGCGGTGGCGGATCGTCGCCGCCGTCGCCCTGCTGCTCGTCGCGACCAACGTCGTCGTCGGGGCGGTGACCGTCGTCGCGTACCGGGGGTACCTGGTCGGACGGCTCGACGCCGAGCTCGCGACGGCCGCGAGCCGGGTGGTCGGTGGGCCGCCCGGTGGGATGCCGAGCGGGTTCCCGACCGGTTCGCCGTCCGGGTCGTCGTCGGGATCGTCGTCGTCTGGGTCCTCGTCTTCGTCGGGCTCGTCGTCCGCTGCGCCCGATCCCGACAACACGTTCATCGGCGCTCCCGGGCAGTCCGCGGGCACGGTGATCGCGATCTACCGGGACGGCGACGTGGTCCTCGGTGGCTACACCGACGCGCGAGGACGCCAGCACACCCTGACCGCGGCGCAGCAGCGGACCCTCGCCGCGTTGGACCCAACCGGGCAACCGGTCACGACCGGTCTCGGCAGCCTCGGGGCCTTCCGCGCGCAGGCCGTCGGCTCGGACGGGGACGTCTTCGTCACGGCGCTGCCGCTCGATGACCTCGACGCGTCGATCGGCCGGCTGATGCTCGTCATCGCGGCGGTCACCCTCGTCGGACTGCTCGTCGCCTGCTGGGCCGGCGCACTGCTCGTCCGCCGGTCCCTGCGGCCGCTCGAGCACGTCGCCGCGGTGGCGTCGAGCGTCACCACCCTCGACCTCGACCGGGGCGAACCAGACATCCCCGCCCGTGTCGCGGACGCCGACCTCGCCGCCAGTCGCGAGGTCGGCCAGGTCGGCGCCGCACTCAACCGGCTGCTCGGTCACGTCGCCCGTGCCCTGACCGTCCGCCGCGACGCCGAGGCCGGCATGCGGACCTTCGTCGCCGACGCCTCCCACGAGCTCCGCACCCCGATCGCCACCGTCCGCGCCTACGCCGAGCTGACCGGGCGCACCGACGACCCCGCCGAGGTCCGGCGGAACGTCGACCGGATCGGCACCGAGGCCCGCCGGATGGGCGACCTGGTCGAGGAGCTCCTGCTGCTGGCCCGGCTCGACGCCGCTGCGGTCGCGGCAGGCCCGACCGCTGCCGGCTCGACCACGTCCAGGACCACCCAACCGGTGGACCTGACGTCGATCGTCGTCGAGGCGACGATGGACGCCCGCACCACTGCCCCCGGCCACCACTGGACGCTGCAGGTCGACGACGTTCCCGTCGTGATCGACGGTGATGCCGGGGCACTCCGCCGTGTGGTCACGAACCTGCTGACGAACGCCCGGACCCACTCGCCCGCCGGGACCGCGGTCGTGGTGTCCCTCCGCCGAGCCGACGGTGCCGTGCACTTCGTCGTCGCCAACGACGGCCCGCCGATCCCCGCCGAGGCGCTACCGACGCTGTTCGACCGGTTCACCCGCGGGGCGGCCTCACGCTCTCGGGAGCACGGCACGAGCGGGCTGGGCCTGGCGATCGTCCGCGCCGTCGTGGAGGCCGAGGGCGGCACGGTCCGCGTCGTCTCGGACCAGGCGCGGACCGCCTTCACGGTCACCCTGCCCCTCCACTGAGCGGGAGCGCGGCGGCGTCCGAAACGCGCGAGACCCGAGCGCCACAACCGTCCGGATGGGTCTCGGGTCCACTTCTCGAAGCTCAACGCAACGAGCAACCTGACCCTAGCACCCCCGGCATGTGACACACCACCCGTTCTTACCCGCACCACAGCGCCCTGCTCCGACCCCCACTGTCCCGCTGCCGAGCATGATCCGCATGACGGAGACGAACCCCACCCTCGACATCGACATCGTCGTCCCGTGCCACGACGAGCAGGACACCCTCGCCGCGCACGTCCGACGGCTGCACGCCTTCTGCACGACGTCACTGCACCACTCGTGGCGCATCACGATCGCCGACAACGCCTCGACCGACGACACCGCCCGCATCGCCGACGACCTGGCCGCGATGCTGCCCGGGGTCCACGCCGTGCACCTGCCGCTGAAGGGCCGCGGCCGCGCGCTGAAGGCCGTGTGGGGAGCGTCGCCGGCCCGCGTGCTCGTGTACGTGGACGAGGACCTCTCCACCGATCTCGCCGCGCTCGAGCCCCTGGTCGCCCCGCTGCTGTCCGGCCACTCGGACCTGGCGATCGGGACCCGGCTGGCCGGCACCTCCCGCGTGGTCCGGGGCAGCAAGCGCGAGTTCATCTCCCGCTCGTACAACGCGCTGCTCCGGACGACGATGGGTGTGGCCTTCTCGGACGCGCAGTGCGGGTTCAAGGCCGTCACCGCCGAGGCCGCCCACCACCTGCTGCCGCTCTGCGAGGACGACGCGTGGTTCTTCGACACCGAGATGCTCGTCCTGGCCGAGCACGCCGGCCTGCGCATCCACGAGGTCCCGGTCGACTGGGTGGACGACGTCAACTCGTCCGTGCACATCGCCTCGACCGCGACCGAGGACCTCCGGGGCATGTGGCGGGTCTCGCGTGGTCTGGCCTCGGGACGGGTGCCGATCGCGCCGGTGTACGAGGCGATCGGCCGCCGCCCCTTCACCCCGGCGCACGTCGGGCTCGGTGGCCAGGTGCTCCGGTTCGGTGCCGTGGGCGTGCTGTCGACGGTCGCGTTCGCCGTGCTCTACGCCCTGTTCCGTCCGGCGATCGGCGCGCAGTCCGCGGACTTCCTCGCGCTGCTGCTCACCGCGGTCGCGAACACGGCACTGAACCGCCGGTTCACCTTCGGGGTGCGCGGCCGAGCCGGTTCGGGACGGCACCAGGTCCAGGGGCTCGTGGTGTTCGCGGTCGCCTGGGCGATGACCTCCGGCTCACTCGTGGTGCTGCACGCCGTCGCCCCGGGTTCGACGCACACGGCGGAGATCGCGGTGCTGACCGGCGCGAACCTCGTGGCCACGGTCGTCCGGTTCGTCCTGTTCAAGGCGTGGGTGTTCCGGTCCGGTCGTCGTCACCCGATCCGGACCGGCACGACGCCCGCGACCGAGGCGGGCACGGCCTCCGAACCGACCCCGGTCACGATCCCGGGACGGACGGTCCGCTGACGGTCACGCCGGCACTGCGGACGGGAGGCACGCCCCGCGCACCGCGGGTCGCCGCACGTCCGGCGCCGGCCCGGCCTGGTCTCGCCTGGCCTGGCTCAGCCCGACCAGACCCGCGTCCGCGCGGACCGGCGACGGTCAGCTCAGCCCGGTGACCGTCAACTCCGCGATCCGCTCCCGCCCGCGCGCCCCCGCGCTGGCGAACGGCGCACCACGGACGACCTGTGTGTGCACGACGTCGACGGCGTTGCAGGCCGGGTCGCGGAACGGTGGCAGCCACTGCTGCTCGCGGTGGTTCCGCGTGGTCGCCGGCGCCAGGCCGGGATGGGTCTCGTGCCGGGTCATGATGCCGCTCCGGCTCGCGGTGTCCGTCGTGCGTCCATGACGCCTCCCTGGTCCTCGCGGCACTGCTCCCTGATGCGGTGCCGCTCGTCCCACGACGCTACGTCCGGATGCGTCCCCCGACCAGGGGGCACCGGCCATCCGCGGATCACGTACACGGAGTACCGCGCACGCCGGATGAGCGCACCGTCGTGCGGCCGGACGAATGGACTGGCGGACGATTGCCGGTCCCGGGAGGCCGATCACGGGCCTCCCGGGACCGAGCCGGCGTCAGGCGCCGGTGGCCTGGTAGTGCCGCGCGCCGCCGGCGACCCCGGCGAACCGGAACGGTGCCGACGTGACGCGGGGACGGTCGACGTCCTCGCTGGTGGCCGCGCCGGCGGCGTGCAGTTCGCGGTACGCCTCGACCGACAGCGGCACGCGCGCGGCGAGCAGCTCGTGCACCCGGCCGGTGCGGCGGTGCTGCTGGTACTCGGGGCGGACGATGCCCGTCATGAGTTCGCCGACGCTGCCCGAGCCGTAGCTGAACATGCCGATGCGGGCGCCGGCCAGGTCGTCGTCCAGGTCGAGCAGCGCACCGAGGGCGATCCAGAGCGACGCCGTGTAGGTGTTGCCGGTCTGCCGGTTGTACGTGAACCCGATCGCGAGTTCGGTCTCCTCGAACGGCACGCCCACGTGCTGGGCGAGCTTCCGGTGCGCCTTGATCGCCATCTTCGTGAACGGCTGGTGGTGGACGAAGCGGTCGATCGTCTCGATGCCGGGACCGCCGCGTGCTGCGAGGTCGTCCCAGGCGCCGAGGAACGAGTCGACGTAGGCGGTGACCGACAGCCGGCCGTCGACGAGCGCGGTCGAGCGGTCGTTGGGCCGCCAGAAGTCGTCGACGTCGGCGGTGAACAGGCCGGACTGCGGCTCGAGCTCGATCAGGTCGGGGTCGGCGGCGATGAGCATCGCGACCGCTCCGGCACCCTGGGTCGGCTCGGCAGCGGTCTCGACGTCGTAGCGGGCGACGTCGGCGGCGATGACGAGCACGCGTTCACTCGGGTCGCGGGCGATGATGCCGAGGGCCATCTGCACCGCCGCGGTCCCGCCGTAGCAGGCCTGCTTCAGCTCGACGACGCGGACGTTGCGCGGCAGGCCGAGCAGCCCGTGGACGTACACGCCCGCGGCCTTCGACTGGTCGACGCCGGACTCGGTGGCGAACAGCACCGTGCGGATGCCGTCGACGCCGTGGCGGTCGAGCACCTGCTTCGCGGCGGCGGCGCCCATGGTGACGATGTCCTCGTCGGGGGCGGGGACACTGAAGGCGTCCTGGCCGATGCCGACGTGGTACTTCGCCGGGTCGACGCCGTTGGCGGCGGCCAGGTCGTCGAGGTCGAGCACGTGGTGCCCCGTCGCGATGGCGAGGTCGTGGATGCCCAGTGCGAGTGGGTGCTGGGCCGTCATGCCGAGGCTCCTTCGGGTCGGTGGCCGCGGCGTTCCATCGCGACGTGGGCTGCCATCAGCTCGCCCGGGTTCGTCTGGGCGGCGAGCAGCGAGAGTTCCCCGCACAGCACGGTGGCGGCACAGAGCGCGGCCAGGCGGCGGGCGTTGGCGCCGGGCTCGCGGTCCTCCCGGCAGCCGAGGCGCACCAGGGCGTCCTCGACGACGGGCAGGTCGTTGCCCTTGCCGTTGCCGACGGTGCCGACGATCAGGTGCGGCAGCGAGCACGAGAAGTACAGGTCGTCGCCGCGGGCCTGCGCGAGCGTGATGCCCTGCGAGCCCTCGACGATGTTCGCGGCGTCCTGCCCGGTGGCCAGGTAGAAGCCGAGCAGCATGTTGGCGTAGTGCGCGTTCGCCGAGCGCAGGGCTCCGGCGATCGTCGACCCGACCAGGTTCTTCGCGGTGTTGAGTTCGACGATCCGCTCGGTGGAGGACCGCAGGCGCTTCTCGACGACCTCGCCCGGGATCACGATCTCGGCGATGGTGTTCCGCCCGCGCCCGCGGATGCCGTTCACCGCGGTGGCCTTCTTGTCGGAGCAGAAGTTGCCCGAGATCGACACGTAGCGGAGCTCGGGCTCCCAGGCCAGGATCGCCGGCAGCAGGGTGTCCGCGGCCTGGGTCACCATGTTGTGGCCGGAGGCGTCGCCCGTGGTGAACGCGAAGCGCAGGAACAGCAGGTCCCCGACGATCTCCGGGTGCACCTCGATGAGCTTCGCGAACCGGCTCTGCCCGGCGACGATCGTCTCGAGTTCGCTCTGGCGGGCCAGGATCCGGCCTGCGGAGATGTGGGCGGCGGCCGCACTGGCGGCACGGACGACGACGGAGCGGGTCATCCGCTCGTCGACGACGGTCGAGACGATGCCGCCCTCGATCATCCGCGAGATCCGCGCGCCACGGCCGACGGAGGGCCAGAGCGGCGACTCGTAGGTGGCGAGGGGCACCTCGTGCTCGCCCTCGACGGCGTTGCCGCTGACGCGGATCGGTCCGACCCACTTCGTGGGGATCGGGGTCTGCAGCTCGCTCATCGCGTGCTCCCTTCCTCGGGTTGCACCGCGACGCTGAGGTGCCTGATGTCGTGCGCCTCCCAGGCGCGGAAGATGTCGGCGGCGTCGCTGTCCACGGGGACGAGCGCGATGCCGCAGTCGCCGCCGCCGGCACCGGAGGGCTTCGCGGCCCCGCCGGCGGCCTCGACGACGTCGCACAGGGTCGCGAGCCGGGGGGTCTCGATCTGCGAGCCGACGGACGTGCCGAGGCCCTGGAGCAGACCGCGGGCACGGCGGAGCGCGGCGAGCGTGCGCTCGGCGTCGCCGGTGCGGAGGCCCTCGGTCAGGTCGTCGACGCAGGCCCGGCTGGCGTCGAGGAACGCCGCGTAGTCACCGTCGCGGTGTCGGCGGACGACGCCGACGAGCTTGGTGGTGGACGCCGGCGAACCGGTCCACCCGACCAGGAGGCGCAGGTCCGCCGGTGCGGGCAGGTGTTCGACGTCGAAGCCGGCCCAGGCCTGGTCGTCGTCGAGGATCGCGGAGACCGAGCGCTCGTCGAGCAGGCCGGCCAGGGCCTCCCGGTCGGGCGCGCTGTACCGGAGCCAGCCGCCGAACGTGCTGGCCGCGAGGTCGCCGCCGGACGCACGCGGGGCGACCCGGATCGTGGCGAGCAGCGCCACCATGAACCGTCGGCGCTGCGAGAGGCCGAGCCCGTAGAACCGGTCGAGGGCGCCGACGGTCGCGACGGTCACCGCGGCCGAGGACCCCAGGCCGAACTTCCGGCCGCTGGCGTCGTCGAGCTGGCTCTCGATGCGCAGGTCGTGGAAGCGCGGTGCGATGCCGAGCTCAGCGCGGAGCTTCTCGACCAGGTCGATCGTCGCCATCACGTAGTCGTAGGGGTGGTGCTCGCGGTCGAGCGCCAGGCCGTCCTCGGCACGGGTCCAGGTCAGCGGGAGGTTGCCGTACTCCTCGGAGTGCACGCTGCCGGCGCCGTGCCCCTCGGTCACCCGGGCGGTGATGGCCCGGTCGAGGGCGATGAGCACCGACGGCTGGCCGGGCTCGACGACGGCGTACTCGCCGGCCACGAACAGCTTGCCGTGGGCTCGGAACTCGATCATCTGGTGCGCTCCTCTGCCTCGGGGGTCTCCCCCGTGCCTTCGGAGCGGAGCAGGCGGGCGGCTGGTCCGGTGCCGGACTCGATGACCGCGCCGTACCCGTCGAGTGCGGTCGCCACCCGGGCCCGGTCCGCCGGACGGCAGAGCACGACGACGTTCGGGCCGGCGTCCGCCGTGGCGTACGCCTCGAGCCCGTCGGCCCGCATCGCGGCGACGGCGTCGAACACGGCGACGCTGCGGCTGTTCAGGTAGCGGATGGGCGGGAAGGCGCCCTCGATCGTGGCGTGCATGCGGAGCGCGTTGCTCTCGGTGAGCTCGCCGATCCGGGTGAAGTCACCCGCGGCGCACGCGGCGAGCATGTCGTCCACGGTGACGGTGGTCGAGGTGACCCACGCCGGGTAGAACGGCGACGTCGCGATGGTGCGCCGCATCGCCTCGCGCGAGCCGATCTCCTTCGGGCCGTCGTTGATCGTGACGACCACCATGGCCATCGGCGGCGCGGGGACGGTCTCGGCGAACGAGGCCTGGTCGTCGCCCGCGTGCCAGACGGACACCCCGCCGGGGATCGACCGCGTGGCCGAACCGGAACCGCGACGGGCGAGTCGGGAGAGGTCCCGCGCCGACAGGTCGAGCCCGTACGCGGCGGCGGCGGCGACCGCGAGGGCGGCGAAGCCCGACGCGCTCGAGGCCAGGCCGGCGCCGGTGGGCACGGTGTTCTCCGAGACGACGGCGGCACGGGCGTCCGAGCCGGCGATGTGGCGCACCAGGTCGAGGAAGCGTTCGACCCGCACCAGGGCACCGTCGTCGACGACGCGGCCGTTCAGCGTGAAGGCGTCCTGCTCACCCTGGTCGAGCAGGGTGACGGAGGTCGTGGTGGGGAAGACGTCGAGGCCCATCGAGACGCTGCCGGTGGCGGGCAGCGCGAGGTCGGCGTCCGCCTTGCCCCAGTACTTCACGAGCGCGATGTTGGGGTGCGCGACGGCGGTGGAGGTCATCAGGCACGGGCTCCGATCGAGGTGGTCCAGGTGGCGGTCGCCCCGGCGGTGCGCAGTGCGGTCGCGATGCGGGCGGCGTGTTCGTCGTCGGCGGCGAGGGCCAGGACGCATCCGCCGCGGCCGCCGCCGGTGAGCTTCGCGCCGAGGGCGTCCGCGCTGCGTGCGGCACCGACGAGCCGGTCGAGGTCCGCACTCGACACGTCGAGGGTGGTGAGCAGTTCGTGCGCGGCGTCCATCGTGACACCGAGGCCCTGGGCGTCGCCGTCCACGAGTGTCCCCCGCGCGGCCCGGGCGAGTCCACCGATGCGCTCGACGACGACGTCGACCATCTCGGGGGCACGGTCGTGGCGTTCGCGGACGGCGGCGACGGCTTCGCGGGTGTGGCCCGGCACGCCGGTGTCGGCGACCACGAAGACGAAGCGGCCGGTGACCTGCACGGGCTCGATGACCCCGGCGGCGAACCAGACGGGCTCGGTGGCGACGACCCCGCGGGCGTCGAGTCCGGAGGGGCGGCCGTGTGCGACGCGCTCGCACTCCTGGATGAGTTCGTGGTGGGTGTCGGTGTCGAGCGCGACGCCGAACACGTCGGCGACGGCGGCGGTCACGGCAGCGGCGACGGCGGCGCTCGAGCCCATCCCCCGGGCGGTGGGCACCTGGCTGTCGACCAGGACGTGCAGCGGCGTGGCCTCGGCCTCCGGGTGGCCGGTCTGCGCCAGGTGGCGGAGCGTCGCGGTGACGGCGGTGACGGTGGGCAGCACGGCGGCGGGCGCGCTGCCGAGGGGCCCGGTGTGGACGGTCGACTCCAGCGTCGGCTCGGCGCCGGCCGACAGCGGGGTCGCGGTGGCGGTCACACGGACGTCGGTCACCGGCAGGACGAGGGCGGGTGCGCCGTAGACCACGGCGTGTTCGCCGATGAGGATCGTCTTGCCGTGGGACGCCGAGGAGCCGACTCGCGGGATCGCTGTGGTCGTCGTCGGTGCGGAGGCTGGGTGGTTGCTGGTCATCGTCGGTCCGGCCAGCCTAACCGGCTCCGACGACACCCGTCCCGACGTGCGCTGACGGCACACCCCACGGCACTCGCTGCCCACCCGGGTCGCACCCGGGGCGCGCCCCGCGACGGCGAGCCCGGACGCTGTGCATCCCGACCCTGGGCATCCGGTGAACTGAGTTGTGCGCAACCCGGTCGCGTGCAACAGTGGTGGACATGCCCGTGACCGACGAGATGGTGTGCTTCTCCCTCTACGCAGCGACCCGGGCGACCACCCAGGCGTACCGCACCCTGCTCGAACCCTGGGGGCTCACCTACCCGCAGTACCTGGTCCTCGTGACCCTGTGGGTGGAGGGCGACCAGACCGTCTCGAGCCTCGGCGAACACCTGCAACTCGACTCCGGCACGCTCTCACCGCTGCTCAAGCGCATGGAGCAGGCCGACCTGGTCCGCCGCGAACGCCGCAGCACCGACGAGCGCGTCGTCACCGTCACGACCGGCGAGCGCGGGCTCGCACTCCGCACCGAACTCGCCCACGTCCCGGCACGCATCGCCGCCGGCACCGGGCTCACCGACGAGCAGTCGGCCCTCGAACTCATCGCGACCCTGCAGCACCTCACCGAGGCGATGCACCGAGCGGCGGCCACCCCCGCCCCGGTCGCGGACTGACCACACAGACCCCACGAAGGAAGGAACCCCACATGGACGTCCTCTACACCGCAGAAGCCCTGTCCACCGGCGAAGGCCGCAACGGCAAGGTCCAGACCAGCGACGGCACGTTCGAGCTGGACATGGCCATCCCCAAGGAGATGGGCGGCTCCGGCGCCGGCGCCAACCCCGAGCAGCTCTTCGCCGCCGGCTACGCCGCGTGCTTCCACTCCGCACTGCAGGGCGTCGCCCGCTCGCAGAAGGTCAAGGTCGCCGACTCCTCCGTCGGCGGTCGCGTCCAGATCGGCCCGAACGGCCAGGGCGGCTTCCAGCTCGCCGTCATGCTCGAGGTCGTCATCCCGGGCATGGACCACGACCAGGCCCAGGCCCTCGCGGACGCCGCCCACCAGGTGTGCCCGTACTCGAACGCGACGCGCGGCAACATCGACGTCACGATCACCGTCTCGGAGGACTAGACCATGGCAGACCAGAACACGATGCGCGCCGTCGTCCACCCGCAGTTCGGCGAGCCCGCCGACGTCCTGACCGTCGAGCAGCGCCCCGTCCCCACCCCGGGCGCCGGCCAGGTCCTCGTCCGGACCGTGCTCTCCCCGATCCACAACCACGACCTGTGGACGATCCGCGGCACCTACGGCTTCAAGCCCGAGCTGCCCGCCCAGTCCGGCACCGAGGCGCTCGGCGTCGTCGAGTCCCTGGGCGAGGGCGTCACGAACCTCACCGTCGGCCAGCGCGTCGCCGGTGGCACGTTCGGCGTCTGGGCCGAGTACTACGTCGCCGACGCGGCCGGCCTGATCCCCGTGCCGGACGCGATGCCCGACGAGGCCGCCGCCCAGCTCGTCTCGATGCCGTTCAGCGCGATCAGCCTGCTGCACTCGCTCGACCTGCACGAGGGCGACTGGCTCATCCAGAACGCCGCCAACGGTGCGGTCGGCCGCATGGTCGCCCAGCTCGGCGCCGCCCGCGGCATCAACGTCATCGGTCTGGTGCGTCGCGCCGCCGGTGTCGAGGAACTGCGCGAGCAGGGCATCGAGCGCATCGTCGCCACCGACGCGGACGACTGGCAGGACCAGGTCACCGCGATCACCGGCGGCGCCCCGATCGTCGCCGGCGTCGAGTCCGTCGGCGGCAAGGCCGCGGGCGACATCGCCTCGGTGCTCGGTGAGGACGCCACGCTCGTCGTCTTCGGCGCGATGGCCTCCCCCACGCTCGAGATCCCGTCCGGCAAGGTCATCTTCGGCCAGCTGACCGTCAAGGGCTTCTGGGGCAGCGTCGTCAGCCGCACGATGCCGGCCGAGACGAAGCAGCAGCTCTTCGGCGAGCTCATCACGCGCGTGCTCGACGGGTCGCTCACGCTGCCCGTCTCCGAGACGTTCGCGTTCGAGGACGCCCGTGACGCCGCTCGCGCGAGTGACACCGCGGGTCGCGTCGGCAAGGTGCTCCTGCGCCCGTAGGACGCACGCACACGACGGACGGGAGGCCCGGTACCAGCTGGTACCGGGCCTCCCGTCCGTCGTGGGGTCGCGACGACCGCGATGGCGACCGCCGCGGGACCGCGTCAGTGCGTCCGGCGACCCGCCTTGTCGACGGTGAAGATGTTGCCGGTGGTGACGCCCTCTTCGACTTCTTCGAGGGTGCGGCCGCGGCTCTCCGGCACGAACTTCCAGATGAAGAACAGCGCCAGCAGGCCGACGATGCCGAAGCCGAAGAACGTGCCGGTGATGCCGGTCGCGGCGACGATCGTCGGGAAGTACAGCCCCAGGAAGGCGTTCGCGATCCAGAGGCAGAACACCGAGATGCCCATGCCGAGCGCGCGGATCTGCGTCGGGAAGATCTCGGACAGGACGACCCAGACGGCGATGTTGAGGAAGGTCTGCATCGACCCGACGAACGCGACGACGAGGAACAGGATCACCCAGGGGCGGGCCGGGTTGCCGTCCGGCAGGGCGACCGACGCGATGCCGATGAGGAAGTGGCAGACCGTCGTCAGCGAGAACCCGAGGATCAGGGTGGTCCGGCGGTTGATGCGCTCCATGTTCATGATCGCGATGACGCCACCGATGACGGCGATGACCCCGGGTGCGATGTTGGCGATGAGGGCGGCCGAGGCCTGGAACCCGGACTCGATGAGGACCGTCTGGCCGTAGTACATGATCGAGTTGATGCCGGTGAGCTGCTGCGCGACGCCGAGGCCGGCACCGATGAGCACGATCCGGATCAGCCACTTGTTGCCGAGCAGCGTGCGCCAGCCGCTCTCGTGCTGGATCTGCGCCTCGAGCTCGTTGCTGCGCTTGATGTCCTCGATCTCGGCCTCGGCACGGTCGTCGGAGCGGATCTGCCGGAGGACGTCGAGCGCCTCGGCGTTGCGGCCCTTCGAGGCGAGCCACCGGGGCGACTCCGGCACCCGCAGCATGCCGACGAAGAGCGCGATCGCGGGCAGGGCGCAGACGGCGAGCATGACGCGCCAGACGCCGTTGCCCTCACCCCACAGGCTGCCGATGACCGCGTTCACCAGGAAGGCGGCGAGCTGGCCGATCACGATCATCAGCTCGTTGCGGCCGGAGAGCGACCCGCGGATCTCGTACGGGGCCAGTTCGGCCAGGAACACCGGGACGACCGTCGACGCGCCGCCGACCGCCAGCCCGAGGAGCACACGGCCGACGACGATCACGGCGAAGGTCGGGGCGAACACGCACGCCAGGGTGCCGACGAAGAACGTCACCGCCAGCACCAGGATCGTCTTGCGCCGACCCCAGCCGTCGGCGATGCGGCCGCCGAGCATGGCACCGATCGCGGCGCCGAAGAGCAGGGAGCTGGTGACGACCCCCTCGGTGAAGTTCGTCAGGCCGAGCTCGATGGTCATCGGCCGCAGGGCGCCGTTGATCACCCCGGTGTCGTAGCCGAAGAGCAGCCCGCCGAAGGTGGCGACCAGCGCCAGCATCCCGAGGCGCCGCTGGTGGGGACCGGCGCCGTTCGGGGGCAGGGCGACAGTCGGTGCTGCCGGTTTGATGTCGACCATGTCGGTGACTCCTTCGTCCGTGATCGCGCGTCATCGCGTGGGAGTGATCGTGACCCAGAAACTTTGTCCTGTCAACCGGACAACATGTCGTATTGCGACTTGGACCGGTCCATGAAAGCCCTGGTCAGCATCGGAGCGGTCCACTGCGCATCCGGAGGTGTTCCCGCTCGCGGAGTGGACCGTCTCTGATCTTCCCACCGGGCCACTGACGTCGACGCCGGTAGGCTCTCCGGGTCAGAAGTCGACGATCCGTCAGCCAGGGGGTCGCGCGACACGAACGCAGGGGGACCATGCAGCACGGCGACGGACACCAGGGGAACAGCCGACGACGGACGGCGGCACTCGCGCTCGCTGTCCTGGTCACGACCGCCACGGCGGGGTGCTCGCTGCTCCGCGGGCCGGACGAGTTCCCGGCGCCGCAGCGGACCACCGCCAGCACCGCTCCGGCCACGCCCGAGGCCGACCCGAGCGCCAGCGCCGAAGCCCGCCGGATCGCCGAGTCCGCCTCGCCCCGCACCCCGACAGCGGTCCCCACCGAGGCCGCCGCCCCGGACCCCACCGTCTCGCCGATCCCGGTCGGCAGCGTCCTCAGCGAAGCCGACGTCGTCACACCGAAGGGCAGCGTCCGGTTCCACTACCGCGTCGTCGTCGGCGCGGACGGCACCCCGACCGCGCAGTGGTCGAGCTTCGCCTCCACCCTGCCCGTCCCCGTCGCGACCACGTTCCTCGAGACGCCACCCTCGGTCGGCGACGGGATCACCTGGCACGGCGTCGGCGACACCACGCTCGGCGGCGGCCCCGGCGCAGCGGCAGCGCCCGCGTCGACGGCGCTCGACCCCGGCCGCGCGGACCCGTCCTGGCTCGGCGCGATCGTGGTCTACTCGGCGGCTGCGTCGGCCGGCCCGGACCTGCCGGTCGAGATCGGCCCGGGCAAGGTGCTCGCCGTGCAGCCGGTCCGGTGGTCGGTGCCGGCCCGCACCACGAACGTGCACCCGGTCGACGGCGGCGCCCGGCAGAACGCCACCGGGAAGTCCAGCAGTGACGGATCGACCGACGGCGCCCCGACCGCGTACCGGATCGCGTCCGAGGACCTCATCGGCTCGGTCGCGGCTCGCTTCGGGCTGTCGGTGAAGGACCTGGTCTGGCTGAACCCGGACGTCACGGTCTACGGGGACCAGCAGTACCTCTACGAGGACACGGTCCTCAACCTGGACCCCTACCGGCGGTAGCGCGGCGGCACTGCGGCGGGAGCGCGGCAGCACAGCGGCGATACCGCCGACGGACGTCAGCGTCCGGTGTCGTCGGGCAGGTCCAGCTCGTCGCGCAGGTCCGGCTCGTTCGGCAGGTCCAGCTCGACCGGCTCGGCCCGCTCGACCGGCCCGGCGTCGAGCACGTCGCCGATCGCCGACATGCCGGCACCGTGGTCCGTGTACCGGCGGACCGTCCGTCGTGCGGCAGCCCGCGCCGCCCCGGTCAGGCGTTCGTTGCGGCGCGCGGCATCGGCGACCCGGCCGGCGTGTCCCGCGGTGGAGAGCAGCACGTTCGCGAAGGCGCGGGCGTCGCCCTGCTCCGGGATCCCGGTGACCGTCCACGCGCTCCGCACCTGCGCGTCCGGCGTGACCCCGCGTCGGGTGCCCATCCGGCGCCAGTCCGACAGCGCCCCCTCGGTGCGGTCAGCGGCCCGGCCGGACTCCGCGGCACGCTCGGCGTCGGCGGACCGGCGTCGCTCCGGTGCGGGCGCAGCCGAAGCGGCCTCGGCACGGTCGCGTGCGGCGGTGTCGTCACCGCCCGCGGCGGCGATGCGGGCGGCGTGGGCCGCTGCTGCGGCCGCGAGGATCTCGGAACGGTCCATGCGACGACGGTACCCCGGACGACCGACCGTGCCGAGCCTCCCGGCCGGTGCGACGCCCCGCCGGACGCGAGACGTCACGCTGCCGTCGAGACGTCACGCTGCCGTCGAGACGCCGCCCGGTCGTCGAGACGCCGCCCTGCCGTCGAGACGCCGCCACATCCGGCGGTGTCTCGACCACTCGGCACCGTCTCCGCGGCGCGGCGGCGTCCCAGCGCGTCCGAGAGCCCCCTCCGGGTCAGACCCCGACGTGCGCCGCCAACACGTCCCGCACCGACGTCCACTCGTGCGGGCCGTAGCGGTCGTTGCGGACGTGCCGCAGTTCGGCCTCGCCGCTGAACATGCTCACGAAGTACTGCATCCCCTGCCACGCCGGGAAGGTCTCGTCCTCGGTCGACGACAGCCGCCGCCCGGTCCGTGCCATCGCGGACAGGAGGCCCGTGGTGCCGGCCCACTGCAACCGGAACGTCCGCCCCGTGATCCGGGACATCGTGGCCGCCAGTTCCCGCGAGGTCACCCGGTCCCCCGCCACCTCGACGACCCGCGGGGCGTCGGCGTCGAGCGCCACGTGCGCGGTGACCCAGGCGACGTCGTCCTTCGTCGTGAAGTCGAGCACCTGGTCCGGCGACGACCAGAACAGCACGCGCTGCCGGTCGAACAGCACCAGCGGCGCCTGCCCGGTGAGCATGTCGGCGAAGGCGCCGTTGAGCACCGAGGTCGCCCGGATCGAGGCAGCGTCGACGTCGGCGGCGAACTCGCGGCGGAGCTCGAAGTTCCGGTTCGTGCCGGGCGTGACCGAGCGGTAGTCGGCGGCGTAGTCCGACGGCACGAAGCGCTGCACGCCGGCGTCCACGGCGGCGGCGAGCAGGGCCCGCTGCGCGTCGACGATGACCGAGCGGGTGCCGCTGACGGCCGAGACGACGACCTCGACGCCCTCGAGCGCCCGGAGCAGCGCGGCCCGGTCGGTGTAGTCGGCGACGACGACCTCGACCCGGTCCTGGTCGGCGAACTGCTCGGCGGCACGGCTCGAGCCCCCGCGGGTGAGGATGCGCACGTGCGTGTCGTGGAGCAGGAGTTCGCGGACGATGCGCGAACCGAGGTCGCCGGTGGCACCGGCGACGAGCACAGAGGTGGTCATGTCCACCACGCTACGGACGGCGGATGTGCCCGTCCGCATCGGCTGCGGCGGCGAGCGCGCGGAGTCCCTGGTCGATCGAGACGGACGGCGTCCAGTCGAGGTCCGCCCGGGTGCGGCGCTGGTCGAACCAGTGCGACGTCGAGAGCTGTTCGGCGAGGAACCGGGTCATCGGCGGTTCGTCGGTGCCGGGGCGGACACGCCAGACGGCCTCGATCGCGGACCCGGCGGCCCGGGCGAGCGCGGCCGGCAGGTGCCACCGCGGCGCGGCGACGCCGGAGGCCGTGCAGATGCCGGCGAGGAGCTCCCCGACCGGACGCGGTTCCCCGTTCGTCACGACGTACGCCTGGCCGTGGACGGCCTCGGCACGGTGCAGCGCGGCGACCATCGCGGTGGCGGCGTTGTCGACGTAGCAGGTGTCGATCAGGGCCGCGCCGGAGTCCAGGACCGGCAGGCGTCCGCTCCGGGCCCGGTCGACGATGCGGCCGACGAGTTGCTCGTCACCCGGGCCCCACACCAGGTGCGGGCGGACGGCGACGACCGCGAAGCCGGGGGCGTCGGCGGCCAGCGCCAGGCGTTCCGCGGCGGCCTTGGTCCGGGCGTAGTCGCCGCGGGCGGTCTCCGGGGACGCCGGGGTGGCGTCGTCGCCGGCGATCGACGCCCCGGTGTGGGCGACGGAGGGCGACGAGACGAACACGAAGCGGGCCACTCCTCCGGCGCGGGCGGCGGCGAGCAGGTCCCGCGTGCCGTCGACGTTGACCCGCTCGAAGTCTGCGGGGTCCCCGGCGAGGGACACCTTGGCGGCCAGGTGCACGACCGCCTCGACCCCGTCGACCGCGGAACGGACCGCTGCCGGGTCGGTCATCGTGCCGAGCACGTCGATGACGCCGTCGACACCGGAGGGTCGGCGCTGGAACGTCCGGACCTCGTGCCCGGCGTCCCGGACGGCAGCGGCGACCGCGCGGCCGAGGAAGCCGCTCGCACCGGTGACCAGGACCCTCACGGGCGGGTCATCCGTCCCCCGGCGAGCACCGACGACGCCCAGCGGGAGAGCCGCGCCCGGTCGACCTTGGAGTTGTGCCGGATGTCGGTCGGCAGCACCGGCACGACGAGGACCGCGGCGACCGGTACTCCGGCGGCAGCGCGGACCGCATCGGCGAGTGCGGGCGCAGCCGGGCCCGGGCATCGTGCCGCGGGGACGGTCTCGACGACGGCGACGACCTGCTGCGTGCCGGCCGGACCGATGCCCGCGATGCCGACGCGGCCGATGCCGTCGACCCGCTCGATGCGCTGTTCGGGGCCGACCGGGGTGACGACGCCGTCCGGCGTGGTCACCACGTGCTGCATGCGGCCCTCGACCCAGAGCTGTCCGGAGGCGTCGAGGTGTCCGACGTCGCCCGTGCGGTGGCCGCGGGGGTCGTCGACACCGAGGCGCGAGGCCCGGTCGGTCCGCCAGAGCCGGTCGTAGTGGTCCCGCACGTGCGGGGCGACGACGACGATCTCGCCGGTGACGTCGGGCGCCTCGGTCAGTGCTCCGGTCGCGCGGCCGTCGGCGTCGAGCGGGGCGATCCGCACCCGCACCGACGCAGCCGGCCGGCCGACGCAGATCCCCTCGGCCCCGGACGCCCCGGCAGCGCGGACACCGTCCAGGTCGACGTCCGTCATGAGCAGTCCCTCGGTCATGCCGTAGGGGGTGTGTGCGCTGGCGTTCGGCATCAGCTCGGTCGCCGCGGTGAGCAGCGCCGCCGACACCGGGGCACCGGCGGACAAGAACAGCCGGACCCGGCCGAGGGCCCGCCGGTCGTCGTCGGTCAGGGCGGAGGCCGTCGCGACCACGTTCGCCAGGGCCGCCGGCGAGAGGAACACCACGGTGGCGTCGGCCGCCACGACGGCGTCCGCGACCGCACGAGCGGTCAGGGTGCGGGGTGCGGTGACGTCCATGTCGGGAGCGGCCGAGCGGGCACCGAGGGCGGGGCCGAGCAGCGCGAACGGCGCGAAGCCCGCCACCAGGCCGGTGCCGACACCGACGTCGTACTGGCCTGCGAGGGCGTCCCGCACCGCACCGAGCTGCCCGTGCGTGTACACGACGCCCTTCGCGGGGCCGGTCGACCCGGAGGTGAACAGGACCGCGGCCGGGGCGTCGGCAGCGGGAGCCTCTGGCAACGCGGAACCGGCGGCCAGGCGTGCGGCACCGCGACGGGCGACGGCGGCGAGGGTGTGCTCGACCCGCAGCGCCCGGCGAGCGGGGGCGGGCAGGGCCACGGTCGCGATCCGGCGTCCGGGCCAGCCGAGGGCCCGCGCCGCGGCGAGTCCGGGCAGGGCGCCGATGATCCAGTCCGGTCGGGCACCACGGACGGCGCGGGTCAGACCGCCGAGTCCGAGTCCGGCGTCCGCGACCACGACGACCGCGCCGATCCGGATGCAGGCGTAGAGGGCGGCGGTCAGGTCGGCGCCGGGGGTCACCAGGAGCGAGACCCGGTCGCCGTGTCGGACGCCGAGGTCGAGCAGTCCGGCGGCGACCTCGTCGATGCGTCGGGCCAGCAGCCGCCAGGTGATCGTGCGGGTCCCGCCGGGTGCGGCCATCTCGACCAGGGCCGGCTCATCGCTGTCGCGGAGCTCGGTCAGGTGCGTCCAGAGCGGGCGGTGCGTGCTGTCGACGTCGACGTCGACGTCGGCGTCGGTGTCGGTGTCGGTGTCGGTGTCGGCCGGGAGGCTCGCGTCGGCCGGGGTGGGCACGCGACCGTCCGGCAGGTGGTCGCCGAGCCAGTCGAAGACCGTCCCGGCGACGTCAGCGTCGTCCGGCAGCAGGTGTCCGGCACCCTCGAAGCGGTGCACGTCGGCCTGCGGCAGCCGGGCGGCGAGGTCGTCGAGGTAGCGCTCGAGGAACACCGGGTCGCGCGGCCCCCAGAGGAGCAGGGCCGGGACCTGCAGCGCAGCGACCCCGGCAGCGATGCGGTCGAGTTCGACCGCGCTCGGGTGGGACGCGTCGACGGGGATGTCCGCGACGAACCCGCCGACCGCACCGCGTCGGGCAGCGCCGCGGTACGGCGCCCGGTAGGCGTCGGCGGTGGCCCGGTCGAGCTTCGGGTGCGCGATCGCCAGGGTGGTCTCGATGAACGCCGGGGTGATGACCGTCGCGCGCCCGAGCAGCTGCGGGCGGAGCGCCAGGCGGAGCGGTGCCGGGATCGGGGCGTCAGCGCTCTGGTGCACGGCGGTGTTGCAGGTCGTCACCGCGACGACGAGGTCCGGGTGGTCGACGGCCCAACCGAGGGAGACGACACCGCCCCAGTCGTGGCCGAGCGTGACGACCGGGCCCGCGAGTCCGAGCTCGTCGGTCAGCGCACCGAGGTCGGCGACCCGGTCGGCCAGGCGGTGGTCGACGCCGGTGCGCTCCGAGAAGCCCATGCCGAGCTGGTCGACGGCGACGACGCGCCAGGCCGGACCGCCGGCAGCGGCGACCGCGAGTGACTGCGCGACGACCGAGCGCCACAGGTAGGACCAGGTCGGGTTGCCGTGCACGCAGAGCAGCGTGCCGACGGGCTCGACGCCGAGCTCCGCCAGGGACGCGGCCGTGTCGAGGAGGTGCCAGGTGCGCGCGGGGCGAGCCGGGCCTCCCGGGTTGTCCGACGGTGTCCCAGGCACCGTGACCAGGCGGGACCAGGCCGGGTCGAGTCCGGGCAGGGGCGGAGGGAGCGTCGCCGGAGCCGTGCTCGTGGCGACGCGGGGCAACCGCGGTGTCACCAGCGCAGTTCCATCATCGCCGTGTTGATGCCGGAGCCGACACCGCCGAGGAACACGCGGTCGCCGGGGCGGATCGAGCCGCGGGCGACCTCGTCCGCCAGGGTGATCGGGATCGACGCGGGGCCGACGTTGCCGAACCGTTCGTACGTGGTGGGGACCTTGTCGCGTGGGACGCCGATCGCGGCGACGAACGCGTTCGTGTGCACGTCGGAGACCTGGTGCAGCACGTACCGGTCCATGTCGGTCCAGTCGAAGTGGGCGCGCGCTTCGTTCCAGGCGGCGACGACGAGCTCCATGCCGCCCTTGAGCAGCATCTTGGCGTCCGTGAACATGCCGTCGACGCTGCCGACGCACAGGTCGTACCACTGGGTCGCCGCACGGGTGACACCACCGACGATGCGGTGGCCGGTCGGGTGCAGGTCCGCCGGGCCGAGCACGGCCGCGGCGGCACCGGAGCCGAGCGTCAGGCTGGCGAACTCGCTCATGAAGTCCTTGCGGTTCCGGCCGCCCTGGTTCAGGCGGTCGATGGTGTTGAGCTGCACCTGGTCCGCGTCCTCGCCGTCGACGACGAGGGCGTACTTGATCTGGCCGGAGTCGATCATCCCGGCGGCGACGCTCATGGCGTTGACGAAGCCCAGGCAGGCGTTCGCGATGTCGAAGTTGATGGCCGACGTCGGCAGACCCAGGCCGTGGTGCAGGCGCACGGCCACCGAGGGCTCGAGGTGCGGACGCGTCACCGAGGTGTTGATGAGCAGGCCGACGTCCTCGGGCTTGATGCCCGCGGCGGCCATGGCACGACGTCCGGCGTCGATCGCGGCGTCCTGGAAGGACTGGTTCTCACCCCAGTTGCGGCGCTCCCGCACGCCGGCGACGCGCTCGAGCAGACCCATCGGCAGGCGGAGGCGACGGAGCACACCGCCGAGCTTCTCCTCGATGTCCGCGGAGGTGGTCACGCGGTCCGCGACGGTGGTCTCGACGGCCAGGACAGCGGCGTTGCGGAAGCGGACGGTCGCGTTGCCGGGTCGCTCCGTCTCGGCGCTCGGGGTGTCCTGCTGAGGCCGCTCGGTCATGATCGTCACTTGCACATACTTCCGTATCGATGCTGGGTCTCCGTTGCGACTGCGCCGGACGGACCCCGGGAACGTCGTCGCCGTTGCCGATCCGGCAATCGTACTGGCCGTCCCCGAGCACCGGTGGGATGCTGCGCGGATGACCGCAGAACCCACTCCCGGCACGGATGCCGAGGCCTACTGGACCGACCGCTACGGGGACGCCCCGATCTGGTCGGGGGCACCGAACGCGTCACTCGTCGACACGGTCGGGCGGCTCTCCCCCGACGGCGACCCGGCGGCAGATGGCGGGGCTGCTCGTGCGCGCCGGGCGCTCGACCTCGGCAGCGGTGAGGGCGGCGACGCGCTCTGGATGGCCGCGCAGGGGTGGCGGGTCACCGCGGTGGACATCGCGGCGAACGCCCTCGCCCGCGGACGCGCCGAGGCCGAGCGCGTCGGACTCGGTGACCGGGTGACCTGGGTGCAGGCCGACCTGGCGACCTGGGACACCGACGACCGGTTCGACCTGGTCACGGCGTCGTTCCTGCACTCGTCGGTGTCGTTCCCGCGGGCCGCGGTGCTCCGTCGGGCGACGACGCTCGTGGCACCCGGCGGGCGCCTGGTCGTCGTCGGGCACGCCGGGTCTCCGTCCTGGGCGTCGCACGCCGAGCACGCGCACGCCGAACCGCTGGTCGGACCGGCGGAACAGGTCTCGCAGCTCGCGCTCGACGACGGGTGGGACGTCGAGGTCGCGGAGCTCCGCACCCGGCACGTCACTGCACCGGACGGCAGCCCGGCGACGCTGGAGGACTCGGTGGTGCTGGTCCGGCGGCGCTGACGGCGGGCCGAGACGCACGAGAGGCCCGTCGCCGTAGCGACGGGCCTCTCGTGTCAGTGCGTCGGATCAGCCGCGCAACTCGAGGTACTTGGCGATGAGCGCCTTCGTCGAGGAGTCCTGCGCGTCGAGGGCGTCCTGGTCGCCGTCGACCGCCGGGGCGACCTGCAGCGCGAGCTGCTTGCCGAGCTCGACACCCCACTGGTCGAACGAGTCGATGCCCCAGATGGTCCCCTCGGTGAACACGATGTGCTCGTAGAGGGCGATCAGCTGGCCGAGGACGCTCGGGGTGAGCTCCGGCGCGAGGATCGACGTGCTCGGCTTGTTGCCGGTGAAGGTGCGGGCCGCGACGATCATCTCGTCGGTGGTGCCCTCGGCACGGACCTCGTCGGCGGTCTTGCCGAACGCCAGCGCCTTCGACTGCGCGAAGAAGTTCGCCAGGAACAGCGAGTGGACGTCCTGACCGGGCTGCACGGCCTTGCCGTCGCCGGTCTGGTCGGCGAGGGCGTGGGCGGGCTTCGCGACCGTGATGAAGTCGGCCGGGATCAGGCGCGTGCCCTGGTGGATGAGCTGGTAGAACGCGTGCTGGCCGTTCGTGCCCGGCTCGCCCCAGAAGACCTCGCCCGTGTCGGTGACGACGTCCGAGCCGTCCCAGCGGACGCGCTTGCCGTTCGACTCCATGGTGAGCTGCTGCAGGTAGGCCGGGAAGCGGTGCAGGTACTGCGTGTACGGCAGGACCGCGTGGCTCTGGGCGCCGAGGAAGTTCGTGTACCAGACGTTGAGCAGGCCCATCAGGACGGGGACGTTCTGCTCGAGCGGGGCGGTGCGCATGTGCTCGTCGATGGCGTGGAAGCCGGCGAGGAACTGCTCCCAGTTCTCCTGGCCGATCGCGATGACGACGCTGGTGCCGATGGCCGAGTCGACCGAGTAGCGGCCGCCGACCCAGTCCCAGAAGCCGAAGGCGTTCTCCGGGTCGATGCCGAACGCGGCGACCTTGTCGAGGGCGGTGGACACGGCGACGAAGTGCTTCGCGACGGCGTCCTTCTTCTCGTCGTCACCGGCGTCGGCGAGGCCCAGGCCCGCCCAGAGCCACTGGCGCGCCAGACGGGCGTTCGTCAGGGTCTCGAGGGTGCCGAAGGTCTTCGACGCGACGATGAACAGCGTGGTCTCGGGGTCGAGGCCGACGGTCTTCTCGTGGATGTCGGCGGGGTCGATGTTCGAGACGAACCGGACCTCGAGCCCCTGCTGCACGTACGGCTTGAGGGCTTCGTAGACCATGACCGGGCCGAGGTCGGAGCCGCCGATGCCGATGTTGACGACGGTCTCGATGCGCTTGCCGGTGACACCGGTCCAGGCGCCGGAACGGACCTGCTCGGCGAAGGCGTAGACCTTGTCGAGCGTGGCGTGCACGTCGGCGTCGACGTCCTGGCCGTCGACGGTCAGGGGTGCGGCGGGGACCAGGCCCTCGGGCGCCTTGGGTCGGCGGAGCGCGGTGTGCAGGACGGCACGGTCCTCGGTGACGTTGATGCGCTCACCGGAGATCATCGCCTGGTAGCGCTCGGCGACGCCGGTGTCCTCCGCGACCTGCAACAGTGCCTGCAGGACCTCTTCGGTCACCAGGCCCTTCGACAGGTCGACGGTCAGGTCCGCGGCCTGGAAGGTGTACTTCTCGGCACGACCGGGGTCGGCGTCGAACCACCCCCGGAGGTCCGGGGAGAAGCCGGCGGCGATGCCGTCGAGCTGCTTCCATCCTGCGGTCGATGTGGGGTCGACGGGTGCGGAATCGGTCACTTCGGTCCTCCTGGACGCCAGAGCTGGACGGCCCGCAGACCTGGCGCAGCATCGCGTCGCGGGCCGGGTCCGAGCGTAGTGCCGTTCCACCGACCTCGCGCACAGGACCGCATCGCCTGTGGAGAACACGGACACGCCGGTCACGACTTCGTCAGGATCGTCGATCCGTGACGAGATCGACACCCTCCCGCCGCTCGACCGGCGGATCTGCGAGCTGTGCCTGATCGAGGGCCACTCGTACACCGAGGCGGCCACGATGCTCGGGTTGAGCGTCGGTGCCGTGACCCAGCGGGTGTCCCGCTCCCGAGCACGACTGAAGAAGGCGGTGATGCACGATGAACACTGAGCCCCCCACCGGAGACGACCTGCAGCGGATGCTCGTCTCGATGAAGCAGAACGTCCTCGAGCACGCCGAGGAACGGCACCCGAAGCCCCGGCGTCACCGCAGCCGCATCGTCATCGCCGCCGTCGCCCTCCTCGCCCTCGGCGCTGCCGGTGGCGCCGTCGCGCTCGCCGTCGTCCCGCAGGTCCAGCAGGCCGCGCCGGCGCCGAGCCCGACCACCGAACCCTCGGTGCCCGCGAGCACCCCGGCGTCCGCCCCGGTCGTCGACACCCCGGCTCCGGAGCCGTCCGCGACCGCTACCGGGCCGGTGCGGCGACCGTACGACCCGGCCGATCCGGGCACGTGGACGATCACGGGCGGGGAAGTGGGCCCGATCGCCTTCGGCGGAACGGTCGCCAGCGAGCTCGACGACGTCGATCGGGTCTACGAGCGGGAGCCCGACAGCGAACCGTGCCGGGCGGAGGACATCACGTTCTTCGACCACCCGGGCCACGGGGCGATCACGGTGCTGAACCCTGACGGCACGGTGACCGCGGTCCTGGTGATCCGTCCGACGGGGACCGACCCGGTCACGGCTGCCGACGTGGACGACAACCCGAGCACGCCCGAAGGCATGGGCATCGGCACCAGCCTGACGGAACTCCGGCAGACCTACCCCGACCTCGCGGTCTCGGGCTCGTACTCGACCGACGGCACGACGGACGGCCCGTACTCGTTCTGGACCATCCGGCGGGACGGTCGGTACATCACCTTCCAGCTCGACGGCACCGGAGAGCGCGTGGAGTCGGTCTGGGTGGCGTCGACGAAGGTGCCGCCGATCGAGCTCTGCTGACGGTGGCCGTGGCGGTCTGCACCCTTCCCGGGCAATCGGTACGACGACAGTCGTACTGTGGACAGGCCCACGAACCGAACAACCGGGAAGGACCCGCGTGACCCACGCACTCTTCGACCCCATCACCCTCCGCGGACTCGAGATCCGGAACCGCGTCTGGATCCCGCCGATGTGCCAGTACATGGTCGAGGCGCAGGACGGCGTCCCCACGCCCTGGCACCTCGTGCACCTGGGCGGCCTGGCCCGCGGCGGTGCCGGCGCAGTGGTCGTCGAGGCCACCGGCGTCGTCCCCGAGGGTCGCATCAGCCCGCAGGACCTCGGGCTCTGGAACGACGAGCAGCGCGACGCGTTCCGGCCGATCACCGACTTCATCCACAGCCAGGGGGCCGTCGCCGGCATCCAGCTCGCCCACGCCGGCCGCAAGGCCTCCACCAGCCGCGAGTGGGGTCCCACCGCGGGCGGCGGCAACGTCGCGCCGGAGCAGGGCGGGTGGCAGCCGGTCGGCCCGTCGCCGGTCGCGTTCCCCGGCCTGCACGTCCCCACCGAGCTGACCGTCGAGGGCATCGCCGACGTGGTCCGGGCCTTCGCGGCCGCCGCACGCCGCGCCGTCGACGCCGGCTTCGACCTGCTGGAACTGCACGGCGCCCACGGGTACCTGCTGCACGAGTTCCTGTCGCCCCTGTCGAACGAGCGCACCGACCAGTACGGCGGCTCGCTCGAGAACCGCGCCCGCGCCCTGCTCGAGACGGTCGACGCCGTCCGGGCCGAGGTCGGCGAGGACGTCCCGCTCGTCGTCCGTCTGTCCGCGACCGACTGGGTCGAGGGCGGCTGGGACCTCCCCGAGTCCGAGCAGCTGTCCGCCTGGCTCGGCGAGCACGGGGTCGACCTCGTGTCCGTGTCGACCGGCGGCAACGTCCAGAACGCCCCGATCCCGGTCGGCCCCGGCTACCAGCTGCCGTTCGCGACGGCGATCCGGCAGGCCACGGGCGTGCCGGTCGCGGCCGTCGGGATGATCGACGACCCGTTCCAGGCGGAGCAGATCGTCGCCCTCGGGCAGGCCGACGTGGTGCTCATCGGGCGGGGCGCGCTGCGCGACCCGAACTTCCCGATCCGTGCCGCGCAGGCGCTCCGGGTGGACCTGCCGTACAAGCCGGCACCGTACGAGCGCGCCTACCGCTGATGCGCGCGGGGTGACGGACGGGAGGCCCGCACCACGGCCTCCCGTCCGTCGCCCTCCACAGGTGGCCGGGTCCCGACCACCGTCCACAGGTCGGTGTCGCCGCGGCGGCCCTGCCGACATGAGCCGCTACCGTGGTCCCCATGACGGGCACGGGGGTGAACGCCGGGGACGGACCGGCGCGCAGCGAGGAGTGGTCGCGGCTGCCGGTGGGACGGCGCGAACACCGGCAGGACACGCTCCTGGCGCTCGTGCTCGCCGCCGCGCTCACGGTGTCGATGACCCTCTACGGCGCGATCGGCCTGTACGACGACCCGGCTCCGTGGTGGGTGTCGGCGCTGATGGTCGTCGCGAACGCCGGGCCCCTGGCCTTCCGCCGGCGTTTCCCGATGTCGGTCGCCGTCCTCACGGCGCTGGCCTTCGCCGCGACCCAGCTCCTGCACGTGCCAGAGGGGCTGTTCCTCAACTTCACGCTGTTCATCGCCCTGTACACGGTCGGTGCCTGGTGCTCCGACCGGACCCGCGCCGAAGTGGTGCGCTGGGTCCTCATCCTCGGCATGTTCGCGTGGGTGTTCCTGGCGATCGTGTTCCGGTGGTCGGTGCCGAGCGCGCTGCCCGACGACGGTGACTCGGCGATCCCGCCGTACGTGGCGAACTCCCTGCTGGCGATCGTCATCAACCTCGTGTACTTCGGCGCGGCCTGGTACTCCGGCAACCGTGCCTGGACGGCCGCGGTCGCCAAGCACGACCTCGACGTGCGCACCGTCGAGCTGGCCGCCGAGCGGGAACGGTCCGCGGCGCAGGCGGTCGCGCTCGAACGGGTCCGGATCGCCCGCGAACTGCACGACGTCGTCGCCCACCACGTGTCGCTGATGGGCGTGCAGGCCGGTGCCGCCCGACGGGTGCTCGAGCGCGACCCGGAGCAGGCCGCCGCGTCCCTCGCCGTCGTCGAGGACAGCGCCCGGACCGCGGTCGAGGAACTCCGCCGGATGCTCGGCACCCTCCGCCAGACCGACGCCGACGGGCACACGCTGCCCGCGGACGCCCCGAGCACCGAGGGGCTCGCGCGCCTGCCGGAACTCGCGGCCGCCGCGACGACCGCCGGGCACGCCACCGGCTTCAGCGTCGTCGGCGACGAACGCGCCGTCCCGCCGACCGTCGCCTCGGTCACCTACCGGATCGCCCAAGAGGCGGTGACGAACGTCCTCAAGCACGCCGGCCCGGACGCCCGCGCCGACCTACGGCTGCGCTACCTGCCGGACGCCCTCGAGCTCGAGGTGACCGACACGGGTGCCGGGGCACGGGCCTCCCGGTCGACCGCGGGCAGCGGGCTCGGCCACGTCGGGATGCGCGAGCGCGTCGACGCGGTCGGCGGACGGATCGAGATCGGACCCCGAGCCCGCGGCGGCTACCTGGTGCGGGCATGGCTGCCGACGGTGTGATCCGGGTGGTCCTGGCCGACGACCAGGACCTGGTGCGGGCGGGCTTCCGGGTGATCCTCGAGTCCGAACCCGGCGTGCGGGTCGTCGCCGAGGCCCGCGACGGTGCCGCAGCCGTCGCGGCCGTCGCCGAGCACCGCCCGGACGTGGTGTGCCTCGACGTGCAGATGCCCGGCGTCGACGGGCTCGAGGCGGCACGGCGGATCACCGCGACGGACGACCCGCCGGCGGTGCTCGTGCTGACCACGTTCGACACCGACGAGTACCTGTTCGACGCCCTCGCAGCCGGTGCCAGCGGGTTCCTGCTGAAGAACGCCTCGCCCGAGAAGCTCATCGAGGCGGTGCGGACCGTCGCCGCCGGGGACGCCCTGCTCTCCCCCGACGTGACCCGGCGGGTGATCAGCCGCGCGACGACGGCGAGCGTGCCCGTGGTGACGCCGGCCGCCGAGCCGCCGACCGTCAGCACCGAACCCTGCGCGGCTCCGGTGCCCGGCCTGACCGAGCGTGAGACCGAGGTGCTCCGGCTGCTCGGACGGGGGCTCAGCAACGCCGAGATCGCCCGGCTGCTCTTCGTCGGGGACGCCACCGTGACGACCCACGTGTCGAACGTGCTGCAGAAGCTCGGCCTGCGCGACCGGATCCAGGCCGTGGTGTGGGCGTACGAGAACGGCGTGGTCCGCTCCGGTGACTGACCTGGCCTCCCCCGCGCGGCGGAGGCGACGCCGGCGCGATCCCCGTCGCGGGCCGGAGGCGCTGGGCTGGCCGCTCTCGTAGCGTCGGAGGCGCAGCGAGGGCCGCTGCGGAAGGGACCCGTCATGCTCAGCATCGAGGGAGTGACCAAGCACTTCGGCGAGCGCCAGGTGCTCGACGACGTCGGCTTCACGGTCGGCCGCGGTCGGTTGACCGGGTTCGTCGGCGGCAACGGCGCCGGCAAGACCACCACCATGCGCATCATGCTCGGCGTGCTCGACGCCGACAGCGGCACGGTCGCGATCGACGGCGTCCCGATCGGCCCCGCCGACCGACGTCGGTTCGGGTACATGCCCGAGGAGCGCGGCCTCTACCCGAAGATGCCGGTCGCCGAGCAGGTCACCTACCTGGCGCGGCTGCACGGCGTCGACCGCCGGACCGCGACCACCCGGACGACCGAGCTGCTCGAGCGGCTCGAACTCGGCGCGCACGCCACGGACCCGGTGGAGAAGCTCTCGCTCGGCAACCAGCAGCGGGTGCAGGTCGCCGCGGCCCTGGCGCACCGACCCGAGGTCCTGGTGCTCGACGAGCCGTTCTCCGGGCTCGACCCGATGGCCGTCGACACGGTCCTCGGCGTCCTCCGCGAGACGGCGGCGGACGGGGTGCCGGTGCTGTTCTCCAGCCACCAGCTCGACGTCGTCGAACGGCTCTGCGACGACGTCGTCGTGATCGCCGGCGGTCGGATCCGGGCCGCCGGGCCGCAGGACGAGCTCCGTCGCAACGCCGGTCCCGCCGCGTGGGAGATCCTGGTGGCGGACGACGTCGCCTGGCTCCGCGACGAGCCCGGGGTCACCATCCGGGCCTTCGACGGCGGGTACGCCCTGTTCGAGGCCGACGAGTCCGTCGCCCAGACCGTCCTGCAGCGTGCGGTCGCCCGTGGCGGGGTGGCGTCGTTCGGCGCGCGGGTCCCCCGGCTCAGCGAGGTCTTCACGGAGGTCGTGCGATGAGCGCCGTCCAGCGCGGCATCCTGCAGCGCAGCACCGTCGACGCCGTCCGGCTCGTCACCGTGCGGGAGATCCAGGCCCGGCTCCGCAGCAAGGCCTTCGTCGTCTCCGCGGTGATCCTGCTCGTGATGGTCGTGGCGGGCATCGTCGTCGCGGGCATCGTCGGGAAGTCGACGGCGAACGCGACGACCCCGGTCGCCGTGGTCAGCGGGGTGACCCTGCCGAGCTCGGACGGGCTCGACGTGACCAGGACGTCCGACCGTGCCGCGGCCGAGCAGCTCGTCCGTGACGGCGAGGTGGACGCCGCGATCGTCCCCGACGGCGGGCAGCTCGGCTTCCGTGTCGTCGGCCTCGACAGCGCCCCGACCGATGTCGTCCAGGCGCTCAGTGTCTCGCCCGAGGTCGACCTGCTCGACCCCGGCGCCCTGCCGCCCGGTCTGGTGTCCCTGGTGGGCATCGCGTTCGGTGTGGTGTTCTTCGCCTCGGCCGTCACCTTCGGCCAGTCGATCGCGCAGAGCGTCGTGGAGGAGAAGTCCACCCGGGTCGTGGAGATCCTGATGGCGGCGATCCCGGCTCGGGCGCTGCTGGCGGGCAAGGTGATCGGCAACAGCGTGATGGCGCTCGGCCAGATCGTCGCGATCGCGATCGCGGCCGCCGTGGCCCTGGCGGTGACCGGGCAGGACAACCTCTTCACGCTGCTCGGCCCGAGCGCGCTCTGGTTCGTCGGGTTCTTCGCGGTCGGGTTCGTCCTCATCGCGGCGCTGTTCGCGGCCTCGGCGGCGCTGGTGTCCCGGCAGGAGGACGTCGGCAGCGTGACCACCCCGGTGATGATGCTGTTGATGATCCCGTACTTCCTCATCGTGTTCGCCGCGGACGACCCGACGATCCTCGGGATCATGTCGTACGTGCCGTTCAGCGCTCCGATCGGCATGCCGGTCCGGATCTTCCTGGGGACGGCCGAGTGGTGGGAGCCCCTGCTGTCGCTGGTCGTCGTCGCGGTGTCCGCCCTGGTCGTCGTGCTCCTCGGTGCGCGGGTCTACGAGAACGCCCTGCTCCGCACCGGTGGCCGGGTGAAGCTGGCCGAGGCGATCCGCGGCTGACCCGCGGTGATGCGGTGACGCGCTGATGGTCCGTAGGACGCGGCCGGTCGGTCCCCCGTGGCGGTTCCCGGACACCGGGCTGCCACGGGGGACGGCCGTCGTGGGATGCTTCGCCTGATGCCGATCGACGACGCGATGCCGGTGCGTCTCGACGTGACGGGGACGGACCTCGGAGAGGCCGCGACCTTCATCGCGGACCTGTACGGCGCCGACCTGCACGTCGGGCCGGCGTCGACGCCGTTCTCGTTCCGGTACGCGGCCCTCGGCGACAGCACGATGTCGCTCCACACGTCGCAGTTCGGCGGACACGTCGACGGGGACCTGCCGCCCTCCGACGCCGTCATCGTGCAGTGGCTGCAGTCCGGTTCCTCGCGGCTCGACACCGGGGGCACGGTGCTCGAGATGGAGCCCGGCGTCCCCGTGCCCCTGCTCCCCGACCGCACGTTCTCGTTCGCGATGGACGACTACGAGCAGCGCCTCGTGCACCTGTCCCGCGAGGTCGTCGAACGCGTCGCGGCCGAGCAGGGTGCCGACCTGTCCGCCGGGCTGCGCTTCGACCACCTGACCGCACCCTCCGAGCAGTCCGTGCGGACCTGGCACAACACGGTGTCCCTCATCTCGCACACCCTCCGCGACGGGACGCCCGGGCGGCTGCTGCACGCCGAGATGGCCCGGCTGGCGGCGGCGTCCCTGCTGGAGATGTACCCGCAGCAACGTCCGGTGCGCCGGCGCCCCGAGGGCACCGCGCTGTCGGTGCACGTCCGCGCGGCCGTCGAGTACATCCAGGACCACGCCCGGATGCCGATCACGACGAGTTCCCTGGCGCGACACCTCGACGTCAGTCTGCGCGCGCTGCAGGAGGTCTTCCAGCGGGACCTGCAGACCACGCCGAACGCCTACATCCGGCAGGTGCGCCTGGACCGGGTGCGCCAGGAGTTGCTCGTCTCCGACCCGACCGCCGTCTCGGTGCGCGAGGTCGCCGCGGCCTGGGGGTTCGCTCACCTCGGACGCTTCGCGCAGCAGTACGCGGCGGAGTTCGGCGAGAGCCCGAGGGACACGCTCGAACGGTCAGACGAGCTTCGGCCTAGATGAAGTCGGTGTGCGCGCTGGGCGCGTAGGCCGTCATGAGCGTGGCCGCCGCGAGCCGGGCGGATCGCGCCGGGCGGGTGGTGCGGTGGATCGCCGACTCGACCTTGGCGCCCTCGACCAGCAGGGAGAGCGCATCGGCCACGTGCACGGGCAGGCCGGCGCGACCGGCGAGGGCGTGCAGGTGCGCTTCGATGCCGCGCAGGTGTTCGTGGGCCAGGGCGGCGACGCGGGACTCGGAGCGGCCGAGTTCGCCGTACCCGTTGATGAACGCGCAGCCGGTCCAGGTCGGGTCGCGGAAGCAGGCCTCGAGGTGCGCGAACACGGTGAGGATCTCGTCCCGGGCATCTGCGGCTCCGAGGGCGGCCTCGGCGAGCCCGTCGTTCCACTGCGCGTGCCGGTGTTCCAGCACGGCGACGACGACGTCGATCTGGTCCGGGAAGTACGCCCGGACCGTGTCCGGGTCCGTCCCGGCGAGCGTCGCGACGGTGGCGTGTTCGAGACCGGCGGCACCCTCGGCGGTGAAGACCCGGTCGGCGGCGTCGACGACGCGAGCACGGTCCCAGCGGTGCGGTTCGTGCTCGACGTCGACGCCCACGTCAGATGGTCGTCGTCGTCGTGGTGCGGAGCGCGGTGCTCCGGGCGGTGCGCTCGGCACAGAGCGCCTCGAGGCGTCCGAGACGGGCCCAGACGACCCGGTGGTCGGCACTCAGCCCGGACGAGTCGGCCGTCACGCGGACCGGTCCCTGCTCGAGGGCGATCACGCGGCAGCCTGGAAGAAGTCGGCGTACGTCGGGTCGGTGCTGACACCGATGCCGAGCCGGCTGATCACGATCCGGTCGATCTCGAGGGGCGAGGACATGCCTCGACGGTGCCACTCCAGCGGGTCGGAGCGGAGTTCCTGCATCAGGGTGGAGTCACGCACGGAAGGCCTCCTGTTCGCGCATCAGCGCGGTCATGTCGATGGGTTCGGTCAGCGCGACGACGTCGTACGGCGCTGGTGCTGCGGGGATCACGAGGCGACCACCAGGGCGATCACGGCGAGCGTGAACGTGGTGACGGCGGCGAGGCCGACGACGAGCGCGCTCGCGGTCAGGATGCGACCGTGGGTGGCTTCGCGGATCTCGGTGAAGGTCTCGGTGCGCGTCGGCCGACGAACGGCCGGGCCTCCGGCGAGGGGTGTCGGGATGGCGGTGATGGTGGCGGGCATGAGCTTCGCCTCCTCTGCAGGGACCTCGTTCGGTCCCACGTCGACCGGGGCGACCGCTGCGGCCAGGCCACCGCGGATCGCGGGGGATGTCGGGGCACGCGGGATGGTGTTCGTCCTGGTGTCTCCGACGCTACGACACCCGCTCGAGCGGACACGAACGCGTCCGCGGATCCGCGAATCGCGACGGAACCGGGCCGCGCATCCCGACCGGGGGCCACGCCCCGACCCGCGCAGCGCAGCGCGTTCAGCGGAGCGCGCGCCGGTACCGCCAGCGGACGACGACCTGCGCGGCACGGAGCACCGGGAACACCAGTGCCCAGGCGCGGGTGGTCGACGGCCGGGTCAGGGACCGCAGCGTCAACCAGACGGTGTCGCCGTCGCGGCTGACGATGAACGACTCCTCGCCGTCGACGGGGTGGCCTGGCAGGGTCCGGTAGGCGAACCCGACCCGGTCGTCGGTGCGCACCACCGCGACGACCTCGACCGGCTCCCGCACGACGACCGGGCCGATCCGGAAGCGCACCTCGAGCCGCCGGCCCGGCTGCACCTCGGCGTCGTCCGGCACCGAGAAGCCGCTGCGGGTCTTCACGCCCCAGCGGAGCACCGACCGGGAGGCCCGCTCCCACGCCGCCTCGCCGGTCCCGACCACAGACCGCCGCTCGTACCGCCGGTGCGTCGGGGCGCTCGGCCCCCAGACGACGGACGCGGGATCCGTCCGCGCCGTCCCCTCGTCGCTGCCCATGCCGGCCATCCTGCCCGAGTACCGTGCCCGAGGGCGCGGGACGACCCTCCCGGCCGGTCGCCGACCACCCCGTCGCCGACCACCCCGTCATCAGGGCCCGCGCGTACCGTCCACGTCATGAGCAACGTCATCATCCTCGGCGGCCACGGCCGCGTCGCCCTCCTCACCGCGCAGCTCCTGACGGGCCGCGGCGACACCGTCTCGTCGGTCATCCGGAAGGCCGAGCAGCAGGACGACGTCCGCGCCACCGGTGCGGAGCCCGTCGTCGCCGACATCGAGCAGCTCGACATCGCCGGCCTCACCGACCTGGTCCGAGGCCACGACGCGATCGTGTGGGCAGCCGGCGCCGGCGGGGGTTCCGCCGAGCGCACCTGGGCCGTCGACCGGGACGCCGCGATCCGCTCGATGCACGCCGCCCTCGAGGCCGAGGTCCAGCGCTTCGTCCTCGTCTCCTGGTCGGACGCGGGCCTCGGCCACGGCGTCCCCGAGGACGACGACTTCTTCGCCTACGCCGAGGCGAAGACCGTCGCCGACGCGGTCCTCCGCGACTCGGCGCTCGACTGGACGATCGTCGCCCCGAGCACCCTGACCGACGACGACGCGACCGGCTCCGTCGAGACCGCCGACCCGTCCTCGAGCATCGCCCGCGCGGACGTCGCCGCGCTGGTCGCCGCGTCCCTGCACGACGACGCGTCGGTCGGCAAGACCTTCCGCGTCAACACCGGCGACGTCGCGATCGAGCAGTTCGTCCGCGACTGAGCCCAGCGTCTTGCGTTCCGCGAGACGCCGCCGACCTGCCGAAACGCCGCCGGATCCGGCGGCGTCTCGTGCGTCCGGCGGCGTCTCGTGCGTCCGGGCCCGCCTCAGGGCCAGGGGCACCGCAGCGTCGCGCAGGTCGCCACCGTCGCGACGGTCCCCTCGCTCAGAAGTCCTCGCCGATGTCCGGCACGTCGGTCATCTCCTCGTGCCACGCCGGCCGGGCGGGCTGGAGACGCAGCGTCTCCGCCTCGAGGTACTCGATGACCTGCTGGTCGAACGGCTCGTCGGCACTGTCCGGCACCGGCGTGGAGAAGATCTCACTCGCCGGCCCGATGAGCAGGTGGGCGTAGACCGTGCCGCCACCCTCGGTGATCACCGGGATCTGCACGACGTCGGACGTCCCCGCCACAGCCAGGGCACGGCAGTAGCGGAGGAGCGCCTTGCAGGTGCGGTCCCCGGTGAGGATGTGGCTGTTCACGTAGTGGATACGGCGCATGTCGGCCAGGCTCCCGGACGGCTCCTGAGGGACGTTTAAGATCGGCCGGAGCTGGACAGACGGCGCGGAAGGACACACCACCATGGGCAAACTCGTCTACGACTCCACGTTCACCGCCGAGTTCGACGACCGCCTGCTGACGCACCTGCAGATCGTCATCGGGATGAAGCTCCGGCGTGGTGAGTCCTTCATGTTCTCGTGGAAGGACGACGTCGAGCTCGGGGACGGCCGAACCGCGATCTGGCTCGACCGCTCGATGCCCCTGGTCTTCCGCTACTCCGGCAGCCGCATCCCCGCCGTGAACCGTGCCTGGGTCGAAGCACTGGGCCTGACAGCCGGGTCGTCCGCGGGCCTCCGCATCGTGCCCGAACCGACCGACTCCGGAGACATCCTGTGAAGCGCACGGTCCTGACCTACGGCGGCACGCAGTACACGATCGCGAACGAGGACACCGAGACCGTCCAGGCGCGCATCGACGCGGGCCTCCGGGAGCACCCGTTCATGTGGCTGCAGGTGAACTACGGCGACGGTCGGGCGACCCCCGCCATGCTGCTCATCTCCCCCGCGACGCCGGTGGCGATAATCACCGAGCGCGACGTCGACGAGCAGGACGAGGACGGCTCCGTCGCCCGGTACCTGCTGCCGGAGCAGACCCGCCCGGCGTCGATCGAGATCGGCCCCACCGAGCACTAGCTGTACTGAGCCGAAGGGCGCGTCAGGCGACGAGGGGCGTCAGCACGTCGACCACCAGGTCGGGTCGGGTGATGAACGGGTGGTGTCCGGTCGGCAGGTCGACCGACCGGGAGGCCCGCCTCGCGTGGTCCCGCTGCAAGCCGACCGAGGTGCTCCGGTCCGCCGTGCACACCAGGTAGGTGGAGTCGACGCCCTGCCAGCCCGCGGCCGTCGTCGGAGTGCCGAGGGCCACAACGGACTGGGCCGTCACCCGCTCCCAGGCCGCACGCTGTACGGCGTCGTCAGCGTCCTGCAGGAAGCGCGCTCCGAACCGCGCGGCGTCGTAGCCATCGACGGCGACGAGGCCGTCCCCCGCGTCGGCCACCGCGACCGGGTCGGGCTCACCGGCCATGATCTGCGCCTGCGCCAGCCCGACGTCCGGCAGGTACGACGAGACGAGCACCAGGTGCCGGACCGCCGGGTGCGCCCCCGCTTCCGCGATCACCGTGCCGCCGTAGGAGTGCCCGACGAGGACCGCGTCGTCGACCTCGTCGAGGACCGCGCGGAGTGCTGCGGCATCGGCCGCGAGACCGCCCCGCTCCTCGGTCTCACCGCAGGACGGCAGGTCGACCGATCGGCTGCGGACACCGGTTCGTTCCTCGAGGAGGGCAGCGGTCGGCTGCCACCACCACTGCCCGTCGCGCACGAGTGCGCCGTGGACGAAGACGACTTCCATCGATGACTCCGTTCGTGGTCGACCACGTGGCCGCCCGTGCCGCCATCCAACGCCGATCCGGCTCCGAGCGGCGCAGCGCAGGTCGACCGACCGGCCGCGGTCAGCCCCGCCCGCCGCCGAGCAGCGCCCGCAGGGCGTCCTCGAGCGGCCGGGCCACCGCCTCGACGTCCGCGGAGGCCAGCGGCTCCACCTTCGTCGAGGTCCGCAGCATCGTCATGCCGAGCACCACGGACAGGGCGATCTCGGCACGGACGAGCATGTCGTCGTCGTCCGCGGACGAGCTGCCGGCACGGGCTGCACCGGCGAGCCGTTCGGCGTAGCCGCGGAGGGTCTCCCGCCGGATCCGGTCCACGGCCTCGTCCCCGGAGCCACGGAGCAGCAGGAGCAGCTGCATCGAGTCCTCGTCCGTCGGCGACCGGATGATGTGCCGGATGAGCCCGCCGAGCACCCGCTCGAGATCGGACCCCGACGGCGCGGCCTCCTGTTCGGGGGTCGCCCGGTCGAGACAGGCGCGGAACAGCCCCTCCTTCGACCCGAAGTACCGGTTGATGAGCGCGACGTTCACCCCGGCGTCCGCGGCGATGTCCCGCACCGTGGTGGCCCGGTAACCGTCGAAGGCGAACCGATGCCGAGCGGCCTGCACGAGGGCCAGGCGGGTGGCGGCGGCGTCCTTGCTCATGGCCCGAGCGTAGCGGGCGCGGCCGGACGCTCGACGGCGATGTAATCAGGTGTTGACATCGATCGGGGAACGCGTACCCTATGAAGTCAGCAGTTGTTGACATCGACAGCGTCGTCGGTCCCCCACCCCGCACACACCCGATCCGACCAGACGGAGCACGATGTCCACCGCCACCGCGAGCCCCCGCACGGGCTCCACCCCGACCGCCGACCACGGCCGTCGTCCGAACAGCACCGCGATCATCGTCTACCTGTCCCTCGGTGGCCTGTCGTTCGCGGTCCTGCAGTCCCTCGTCGCCCCCGCACTCGCCACGATCGGCCAGGACCTCGGAGCCTCGACCAGCGCCGCCAGCTGGGTCCTCACCGCCTACCTGCTCTCGGCGTCGGTGCTCACCCCGATCCTCGGCCGCCTGGGTGACATGGTCGGCAAGCGCAAGGTGCTCATCGTGGTCCTCACGATCCTCCTGGCCGGCGCGGTCCTCGCCGCCCTGGCCCCGAACCTCGGCGTCCTCATCGTGGCGCGCGCCCTGCAGGGTGCCGCGGGCGCGGTGATGCCGCTGTCCATCGGCATCGTCCGCGACGAACTGCCGAAGGAGAAAGTGAGCGTCACCATCGGGCTGCTCTCCGCCATCTTCGGCATCGGCGCCGGCGTCGGCATCGTGGCCGCCGGCCCGATCGTCGAGCACCTGTCCTGGCACTGGCTGTTCTGGCTGCCCGCCGTCCTCGTCGTGATCGCCCTGCTCGGCGCCGTGTTCGGCATGCCCGAGTCGCCGGTCCGGAAGCCCGGCCGCCTGGACGTCGCCGGCACCGCGGTCCTCGCCGTGTCGCTCGTCGCGATCCTGCTCGCCGTCAGCGAGGGTCAGACCTGGGGCTGGGGCGACGTGAAGACCGTCGGCCTGCTCGTCGTCGGCGCCGTCGCGCTCGTCGCGTTCGTGGTAGTCGAACTGCGCGTCGCCGAGCCCCTCATCGACGTGCGGCTCTTCGCCGTCCGCGGCGTTTGGACCGCCCACGTCGTCGCACTCGTCTTCGGCTTCGCGATGTTCGGCACGTTCGTCCTCGTCCCGACGATCCTGCAGCTGCCCAGCGCGCTCGGCTACGGCTTCGGCGAGGACGTCACCCAGGCCGGCCTGTTCCTGCTGCCGACCGTCGTGATGATGGTCATCGCGGGCCCGATCGCCGGCATCCTGGTCCGCAAGGTCGGCCCGAAGCCGCCGATGCTCATCGGCGGGGTCGCGATCGTCGCCGCGTTCCTGATCCCGGCGATCTCGCACGCGTCGATCGTGGAGATCGTGGTGTCCGGCATCCTCACCGGCGTCGGGATCGGCATGGCACTGGCCGCCTGCTCGAACGCCATCATCGAGAGCGTCCCGGCGAACCAGACCGGCGAGGCGATCAGCGCGAACACCGTCGTGCGGACCATCGGGTCGAGCGTCGGGACCGCCGTCATCGCCGCGCTCATCACCTCCCACAGCACTCCGCAGGGCCTGCCCACCGACGACGCGTTCACCATCGGCTTCTGGGCCTGCACGGCGGTGGCCGTCCTCGCGGTGGTCGCGGCCCTCGCGGCACCGTCGATGCGAGCACGCCGTGCCGCCGCCCTCGCCGCGGGCGTCGACGACTTCGACGCGGTCACGCGCTGAGCCGCTGAACGGGCCCGTCTCGCCGAGACGCCGCGAGCCGTGCGGGACGCCGCCGAACTCGGCGGCGTCCCGCGGGCTCGGCGGCGTCCCGAACTGACGCCGGCGTCATCCGCCGGCGCAGCCGCACCGGACGGGAGGCCCGGACCACGCGAGCAGACCGCTCACCGGATCCGGGCCTCCCGTCCGTCAGCGGAGTCACGCCCCTGGCCACGGCCCCGCGGCGCCGAGAGCCCGCGGGCCGCTCGGAACGCCGCCGGGATGCGCGGCGCCGTGTGGACGCGCCGACGCCGTCCGACCCGGGCACTGTCACGCGCTGACCCGCTGAACGGGCCCGTCTCGCCGAGACGCCGCGAACCGTGCGAGACGCCGCCGAAGTCGGCGGCGTCTCGCGGGCTCGGCGGCGTCCCGCGAACCCGGCAGCGCCCCGCGAACCCGGCAGCGCCCCGCGAACCCGGCAGCGTCCCGCGAACCCGGCAGCGCCCCGCGAACCCGGCAGCGCCCCGCGAACCCGGCAGCGCCCCGCGAACCCGGCAGCGCCCCGCGGACTCGGCAGCGCCCCGCGCGCTCGGCGGCGTCCCGGACTGACGCCGGCGTCATCCGCCGACGCAGCCGCACCGGAACTCAGGCGCGGTGGTGGTCCCGACCGAAGAGGGACGTGAGGGTCGCGACGATCGCCATCCGGAGCCGGACCCCCGCGGGCGGCGCCGGCGGCAGGGTCCGGATCGGCGCCGTGAACGCCAGGTCGTGCAGGTTGTTGCGCTTCGACCCGTCCCAGTTCGCGAACAGGTACGGCGTGCCGAGCGCCATCAGGCTGCGGACCGGTGCCGGACGCGTGCCGGAGGCGGCGACCGCGTAACCGGAGTGGCCGGCCGTGATCGCCTGGATGACGGTGTCCGCGTCGGTGACGCCGTTGGCAGTCACCACGGTGGTGATGCCCGTGCGGTCGCGGGCGACGAATTCGATGATGTGTTCAGTCACGAGGTACTCAGGGTCGCGAGTCTCCGTCTCGGCGTGGGTGAGACGCACGAGGCTTGGCCGGAACCGACATTGCTTCCGTCGTCGAGGATACGTCGCACCTGGCGGGACGGCGCACGGACGATCCCGATTGCGTACCCGCGTCGGGCACCACCGACCGCCGGCACGCCTCAGGCGACCCAGACGACGATGCCGTTGTACCCGTTCAACAGGGCGGCGACCCCGGCGCGGAGCGCCCGGCCGGCGCGCTCGTCGGTGAACGTCGACGGGTCGTGGTGGCTCGAGGTGCCGAGCCCCTCCCCACGGAAGCCCGCGCCGGTCCAGTCCGCCGCGGTGACGTTGGCGGTCGGCTCCGCGATCTCGGCGCCGAGCACCAGGAACTGCTGGTGGAGCGCCGAGGGCGAGATCGCGGCGATCGGGTCGACCAGCTCGTCGCCGACGCTGATCACCAGGTCGGCGCGCTCGCCGATCGCGGCGGCGACCGAGGGCAACCGGTCGTCGGCGCTGTCGGCCACGATCGGGACGACGGTGACGTCCTCGGCTCGTGCCCACGCGTCGACGGCGTCCACGAGGGTCTCGGTCTGCGCGTTCGGCTTCCCCGGCGAGAGCACCACGACGCGGTACCCGGACGGCGGCGCGACGTGGTCCCACGAGTGCGGCGCCGGGGTGACGGTGGCCTCGGGAGCGGGCGGGGAGTCCGGGTCGACGAACCCCGAGCCGAGCGCGCCCTCCCCCCGCACCGGGGTCGGGGCGTCCGTCGGGACGGCTCCGGTCGCGGATCCGGTCTGGAGGCCCGTGGCCTGCTCCGTGCCGCCGGTCCGGCCGGTCAGCTCCGCACCGCTCGAGCACCCCGCGACGAGGACCGAGCCGGCCGCCACCAGGGCAGCGGCGGCGAGGACGGTGGTGGTGCGGCGGGTCAGACGGATCACGAGACGCCATGCAAGCACAGCCCACGGCCGCGACGGTCCGGTGCGGCCCGCTGTCCAGAGCCCGTCCAGACGCTGGTCACCTGCTGTTCGCCTGCGCGTCGATCTCGGCCGCGATGGTCAGCCCGGTGATGCACCGAACCACCCGTCCCGCTCGCAGCGGGCTCCCCCTCCCTGCCCCCTCCGCACTGCCCCGGGTCCTCGCGCGCCTGGTCGCCCTGCTGGTGCTCGTCGGCACCGTCGTCGTGAGCCTGCTGACGGGGGTGTCCGCGGCGAGCGCCCACGGCTTCAGCTCCGTCGTCTACGCGGACGTCAGTGGGAAGGAGACGGGGGTGGTGCAGGCGCGGCTGGGGCTGGAGTACGACCTGATGCTCGTGTCGGTGGCGACGAGCGAACACGACGACCGGCTCTACCGGCAGGGCCAGGCGGCATGGGACGACGGCGACCACCCGGGCATGGTCCGGGCTGCGGAAGCGCACCACGACTCCATCAGCAAGTACCTGTTCGACCGGTTCTCGGTGACCTCGGGCGGGAAGGAGTGCACCGGCACCCTGCAGGACTCCCTGCGGGTCGACGTGCAGGACGAGGTCCCCTACGCCGAGGTCGTCGCGGACTTCGCGTGCCCGGCGCCGGGTCGGACCGACCCCGGTCACGTGGTGGAGTCGCGGCTCTTCCCGGACAGCGAGACGTTCGTCAAGGACACGAAGACGATCGTCACCTACGACGTCGACGCGAAGCAGGGCACCGCGACGCTCGACGCGTCCCAGCCGACGTTCTCGACGGAGCAGTCGGCGGGGCAGCGGTTCTGGGAGTTCTTCACCCTGGGGGCGGAGCACCTCCTGACGGGGATCGACCACATCCTGTTCCTCATCGCGTTGATCGCCGGCTCCCGACGGCTGCGCGAGGTCGTGTACACGGCGTCGGCGTTCACGATCGCGCACTCGATCACGTTCATCCTGGCGGCGCTCGGGGTGGTCAGTCCGCCGTCGATCGTCGTCGAGCCGCTGATCGCCCTGTCCATCGCCGCAGTGGCCGGTTGGTACATCTGGCGGCTGGCGACCCGGCGGTCGCGGGCGGACGAGCTGGTGCTGACCGACCACGGGCGGTTCGCGCTGGACCGGTCGGGGTGGTCACGTCTGGCGGTGGTGTTCGCGTTCGGGCTCATCCACGGGCTCGGGTTCGCCGGGGCCCTCGGCATCCACGAGGCGTTCTCGTGGCAGCTGCTCGTGTCGCTGCTCATCTTCAACGTCGGCATCGAGGCCGTGCAGCTGGCGATCATCGTGATCGTGTTCCCGCCGCTGTCCCTGCTCCGCCGGAAGGCCCACCGGGCGTCGCTGTGGGTGACCGGCGTCGTCACGGCCGGCGTGTTCGTGATGGGGATGATCTGGTTCGTCCAGCGTCTGGTCGAGGGCTGACGGGCGGGTTCCTGTCCACTGAGCGGCGGTTCTCCTAGCGCCTGATGGCTCCAAACCGTATGGACACACAGCGTTTACTCACGATCTACCAGGGCAATGCAGAGTCTGTCTGCTGCACCACCCCTCTCACTGAGAACGGAACCACATGAGTCTCCTGTCCGGCGCCCCCTCCCGGCGCAGAACCACCACCCTCCGCCTCGGCGGGGCCGTCATCGGCGCTGCCCTCATCGCCGGGGCCTGCCTGGTCGGCACCGGCTCCGCGAACGCGGCGACCGCCACCCCGACGACGAACATCTCGGCCGGTGGCCCGATCCACATCCTGCTCGGCGTCGGCGCGACCGAGAGCCAGCGCATCGCCTCGTGGTACTTCCCCGCCAACGTCGACCAGTCGGTCGAGATCCAGAAGACCGACTCGATGACCGGGGGCGTCTTCACCGACGCGAAGAAGACCATCGCCGCGACGAAGAGCGCCAACACCGCTGCCGACTCCAGCACCGTCGACAGCAGCACCAAGGCGATCCCGGGCATCACGAACGAGGCCGGCTACGTCAACGCGCACGCCGTCATCGACGGCCTCGAGCCGAACACCACGTACACGTACCACGTGGGTGCCGCGGACGGTTCGGCCTGGTCGACGTCGTACACCTTCACCACGAAGAGCTTCAGCGGCGACTTCGACTTCCTGTTCTTCGGTGACCCGCAGATTGGGTCGTCGGGCTTCGTCGACGACGACGGTGCCGGCTGGGCCGACACCCTGCGGTACGCCACCACGAAGGAGAAGGACGCCGAGCTCCTGGTCTCCGGTGGCGACCAGGTCGAGAACGCCAACAACGAGTACCAGTGGGGTGCGTTCGCCGACAGCAGCGACGTCCTGAAGCGCTACCCGTGGGCCTCCACCATCGGCAACCACGACGTCGGCGGCAAGTCGTACGAGCAGCACAACCAGCTGCCGAACTCGCTCAAGGTGCCGGACTTCTACCCGGGTGGCAACACCACCACGAACTCGGGTGGCGACTACTGGTACATGTACAAGGGCGTCCTGTTCATCGACATCAACTCGAACGCCTACTCGGGTGGTTCGGACGCAGCGCACGTCAACTACGTGCGCGACGTGATCACCCGCCACGGCGACGACGCGAAGTGGACCGCGCTGGTCTACCACCACTCGATCTACTCGCCGGCCGACCACGCGAACGACAAGGACAACCAGCAGCGCCGGTTCGACTTCACCCGCGCGTTCTCGGACATGGGTGTCGACCTCGTCCTGCAGGGTCACGACCACTCGTACTCGCGCAGCTACGCGATCAAGAACGGCAAGAAGGCCAACCCGGCCGAGCAGCCGGGCGCCGACGAGGTCTTCGCCGGTCCCGGTGGCGTCATCTACCTGACCGCCAACACCGCGTCGGGCTCGAAGTACTACGACCTGACCACGCCAGACGCGACGCAGGGCGGCTACGGACCCGACCCGCTCGACCCGACCGGGCAGCGCCACTTCGCCAACTCGGTGGAGAACCAGGAGCACGTCCGCACCTACGTCAAGGTCGGCGTCTCGAACGACAACCTCGCCGTCACCACCGTCCGCGCCGGTGACTGCACCACGCTGAACTCGGCCGTCCAGCACGGCAAGGTCGACAGCTGCGGTGTCACGCTCCAGCCGACGGCCTCGGCCGACCCGGCGCCGATCGGCTCGACGGTCGACCAGTTCCGACTCGACGCGGCCCTTCCGGCGACCACCACCACGCTCACGGCCTCGGCCGCGACGCAGGCGTACGGCACGAGCAAGCCGGTCACCGTCACCGCCACGATCGGCGGCGGCCTCGGCGACAAGAGCGGCACGGTCACCTTCACCGAGGCGGGCAAGAAGCTCGCCACCGTCCCGGTGACGGGGAACACGGCGACCGTCACGCTGCCGAACACCACCACCGTCGGCAAGCACAGCGTCACCGCGTCCTTCACCAGCACCTCGGCATATTCCGGCACGGACGCGACGACCACCCGCGCGCTCGTCGTCACGGTCGTGAAGGCCACCTCGAAGTCGTCCATGACCTACTCCAAGGGCAAGGCCGTCGTCCGGGTCACCGCACCCGGCAACACCGTGACCGGCAAGGCGAAGATCTACGACGGCAAGAAGGTCGTCGCGAACGTCAAGGTCCTGCGCAACACCGTCAGCACGAAGTTCACGCTGAAGAAGGGGACCCACAAGCTGAAGGTCGTCTTCAACGGCAACTCGACCGTCGCCGGCAGCACCAGCCCGACCATCTCGGTCCGGGTGCGCTGACCCACCAGCGGAACGAGTGCGGGCCCCGCGGCTTCGGCTGCGGGGCCCGCACCTGTTCCCGGGTCCAGACGCCGGCGGTTGCGGCGCCGGTGTCGGCTCAGGCGTTCTGCCAGACCCGCAGCCAGTCCACGGTCATCTGCTGGGGGAACTGCGTCGACGAGTCCGGGGAGCCCGGCCATCCGCCGCCGACCGCCACGTTCAGGACCACGAAGAACGGCTTGTCGAACACCCAGCGGTCGCCGCCCAGGTCGGCCGGCGTGACGGTCCGGTAGGTCGCACCGTCGACCGTCCAGCTGATCGACCCCGGCCGCCAGTCCACCCCGTACACGTGGAAGTCGTCGGCGAAGACACCGCTCGGCAGGGTCGCGGTCCCGCTGATGCCCTCCGCGCCCGAGTACCCGGGGCCGTGGACGGTGCCGTGCACGGCGGCGGGCTCACGGCCGATGTTCTCCATCACGTCGATCTCGCCGCACGCCGGCCACCCGACCTGCGGCAGGTCGGCACCGAGCATCCAGAAGGCCGGCCAGATCCCCTGCCCGCGCGGGATCCGGATGCGAGCCTCGATCCGGCCGTACTGGGCGGAGTAGGTGCCCTGCGAGGTGAGCCGCGCCGACGTGTACGACCCGTCGGCTTCGCGCCGCGCGGTGATGACGAGGTTCCCGTCGCCGTCGAGGGCCGAGTTCCGCCGCGAGTCCGTGTAGACCTCGAGCTCGCCGTTGCCCCAACCGCCACCGCCCAGCTCGTACCGCCAGATGTCGGGGTTCGGGGCGCTGCCGGCCGGGCCGTCGAACTCGTCGGCCGCCAGGAGCGTGGGGCCGGTCGCCGCGTGCGCCGCCTCGGGACGGAGGCCCGCCACGCCCGCTGCTCCGAGGGCAGCCGCGGCGCCGAGTCCGAGCGTCAGCAGGCGACGACGATCGATCCCGACGGCCCCGTCGTCCGGGTGGTCGGTCTGCTGCTGGTCGTCGTGCTGCACGGTTCCTCCATCGGGTGCGGTCACTCCGCACGGAGGGTCCAGGCTCACCCGCGCGCGGCTCGGCCGCCAGCCCCCGTCCGGGCGGACCGCGTCGAGCGGCCAGGACGGGTGGTCGGAGCGAGCGGTCGGGACCGGGTGGTCGGAGCGAGCGGTCGGGACCGCACCGGAGACGGACGGGAGGCCCGTGGCGGGTCCGCCACGGGCCTCCCGTCCGTCAGCCGCTCACCACCGCGACTGGCGGTCCGGTCAGGCGTGCCCTGCCGACGCCTCGACGGTCTCCTCGAGCACCTCGGCCGGCGCGTGCGTGGTCCGGGTGCGGACGAAGACGGCGGCGAGGACGGCGACGACGACCGCGACCACCCCGGCCACGACGAACGCGGTGTGCAGTCCGCCGAGGAAGGCGTCCCGGGCGGCAGCCGACGCCGCTGCGCCGAGCCCCTCCGGAACGATCCCCTGCACCAGACCCTGCCGCGCGGCCGTGGCGAGCCCGAGGCCCGCCGTGCCGGAGAGCACCCCGGCGCTGACGACCGCGGAGAGCACCGACGTGCCGAGCGCGCCGCCGAGCTGCAGGGCCGTGGCCTGGAAGCCGCCGGCGACACCCGCCAGCTGGACCGGGGCGCCACCGACGACCGCTTCCGCCCCGGCGGTCATCGTGAAGCCCGCGCCCAGGGCGAAGACGACGAACGGGATCGCCATGCCGATGTAGGGCGAGTCCTGGGTGGTGCCGGTGAGCAGGAACAGAGCGACGCCGACCATGAGCAGACCGATGGTCAGGGTGCGGCGGATGCCGAGCTTGGCGACCAGGGCAGCCCCGATCGGCGACGCGATGGTCGAGACACCGCTCAGCGGCAGCTGCATGAGCCCCGCCTGCAGCCCCGTGACCCCGCGGAGGTTGAGCATGTAGAGGGAGAGGAAGAACGTCACGCCGAGCATCGCGAAGAAGTTCGCCCCGACGGCCAGACCACCGATCGACAGCGACGACGACCGGAAGAGCGACATCGGCAGCAGCGGGTCGGTGACGCGCAGTTCGACGAGGACGAACACCACGAGCAGCACGACGCCGGCGAGCAGGACGCCGAGGGTCAGCGGGCTCGTCCAGCCCCACGACTCGGACTGCACGACGGCGAGCACGATGCCGAACAGGCCGAGGGCGAGCAGCACCACGCCGGGGACGTCGAAGCGTCCGCGGTGCGGGGCGGTGGACTCAGCCAGGACCAGGCCGCCGAAGACCAGGCCGATGACGGCGATCGGCGCGTTCACGAAGAACACGGACTCCCAGCCGAGCGACGCGACGAGGACGCCGGCGACGATCGGTCCGGCGGCGATCGCGACCGAGGACGCACCACCCCAGACCCCGACGGCGACACCGAACTTCTCCTTCGGGAAGGTCGCACGGAGCAGCGCCAGGGTCTGCGGCATGAGCAGTGCGGCGCTGAGGCCCTGCACGGCGCGGAACACGATCACGCCGGTCGCGGTGCCGACCAGGCCGATGGCGACCGAGGACAGCGCGAACGCCACGACCCCGATCAGGTACATCCGACGTCGGCCGAAGCGGTCCCCGAGCTTGCCGCCGAGGATCAGGAAGACGGCCAGGGCCAGCAGGTACGCGTTGGTGATCCACTGCAGCTGCGTGAAGGTGGTGCCGAGGTCGGCGGCGATCGCGGGGTTCGCGATCGAGACCACGGTGGCGTCGAGGCCGACCATGAACAGGCCGAAGCACACGGCGACGAGGGTGGCGATCGGGTTGCCGCGCAGGGTGCGGCGGGTTCCGGGCATGGCTGTGACCACGGGGAGCTCCTTCGGACGACACGGATCGCGCTCCGACGGACAGGGCCGTACGGCGAGGGGCGCGAGGGGTGCGAACCGAAGGACGCGGGGGTGGCACCGACGCGAGCGGTACACGAGCCGTCCGTCGACCTCACGCGACGGGCAGCCCCCTTGGTTCTGAAACCATAACGATACCAGATGCGCGGCCGGGATCGGGGCCGAGGTGCGCACACTGCCGTCCGACTCGGTCGCCGGGTAGCGTCGACGCGGACGACCGAGGGGGCCGTCAACACGAGGGGGAACACGATGCGCACCACCACCATGTCCGTCGCCGCGGCCGCGGTCGTCCTGGCACTGACCCTGGCGGGCTGCTCCGGCGGGGACGACTCCGTCAGCGACGCGGGGACGCGGACGTCGGCACCCGTCACGAGCGCCCCCGCCGCGAGCGCGACGCCCACCGCGTCCGCACCGTCGGGCACCAGCGCCGCCGCGGCGCACACCGACGCCGAGCTGACGAGCGTCTTCCAGCGCATCCAGTTCAAGCCCGCCGAGTTCAGCTCGACGGACGCGATGCTCGACTCCGTCTACCCGGGGCTGACGGTGTCCGACGCCAGGTGCCTCGCCCCGTTCGGTGTCGGCTGGGAGAAGTCCGACGACGCCGGCACCGTGGTGTTCGGTACGAGCAACGACCGGTCGATGACCGCCGTGGTCGCCAGCACCGGTGACACCGCTGCGGCGACGGACCTGGTCGGGGACGCCCGTGACGCGCTGAGCCGGTGCGCTGACGGCACGGCGCTGTTCTCGATGCAGGGCACGCCGGTCGAGACCACGGTCGAGACGACGAAGCCGACCCTCACCGGTACGGATGACGCGCTCGGCTGGCGGGTGCGCGGCACGGTCGGTGGGAACGCGTTCACGCTCGTCGGGCTCACCGCGCGGGTCGGCGGCGACGTCGTCGCGCTGGTCGGGTGGGACCCGGCGTCGAACACCACGAACGTGCCGCTCGCGACGCAGATGTTCGTCGACGCGCTCTAGTCGGTTCGACGCGCTGGCTCGCCGGACGGGAGGCGCGTGGCTGCCTGGCCACGGGCCTCCCGTCCCGCAGGCGGCCCGCTCCGGCGCTCAGGCCGGCGTCGCCCCGTCGAGCTGCTCGACCATCTCGATCTCGGACCGCGTCGGGTCGAGCGCGTAGGGCTCGGTGTGACCGGTGCGGACGAAGCCGCGGCGCTCGTAGAAGGCCAGCGCGCGGGCGTTGTCCTCGTGGACGTGCAGCCGCAGGGTCGTCCCGTGTCCGGCCGCCCAGCGTTCCACGGCGTCCAGGAGCGCGTCGGCCACGCCCGCACCCCGACCGCGGTGCCCCGGCGCGACGTACACGCCGACCAGCAGCGGGCCGGTCGCCGCGTCGGGCACGTACCCGTTCATCATCCCGACCCACTCGCCCGCGGCGTCGATCGCCACGAGCGAGGTGCTGCCCGGGGTCTGGCCACGACGACCGCGGGAGCGCCACTCGTCCTCGTCGTACCGCTCGGCGTCCGCGCGGTGCTCGCCGTAGGCGATGGGGGTGTCCTCGAGCATCGCCAGGCGGAGGGCACGGACCCGCCGCCAGTCGCCCTCGGTCGCGGTCCGGATCGTCAGCTCGTCCGTCTCCCGACCCTACGGCCGAACGGGACCCGGACGGTGACACGGTCGGCGACGCGCGCTAAGTTGTTGAACAATCCCGACAGGAGGTCCGCATGCCCACGATCGACCTGAACAGCGACCTCGGCGAGGGCTTCGGCGCCTGGACCGCGGGCGACGACCGCGCCGTGCTCGACCTCGTGTCCAGCGCGAACATCGCGTGCGGGGCCCACGCCGGCGACCCGACGATCATGCTCGACACCTGTCGGGCCGCGGCCGAGCGGGGTGTCGCGATCGGGGCGCACGTCGCCTACCGCGACCTCGCCGGCTTCGGCCGCCGACCCGTGCACGTGACCCCGGACGAGCTCTACGCCGACGTCGTCCACCAGATCGGTGCCCTGGCCGCCGCCGCACACGTCGCCGGTACCCGGGTCACCTACGTCAAGCCGCACGGCGCCCTCTACAACACGGCCTGCGCCGACCCGGTGCCGGCCGAAGCCGTCGTCCGTGCGGTGGCGGACGTCGACCCGTCGCTGGCGGTCCTGGCGCTGCCCGGGTCGGAGCTGCTCCTCGCGGCGGAGCAGCACGGACTCCGAGCGGTGAGCGAGTCCTTCGCGGACCGCGCGTACGAGCGCGACGGCTCCCTGGTGTCGCGCAGCCGCCCGGGCTCGGTGCTGCACGACCCGGACGAGGTCGCAGCCCGGGTGCTCCGGATGGTGACCGAGGGCGTCGCCACCTCGGTCGACGGCACCGACATCAGCGTCCGTGCCGACTCGGTGTGCGTGCACGGCGACTCCCCCGACGCGGTCGCGATGGCCCGGGCGATCCGCGCGCTGCTGACCGAGCAGGGCATCGGCATCACGGCGTTCGCACCGGCGGCGTCGGCGTCGTCGTCGTCGGCATGAGCCCCGACCTCCGCTCCGCCGGCGCCTCGGCGGTGCTGGCGACGTTCGACTCCCTGGCCGAGGTCGTGGCGTTCCGCGCCGGACTGGCGGAACCCGGACTGGCCGACACTGCTCCGGCGGGGGTGACCGAGGTCGTCTCCGGCGCTCGGACGCTGTTGTTCCGGTTCGACCCGGCCGTGACCGACGCCGGACGGGTCCGCTCGTTGCTGACCGAGGTCCGACCCTCCCGTCCGACCGACGACCGCCACGAGCGGGAACCCGTCGTCGTCCCGGTCACCTACGACGGCGCGGACCTCGACGCCGTCGGCGACCTGACCGGCATGTCCCGCGAGGACCTCGTCGCCTGGCACACCGGCCAGGTGTGGACGAGCGCGTTCTGCGGCTTCGCCCCCGGCTTCAGCTACCTGACCGGCACGGCGCCGTCGCTCGATCTGCCCCGCCGCGACACCGCACGCACCGCGGTCCCGAGCGGCGCCGTCGCCCTGGCCGGCGAGTTCAGCGCCGTGTACCCGCGGACCTCCCCCGGCGGCTGGCAGCTCATCGGCCGGACCGAGGTGCCGATGTGGTCGCTCGACCGCACGCCGCCGGCTCTCGCCCCGGCCGGTGTCCGCCTGCGCTTCGTCGATGCCGGGGCCCGCTCGTGAGCACCCTGACCGTCGTGCACGTCGGGTACGGCGTGACGACGCAGGACCTCGGCCGGCCCGGCCTCAGCGACATGGGGCTCGGTGCCGCGGGAGCTGCCGACCGGGGCTCGGCGGCACTGGCGAACCGGATGGTCGGCAACCGTCCGGACGCGGCCGTCCTGGAGGCCCTGCTCGGCTCCGTCACGCTCCGCACCGACGCGTACACGGTCGCCGCCGTCACCGGTGCACCGTGCCCGGTGACGATCGAACGGGCGGACGGCCGGGTGCACGGGGCCGCCGCCTACGAGGTGCTGCTGCTCGAGCCGGGCGACACCCTCCGCGTCGGGCTGGCCGAGGAGCGGCTGCGTGCCTACGTCGCCGTCCGCGGGGGCATCGGCGTCGACCCGGTGCTCGGCAGTCGGTCGTGGGACTCGCTCGCGCAGCTCGGACCCGCGCCGCTGACCGTCGGGGACGTGCTACCGATCGGCGCCGGGCCCGGCCGCGGCGCCGGCGCCGGGGTCGGGGCCTGGCCGGTCGTCGATGCCGTGCCACCACCGCTCCTGCCGTGGCCCGGGGACCCGGTGGTGCTCGACGTGGTGCCCGGCCCCCGTGACGACTGGTTCACCCCGGACTGGCGGACGACCCTGACAGGCCAGGAGTTCCACGTCAGCCCGGACAGCGACCGGGTCGGGGTCCGGACCACCGCGTCCACTCCGTTGGTCCGAGCGGTCACCCACGAGCTCCCCAGCGAGGGCGTCGAGACCGGGTCGCTGCAGGTCCCGCCGGCCGGGTTCCCGGTGCTGTTCCTGGCAGACCACCCGGTCACCGGCGGCTACCCGGTCGTGGCCGTCCTGACGCCGGAGTCGGTCGACCGGGCCGCCCAACTCCGCCCGGGTGACACGCTGCGCTTCCGCACCGCCCGCTGAACGCGCTCGACACGGAGCCGGAACAACGACCCGTCGCCCGTGGTTGGCGTCACCGGGCACCGTCAGCGGACGGGGTCCGACGACGAAAGGTGCACACCATGACGATGACCGTCTTCCTCGAGGTCCAGATCCGTGACGACGTCGCAGCCGACACGGTCGAGGCCGCGATCCGCGAGACCCTGGCCCAGACCGCAGCCCGGCAGGGCAACGAGTCGCTCGAGGTCCTGGTCGACGACGAGGACCCGACGCGCATGGTCGTGCTCGAGCGCTGGACCACCGCCGAGGACCACGACGCCTACGTCGCCTGGCGCGCCACCCCCGAGGGCGCCGCGGAAGCGCTCGGTGCCGTCCTCGCCGCCCCGCCCATCACGAAGACCTTCGGCCGCACGATCTCCCTGCCCTAGCCCCCGCGGAAGGTCAGCGGGCGGCGTGCTCGCGCGCCTCCATGGCGTCCCAGGCGAAGCTCGCCAGCCAGTGGGTGGAGTAGTACTCCTCGCCGACACTCGCCGCGAGCCCCGAGGCGAGCAGTCGGTCAGCCGCGCCGCCGAGCAGGTCCGCCAGCGCGGTGTCCTCGACGTCCGCAGCACGCAGGGCGTCCGCGATGCGCCGTGCGGAACCGGCCCGCGACAGGTCGAGCCCGAAGAGGTGCACCTGCTGCGGGTCGTTCTCGTCGCGGACCGTCGTCGGGGTCAGGATCGCGTCCCCGGCGGCGACCTCGGCGAAGAACGCCCGCGCCCAGGGGCCGAACTCGGCCGCGGGCAGCACGGCGCGCATCAGGTCGGCCTCGGCGAGCCCGGCGGACAGGAAGTCGTGCCCGCTGCGCTCCCACGCGAAGGGCCATCCGGCGTCGTCGCCGAACCACTCCCGCGCAGCCCGTCCGACCGTGGCGACGAGGTCGGAACGCCCGAGTGACCGGGCCCCCTCGAGCACGAGCAGCAGTCCGAACGCGGAGTTCGAGTGCACCCCGTGCCGGACCGGGTGCGCGGCGCCGTCGACCCAGCGGGTGACGAGGTCCTCGAGCACGTCGACGACCGGGGTGAAGCCCGGTGCGAGTGCGCGGATCGCCGGGACCTCGGACGCGGACACCTCGGCGGCGAGACGCATCAGCCATGCCCAGCCGTACGGGCGCTCGTAGTGCGGGGTCTCGCGGAGGTACGCCGCCTCGGTGGCCAGGTGCTCCGTCGACAGGTGGGCCTGCAGGACCGAGATGATCCGTGCCTCCAGGTCGGCCGGTACCCCGAACGCCAGCAGGCGGGTGGCGAGCCAGTGCATGTGCACCGACGAGTGCCAGTCGTAGGACGTGGCGAAGGCGGGGTGCAGCTCGACCGGCAGTGCCCGGTCGTCAGGACCCGAGGTGGTGTGGTGCGCGGCGTACGGGTACTCGCGCGTGACGTTGTCGAGTGCGACGGCCGCGAAGCCCGGCGCCCAGGCAGCTCGGTCCAGGTCCGGCGCGGACGGCGACCCGACGGGGGCGGGCTCAGAATGCGACAAGGTACATCACTCCCATGTTGACGACGAGCAGGATCCCGGCGGTCGGGAGCTGCGCCTTGATCGGCCCGTACTTGTCCCGCATCTCGAGCAGGGCGGCGGGCACGAGGTTGAAGTTCGCGGCCATCGGGGTGACCAGGGTGCCGCAGAAGCCGGCGAGCATGCCGATCGCGAAGATCGCGGCCGGGTTGCCGTCGAAGCCCTGCACCAGGACCGGCCAGCCGATCGCCGCGGTCATGATCGGGAACGCAGCGAACGCGTTGCCCATGATCGCCGTGAACAGCGCCATGCCGAGGCAGTAGACGACGACCGCGGCGAGCAGTGAGCCGTCGGGCAGCACGGCCTTGATGATCGTGCCGACGGCGTCGCCGACCCCGGCCTGGGTGAAGACGATGCCGAGCGTGGAGAGCATCTGCGGCAGGAGTGCTGCCCAGCCGATCGCCTGCAGCAGGCGGGCACCCTCGCGCACGGGGGTGTCGAGGCGCGGCGGACGGAGCACGAGCACCGCGACGACGACCGCGAGCACCGAGCCGATGCCGAGCCCGGTGAGGGTCGCGCTGCCCTCGGCGAGCAGCGGCTCCCCACCGATCCGGACGAGCGGACCGAGGGTCGCGACGAGCACCGCGACGACGGGGATGACGAGCGCCGGGATGAACAGCCGGTTGCCGAACCGCTGCGCGAAGCCGGCGCGCTCGTCCGGGCTGGTCGTCGCGAGGACACTCGTGCTGGAGCTCGGCCGGGTGGTCACCGCGGTCGGCTCGGCCGGCCCGGTCGCCGATCCGACCCCCGCGCCCGGGACGTTCGCGACCCGGGTGCGGCTCGTCGTGCCCGTGAAGCCGAGCCCGGCGAGCGCCACCATCACCAGGACGGCGATCCCGAGCGCCCAGGCGGGGAGCGCGCCGGACACGACGAAGGTGCCGGCGAAGAAGGAGAGCCCGAGGATGCCCCAGAACGCCGCGTTGCCGACGCGCTTGGCGTGGGTGCGGTCGGTGAGGATGAACACGGAGACGGCGATGAAGAACGCGCCGATGAGCCAGTAGAGCCACTCGCTGGTGATCACGCTGCGACTCCCTCGGTCTGGCGGACGTCGGCCGCCATCTTGTCGAGCTTGCGGTCGAGCAGCAGCAGTCGGGTGCCGTGCACGAGCAGGGCGGCGATGCCGGTGGGGATCGCCCACAGCGCCAGGTCGATCGGCTCGAGCGTCAGCTTGTAGGCCTCGTCCACGAAGGACGTGATGAGCAGGATCGACCCGACGGCGACGAAGACGTCCTCGCCGAAGAACACCCCGACGGTGTCGGACGAGGCCGAGAAGCCCTTGATCTTCTCGCGCATCCGTTCGTCGATGCGGCCGTACTTCTTCGTCGCAGCGCCCTCGGCCATCGGGTGCACGAGCGGACGGACCGTCTGCGCGGGACCGCCGATGCTGGTCAGACCGACGGCTGCGGTGACCTGCCGCACCACCAGGTACCCGGCGAGGATGCGGCCCGTCGTGAGCCGGTCGAGCTTCGCGATGAGGCGCTTCGCCTGGTCCTGCAGGCCGTAGCGCTCGATGAGCCCGATGACCGGCAGCACGAGCGCGAAGGTCGTGACGCTGCGGCTGGACGCGAAGCCACTGCCGAACGCGGTGAGGATGCCGACGGGGTCGATCCCGCCGATGGCCGCGGTGACGATGCCCGCGACGGTGACGACGAGCAGCGCGTTGACGCGCAACGCGAACCCGATGATCACGACGGCGACGCCGATGAGGACGAACATGCGGGACAGTCTGGCCCGCATTGTTCAACAATCTCAAGAGGGCACCCGGATCTGTAACACGGCGGTCACACGGGGCCGCGCTGTCGGGCTCTGCCAGGATCGGCACATGACCCGAACCGTCAGCGGCGCAGAGTCCACCGCGGCACGCCTGCGGTCCTCGATCGCGGACGGCGGGTTCATGCCGGGGACGCAGCTGTCCGAGGAGCGCCTGAGCGACCAGCTCGGCGTCTCGCGGAACACCCTGCGCGAGGCGTTCCGACTGCTCGCCCGCGACCGACTGGTCGAGCACGTCTTCAACCGCGGTGTCTTCGTCCGACGGCTCTCGGCGGCGGACGTCACCGACCTCTACGCCGCCCGTCGGGTGCTCGAGGAGGCCGGCATCCGCGCCTGCACGCCGGACTCCCCCGCCCTCGCCGCCGCCTCGACCGCCGTCGCCGATGCCCGTGTCGCCGCCGCGGCACACGACTGGCGAGCGGTGGGCACCGCGGACATCCGCTTCCACGCCGAGCTCGTCCGTGCCGTCCCGAGCGCCCGGCTGCACGGCCTGATGGACGCCCTGCTCGCCGAGATGCGGCTGGCGTTCCTCACCACCGACGACCCCGGCGCGTTCCACGGTGAGTTCGTCGAGCGGAACGAGGCGATCGTCGCTGCGCTCCGCTCCGGCGAGCAGGACCGCGCGTCGACCCTGCTGTCCGACTACCTCGACGACGCCGAGCGGACCCTGCGGGCAGCAGCCGCCGCGGCCTGACGGGGCTGGTTCAGCCCACCGCCGGCGGCTCCGTCTCGTCGTCGCCCTCGGTCAGGTCCGACCGGGTGTCGGCGTGGATGACGGTGTCGTGTCCGAACGTCCGGGCAGCGGCACGGAGCCGCGCCACGAACTCGCCGTTCTCGAGCTCGAGCTCGTCCTCTTCGGCGTCCTCGACGACGACCTCACTCGACGGCCCGATGAGGATCTTCGTGGTGGTCATCGTCCCGTCGTGGGCGACCGAGGGCACCGCCACGGTGTCGGCCCGGTCGCCGCCGGAGAGCGCGGCCGCGTACTCGATCACGGCGTCGGCCACGTCATCGCTCGTCAGGATCGCGGTGTTGTCGTAGCGGATGGTCTTCATCAGGGGTGCTCCTCTCGCACCGCCATCCTGGCCCGCACCGCCGACGGGCTCCTCAGTTCCTCCGGGAACCGCGAACGGGCCGGCCGCAACCCCGCCACCGGAGGGGAGGCGCGGTGCCGGCCCGCCACGGGCCTCCCGTCCGTCAGCGTGAACACCTCCACAGGCCCCGGCGAGCCGAGACGTCCTCAGGGCAGGCGCTGCCCGTATCCTGCGACCGTGCCCACTGATGCGCGTCACTGGTTCCTCACCCGCGACGAACGCGGCAACACCGCGACCGAGGTGCACGCCGGTGGTGACGACCGCCCCGCGTGGTCCGAGGGCAACCTCGTGCGACCGCTGGTGCACGGGGCGTCGTACTTCGCCCGCATCGAGGCGGAGCTGTCGGCACTGCAGCCCGGCGACCGCGTCTGGTTCACCGACTGGCGGGGGGACGCCGACGAGCGGCTGTCCCCCGACGGGCCGACGATCGGCGACCTGCTGGCCGACCGGGCACGGGCCGGGGTGGAGGTCCGCGGCCTCATCTGGCGCTCCCACGGCGAGCGGATCTCGGCGTCCCTCAGCGCGAAGGCCAACGAGTTGCTCGGGCGGAAGATCAACGACGCCGGCGGCGAGGTCCTGCTCGACCAGCGCGTCCGGTTCTTCGGCTCGCACCACCAGAAGTCCTTCGTCATCCAGCACCGCGACGACCCGTCGCGGGACGTCGCCTACGTCGGTGGCATCGACCTGTGCCACAGCCGCCGTGACGACGCCGCGCACGAGGGCGACCCGCAGGCGATCTCGATGGACTCCCGGTACGGCGACCACCCCGCGTGGCACGACGCGTCGATGGAGCTCCGCGGGCCGGTCGTCGCGGACGTCCTCGCCGTGTTCGCCGAGCGGTGGGACGACCCGCACCCGCTGGACCGGAGCCTGCCCTACCGGATGCTGCTGCAGCGCCTGGTCCGGATGCCGCGCCACCCGGAGCCCCTGCCGGAGCGGACCCCCGCGCCGCCGGTCGCCGGAGAGCACGCCGTGCAGCTCCTCCGCACCTACGGGGTGAAGCACCCGCCGTTCCCCTTCGCGCCGGAGGGCGAGCGGAGCATCGCGCGGGCCTACGGCAAGGCGTTCCGGACGGCGCGGTCCCTGATCTGCATCGAGGACCAGTACCTGTGGTCCCGCGAGGTCGCGACCGGCATCGCGGAGGCCTTGGAGCGGAACCCCGACCTCCGGGTGATCGTCCTGGTGCCGCGGTACCCGAACTCCGACGGGGTGTTCAGCGGCCCGCCGGCCCGTCTGGGCCAGATCGACGCGTTGACGACCCTCCGCCGGACGGCCCCGGACCGCGTCGGGGTGTTCGACCTGGAGCACGAGTCCGGCCGGCCGATCTACATCCACGCCAAGGTGTGCATCGTCGACGACGAGTGGTTCACGATCGGGTCGGACAACTTCAACCGCCGCTCGTGGACGTCCGACAGCGAGCTGACCTGCGCGGTCGTCGACACCTCGGACAGCTCCCTCGCCCGCGACCTGCGGCACGAGCTCTGGGCGGAGCACCTGGCGACGACGCCCGACGACCCGCAGCTCGACGACACCGGCGCCGAGCTCCTCGCCCGGTGGCGCGCACACGCCCGCGCGCTCGACCACTGGCACGAGGACGGCCAGCCCGGACCGCGTCCGCCGGGACGCATCCGCCAGCACGAGCCGGAGCCGGTGTCGGCGCTGCAGCGGCTCTGGGCGGCCCCGGTCGCGAAGCTCGCCGTCGACCCGGACGGGCGGCCGCGTGCGCTCCGGGGCACGACCCGCTTCTGACGCGGCGACGGACGGACGGACGGGAGACGCGGTGCCGGCTGGCACCGCGCCTCCCGTCCGTCTGCCCCGGCGCTGACTACGCGCCGTGCGCCTCCTCGGCGACAGGCTGCCACTCGCGCCACGTCGCGAGGCGGGACTCGTAGTCCTTCTCCGCGATGCCGAGCGGCGCCTTGCCGAAGAAGACGCGCAGCGGCGGCTGGTCGGCGTCGACGACCTTGAGGATCGCGCTCCGCGTCGCCTCGGGCTTGCCGGGGTCGGCCGCGGAGGGACGCTTGGACGCGGCCTCGCGGACGTCGGCGTAGGCCGGGTTCTCGTCACTGTGCTTCGAGGACGGGCCGGACCAGTCGGTGGAGAACCCGCCCGGCTCGATCAGGGTGACGTGGATGCCGAAGCCGGCGACCTCCTGCGCGAGCGACTGCGACAGCCCCTCGAGCGCCCACTTCGACGCGTGGTAGGCGCCAACTGTCGGGAACGCGCTGATGCCGCCGATGCTCGACACCTGGATGACGTGTCCCGAGCCCTGCTCGCGCATGATCGGCAGGGCCGCCTGGGTGACCCAGACCGCGCCGAACAGGTTCGTCTCGAGCTGGGCGCGGAGCTCGTCCTCGGTGAGTTCCTCGACCATGCCGAAGTGGCCGAAGCCGGCGTTGTTGACGACGACGTCGAGCGAGCCGAAGTGCTCGGCGGCCTGCTGCACGGCGGCGACGTCGGCGGCGCGGTCGGTGACGTCGAGCCGCAGCCCGAGGAACGTGTCCGGGTACTGCTCGACGAGGTCCTGGACGTCGTCGGTGTTGCGGGCGGTGCCGGCGACGGAGTCACCGCGTTCGAGGGCGGCCTCCGTCCACTCGCGGCCGAAGCCCTTGGATGCTCCGGTGATGAACCAGGTCTTGCTCATGTGTCCTCCTGTGGTTGCCGCGTCCCAGCCAACGCCGTGGCCGGTCCGCGGGGACGGATGTTCGCGGTGGGCGAGGTCAGACCGACGCTTCGGTGTGCCGCACCTTGCCGACGACGACGTCGACGATCCCGGCGACCAGTGCGGCGCCGACGAACGCGAGGGAGACGCCCAGCCCGAGCGGCAGTCCCTTCGCGTAGTCGCCGTGCGAGCTGGCGAGGGTCGAGTAGAAGACGCTGCCGACCGCGGCGATCCCGACCGCCGAGCCGACGCGCGCGCCGACCTGGATGAGCCCACCGGCCGAGCCGCCCTGTTCGACGGGCACCTCGGACAGCGTCAGGGTCTGGTTCGGCGAGATCGTCAGTCCGGAGCCGACGCCGGCGACGAGCAGCGGCAGGACCAGCCACCAGCCCAGGTCCGACTCGTAGTGGTTCGCGACGACCCAGATGACGACGCCCAGGCCGATGAGCACCAGGATCGTGCCGACGACGATGAGCTGCCGCCCGAAGCGGTGCACGATCCGTCCGCCCAGGGTCGAGGCGATGCCGGACCCGATCGCGAACGGCACGGTTGCCAGGCCCGCGGTCAGCGCCGAGTAGTGCAGCCCGGACTGCAGGGCGAGGGTCAGGACGAAGAACAGCGGGGTGAAGCCGGCGAAGTACACCGTCGCCAGGCCGACACCGAGCGAGAACGACCGGCGACGGAACAGCCGCAGGTCGACCACGGGCTCCTTGGTCCGCTCGTAGTGCCGCTCCCACAGGACGAACAGGACGGCGAACACGACGGCGACGACGATCAGCCACCACTTCGTGCTGCCCTTCCACACCTGCGACTGCACGAACGGCAGCAGCAGTGCGACGACCGCGGCACCCAGCAGGACGATGCCGACCGGGTCGAAGTCGTGCTTCTTGCCCCGCTCGGCACCGGACGGTGCCGGCAGGTAGCGGAAGGCCAGGAGGATCGTGACGAGTCCCACGGGCAGGTTCACGAAGAACACGAACCGCCACCCGTTCTCGGTGCCGAAGGCGGTGATGAGCAGGCCGCCGATCAGCGGGCCGATGGCGGTCGCGATGCCGACGGTCGCGCCGAACAGGCCGAACGCCTTCCCGCGCTCCCGGCCCCGGAAGAGCTGCTGGATGAGCGCGGTGACCTGCGGGGTGAGCAGACCGCCGGCGAGACCCTGCACCAGGCGGGCGATCACCAGGACGATGCCGTTCGGGGCGAAGCCGCAGAGGGCGCTGGCGAGCGTGAACAGGCCGACGCCGATGACGAACATCCGCCGCCGTCCGGTCGCGTCACCGAGTCGGCCGCCGGGGACGAGCAGCAGGCCGAACGACAGGGCGTACCCGGAGAGGATCCACTGGACCGCCTCGGGCGTCGTGCCCGGCAGGCCGGTCGAGATCGACTGCAGGGCGACGTTGACGATCGACACGTCGAGCAGGACGATGCCACCGCCGAGCAGGCAGATGACGAGGGCCTTCCAGCGGTTCGGGTCCGGCTGGTCACCGTCCGACTGCGCTGCCTGGTCGGGCCGTGCCGGCGCGTGCTCGTCGCTCTCGACGTGGTGGGCGTCGTGGTGCGGGACGGTGGGAGCCGCATCGGGCTCGACGGGTCTGCGGTGTTCAGCTGTCATGGCCACTTCACGCTAGGCTCGCCGACCCCCGGAGCCGGCCACGATCCTCCCGTCCCCGCACGGCAGTGTGAGGGAACGCACAGGAGCAGCGGTCGGGCGCTCACACCGGACTGAGCGGCTCCAGTTCGCCCTCGGGCATTTCGATCCGCACGCCGTCACCGGGGCGGACGACTCCCCCGCTGACGACGACGCCCATCACGCCGCCCTTCCGCGAGACCGACCCGTCCTCGGCGCGGCCGAGCACCTCGCGGAGCAGTCCGGGTTCGAAGTCGTTGATCTGCTGGCACGGGTTCCGGAGGCCCGTGACCCGCACGCAGGCGTCCTCGCCCAGGTGGAGCAACGCCCCGGTCGGCAGCCCGAGCAGGTCGACCCCGCGCGTGGTGACGTTCTCGCCGAGCAGCCCGGGCCGGACGGAGTGGCCGGCGGCCTCGAGCTCGTCGAAGAGCTCGGCGTGGATCAGGTGCACCTGCCGCAGGTTCGGCTGCGACGGGTCCCGGGCGACGCGGGAGCGGTGCTGCACGGTGGTGCCCGCGTGCGCGTCACCCTCGATGCCCCACCCCTCGACGAGCGTGACCGCATCGACGACGGGCTTGCTGAAGTGGTGGTCGTGGTCACGGCTGACGGCCACGACCTCGGATCGGTCGGTTCCCTGGTTCCCCATGACGCGAGTCTCGTGCACCGACCCCGCCGGCGGCAACGGTCGGCGTGCCTAGGCTGGCGTGGTGCTCACGCTTCGTCCGTCGTCCGTCCGCTCCGACCGGCGTATGCCGTGACCGCCAGCAGCCAGCTCGCGGCGGCCGTCGCGCCGGGAGCGCCGCCGCTCGTGACCGACATGCCGTCCGCGCCGACGCCACGGCAGGCGGCGGTGCTCATGCTGTTCGGCCCGCTCGACGACGTGCCGAGCGACCGTCCGGCGCGTTCCGCCGACGTACCGCGGGACCTCGACGTGCTCCTGCTCGCCCGCGCAAGCACGCTCCGCTCCCATGCCGGCGAGGTCGCCTTCCCCGGTGGCCGCGTCGACCCGGGTGACGCCGACGTGGTCGCCGCGGCACTCCGGGAGGCGCGTGAGGAGACCGGCCTGGACCTGACGGGCGTCGACGTGCTCGGCACTGCGCCGGCCGTGCCGCTCGCCCACTCGCGGCACCTGGTGACGCCGGTCCTCGGCTGGTGGCGTGCGCCGTCGCCGGTCCGGGTGGTGGACGTCGCCGAGTCGGCCGCCGTCTTCCGCGCCCCGGTCGCCGATCTGCTCGACCCGGCGAACCGCGGCATCACGGAGTTCCGTCGCGAGGGCCGGACCTGGCGCGGGCCGGCGTTCACCGTCCGGGCCGACTCGGGGTCCTACGTGGTGTGGGGCTTCACCGCCACGCTGCTCGACGGGTTGTTCGACCGGGTCGGGTGGACCGAGCCGTGGGACCACGAGCGGGTGGTGGCCATCCCCGGGCAGTGAGCGCCGGGCCTGCCGCTCGAGCGCCGACCCAGGCGGCGCGTGCTGGTCGCTGCGGTTCAGTCCGCCGCGAGGCCCCGCACGACGACGTCGGCGAGCACCTGCGCTTCCGCCGCCCACTCCGGCCGTTCGGTCGCCGAGCCCACACCGTGCAGCGCGATCAACACGGCGCCCGGTGTCACGTCGTCGCGGACGCTCCCCTCGGCGACCCCTCGCGCCATCAGGGCACCGAGCGTCCGTTCCAGTTCACCGCCGCCGGCGGCCTGCGTGTCCGCGTCGACGACGGCCGCCAGGGTCCTGGCGAGCGCGGTGTTCTCGACGACGTGGTCGACGAACGCGTGGACGAAGCGGTCGAGGGTCTCACCTGCCGGGCGGGTGGAGTCCCGGGCCTGCCCGCAGAGCGCCTCGACCTCACCCTGGTACACCGCTGCCGCCAACGACTCCCGCGTCGGGAAGTGCCGGTACAGCGTGCCGACCCCGACTCCTGCCCGGGCTGCGAAGTCGTCGAACCGGAGCTGCTCGTCGTTCTCGAACACGGAGCGCGCGGCACTGATGATCGCGTCCCGGTTCCGGCGGGCGTCTGCACGCACTGGTCCTCCTCGGATCGGCGATGGTCGTTGACAAGTGGAGATGACCTCCGTATCGTCGCAAACGGAGACAACCTCCACACTACTGAGGAGGAACGCGATGCGGATCCTGATGCTCGGGCGAGGCGTCATCGCGACGGTCTACGGCCAGGCCTTCCAGCGCGCCGGCCACGACGTCGTCCACCACGTCCGACCGCAGCGCCTCGCCGAGTACCGCGAGCCCGTCCGGACGGACCTCATCGACGGACGCCTCGGGCCGCTCGGTCGACGGACACAGCGCGACTACGCGCCGCGGCTCCAGAGCTCGACGGCGCCGGACGACCGCTTCGACCTCGTCGTCATCAGCGTCGGTCACCACCAGCTCCGGGACGCCTCGGCCGCGCTGGCACCGCACATCGGCGACGCGACGGTCGTGGTCCTGGGCAACGTGTGGGACGAACTCGATGCCGCCGTGACACCGATCCCCGCGGACCAGGTCGTCTTCGGCTTCCCCGGCGCGGGCGGCGGGTTCCGGACCGACGGCAGTCTCCACGGTGCCGTCCTCCGGTCGGTCACCCTCGGCACGTCGGGGACCGCACCGCCCCGGCGCGCGCAGGAGGCCCGGGCCGTCTTCCACCAGGCCGGCTTCACCGTCCGCGACGAACCGGACATCCGCGGGTGGCTCTTCCTGCACGTCGTCCTCGACGCCGGCATGTTCTCCCAGGCGGTGGAGCGCGGCGGGCTCGCCCGGATGATCGGGGACCGACGGGCACTCAGCGGGGCGTTCCGGACGAGCCGAGAACTCCTCCCGGTCATCGAAGCGCGCGGCGTCGACCTCACCCGACACCGCACCGCGAGCACGCCGGCCAGGTTCCCGGGGGCGACGGGGGCCGCGCTGGCAATCGCCACCGTGGTCGCGCCGATCGCCCGCGCCAGCCTGGCCGCGCACGACGACCCGCAGGCCGCAGAACCCCGTGCGGTGCTCCTCGACCTCTCGCACACCGCTCGCTCCCTGGGCATCGCAACGCCGCGACTGGACCGCGCCGTCGCCAGGCTGACCCGCCCGGGTCCCGCTGGGTGAACGACGGACGGGAGGCGCGGCACCCGCTGGCACCGCGCCTCCCGTCCGCCCTCGGGTCGCACCGGTCAGCCGAACGGGATCACCCGCACCACGATCCCGACGACGAGCATCGCCGCGGCCACCACCGCCGCCCGCCACAGCACCTTCCTGTGGTGGTCGCCGAGGTTCACGTTCGCCAGGGACACGAGCAGCAGGATCGCCGGCACGAGCGGACTCTGCATGTGCACCGGCTGCCCCACCACCGAGGCCCGCGCCATCTCGGCGGGCGTGATGCCGAACGCCGAGGCGCTCTCCGCCAGGACGGGCAGGATGCCGAAGTAGAAGGCGTCGTTGCTCATGAAGAACGTCAGCGGCATGCTCAGTACGCCCGTGATGGCCGCCAGGTAGGGGCCCATCGAGTCGGGGATCACCGCGACCAGCCAGTCGGCCATCGCGGCGACCATCCCGGTGCCGTCGAGCACCCCGATGAGCACCCCGGCGGCGAACACCATCGACACGACGCCGACGATGCTCGGCGCGTGGGCCACGATCTGCGCGCTCTGCTGCTTGAGCTGCGGGAAGTTGACGAGCAGCGCGACGGCCGTGCCGACCATGAACACGTACGCCAGGGGCAGCACACCGAGCACCAGGACGACCATGACCGCGACGGTGAGCACGAGGTTGAACCAGATGCGCTTCGGGCGGAGCGTCGGACGGTCCGGGTCGAGCATCGTCGACGCCATCGTCGCGCCGGAGCCCGAGCCGGACGCCCCGCCGACGTCGTCTGCACCGTCGACGCCCTCGCCGTCCGCCCGGCGGCCGTCGGCCTTGCCGCCGCGCAGCCCGAGCGCGACGGTCGGGCTGGTGAACATCCCGCCACCGGTCCCGCCGGCCGCCGCGAGCATCCGCGAACCGACACCCACTCCGGCCCCGGCCCCCTGCCGGCTCGGCGCCCGGGACGCCCGGGTCGCGGAGGTGAACTCGATGAGCCCGAGGCGCTTCCGCTCCGCCAGCCCCATCGTCCACGCGAACCCGAAGCACAGCAGCAGGCCGACGATCAGCGACGGCACGAGCGGCACGAAGACGTCCGTCGGGTCGATCTTCAGCGCTGCGGCGGCGCGGGCGGTCGGGCCGCCCCAGGGCACGATGTTGAGCGTTCCGTTGGTGAGCCCGGCGACGCACGTCAACACGACCGGGCTCATGCCGAGCTTGAGGTAGATCGGCAGCATCGCCGCAGTCACCACGATGAACGTCGTCGACCCGTCACCGTCGAGCGACACCGCACCCGCCAGCAGGGCGGTGCCGAGGACGATCTTCGCCGGGTCGTTGCCGGTCACCCGCAGGATGAAGCGGACGAGCGGGTCGAACAGGCCGACGTCGATCATCAGGCCGAAGTACATGATCGCGAACATCAGCAGCGCGGCCGTCGGCGCGAGCGTCCCGATCGCCTTCATGACCATGTCGCCGAGGCCCAGGCCGGCACCGGCGAAGAGCCCGAAGACCGTCGGCACGATGATCAGGGCGAGCATCGGTGACATCCGCTTGGTCATGATCATCACCATGAAGACCACGACCATCGCGTACCCGAGGATGACGAGCATCAGGACTCCTTCGTCCGTGTCTGGCAGTCCGGGCACGCTACGACCCGGCCGGGAGGCGCGGCGCGCTTCTGCTCGTTGGCGCACCATCGCGCATTGACCGTGTTGTGCGCATTCTGCGCACGATGAGTGCTGCGCGCTCCGTACGCTGGTGTCGTGACCGACGACCGTTCACGGCGCCGCAGGCTCCGCTTCGCCACCGAGGTACTGGTGCTGCAGCTCGTCGTGGTCGTCGCCGTCGTCGTCCTCACCAGCGCCGTGTTCGTCCGGATCGAGGTCACCCGGCTCGAACGGGCCGCCGAGGGGACCGCCCTCGCGATCGCCCAGAGCGTCGCCGCCCAGGACGACCTCCGCACCGAGGTCACACGGCTCAGCGTCGACGGGACCGACCTCGACCGCGTCGACCTCGCCGACGGTCCCGTGCAGCAGGCCGCTCTCGACGCCCAGCGGCGGACCGGGGCACTGTTCGTCGTGGTGACCGACGACCGCGGGATCCGCCTGGCGCACCCGGACGCGGACCGCATCGGTCGGATGGTGAGCACCTCCCCCGACGCCGCACTCAGCGGGCGCGAGAGCGTGTCGTGGGCGCGCGGCACCCTCGGCGAGTCCGCGCGGGCGAAGGTGCCCGTCTACGGAACCGGGGCCGGCGGGGCGGGCGCGGGGCGTGCCTCCCGGCCGGACGTGGTGGGCGAGGTCAGCGTCGGGTTCGCGCGCGACCGCGTGTACGACACCCTCGTCGAGGACAGCGTGCCCGTCGTCGGCGCCGGTCTCGTGGCGGTGCTGCTGGCGGTGGTCGCCTCCGTGCTCATCCGTCGGCGACTCGTCCGGTTGACGCTCGGCGTGCAGCCCGAGGAGCTCGTGACGCTCGTGCAGAACCAGCGGGCCGTCCTCGGTGGGGTCGGCGAGGGCGTCATCGCGACCAGCCCCACCGGCACCGTGACCGTCTGCAACGCCGAAGCCGCACGGTTGCTCGCGCTGACACGACCGGTCGGACGGGCGGTCACCGACCTGGACCTGCCCGACGCCCTGGCCGCCATGCTGGACCGTGCCGCGCCGACCCCGGCGAGCGCCACCGTCGTCGCCGGCCCGCAGGTGCTGCTCGTCGACGTGCGGAGCGTGTTCCGCGACGGCCTCGACCTGGGCCGGGTCGCCGTGCTGCGGGACCGGACCGACGTGGAGGCCCTCAGCCGACGACTCGACGCCGTCGGCTCACTGACCCAGGCGCTCCGGGCCCAGCGGCACGAGTTCGCCAACCGGTTGCACGCGATCGCCGGACTGCTCGACGTCGGGGAGACCACCCGGGCCCGCGCCTACCTTGCGGACGTGCAGGAGCGGGGGCCGCTGCGGTACCCGGTGCAGCACGCCGACCGGCTGACCGAGCCGTTCCTGCAGGCGTTCCTCGGCGCGAAGGGCGTCGAGGCGGCGGAACGCGGGGTACTGCTGCGGATCGGACCGGAGACGCTGGTGCAGGGGACGATCACCGAGCCCGGGGACGTGACGACGGTGCTCGGGAACCTGGTGGACAACGCGGTGACGGCGGCCCTGTCCCGGGCTCGGTCGTCACCGGACGAGCCGCAGCCGTGGGTGGAGGTGGAGGTGCTCGACGAGGGCACGACGCTGCACCTGTCGGTGATGGACTCCGGGCCGGGCGTCCCCGGGGACCGGGACCTGTTCGCACGTCGATCCCCCGGACCGCGTGCCGCCGGCGACGGCGGGTCCGGAGAGCCCGGTCCGGGCGACCCCGGGCAGGTGCACGGGCTCGGCATCGGCCTGCCGCTGTCGCGGGAGATCGCCCGGCGGAACGGCGGGGACGTGTGGCTCGCCGACCGCGGCGGGCCGGGCGACGGTGGCGGGCCGGGCGACGGCGGCGCCGACGACACGACGCACGGCGCGGTGTTCTGCGCACGACTCGGAGGAGCGGTGGGATGACGGACCTGATCGTGCTGGTGGTCGACGACGACTTCCACGTCGCGGACCTGCACCGACGGCAGGTCGACCAGGTGCCCGGGTTCCGGGCGCTCGACCCCGTCGGCACCGTGGCGCTCGCCCGCCAGGTGCTGGCGACGACCCCGGTCGACCTGGTGCTCGTCGACGTCTACCTGCCGGACGGCAGCGGCCTCGACCTGCTCCGCGCGGTCGACACCGACGCGTTCGTGCTGAGCGCTGCCTCCGACTCGGGGACCGTTCGGCGGGCGATGCGGCACGGTGCCCTGGCGTACCTGATCAAGCCGTTCGACTCGGGGGTGCTCGCCGAGCGGCTGCGGGCGTACGCGCGCTCCCGGAACGTGCTCGACGAACGGGCGACGCTCGACCAGGAGGCCGTCGAGCGGGCGTTCCGGATCCTGCACGCCGGGGACAGCGGTGGCGCTTCCCCCTCGCGCGCGGCCACGGCGGCGCTGGTGCTCGAGCAGCTGTCGGGGTCCGAGGAGCGCTCGGCGGCCGAGGTCGCGGCGGCGATCGGCGTCTCGCGGGCGACGGCGCAGCGCTACCTGGCGCAGCTCGCCGCCGACGGGTCCGCGACCATGCAGCTGCGGTACGGCGCGGCGGGGCGGCCGGAGCACCGGTACACGCGGCGCTGACGTCCGGCGCCGACGTCTCGGCGGTCCGGTGGTACGACGACGGGCGGGAAACACCCCCCAAGGCTGCTTCCCGCCCGCTCGTCAGTCGCAGACGTTCCGAGGCAGCTGCGACGGGTCCCCGATCTTGATGCCGACGACCGTCTCCGCGTCAGCACCGATCTCGAAGGTGATCGTCCCGCCGGAGCTGGACGTCTGCCACAGCGACCACGGGCCGGACGCGGCGGGGTCTTCCGGGTGGACGTCCGGGTACTCCGACCGGATCGCCGTGAGGGTCGCACCGCGGCCGGATCCCCCGGCGGTGTGTGGGCCGGACGGCGTGGCGGAGCGCTCGAGCGTCGAGTCGTCGCCGATGACCCGGACGACCCGCACGACCCCGTCGAGGTCGGAGAGGACCTCGATCACGGTGCCGTCGTCCCAGGTCCAGGCACCGTGTCCCGGAGCGGGACACTCGTCGTCGATCGGCGGACGCACGGTGCCGGAACCCAGGTCGTCGACCTCGGCGTCGAACTGCCCGCCGAGGTCGATCGGCCCGATCTCGTCCCCCGAGATGGTCCACGTCGACGGGTCGTCGAGCGCGAACGGCCCCCTCGTCGACGTCGGGTTCGGTATCGGCACCGGGTCCGGCGTCTCCTGGACGGGCGCCGACTCGGGTGTGCTCGGCGCAACCGGTTCGGAGGGACTGGGCGTCGGCGCGGGCGCGGACGCGGTGAACGGCTGCGGGATCATCCCGAGCGCGACACCACCGCTCGTGGCGCCGAGGCCGAGCAGCGCGATCACGCCGATGACGATGCCGGCACGGCGGCCGCGTCGACGGGGTGCGGGGCGGCGGTCCGCAGCCACGGCAGCAGGGCGCTGGTGGCGAGGTCGAGCTCGCCGGACTTCTGCCAGAGCGTCAGGAACGTGTCCTGCACGAGCTCTTCGACGTCCTGCTTGCTGCTGGCCAGCGCCCACGCGTACCGGGTCAGTGTCGGCGCGAACCGGTCGAACGCGTCGGCCAACGCCGCGCGGTCCCCGTTCGCGAGCCGACGAGTCAGTGCTGCGTCGGCTTCGGTGTTCTCGTCCACGGATACCCCCTCTCACTCCAGAAGTGTCGGGGGGCCGCCGATCCTGACGAAGTCTCCACGATCGGGCGTGTCGCGCGGCGCCGGATCGCGCGGCGCGGGGCGTGACGGACGGGAGGCACGGTGCCAGCTGGCTCCGCGCCTCCCGTCCGTCACGTGTGAGCACTCGCACACGGGATCAGTGGTCCCACGGACGTCCTCCGGTCCGCCCGGTGTGAGACTGCTCCTCCTGCCACCGAACACGATCGAGGACACCCGATGCCCGCAGACGACCACGACACGTCCCCCGCCCCTGCCGGCGGTCCGGTCCGGCACGGCCGCCAGCGCCGCCGGAGACTCGTCCTGCCGACGATCGGCGGCGTGCTCGCGATGGCCCTCGTCCTGACCGGCGGCTACGCGGCGTGGTCCTACGAGCAGCTCGACTCGAGTCTCACCAAGGTCCACATCACCCGTTCGGCACCCTCCGGAGCGCCGGGCGGTGGCGGAGGCGAGGTCGCCGACACCGACGGGAAGGCGCAGAACATCCTCCTGGTCGGGGACGACCACCGTCCGGCCGACGCGACCCCGCAGGAGCTCGACGAGCTCGGCACCCAGCTCGACGACGGGGCGACCAACACCGACACCATGATCGTGCTGCACATCCCGGCTGGCGGCGGCAGCGCCACGATGATCTCGTTCCCGCGCGACTCGTGGGTGCCGATCCCGGGGCACGGCACCTTCAAGTTGAACAGCGCCTACTCCGACGGCGCCGCGAACGGCGGTGGCGACGCGGGCGGCATGGGGCTGCTCATCCAGACCATCGAGAACCTCAGCGGCCTCACCATCGACCACTTCGTGCGGGTGTCGCTCCTCGGCTTCTACCAGCTCGTCAAGGCGCTCGGGCCGATCACCGTCTGCCTCAACCACCCCGCCCACGACCCGAACTCGGACGTCGACCTGCCCGCCGGGCCGTCGACGCTGAACGCCTCCCAGGCACTGTCCTTCGTCCGCCAACGCGACGGGCTGCCCCGCGGGGACCTGGACCGTGAGGTCCGACAGCAGTACTTCCTCTCCCAGGAGGCACGGGAGGCCCTGTCCGCGCGCACACTCCTCAACCCGGTGAAGGTCGCGGACCTGCTGCACGGCGTCGGCGACGCGGTGCAGATCGACGACACCCTGCGCATCCCCGACCTGGTCTCGACCTTCAGCGACATCGACCTGTCCGCGATCCGGTCGGCCACGATCCCCACCTCCGGCACGCCGACCATCGACGGGTACTCCACCGTGGCCGTCGACTTCGCTGCCCTGCCCGCCTTCTTCCAGGACATCGTCGGCCCGCCCGCCGCGTACGTCGCCGCGCGGGCCGCCGCCCCCTCGGCAGTGCACGTCGCCGTCCTGAACGGTGCGCAGACGCCCGGCGCTGCCGGGACGGCGTCCTCGGCGCTGACGGCGAAGGGCTTCGTCGTCGGAGCGCCGGGCGACACCACGACCACCGGCACGACCGTCGTCGAGTACCCCGCGGGGTCTGAGGCGCAGGCGAAGGCGGTCGTCGCAGCCGTCCCCGGAGCGCTGGCGGTGGAGTCCACGACGGTCAGCGGTGTGACGCTCGTGCTCGGTACCGACGGCCACACGGTGGCGGCGGCAGCGGCCCCCGGTGCGACGAGCACCGCGCCGTCCCCCGCGGCGAGGAGCCACGCAGCCGCACCGGCCCCGGCACCCGCGAAGCCCGTCGGCAACGCCTACGGCGCGCAGGGCACCTGCATCAACTGACCCCACCCGTGACGGACGCGAGGTCTCCGTTCGGTCTCGTTCTCTCCCCTGGGTCCGGCTCTGCAGGGACGACGCCCCAGAGTGGAGGGCATGGACTCCTGGGGCATGGGCGACACCGGACGGCTCATCGGCAGCAGCTACGGGTGGATGGTCACCGTCACGACCCCTGCCAGCGCCGTGGCGGCCACGGCGCTCGTCGCGATCACGAGCGGCACCCTCCCCGACCTCATGTCGTTCGTGTGGTTCACCGGCCTGTTCCTGGTCGCCACCCTCGTCCTGGCGCTGGCCGGCGCCCTGATCTCGGTCCCCTTCACCTACCTGCTCGGGCGGGCGCTCGACCGGGTCGCCTCTCGTGCGGTCCACACCGCCGCACACTCGGTCCTCGCCGGCGTGCTCGCAGCAGGGGCCTCGTCGCTCACCACCTCACTGTGGCTGAACAATCTGCTGCCGTCCATCGCGATCACGATCGCCGTCGCCGCGGGAGCCGCTGCGGCCATCGCCACCTGGCGGCAGCTCCGTCCCGCGCCTGTCGTCGCCGTCGTCCCCGTGGACGATCAGCACGAGGAGACGGAGCGCGTCGACGCCCAGCGGCCGGTGTGACGGACGGGAGGCGCGGTGCCGGCTGGCACCGCGCCTCCCGTCCGTCACCCTCGCACGCTGGTGCGCCGGCGGCACCGCGGTCAGGGCAGCAGGACCACCTTGCCGTTGAGGGTCCGTGACTCGGCGAGCGTGAGGGCCGCGGCGGCCTCGGTCAGGGGGAAGCGTGCAGCGATGTTCGCGGAGATCGTGCCGTCGGCCAGGAGGGCGAAGACACGGCCGAGGTCGGCTTCCAGGCGGCGGCGGAAGCGCGCCGGACGGAGCGAGTGCCCGGACCAGAGGTCGTAGAACGTCGCGCGGCGCCCGTTCGGCAGGGCACTCCAGAGGAGGGCCTCGGAGGTCGCGGCGATCCGGGCGCGGGCGGGGTGCGCTGTCCGCGGCCGGGTCGGGGTCCGACGGTTGAACCCGGAAGAGGACCAGCTCAGCTCCGCTTCCTCCTCCCCCTGCGGGAAGCGACGAGCATGGTGACAGCCGCGCCACCCACGATGACGGTGAGGACGACGCCCAACCCCCGGACCGACTCACCAGGCGTGCCGTACCCCGCGATGACCGCTGAACCAGGATCGTCCTGGCGGTAGACGACGGTGACGGTGTCACGGACCTCGGGCTTCGCCTGGGAGACCCAGTCCGCCCAGATCACATGACGCGACGAGCCGGAGGAGAAGTACTCCGCCCCGAAGCGTCGGTCCGATGACTCGGGGCCGTCGTCCACGTCGATGACCGTTCCGGAGATCCGTGTACCCGTCGCGAGCAGGTCGTTGTTCCCGGCGATCAGGACACTGCCGATCGTGACGAGCAGTGGACCGATGAGCAGCATCGCAGCGATCAGGAGCACGAGCGGGGCTCGCCCTCGCTTCGGCGCGGCAGGGCTTCCCGCTCCCGTCGGTTTCATCATCGTTGCTCCCCGTGACGGCACATCAGACGACGTCCTGTTCCCGGCTCGGGCCACAGGCGCCGGAAGCGTCGCGGCAGGGCTTCAGGTCTGGGCCACGACATGGACCGAGCTTCGCAGATCCACCGATCACCCGTCGGGTGCAGGCCCGGAATGTAACGACGAGGTAACAACCACAACGACCACCAAACGGTTGCGCCGGGTGCCCCGAATCACTGTCACAAGCCGGGAAACACCCGCAAGCGCTCACCAGCAGCTCACCGCTGGTTCTCCACCCCCACCGCCGGGGTGTGTTCGGCGCGCTGTCACCAAGCGCGCCGA
>NZ_JAXCWN010000007.1:0-192994 GCF_034045095.1 Curtobacterium sp. CFBP9011
CCGGGCGCACGCCGGCCGCGCCGCCGCGCGGCCAGCCGCGCCCGCCGTCACCCGGGCGCGCGCCGAGCCTCGGCTGAGCGGATACATTGCGGCCTCCGAACGGCGCAACATGTCCGCGGGGCCGAACCTCGGCCGCGCGGGTGGCCGGCCGGGGCAGCCGCCCGCCGCGCTACGCCGTCGGCGTGTCGACCGCGCCGCCGTAGCGACGGTCGCGGCTGGCGTACTCCTCGATCGCACCCCACAGGTCGGTGCGTCGGAAGTCGGGCCAGAGCCGGTCGAGGAACACCATCTCGGCGTACGCCGACTGCCACAGCAGGAAGTTGCTGGTCCGCTGCTCCCCCGAACTGCGGAGGAACAGGTCGACGTCCGGCAGCTCCGGCACGTACAGCCGCTTCGCCAGGGTCTTCTCGGTCACCTGGCTCGGCTTGAGGCGTCCAGCGGCGACGTCGTCCGCGATCGAGCGCACCGCGTCGGCGATCTCGTTCCGGCCGCCGTAGTTGACGCACATCGTCAGCGTCAGGACGTCGTTGCCGGCCGTCATCTCCTCGGCGGTCTGCAGCTCGTCGATGACACTGCGCCAGAGCCTCGGGGTGCGCCCGGCCCAACGGACCCGCACACCCCACTCGTGCAGCTGGTCCCGGCGACGGCGGATGACGTCACGGTTGAAGCCCATGAGGAACCGGACCTCTTCGGGTGAGCGCTTCCAGTTCTCGGTCGAGAACGCGTACGCGGACACGTGCGTGACACCGATCTGGATCGCACCGGCGACGACGTCGAGCAACGAGGCCTCACCCGCCTTGTGTCCCTCGATCCGGGTGAGGCCGCGCTGGTTCGCCCACCGGCCGTTGCCGTCCATCACGATCGCCACGTGGCCGGGCACGAAGCGTTTCGGGATCGCCGGGGGCTGCTCGCCGGTCCAGTCGACCGGCAGGAAGGGGCCCGGTTCGGCAGCGGGACGGCGAGGGCTCATGCGCGGGTTCCTCCGAGGGCGGGGTCGTGGTCGTCCGGTGTCGGCACGGCAGGCGCCGGCACCGCTGCGACCGCCGCCGGCACACCACCGGGGTGCGGGGCGAGCGGTGACGGGTGCTCGGTGCGGTCGACGTGCGGCAACGAACGGAGCGATCGTTCCAGGTGCCACTGCGCGTACGCCGCGACCACGCCGGAGGCCCGCGATCTCGTCCGCTCGTCGGTCACGTCGACGCTCCCCCAGTCCCCGGCGAGCAGCTGTCCGAGGACGGCGAGCGTCGCCGGGTCCAGCCGTGGTGTGCCGGGAGGCGCGGCCGAGTCCGCCACGACCCCACCGAGCTGCACGACGAACGCCGAGTGCGGCCCGGGCTCCCCGGTGACCGCGCAGTCGCTGAACGAGGGTGCCCACCCGGCGATGCTCATCGCGCGGAGGAGGTACGAGTCGAGGGTCGCACTCGGCTGGTGTTCCCCGCGCGACAGCGACCGCAGCGCTCCGACGAGCAACAGGTACTGCTGCAGCCCCGCGTCCGCCTCGCTCAGTCGGTCGGCGGTCTCGACCATCGCACTCGCCGCGGTGTACGCGCCGTAGTCGGCGACGATCCGGGCTCCGTACGCGCCGAGGGACTCCGCCTGCGTGACGATGTCGAGCGAGCGGCCCTCGTAGAACTGGGCGTCGACGACCATGAAGGGTTCGAGCCGCGAGCCGAACTTCGACGCGGTCCGGCGCACGCCCTTCGCGACGGCGCGGATCTTGCCGTGCTCCCGGCTGAGCATCGTGACGATGCGGTCGGCCTCACCGAGCTTGTGGGTGCGCAACACGACGCACTCGTCCCGGTACAGCGGCATGCCTCAAGTATCCCCCGCCCCGCCGACACCTCGGCCCCCTGCCCCCTGCCCCCTGCAGAACACCGGTGTTCGTGGGGAACACCGCACGATACCGGTGTTCGAAAGACGAACACCGGTGTTTCGCAGATCTGGTCGCGGCCACTGGACGGACGCGGGTCAGGCGGAGACGAGCTCCGGCGCACCCGAGGCCGCGCCCGCGCGGACCGCGCGGTTGACGGCGGAGACGATCGCCTTGAGCGACGCGGTCGCGATGTCGGCGTCGATCCCGACGCCCCACAGCCGCACGCCGTCGACGTCGAGCTCGACGTAGGACGCCGCCTGCGCGTCACCCGAGGCGCTCATCGTGTGCTCCGAGTAGTCGTACAGCGTGACCGAGACGCCCTGGTCTGCCATCACGGACAGGAACGCGTCGATCGGGCCGGTGCCGACGGCCTCGGCGGTGACCGCACCCTCGTCGACGCGCATCGCGACCGACAGCTTGGTGGTGCCGTCGAAGTCGCTCGAGGTGGCGGTCTTCGTGATCTCGTACCGGCCCCACTTGTCGTCGTCGACGTGGGCGGGCAGGTACTCGTCGTGGAACAGGTCCCAGATGCGCTCCGAGGTGAACTCGCCGCCCTCGGCGTCGGTGCGCTGCTGCACGACACCGCTGAACTCGATCTGCAGCTTGCGGGGCAGGTCGAGCGCGTGGTCGGTCTTCAGCAGGTACGCGACGCCGCCCTTGCCGGACTGCGAGTTGACACGGATGACGGCCTCGTACGAGCGGCCGATGTCCTTCGGGTCGACCGGCAGGTACGGCACCGCCCAGACGACGTCGTCGACGCCGACGCCCTCGGCGGCCGCGCGGGCCTCGAGCGCTTCGAGGCCCTTCTTGATGGCGTCCTGGTGTGAGCCGCTGAAGGCCGTGTAGACCAGGTCTCCGGCCCACGGCTGGCGCTCCGGCACCGGCAGCTGGTTGCAGTACTCGACGGTGCGCTTGACCTGGTCGATGTCCGAGAAGTCGATCTGCGGGTCGATGCCCTGCGTGAACAGGTTCATCCCCAGCGCGACGAGGTCGACGTTGCCGGTCCGCTCGCCGTTGCCGAACAGGCAGCCCTCGATGCGGTCGGCGCCGGCCATGTAGCCGAGCTCGGCAGCGGCGACGGCGGTGCCCCGGTCGTTGTGCGGGTGCAGCGACAGGATGACGTCCTGGCGGTGGGCGAGGTTGCGCGACATCCACTCGATCGAGTCGGCGTAGACGTTCGGGGTCGCCATCTCGACGGTCGCGGGCAGGTTGATGATGACCTGGCGCTCGGGCGTCGGCTCGAAGACCTCGAGGACGGCGTTGCAGATCTGCACCGCGACCTCGAGCTCGGTGCCCGTGTAGGACTCCGGCGAGTACTCGTAGTAGACGGTCGTGTCGTGCTGCAGCCGTGCTTCGGCCGCCTTGCACATGTGCGCTCCGGCGACGGCGATGTCGACGACGCCCTGCACGTCGGTGCGGAACACGACCTCGCGCTGCACGATGCTCGTCGAGTTGTAGAGGTGCACGATGGCCTGCTTCGCGCCGTCGATCGCCTCGTACGTGCGGTCGATGAGGTGCTCGCGCGCCTGGGTCAGGACCTGGATCGTGACGTCGTCGGGGATCGCGCCCTCGTCGATCAGCGACCGGACGAAGTCGAAGTCGGTCTGCGAGGCACTGGGGAACCCGACCTCGATCTCCTTGTAGCCCATCCGGACGAGCAGGTCGAACATGGCCCGCTTGCGTTCGGCGTCCATCGGGTCGATGAGTGCCTGGTTGCCGTCACGCAGGTCGACGGCGCACCAGCGGGGCGCACGGTCGATCTGCTTCGTGGGCCAGGTGCGGTCGGGCAGGTCGACGGTGATCTGCTCGGAGAAGGGGACGTACTTGTGGATCGGCATCCCGGAGGGGCGCTGCGCGTTCTGCATCGGTTCGCTTTCGTCGGTGTGGTTGCGGTGCGGCCACGACGGACTCCGCGACGAGGTGGGCCGGTTGTCAGGCCTCGTCGCGGCGACGAAGGAGGAGGAGTGCCGAGTACATCGGGTTCACGCTAGCACCGGAGCGCCCGAACGGTGCACCGTGTGACGGACGGACCACGTCACGGACGGGAGGCACGGCACCCGCTGGCACCGTGCCTCCCATCTGGTGGCCGCCGCCACCCCCACGGCCGCGGCGACCGGACCCGGTCGCCGTCACCCCCACGGTGACGGCGACCTCACCGGCGGTCGCCACTCAGTCGACCGCCAGCGCCTCCGTCGGCGGTACGCGCATCGCACGCCGGACCGGCGCCACGGTGGCGACGACCGCCAGGACGAGCGCCCCGACCACCACGACCGCGATCGTGGTCGGCGGCAGCACCGGCGTGGTGGCACGGATCGTGCCGAGGAGTGTCTGCCCGCCGAGCCACCCGTACGCGGTGCCGAGCACGAGCCCGGTCGCGACGGCTGCGACGACCATCTGGACGGCCTCGGTGACGATCATCCGCCGGACCTGCGCCCCGGTCAGTCCGAGGACACGGAGCAGCCCGAGCTCCCGGCGACGCTGCAGCACGCCGAGGGCCAGGGCGTTGACGACCCCGACCGCGGCGATCACGGCGGAGAACCCGACGATGACGCTGACCACGGCATCGAGCTGCACGAAGAAGCTGCGCTGCTCGGCGAGCATCGCGGGCGTGATGCCGCTCTGCCCGGACAGGGCGGACTCGGTGACGTGCTGCATGATCCCGAGCGCGACGGCGAAGGTGACGAGCAGCGTGACGCCGATGACGAGCCCGATGGTGGCGCGGGCCGTGCGTGCCGGGGCGCGCATCGCGTTCCGGCCGGCGAGCAGGACCACGGGGTCGTGGGACCCGATCCGCCCGATCGCCTGCAGGACCGGCGGCATCACGATGGTGGCGCCGACCGCGACCCCGGCGAACGAGACGAAGCCGCCGAGTGCCGCGGGCAGGACCGCCAGGGGCGTCGCCGCGCTGAGGGCCAGTCCGACCAGGGCGAGCAGCGTTCCCGCGGCCATGAGCAGGATCGCCCAGACCTTCCGGGCGGTGCCGGTGCGGACGTCCTCGTGGCTCGGCTCGACGCTCGAGGACAGCGCCTGCAGCGGGGTGACGGTGAGCACGCGTCGGGAGCCGGCGGCGAAGGCTCCCCAGGTGGCGAGGACGACGGCGACCACGGGCAGCACGAGCTCCCACGGCAGGAGCGTGTAGGAGCGGTCGGGCAGGAAGCCGTTGCCGCGGAGCACGGCGACGAACAGCGCGGCGAGCCCGGTGCCCACGACGGCGCCGACGAGCCCACCGAGCAGGCCGACGACGAGTCCGATGCGGGTGATCCGGGCACGGAGCGAGGCACCGGTCGCGCCGACGAGCCGCTGCAGCGCGATCACGCGGGTCTGCCCGGCGATGAGCGTCGCGCACGTGTTCGCGGTGACGATCGCCCCGACGTACAGGGCGATGCCGAGGGCCAGCCAGCCGATCACCGACAGCACGGCCTTGACCGAGCTGATGTCGTCGAGGCCGGTGGCGGTCATCGCTTCGGTGACGATCCCCGGGGCGATGACGAGCGCGGAGCCGAAGGTGGTGCCGAGGGCGGCGACCAGGATGGTCGGGGCGAACTGCCGGACGCCGTTCATGCTGCCGGTCACGCTGCCGCCTCCATCCCGAGCATCGTGGCGGAGATCTCGGCGGCGCCCATCCGGGGCCGGTCGTCGACGACGCGGCCGTCGGCGAGGAACAGGATCCGGTCGGCGTTCGCGGCGGCGACCGGGTCGTGCGTCACCATGACGACGCTCTGACCCCACTCGTCGACGGCACCGCGGAGGATCGCGAGCACGTCCCGCCCGGTCCGCGAGTCGAGGGCACCGGTCGGCTCGTCCGCGACGACGACGGCCGGACGCGAAGCGAGGGCGCGGGCGATGGCGACGCGCTGCTGCTGGCCGCCGGAGAGCTCGTGCGGCCGGTGGGTCAGGCGGTTGCCGAGCCCGAGCATCTCGACCAGGCGGTCGATCCACGCGGTCTCGTCGCGGTCCGGCTTGTGCCCGCCGAGCAGGAACGGCAGGCGGATGTTCTCGCTGACGTCGAGCGTCGGGACGAGGTTGAACGACTGGAACACGAAGCCGAGGCGTCGGCGACGGAGTTCGGTGAGCTCCCGGTCGCCGAGCCCGGTGATGTCCGTGCCGTCGATCGTGATGCGACCAGCGGTGACCTGGTCGAGGCCGGCGGCGACGTGCATGAGCGTGGATTTGCCGGAACCGGAGGGGCCCATCACCGCGGTGAACTCGCCGATCCCGATGTCGACGCTGACTTCGTCCAGCGCCGTCACCCGGCGCGCGGCGTCCCCGTAGTGCTTGGAGACATGGTCGAGACGGATGATCGGAGCGTGGTTGGTCATGACTCCACGATCGCGTCCGGGAGGCCCGTCCCGCGTCCGCCGTCCGGCTCCGGTCCGTCATCCCCGCGGTGGGCATCCCGCGTCGGGGTCCGCCGAGCGGATGAGGGTCAGTCGCCCTTGGTGACGAGGCCGTGCTCGTGCGCGAACACGACGAGCCGTACCCGGTCGCGCAGCTCGAGCTTCGTCAGGACCCGCGAGATGTGGGTCTTCACGGTCGCCTCGCTGACGTACTCGTGGGCGGCGATCTCGGCGTTGCTGAGCCCCCGGGCAGCCAGGTCGAAGATCTCGCGCTCGCGCGGGGTCAGTCCGGCGAAGGCAGCGGGCACCGTCGAGCGCAGGTCGGCCGGGTCCTCGTAGCGGCGGAGGAGTTCGCGGGTGGCCGAGGCGGCGAACACCGTCGTGCCGGCGTGCACGGTGCGGATCGCCGCGAGCAGGAACTCCGGGTCGGCGTCCTTGAGCACGAACCCGCTCGCTCCGGCACGGATGGCCTTGGCGGCGGCCTCGTCGAAGTCGAACGTGGTGAGGACGAGCACCTTGGCGTCGGACCCGCTCGAGACGATGTCGGCGGTGGCACTGATGCCGTCCTTCACCGGCATCCGGATGTCCATGAGCACGACGTCCGGACGGTTCCGGCGGACCAGTTCGATGCCCTCGGCGCCGTCGCCGGCCTCCCCCACGAACTGCAGGTCCGGCTGGGACCCGATGAGCATCCGGATGCCGGTGCGGAACAGGGCCTGGTCGTCGACCAGGGCGACGCGGATGGGTGCCGCTGCGGGGGTGCTCGTGCTCGTGTCGGTCATCGCCTGCTCGTCATCAGTGGGTCGGGATCGTGGTGCGGGATCAGTGGGTCGGGATCGTGTTGCGGGGCATCTGCCCCGTCGACGGTTGCGCCGGCATCCGGACCGCCACCGCGAAGTCCTCGCCCCGGGGTCCGGCCGTCATGCTCCCGCCGGACATGGTGGCACGCTCCCGCATGCCGACCAGGCCGTGGCCGGTGCCGGGGCCGGGCCGGTCGTCCTCGGCGCGGCGGTTCACGACGTCGATCTCGACGGTGTCGGGCCGGTAGGTCAGGCGTGCCCGGACGGTGCTGCCGGGAGCGCCGTGCTTGTAGGCGTTCGTCAGGCTCTCCTGCACGATCCGGTAGACGGCGAGCTGCGTGGTGGTCGGCAGCGTCGACGGGTCACCCTCGCGCTCCACCTGCACCTCGAGTCCGACGTCACGCATCTGCCCGACCAGCCGCTCGATGTCGTCGACGTCGGGGGTCGGCGCGGTGCCCTGCTCGTGTCGGAGTGCCCCGAGCAGCTCGCGGACGTCGCCGAGGGCACGGCGGGCGGTCGCGCCGATCGTGTCGAGCGCCTCGTCTGCGACCGCGGGGTCGGCGCGGAGGGCGTAGCGTGCGCCGTCGGCCTGGGCGATCACGACGGCCAGCGAGTGCGCCACGATGTCGTGCATGTCCCGGGCGATGCGGACCCGCTCCTGCTCGATCGCGACGTTCCGGTCGGCCCGGGCGGCGTCGCGTTCGGCCAGCAGTTGGGCCTCCCGGCTCATCCGCGCCGACCGCCGGGCCCGGACGGCCAGACCGGCGAGCCACGGCAGCAGCAGGACGGCCAGGACGACGACGAACCACATCGCGCCGTACTGGACGGCGCCCTTCAGCGTCTCTTCGCCGCCGATCCCCCGGACGCCGTAGATCTGGAAGCCGTAGAACACACCGGCGACGACTGCCCCGACGATCGCGGAGACGAGGCCGGCGATCCGGATGCGTCGGGTGCCGTAGACGCTCGTGGTGTAGAGCACACCGGGGATGAAGAGGTCGGCCACGTTGGTGGTCTGCAGCGTCACCATCTGCAGGACGGCACCGATCCAGGCGATCACGAGGGCCAGCCCCGGAGCGACCCGGCGGAGTGCGAGGGCCAGGGTGAGGACACCGGTCGTCACGAGGCTCCAGGGACCCTCGCCACCCTGCGCCCAGAGGACGGCGACCACGCCGCCGAGCAGCAGCGCCGTACCGATGTCGACGGCGAGCTGGGTGCGGAGGACGGGACGGAACACCACCCCACGGTACGGCGCACGGCCGCTCGGCGCGTCCGACCGTGGGATGACCCGGGTCAGAAGCCCAGGCGGCCGAGCTGCTTCGGGTCGCGCTGCCACTCCTTGGCGACCTTCACGCGGATGTTCAGGTAGACGTGCCGACCGAGCAGGCCCTCGATCTCGACCCGGGCGCGGGTACCGACGTCCTTGAGTCGGCCGCCCTTGTGCCCGATGACGATCGACTTCTGGCTGTCCCGCTCGACGAACAGGTTCGCGAAGATACGGAGCGGTCCGTTCGGGTCGTCGTCGGCGTCCGGCTCGACCATGTCCTCGATGACGACGGCGAGCGAGTGCGGCAGTTCGTCACGGACGCCCTCGAGTGCGGCTTCGCGGATGAGTTCGCCGATCCGCTCTTCGTCGGTCTCCTCGGTCACGGCGAGGTCGTCGTAGAGCTGCGGGGACTCCGGCAGCAGCGACACGACCTCGTCGATCAGGTCCTCGAGCTGCAGGCCCTCGGTGCCCGAGGTCGGGATGATCGCGTCCCACTCACGGAGGCGCGAGACCGCGAGCAGCTGCTCGGCGATCTTCTCCTTGCCCGAGCGGTCGATCTTCGTGACGATCGCGATCTTCTTCGCCCGGGGGTACTGGTCGAGCGTGTCGTTGATGAACCGGTCGCCCGGCCCGATCGGCTCGTTCGCCGGCACGCAGAAGCCGATCACGTCGACGTCACCGAGGGTGGACTGCACGAGGTCGTTCAGGCGCTCGCCCAGGAGCGTGCGCGGACGGTGCACGCCGGGGGTGTCGACGACGATGACCTGGCCGTGCGGGCGGTGCACGATGCCGCGGATGGCGCGTCGGGTGGTCTGCGGCTTCGACGAGGTGATCGCGACCTTCTGGCCGACCAGGGCGTTCGTCAGCGTCGACTTGCCGACGTTCGGGCGACCGACGAAGGAGACGAACCCCGCACGGTAGGGGGTCGTCGCCTCGGGGGCGGTGTCGGGTCCGGAGTCGGTCATGGCGTTCGTGTTCCCGTCGTGGAGTGGTCGGAGTCGCCGAAGGCCTGCTCGGCGGACGCCAGGTCGGCGGTCCGCTCGGCGACCACGGTGATGAGGTGGCGTCGCTTGCCCTCGACGCGGTCCGCGATGAGCAGGACCCCGGAGACCGTGACGGTGTCCCCGGCGGAGGGCAGGTGACCGAGCTCCTTGGTGAGCAGGCCACCGGCGGTGTCGACGTCGTCGTCGTCGAGCTCGATGCCGAACAGGTCGCCGAGCTCGTCGATGGGCAGCCGGGCCGAGACGCGCCAGCGACCGGGTTCGATCTCGGCTCGGTCGACCACGGCGCGGTCGTACTCGTCCGAGATGTCGCCGACGAGTTCCTCGATGAGGTCCTCCATCGTGACGAGGCCCGCGACCCCGCCGTACTCGTCGACCACGAGCACCAGGTGGTTCTTCGCCAGCTGCATGTGACGCAGGGTCTCGTCGGCGGGCTTCGACTCCGGCAGGAACTCCGCCGGTCGGAGCATCGTGCGCACCGGGCGGGTGCCGACCTCGGGACGCTCGTAGAGCCCCCGGGCCAGGTCGCGGAGGTACACGACACCGAGGACGTCGTCGCTGTCACGGCCGATCACCGGCATCCGGGAGACACCGGTGGCCAGGAACTGCTCCATCACGGCGGCGATGGTGTCACCGGCGTCCGCGGTGACCATGTCGGTGCGGGGCACCATGACCTCGCGCACCAGGGTGTCGCTGAACGCGAAGACCGAGTGGATGAGCTCGCGGTCGTCGGCCTCGAGCACGTTGCTCTCGGTCGCCTCGTCGACCAGGGAGAGCAGCTGCTCTTCGCTCGAGACGCTCGAGGCACTGCGGACGCGTCCGGGCGTGACCCGGTCACCGATCGCGACGAGCAGCCCCGCGAGCGGACCGAGCACGATGCGGACACCGCGGACCAGTCCCCCGGTGGCGGCGATGATGCCCTCGGCGTGGGCGCGTCCGACGCTGCGCGGGCTCGACCCGACGAGCACGAAGGACACCGCGGTCATCACGGCCGCGGACACGATCAGGGCGACCCACCACGTGTCGAACACCGTCACGAGGGCGATGGTCACGAGCACCGCAGCTGCCGTCTCGGCCAGGACGCGGAAGAAGTTCAGGGCGTTGACGTGGGCGCCGGGGTCGTCCGCCAGGGCCTCGATCGCGCGACGGCGCTTGCTGCCGCGGGCGATCTCCTCGAGGTCGGCACGCGACAGGACCGACAGGGCGGAGTCGGCGGCCGCGAGCAGGCCGCCGAGGACGACCAGCAGGAACGCCACCGCGAGCAGACCGGCGACGAGCAGCACTGCGGTCACCGCCCCCGGCGCTGGGCGGCGAAGGCCGTCAGGATCTCGCCCTGCAGACCGAACATCTCGGCCTTCTCCTCCGGCTCCGCGTGGTCGAAGCCGAGCAGGTGCAGGATGCCGTGGCACGTGAGCAGCAGGATCTCGTCGAGCGTCGAGTGCCCGGCGGTCTTCGCCTGTTCCTCGGCGACCTGCGGGCAGACCACGATGTCACCGAGCAACCCGGCGGGCGTCGGCTCGTCCTCGGTGCCCGGACGGAGCTCGTCCATCGGGAAGCTCAGCACGTCGGTGGGGCCGGGCTCGTCCATCCACCGGATGTGCAGCTGCTCCATCGCCCCCTCGTCGACGAAGACGATCGCGAGCTCCGCGTCGGCGTGCACGTGCATGGCGTCGAGCGCGAAGGCGGCGAGACGCTGCACGACGTCCTCGTCCACCGTCACACCGGACTCGTTGTTGAGCTCGATGCTCACCGGGTGCCTCCTCGGCGGTCGTCCTGCTGGTGGGGGCGTTTGGCGGCCTGCTCGACGAGACGTTCCTCGTCGTACACGGTGTACGCGTCGACGATCCGGCCGACCAGGGTGTGGCGGACGACGTCCTCGCTGCCGAGGCGGGCGAAGTGGATGTCGTCGACCTCGTCCAGGATCCGCGTCACCAGGCGCAGACCCGAGACGTTGCCCGGCAGGTCGACCTGGGTGATGTCGCCCGTGATGACCATCTTCGAGCCGAAGCCGAGACGCGTCAGGAACATCTTCATCTGTTCCGGGGTGGTGTTCTGCGCCTCGTCGAGCACGACGAACGAGTCGTTGAGCGTGCGGCCACGCATGTACGCCAGCGGGGCGACCTCGACCGTGCCGGCGGCCAGGAGCTTCGGGACCAGTTCGGGGTCCATCATCTCGTTGAGCGCGTCGTACAGCGGGCGGAGGTACGGGTCGATCTTGTCGGTCAGCGTGCCGGGCAGGAACCCGAGCCGCTCGCCAGCCTCGACCGCGGGACGGGTCAGGATGATGCGCGAGACCTCGCGTCGCTGCAGGGCCTGCACCGCCTTCGCCATCGCCAGGTACGTCTTGCCGGTACCGGCCGGGCCGATGCCGAACGTGATGGTGTTCTCGTCGATGGCGTCGACGTAGGCACGCTGGCCGTCGGTCTTCGGACGCACCGACTTGCCCCGGCTGGACACGATCGGGGTGCCGAACACGTTCGACGGGCTGCGCTCTTCGTCGATGATGCGCGCCGAGGTCGGGATGTCCGACTGGCCGATGTCCTGCCCACGGCGGACCATGCCGACGAGTTCGTCGACCAGGGCCCGGGCACGCGTGACGTCGCGCTCCGGTCCGGCCAGCGTGACCTGGTTGCCGCGGACCAGGACCCGGACCGCGGGGTACTGGCGTTCGACGGTCTTCAGCAGGCGGTCCTGCGGTCCGAGCAACTGCACCATCGCGATGCCGTCGACGGTGAGTTCGGAGGTCGAGACGGGCTCCGAGGCCGACTGCGGCTCGGTGGTGGCTGGTTCGTCAGCTGGCAAGGGTGCCTTCCTGCAGGTCTCCTGCGAGTACGTGCGCGTGCACGTGGAACACGGTCTGTCCGGCGGCTTCGCCGGTGTTGAACACGAGTCGGAACTGTCCGCCGGCGCGCTCGTCGGCGATGCGCTGGGCGGTCTGGACGACGTGCGCGAGCAGGTCGGGGTCGGCTGCTGCGAGCTCGCCGACGTTCGCGTACGCCTGGGTCTTCGGCACGACCAGCACGTGGACGGGTGCCTTCGGGGCGATGTCCTCGAACGCGATGACGCGGTCGTCCTCGGCGACGATGGTCGCCGGGATCTCGCGCGCGACGATCTTCGTGAAGACGCTGGGCTCGGTGCTGGTCATGGGCACCATCGTAGAACGCGCGACCGACGCCGCGCCTTCCCGGTCCGCCCCGATGCTCCGATCCACGCCGGACCGGCTCACCAGCGGCCGAGTCGGGCTTGCAGGACGGCCAGCGCCGCAGGTCCCGCGGTCGAGGTCCGGAGCACCGTGTCGCCGAGTCGGACCCGGACCGCACCGGCCGCCTCGAGCCGCTCGAGCTCGGACGGCTCGATGCCGCCCTCGGGTCCGACCACCAGGGCGATCTCGTCGACGTCCGTCGGTGGCTCCCAGGTGGCGAGCCGCACCGAGGCGGTCGGTTCGAGCAGGACCAACTGGCGCCGGGCCTCCTGGCCGTCGTCCGCGGCTGCCGCTCCGGCCCCACCGGCGAGCTGCGCCGTCGTCACCGGGGCGACGACGTCGGGGACCCGCGCGCGGACGGCCTGCTTCGCGGCCTCCTGCGCGATCGACGCCCACCGGGCGCGACCCTTCTCGATCTTCGGGCCGTCCCAGCGCGAGACGCTGCGCGCCGCGGCCCACGGAACGACCCGGTCGACACCGATCTCGGTCGCGGCCTGCACCGCCATCTCGTCACGGCCGCCCTTGGCGAGCGCCTGCACCAGGGTCAGCGACGGACGCGGCACCGGCTCGACGCCGACGGACGCGACGGTCAGCAGGAGCGAGTCCTTGCCGACCGACGCGACCGTGCCGGCGACGACTGTGCCGCGACCGTCCGAGAGCCGGAGCTGCTCACCGACGCGGACCCGCGACACCGTGACGGCGTGACGACCCTCGGCGCCGTCGAGCGACACCTGGCCGCCCACCGTCACGTCGTCGAGGGTGTCGACGAGGTAGAGCGAAGCCATCAGAAGTTGAAGAACCGGTCGCGGAGCTTGCCGAACATGCCCTGCTGGAAGCGGGACAGCTGGGGGGCACCGGCCTTGTGGGACTTCGCGAGCTGTTCGACCAGCTGCCGCTCCTTGTGCGAGAGCTTGCTGGGCGTGACGACCTGGATACCGACCTTGAGGTCACCGCGACCGGAGCCGCGGAGCTTCGTGACGCCGCGGTCCTTGATGACCAGGACGTCGGCGCTCTGCACACCGGGGCGGAGTTCGAGCTCGACCGGGCCGTCGAGCCCGTCGATCGTCGTCGTGGCGCCGAGGATCGCGTCGGTCATCGGGACCTCGAGCGTGGCGAGCAGGTCGTCGCCGTCACGGCTGAAGACGTCGTGGTGGCGCACCCGGACCTCGAGGTACAGGTCACCGGCAGGACCGCCGGCCGGACCGACCTCGCCCTGACCGGGCATCTGCAGGCGGAGGCCCGAGTCGACGCCGGCGGGCACGTCGACCGGCACGGTGCGACGGGCACGGACGCGGCCCTGGCCCTGGCAGGTCGGGCACGGGTTCGGGATGACGGTCCCGTAACCGCGGCAGGTGCCGCACGGGGCGCTCGTCACGACGTTGCCGAGCAGCGAGCGGACCTGGCGCTGGATGTGGCCGGAGCCACCGCAGATGTCACACGTCTGCGGGCTCGTGCCGGGTGCGCAGCAGGAGCCGCCGCACGTGTCGCAGAGCACCGCGGTGTCGACCTCGAGGTCCTTGTGCGTGCCGAAGACGACCTCGTCGAGGTCGACCTCGAGCCGGAGCAGGGCGTCGCCACCGCGCTCGGCACGGCTGCGCGGACCGGTCCCCCGGCCGCCACCGCCACCCCCGCCGCCGAAGAAGGCGTCGAAGATGTCGCTGAACCCGCCGGCACCGGCGCCGAACCCGCCGTCCTGGGGGCCGGCGTCGAAGCGACGGCGCTGTTCCGGGTCGCTGAGGACGTCGTACGCGTGCGTGACGTCCTTGAAGCGTTCGGCGGCGTCGGGGCTCGGGTTCACGTCCGGGTGCAGTTCGCGAGCGAGCCGCCGGTACGCCTTCTTGATGTCGGCGTCGGAGGCGTCGCGCGGGACGCCGAGGACGTCGTAGTGGTCTGCCAAGTGTTCCTCAGGGGGTGCGTGGGTGGACGGGGTGGAGGGGTGTCCGGCGGTCAGTTCTCGCCGAGCAGCCGGGACAGGTAGCGGGCGACCGCACGGACGGCGGCCATGTTCGTGCCGTAGTCCATCCTGGTCGGACCGAGGACGCCCAGTCGGGCGATCTCACCGCGGGCGGCCAGGTAGCCGCCGGCGACGATGCTCGTGGCGTCGAGACCGTACTCGGCGTTCTCACGCCCGATGCTCGCCGCCACCGCGATGTCGTCGACCTGCATCTCGCCGAACAACCGGAGCAGGGTGACCTGTTCCTCGATCGCCTCGAGCACGGGGAAGAGCCCGCCGGAGAAGTCCTGCTCGCTCTTCGCCAGGTTCGCGGCACCGGCCATCAGCAGGCGGTCCTGCCGGTTCGCGGCGACCTGTTCGACCAGGCTCGCGACCACGACGCCGGCGAGCGGCTGGACCGCGGGCCGGAGCTGACCGGGGATCTCGCGGAGGGCCCGCGGGGCGTCCTGCAGCAGCAGGCCAACGGTCGCGCCGTTGACCAGGGTGCGGAGCTCGGAGAGCGCGGACTCGTCGAAGGGGACGTCGGTCTCGATGACCCGCTGCTCGACCCGGGCGGTGTCGGTGATGAGGACCACCATCAACCGGGTGTCGGCGAGCCGGACGAGTTCGACGTGCTGGACCCGTGCGTGGCCCATCGTCGGGTACTGCACGAGTGCGACCTGGTTCGTCAGCTGACTGAGCAGCCGGACGGTGCGGGTGAGGACGTCGTCGAGGTCGTTCGAGGCGCCGAGGAAGGTCTCGATCGCCTGGCGCTGCGCCCCCGAGAGCGGTCGCGCGGCGGCCAGGTGGTCGACGAACACCCGGTAGCCCTTGTCGGTGGGGACCCGGCCGGACGAGGTGTGCGGGGCGATGATGAGCTGCTCGTCCTCGAGCTGGGCCATGTCGTTGCGGATCGTCGCGGCGCTGACCCCGAACGCGTGGCGTTCGACGATGGTCTTCGAGCCGACGGGTTCGCGGGAGGCCACGTAGTCGCGCACGATGGCCTTGAGGACCTCGAGGCTCCGTTCGCTGACCATCGGTTCCCTCCGCTCGTGTCGATCCGTACCCGCTGGCACTCTCACCTGCCGAGTGCTGATCCTACGCCCGACCGCCGACGGGACGGGACTTCTCCACGGGCGTCTCGGTACGCTGCGGGCATGAGCGACGGACACGGACCCGGCGGCGGGCAGTACCCGGGTGGGCAGTACCCGGGAGGGTCGAACCCGGGAGGGTCGAACCCGGGAGGCCAGTACCCCGGTGGGCAGTACAGCGGCGGGCAGCAGCCCGGGGACCAGTACCCGTCCGGCTACCGACCCCCGCAGCCGATGAGCCCCGAGGACCAGCGCCTCTGGGCGACGCTGACGCACGTCGGCGGGATCTTCTCCAACGTCCTGGTGCCGGTCATCGCCTACTTCGTCCTGCGCGACCGCGGGAACTTCGTCCGCGAGCACACTCGTGCGGCGCTGAACTTCCACATCACGATGGCGATCGCCTACTTCGCCGGCGTCCTGACCTCGGTGCTCGGCATCGGGATCCTGGTCATCGCGGCCACCGGCATCGTGTCGATCGTGTTCGGCGTCCTGGCCGCCCTCGCGGCGAACCAGGGGCAGTTCTACCGCTACCCGCTCTCGATCGAGTTCATCAAGCGGTAGGAAGCACGTGCAGTGGGGAGCACGTGCAGCGCTCCCCGTCCGCTCAGTCGAGCAGGTCCCGCACCACGGCGTCGGCGAGCAGGCGGCCCGACAGCGTCAGCTCCAGCGTCCCGCCGAGCGCCGCCCGGCCGTCCACGAGACCACGTGCGATGAGGCCGGCGACGCGACCACGGGCCTCCCGGCGGAGCTCGTCGATCCGCAGCTCCCCGCGGACGCGGGCGGCGAGCAGGACCCGTTCGACGTAGCGCGTCTCGTCGTCCAGGGTCTCGCGACCGGCGGCCGGGGACACGTCCTGCAGCACCTTGCCCGCGTAGGCGGCCGGGTGCTTGACGTTCCACCAGCGGGTGCCGGCGACGGCGGAGTGCGCGCCCGGGCCGATGCCCCACCAGTCGTGGCCCTTCCAGTAGGACAGGTTGTGCCGGCTGGCGTGCTCGGGGCCGCGCGACCAGTTCGAGACCTCGTACCAGTCGTACCCGGCGTCGCCGAGGACCTGGTCGGCGAGCTCGTACATGTCGGCGGCCAGGTCGTCGTCCGGAGCCGGCAGCTCACCGCGGGACACGGCACGGCCCATCGCGGTGCCGTCCTCGACGATGAGCGAGTACGCGGACACGTGGTCCGGGGCGCAGGCTATCGCCGCGTCGAGCGAGGTGCGCCAGTCGTCGAGCGACTCCCCCGGCGTCGAGTAGATGAGGTCGAGGCTGACGTCGAGGCCCTGCTGCTTCGCCAGGTCCACCACGACCGGCACCCGCTCGGGGTCGTGGGTACGGTCGAGGGTCGCGAGGACGTGCGGCACCGCGGATTGCATGCCGTAGCTCATCCGCGTGAAACCGGCACGCTGCAGCGTCGCGATCGAGTCCGCGTCGACGGAGTCCGGGTTCGCCTCGGTCGTGACCTCGGCCCCGGGCAGGATCCCCCAGGTGTCGTCGATCGCGCGGAGGACCATCGCCAGGTCGGACGCCGGCAGCATCGTCGGGGTGCCGCCGCCGAAGAACACCGTCGACACGGGGCGGCGCGGGACGCCGGAGCGCTCGAGCACCTGGTCGGCGAACGCGATCTCCCGCAGGGCGTGGCCGGCGTAGTCGTCACGCCGGACCCCGCGCAGCTCGGACGCCGTGTACGTGTTGAAGTCGCAGTAGCCGCAGCGCACCCGGCAGAAGGGCACGTGCACGTAGACGCCGAACGGGACGTCGCCCGCTCCGGGTGCCGGTGCGACCAGTCCGTCCGACGGAGCGGGATCGGCGATCGGGAGAGCACTCGGCATGGAGTCCATTGTCCGTCATCATGGACGGCATGGAGCACCACCCGGTCACCACCACGGTCCTCTGGGACATCGACGGCACCCTCGTGCGCAACGCCGCGTCCCCGGGGAACCTGTACCACCTGGCGCTCGAACGGGCGCTCGGCCGCGACCTCCCGCAGCTCGTCGGTCACCAGCACGGTCGGACCGACGCCGGCATCATCGTCGAGCACGTCCGCGCCCACCGGCTCGACGACGGCCTGGTCCCGACCGTCAGCGGCCACCTCCGCGACCTGTCCGAGGAACGGCACCGGTCCGGCGACCGCCGCACCCCCGCCCCGGGTGCCCTCGCACTGGTCCGGCGCTTCGCCGACCTGGGGTGGCGGAACGGCCTGCTGACCGGCAACTCCGCCTACCGCGCCCGCGTCAAGCTGCTCGGCGCCGGCTTCGACGTGGACGTCTTCGACTGGGAGCACTCGTACTTCGGGGACACCGAGGTCGAGCGGGCCGGCGTCACCGCCGTCGCGGCTGCGGCGCTGTCCGGGTCCCGGGCGGTCATCGTCGGCGACACCCCGCGGGACGGCGAGGCCGCCGACGCGGTGGGGATCCCGTTCGTCGCGGTCGCGACCGGCGCGTACAACGTGGCGGCGCTGCGGGCGACGAGCGCCGTGGCCGTCGCGCGGGACTGCGTCCAGGACGCGGGACTCATCGAGGAGGCGATCGCGGGGCTGGCGCCGCTCGGCTGAGCAGGCCGGCGGGCGCGCGGCTGTCGGTCGGGCGCGGGGCTGCCTGTCGGACGCGCGGCTGCCTGTCGGACGCGCGGCTGCCTGTCGGACGCGCGGCTGCCTGTCGGGCGCGGGGCTGCCTGTCGGGCGTGGGGCGGGCCTCCAGGCCGGGAGGCACGTGGCCGGTCACCGGGACCGGTCACGCCGTCGGGTCAGTCGCCGCGCAGGGCGGCGAGGTACTTCTCCGCCATCACCCGCTGCTGGCGGCGCAGCAGCGGCGCGACGAAGCGCCACTTGCGACTGGCCGGCTGCGAGAACTGGCGGACCTGCAGCCAGACCGAGCCGTCCGGCGTGCGCTCGACGACGAAGGACTCCTCGCCCGAGAGCGGGTGGCCGTCGAGCGTGCCGTACGCGAAGCCCTTGCGGTCGCGCTCGTCGATGATCGCGACGACCCGGACCGGTGCCTGCACCGTCTGCCCGAAGGCGTGCATCGTCAGCGTCGCCGTGGTGCCCGCCGTGATGAGCGGGGTGCCGTCGGGCGTGGTCTTCTCGACCCGGGGCGTGCCGATCGAAGCCGGCGCGATCGGGACGCCCTGCTCGTCGAAGGTCACCGGGTTGTAGCGGACCTCGTCGTCCTCGGGCGTGTCCTCGACGTGCACGCCCATGCCGCTGCGCTCCTGGATCTGCCAGGTGAGCGCCTGCATGACGGCGGTCTCGAACCGCTGGTCGCCGTGCCCGATGCGTGCGCGGGACTCGGCGGGCACGAAGCCCTCCGGCGGGTAGGTCATCAGGTCCGACGCCTGCGTCGCCCCGACGGCACCGTAGGTCAGCGCCGTGCGGTGCTGGTGTCCGCGGCTCACTTCTTCTTCTCTTCCACGTCGCCGGAGAGGGCGGCGATGAAGGCCTCCTGCGGGACCTCGACCCGGCCGATCGTCTTCATGCGCTTCTTGCCCTCCTTCTGCTTCTCGAGGAGCTTGCGCTTGCGGGTGATGTCACCGCCGTAGCACTTCGCCAGGACGTCCTTGCGCATCGCGCGGATGCTCTCGCGGGCGATGATGCGGGCGCCGATCGCGGCCTGGATCGGGACCTCGAACTGCTGGCGCGGGATGAGCTTGCGCAGGCGCTCGGTCATCAGCGTGCCGTACGCGTACGCCTTCTCGCGGTGCACGATCGCGCTGAACGCATCGACCTGGTCGCCCTGCAGCAGGATGTCGACCTTGACGAGGTCGGCTGCCTGGTCACCGGTGGGCTCGTAGTCCAGGCTGGCGTAGCCCTGGGTCTTGCTCTTCAACTGGTCGAAGAAGTCGAACACGATCTCGCCGAGGGGCATCTCGTAGCGGATCTCGACCCGGTCCTCGCCGAGGTACTCCATGCCGAGCAGGGAGCCGCGGCGCTGCTGGCAGAGCTCCATGATCGCGCCGACGTAGTCCTTCGGCGCCAGGATCGCGGCACGGACCATCGGCTCGCGGACCTCGAGGATGCGGCCCGTCGGGAACTCGGACGGGTTCGTGACCTCGGTGACCTCGTTGTCCTCGGTCGTGACCGCGTAGACCACGCTCGGGGCGGTGGTGATGAGGTCGAGGGCGAACTCGCGCGACAGCCGTTCGGTGATGATCTCGAGGTGCAGCAGGCCGAGGAAGCCGCAGCGGAAGCCGAAGCCCAGCGCGACGGAGGTCTCGGGCTCGTAGACGAGCGCGGCGTCGGAGAGCTTGAGCTTGTCGAGCGCTTCGCGGAGCACCGGGTAGTCGCTGCCGTCGATCGGGTACAGGCCGGAGAAGACCATCGGCTTCGGGTCCGTGTAGCCGGGCAGGGCCTGGGTCGCCGGACGCAGTGCGCTCGTGACCGTGTCGCCGACCTTCGACTGGCGGACGTCCTTCACACCGGTGATGAGGTACCCGACCTCGCCGACCGAGAGGCCCTTCGTCGGGGTCGGCTCGGGGCTCGACACCCCGATCTCGAGGATCTCGTGCGTCGATTTGGTCGACATCATCTGGACCTTCTCGCGCGGCTTGATCGAGCCGTCGATCATGCGCACGTAGGTGACGACACCGCGGTAGCTGTCGTAGACCGAGTCGAAGATCATCGCGCGGGGTGCGGCGTCGACGGTGCCGACCGGGGCCGGCACGGTGCGGACGACGCGGTCGAGCAGTTCGGCGACACCCTCGCCGGTCTTGCCGGAGACGCGGAGGACGTCCTCCGGCTTGCCGCCGATGAGCTGCGCGAGCTCGGCCGCGTACTTCTCCGGCTCGGCTGCCGGCAGGTCGATCTTGTTGAGGACCGGGATGATCTCGAGGTCGTTCTCGAGCGCCAGGTACAGGTTCGCGAGTGTCTGCGCCTCGATGCCCTGCGCGGCGTCGACGAGCAGGATCGCGCCCTCGCACGCGGCCAGGGAGCGGGAGACCTCGTACGAGAAGTCGACGTGCCCGGGGGTGTCGATCATGTTCAGCGCGAAGGTCTCACCGTCGAGCTCCCACGGCATGCGGACGGCCTGCGACTTGATGGTGATGCCGCGCTCGCGCTCGATGTCCATCCGGTCGAGGTACTGCGCGCGCATCGCCCGGTCCTCGACGATGCCGGTGATCGAGAGCATGCGGTCGGCCAGCGTGGACTTGCCGTGGTCGATGTGCGCGATGATGCAGAAGTTGCGGATCGCGGCGGCCGGCGTCGAGGCGGGCTCGAGCGGCGCAGATGCTTGTGGGCTCACGGTTCCTCGGGGTGGGTCGGACGGTCCGTCGATTGTCCCATGCTCACGCCTCGGCGGCGCGCACCGGGCGGGCGGACCCTGGTCAGGCCTCGGTCGTGCGGGTGCCGACCGTGGGGACGGGCAACCGGCCGAGGCCGTGACGCAGGTCCTCGGCCGACGCCGCCAGGCAGACCCGGATCCAGCCCTCACCGGTCCGGCCGAACGCACTGCCCGGCGCGACCGCCACCCGTTCCCGCTGGAGGAACGCCAGGGCCCATTTGGCGACGTCACCCTGGGTGGCGTGCGAGACGTCGATCCACAGGTAGAACGCGCCCTGCGGGTCGTTGTAGCGGATGCCGGCGGCGTCCAGGACGCCGGTCGCGATCTCGAGGTTCTCGCGGTAGTGCTCGCGGGCGTCCTGCACCGACGAGTGGTCGCCGACGATCGCCGCGAGGGCCGCCCACTGGTCGGGCTCGGCGACGCAGCTGATGATCGACTCCTGCACGGTCCGCATCGTCGGGCCGAGGCCCTTCGGCGTGACGAGGTAGCCGACCCGCACTCCTGTCATCGCGTACGTCTTGCTCAGCGAGAACGCCGAGAAGACCCGGTCGTCGTCGTCGAGGGACGCCAGGCTGACGTGCCGGGTGCCGTAGGTGAAGTACTCGTAGACCTCGTCGCTGATCACCCACAGGTCGTGGCGCTTCGCCAGTGCCAACAGGTCCCGCAGCGTCTGCTCGCCGAAGACGGTACCGAGGGGGTTGGACGGGGAGTTCACGATGATGGCGCGCGTATGGACGGTGATCCGCGCCTCCAGGGCGGCGAGGTCGGGCTCGAACCCGTGCGCCGGCGACAGCTGGTACGGCACCGGGTCCGCACCGATGATGTGGGCGTTCATCGTGAAGGTCGTGTAGCCGGGGTCCGGCACCAGGACCTCGTCGCCGGGCGAGAGCACGAGCGTCATCGCCGTGAACAGCGCCTGGGTCGCGCCGACCGTGACCCAGATCTGCTCGAGGTCTGCCTCGACGCGGTTCTCGCGACGGAGCTTGTCCTGGATCGCGTGCCGCAGCTGCGGGATGCCGCCGTTCGGCCCGTAGTCGGTGCGGTCCTCGGCCCACGCGCGACGTGCGGCGTCACCGATGTGCTTCGCGACCGGGACGTCCGGCTCGCCGATCACGAGCATCGTCACGTCGTCGAGCAGGGCTGCCTGTTCGAACACCCGGCGGATGCCCGACGGCGGGACGGTGTCGATGCGGGGTGCGAGGGACGGCATGTCGACACCGTATCCGCTCGTGTTCCGGCACCGGACTCGGCGCCACGCTGACCGTGTCGGGCTTTGGTCCGGACGGGTCGGCCTGGTAACGTTTGTCGCTGGCTTACGCGTTCCGTCGCCCACGGGTGGAACGCGATGCGACGAAGGGCCCCTCTACCCGGGATCGCAACCACCCGTCCGAGACGAAACCAGGAGCAACACGCATGGCGAACATCAAGTCGCAGCTCAAGCGCATCAAGACCAACCAGAAGGCCACCGACCGCAACAAGGCGTACAAGTCGGAGCTCAAGACGTACATCCGCCACACCAACGAGGCGATCGCCACGGGCGACAAGGACAAGGCCGTTGCCGCCCTGTCGCTCGCGGCGAAGAAGCTCGACAAGGCCGTGAGCAAGGGTGTCATCCACAAGAACCAGGCCGCGAACCGCAAGTCGGCCATCGCGAAGAAGGTCTCGGCTCTCTGAGTCCCGACCTGCTGCCACAGTTCTGAGGCGCTGACGAAGGCCCCGCACCGATGGTGCGGGGCCTTCGTCGTTCCCAGGGGGCGGGGGCGGCTGGGGCGTGTGCGGCGTGCGGCGCCGCGGCCGCGGCTGGTTCCGTTCGGCTGCGCCCAACAGCGACCACCCCGAACCACGGGATGCCGCGGATCGAGCGGGATCCGGTTGGGCGCGGGCGATCGGCACCATGCGGGGCCGACAGGCGCGGGCAGCATGGCGGACGGAGCGGCTCCGCCGACGGCCGGGAGGCTCGGTGCCGGTCAGCGCTCCTCGCCACGTCGGGCGATGGTGCGGACCATCACCTCGAGCGCGAAGTGGGCGTCGCGGGATCCGCCCTTCACCGCGGCGTCGGCGGTCGCGATGCTCATGATGGCGTTCGCGAGGCCCGCTTCGCTCCAGCCGGCGACGTCGCGCTGGGCTCGCTGTACCTGCCACGGCGCCATGCCGAGCGCCGAGGCCGCCTGGCCGCTCGACCCGCGGAAGGAACTGACCTTCGCCATCGTGCGGATCTTGCTCGCGAACGCGGCGACGATCGGCACCGGGGCCTCGCCCGTCGCCAGGGCGTGCCGGAGCTCGACGATGGCCGGCGCGGATCGTCCGGCCAGGGCGATGTCGGCGACCTTGAACGCGTTCGTCTCGACGCGGCCGCCGTAGTACTTGTCGACGGTGCGGTCGGTGATCTCAGCAGCCTCGTCGGCGAGGAGCTGCCGGCAGGCTGCGGCGAGTTCGGCCAGGTCGTCGGCGAAGGCGGCCACGAGGGTGCGCACGGCGGAAGGGGCGATCTTGCGTCGGGCAGCGCGGAACTCCGCGTTGACGAAGTCGATCCGGTCGGTGTCGCGCTTGATCTCGTCGCACTGCACCTCGATGCCGCCGCCGACTCCGCTGCGGATGGTGTCGAGGAGCTTCTTGCCCCGGACTCCCCCGCCGTGCCGGAGCACCAGTGTGACGTCGTCGGCCGGGTTCTGCAGGTAGGAGATCGTCTCGGTGATGAAGGCGTCGGTGCACTTCTCGACGTTCGTGACCCGGACGAGTCGGGGTTCGCCGAACAACGAGGGGCTCGCCAGGGTCGACAGCAGTCCGGGGGCGTACTGGTCCGCCTCGAGGTCGTGCACCTCGAGCGCCGGGTCCTCGCCGACGAGCAGGTCGCGGAGCATGCCGATCGACCGCTCCGCCAGGAACGTCTCGGCGCCGGTGACCAGGACGACCGGGGCCGGGCGGATCGCCGACCACGGGATCTGGTCGATCTTCGCTGCGGCGCGTGCGGGCTTCTTGGCGGGCATGCGGGTCCTTCCGGTGGTGCTGGGCGACGACGACGTCCAGGCCCGTGCATCGGCGGCGCAGTGCCGGTCGGCGTCGCACCGATCCTACGGGCGGCAGCCGACGCCCCGGCGTCGCGAGTCCGGCCGGCGGCAGCCGATGCCCCGCCCCCGGCCCCCTTCCGAACGGCGACCGACGCCCCACCGCCGCCACCGCTGCGAACGGCAACCGACGCCCCGTCGTCGCGCTCGGTCCACACCTCGACGGACCGACGACCATCACCGCCGACGGCCGACCCGCCCGCCGCGGCCCCGGTGTCCCCGCGGTCCCCCGTCTCGCTCCCGCCGCGCACCACGATCGTCCCCGACCGGTCCGTGCGGTACGGCAGCGTCCCCGCGGCGACCAGCATCTCCAGCGCGCTGGCCGTCGGGTGCCCGTAGTCGTTGTCCGCGCCGACGCCGATGAGCCCGACCCTGGCAGCGAGCGCCCGGTACAGCTCGGGGTCCTGGTCGGCCGAGCCGTGGTGGGCGACCTTCACGACGTCCACCGGCGCCAGGGCCTCCGGCGGCGCGCTCCGCGACAGCCGACGTTGGGCGTCCTCACCCAGGTCCCCGAGGAGCACCGCGCTGACGCACCCCGGGCAGGGGCGCTCCGGCGCGGGATCGACGCGGAGGACGAGGCTCGCCGCGTTGCCCGCTCGCTCGTCGCCCTCCGGTGGCCAGAGGACCTGCCAGCGGAGGTCGCCGAGCAGCCCGGTGGTCCGGTCGGCCGCCTGGCGGACGTCGACCCCGGCGCTCCGCAGGTCACCGACGACGCGGTCGTCCGCCGGCCTGCCGACCGGACCGACCAGGGCGGTCTCGACCCGCGTCGCGACCGAGGCCACGGCGCCGACGTGGTCGCGGTCGAAGTGGGTCAGGACGAGCAGGTCGATCCGGTCCACACCGAGGAGGGCCAGACAGGCCGTCAGCCGGGCGTCGTCGTCCCCGGTGTCCACGAGGGCCGTCCGACCAGCGCTCCGCAGCAGCGTGGCGTCACCCTGCCCGACGTCGCACATCGCGATGGTCCAACCGGTCGGCACACTGCCCCGGACCAGGACCGCAGGCACGGTGACCGACCCGATCCCCACGATGACCGTGAGTGCGGCGACGCCGGACAGCACCCGTCGGAGCCGTGCCCGGACCAGCACCCCGCCCGCGAGTCCGGCGCTCACCACCCCGGCGGCGACGACGCCGCCCGGTCCCGACGGCCACGGTACCGAGGCCACCGGCAACCCGGCCGCGCCGTGTGCGATGAGCCCGATGCCGGCGGCCGGCACCCACCCGACGGTCGCGAGCAACCCGGCCCCGACCGGCCACACCGGCGCGAGCAGGCACGCGGCGAGACCGACGATCGTGGCGACCGGGGCCAGCACCTCGGCGAGCAGGTTCGCCGGGACCGCGTACGTCGGCAGAGCGGGGGCGAGTGGGATCGTGACCGGCCAGCATGCCACCTGCGCTGCGATCGGGATCGCCACGGCGGCTGCGACGGGCGTCCAGATCCACCGCGCGAGCAGGTCGGTGAGTGGTGCGGCGAGGACCACGATGCCGACGGTCGCCAGCACCGACAGTGCGAAGGCGAACGAGCGGGCCACCCACGGATCGGCGACGAGCATGCCGACGGCCGCCAGGGCGATGAGCGGCACACCCCGCACCGGCCGTCCGCTGAGGTGCACGACGAGCACCACGATCGCCATCACGGTCGCGCGCGTGATCGACGGGTCCGGCCGGACGAGCACGACGAACCCGAGCAGCACGACGACGGCCGCTGCCGCACGGAGGACCCTCGGTGCGCCGGTCACCCGACCGAGCAGCACCACGAGACCGACCAGGACCGCGCAGTTCGACCCCGAGACCGCCGTCAGATGGGTCAGCGCCGAGGTCTCCATCGCCTGCTCCGTCTCGGCGTCGAGCCCGGACCGGTCCCCGATCGCGAGCCCGCGGAGGAGCGGCCCACCCGGCTCCGGCAGGTCCGCGGTGACGGCGACGAACGCCGCTCGGGCGTCCGCGCTGGCGCCGAGGAGCCCGGTCGGTCCGGCCCGCGTCGCGACGACTCCGCGAGCGAAGAGCACGACGCTGGTCGTGGAACCGGGGTCGTCGCGCTGCAGCTGTCCGCGGACGGAGACGACCGTCCCGGCCGCCAGCACGGCTCGCCGCGGTTCGTCCAGCGCGGGGACGAGCCGGACCGGCACCCGCAGGCCGTCCGACCGGGAGGCACGCCCCACCACCGCCTCGATCGTCCCGACCACGGACCGGTCGCCGGGCGTGAGGTCGCGGTCGAGCCGGACACGGGCCTCCAGGCTGTGACCGGCCGTCTGCCGCACGATCGACGGCAGTCGGTGTTCCTGCCCGGCGGCGACCGCTGCGGCCGTCAGCGCGACCAGCAGGGCCGCTGTGAGCACCAGCGCTGCGACCGCCCGCACCGGCACGGACGGCCCGGTCCGGAGCAGCACGACGAGCGACGCCAGTCCGACCACGGCCGCGGAGGCCGCTACCGGCCCGACCGCATCCGGGTCGCCGACGAGCACCGCGACGACGATCCACGTCACCGCCGCCGGCCCGGCGAGCCGGAGGTCGGCCAGCGACGGCCGCAACGCGCCACCGAGCGCGGCACCGGACACGGTCTGAGTCCGAGTCGGCGTCGGCGTCGGCGTCGGAACGGCCCTGAGCGCGGCCGGAGCGCTCACACCGTCACCCGGTCCTGCAGTTCGGCGAACCGGCCCTCGCCGATGCCGCTGACCTCGAGCAGGTCCTCGACCGACCGGAAGCCGCCGTGCTCGTCGCGCCAGGCGAGGATCCGCTCGGCCAGGGCCGGGCCGATCCCGGGCAGGGTCTCGAGCACGGTGGCGTCCGCGGTGTTGAGGTCCACGACCTGCGCAGCCGCTCCCGCACCGCCACCCGCCCCGGCGGCCCCGGACCCCGAGCCGCCGACACCAGCACCAGCACCGGCACCACCGCCGGGCGGCAACTCGGCGGGCACCTCCGCCTCGCCGATCCGCGGCACGTACAGTCGCTCTCCGTCGACGACCGGGCGCGCCAGGTTGAGCCGGGACAGGTCGGCGTCCGCCGCCGCTCCCCCGGCAGCCGTCAGGGCGTCCGTGACCCGGGCGTCGGCGGCGACGCGGACGACCCCCGCGTGCTCGACCGCCCCGACGACGTACAGCACGGCGACGTCAGGCGAGGGGGACGGCGACCCGGACGCAGCCGAAGGTGCCGAGGCTGGCGCCGACGCCGTCCCGGGCGGACCCGGGTTCCCAGCGGTCGGCGCTCCCGTGACGATCGACACCCCGGGCTCGTCCGTGCCACCCCCACGACCGCCGCCCCACCACCCGGCGACGATGACCCCGAGCGCGAGCACGCCCACGACACCCACCAGCAGCAGGGCAGCGCGGGGAGACAGCGTGAACCGGGACATGTCCCGAGACGCTAGGGAGCCCGGCCGGTCGACCGGGCACTGTCAAGCGCAGCTGTGGAGAGCGCTCGCACCCCGCCAGCTGTGGAGGAACCAGCCCCCGAGGACCGGTCCCAGCGGCACCGACCCACGCGGGACCGGCCCCGAAGGACCGGCCCCCGAGGAACCAGCCCCCGAGCCGACTACCCCTTGATCGCGATGTTGACCAGCTTCGGCGCCCGGACGATGACCTTCACGATCTCCCGGTCCCCGATGTACCGCTGCACCGCGTGCGACGACCGCGCGAGCTGCTCGAGCTCGTCCGCCTCGATCGACTTCGACACCTCGAACGAGTCGCGCACCTTGCCGTTGACCTGCACGACGGCCGTCAGCGTCTCCTGCACGAGCAGCGTCGGGTCGGCCTTCCGCCACCCGAACGTCGCGACCGGGGCGTCGTACCCGAGCGTCTGCCACATCTCTTCACCGGTGTAGGGCGCGAAGACGCTGAGTCCCAGCGCGATCGTCTCGGCGGCCTCGCGGACGGCGGGGTCGGCGGCACCGGGGCCGCTGTCGATCGCCTTGCGGGTGACGTTCACCAGGTCCATGAGCCGTGCGATCACGACGTTGAACTTGAACGACTCCATCAGCCCGGGGGCGTCGGCCAGGAAACGGTGGGTCGCCTGCCGGACGCCGCGGTCACCGGTGGACCAGACGGCGTCGGGCGTCGAAGTGACGTCGACGGCGATCCGGTAGGCACGTGCCAGGAACCGGGCGGAGGCCGCCGGCGAGACGTCCTCCCAGTTGATGTCGTCCTCGGGCGGTCCGGCGAAGCCCATCACCAGTCGGATCGCGTCGACACCGTGGGCGTCGAGCTCGTCGCCGAGCGAGACGCCGCCCTTCGACTTCGACATCTTCGAGCCACCGGAGAGCACCATGCCCTGGTTGAGCAGCGCCGAGAACGGCTCGGTGAAGTCGAGGTAGCCGAGGTCGAACAGCACCTTCGTCACGAAGCGCGCGTAGAGCAGGTGCAGGATCGCGTGCTCGACGCCGCCGATGTACTGGTCGACGGGTGCCCACTTGTTGACGAGCGCCGGGTCGAAGGCCTGCGTGTCGTCGTTCGCGGACAGGAAGCGCAGGAAGTACCACGACGAGTCGACGAACGTGTCCATCGTGTCGGCGTCGCGCTTGGCGGGCGTGCCGTCGACCGGGTTCGGGACGTTCACCCAGTCGGTCGCGCCGCCGAGGGGCGAGGTGCCCTTCGGCTTGAGGTCGAGGCCCTCGGTGGGGGGCAGCACGACGGGCAGCTGGTCCTCGGGCACCGGGTACTCGGTGCCGTCCTCGCCGTGGATGATCGGGATCGGGGTGCCCCAGAAGCGCTGACGCGAGATCAGCCAGTCGCGCAGGCGGTACGTCTTGGCGGCGCGGCCGGTGCCCCGCTCGTCGAGCAGGCTGATGGCCGCGGTGATCGCGTGCTGCTTGCTCATGCCGTCGAGCGGACCGGAGTTGATCATCCGACCGGCGCCCGTCAGGGCTTCGCCGGTGGCGACCGGGTCGAGCGTGGGGACGTCGAAGTCGTCGAGCGTCGCCCCCTCCGGGATGACGGGGATCGCACCGGTGACGGCGGCGTTGGTGTCGACGACGACCTTGACGGGCAGGTCGAAGGCGCGGGCGAAGTCCAGGTCGCGCTGGTCGTGTGCGGGCACGGCCATCACGGCACCGTGGCCGTAGTCGGCCAGCACGTAGTCGGCGGCCCAGAGCGGCAGGCGCTCCCCGGTCAGCGGGTGGATCGCCCAGCGGCCGAGCGGTACACCGGTCTTCGGGCGGTCGGCGTTCTGCCGGTCGATGTCCGAGGTCTTCTGCGTCGCGACCAGGTAGTCCTGGAACGCGGCACGGGTGGCGTCGTCGACGGACGGGTCCGCGACGAGTTCGGCGGCCAGGTCGGAGTCCGGGGCGACGACCAGGAAGGTCACGCCGTGGATGGTGTCCGGGCGCGTGGTGAAGACGGTGACCGGCTCGTCACGGCCCTCGATGACGAAGTCGACGTCCGCGCCGACCGAGCGGCCGATCCAGTTGCGCTGCATCGCGATGACCTTCGACGGCCACCGCCCCTCGAGCTGGTTGAGGTCGTCGAGCAGCCGGTCGGCGTACTTCGTGATCCCGAAGTACCACTGCGTCAGCTTCTTCTTCACGACGACGGCGCCGGATCGATCCGAGGTGCCGTCGGGCAGGACCTGCTCGTTCGCCAGCACGGTCTGGTCCACCGGGTCCCAGTTCACCCAGCTGTCCTTGCGGTACGCCAGGCCCTTCTCGTACATCTTGAGGAACAGCCACTGGTTCCACTTGTAGTACTCGGGGTCCGAGGTGTGGATCTCGGTCGACCAGTCGAACGACGGCGCGTACCGCTTGAACGAGGCCTTCTGCTGCGCGATGTTCGCGTAGGTCCACTCCTTCGGGTCGACACCACGCTTGATGGCGGCGTTCTCGGCGGGCAGGCCGAACGAGTCCCAGCCGATCGGGTGCAGCACGTTGAAGCCCTGCTGGCGCCAGTAGCGCGCGACGAAGTCCCCGAGCGCCCAGTTCTCGGCGTGGCCCATGTGCAGGTCGCCGGAGGGGTACGGGAACATCTCGAGGATGTACTTGCGCGGGCGCTTGTCGTCGGGGTCGGCGGTGAAGAGGCCGAGCTCTTCCCACCGCGCCTGCCACTTCTGCTGGATGCGCCGGAAGTCGTAGGTGTGCGGGTCCTCGACGTGCTGCTCGATGGTCACGGTCGTCAACGATACAAGCCGGGAGGCCCGTCCCGCGTCCGTGCGTCGGCTCACCCGTCGAGCAGGCGTCCGTCCCGCATCCGCAGGGTCCGGTCGACGAGGTCGGCGGGCACCGGCACGTGCGACACGACGAGGAGGGTCCGTCCGGCCGCGCGGGCGGTCGTCACGAGGTCGCGGAGCACGCTGTCGCCGAGGTCGGGGTCGATGTCGGCGGTCGGTTCGTCGAGCACCAGGACCGGGAACGCGTGCAGGAGCGCGCGGGCCAGTGCGAGTCGGTGGGCCTGTCCACCGGACACGAGCGAGCCGCGCTCCCCCACTCCGGCGTCGAGTCCCCCGCGTCGGCGGACCCAGTCGCCGAGCCCGACCCGGTCGAGCACGGCGAGCAGTTCGACGTCGGTCGCGGTCTCGCGCGCGAAGAGCAGGTTCTGCCGGACGGACTGGTCGAAGACGAACGGGTCCTGCTCGATCAGCCCGATGCGGGCGCGGACGGCGTCGGGGTGCAGGTCCCGCGCCTCCGTCCCGTCCAGGGTGTAGCTGCCGGTGTGGTCGACGAAGCGGACGAGGGCGTCCACGAGGGTCGTCTTGCCGGACCCGCTCGGGCCGCTGAGCACGACGACCTCGCCGGGCTGCAGGTCGAACGAGACCCCGTCGACCGCCGGGGTCGACGCGCCCGGCCAACGGACGGACAGGTCACGGACCCGGACGGCGACGGCGGCCGGCACGACGAGGTCGTCGGCGTCGGCGGCGTCCTCGGGTTCCGGCACCAGCCCGGCCGGCGGTTCCGCGGGGACGACCTGTTCGACCCGGTCGGCGGCAGCCCGGACACGCCGGAGCGTCAGGACGGCGAGCGGGACCCCGCCGACGACCTCGAACAGGGCGAGCGGCACGAACACCGCCAGCGCCCAGAGCGGACCGTCCAGAGCGCCGCTGACGACCGCCGGAGCGCCGACGGCCAGCACACCGATGACCGCCGCCCCGCCGACCAGCCCGACGAGCGCACCGACGAGCGACTCGACGGCACCCCGGCGGCGGACCGCCCGGGTGACCTGCTCGTCGAGACGGGCGATGTGGGTGAGTCGTTCCTCGAGCGTGCCGTAGGCGACGAAGACGTCGAGCGTGCGGACCGTGTCGAGGACCAGGTCGGCGACGCGCCCGCGGTCGGCCGCGGTCTCGACGTCCGAGCGTCGGGCGACGGCCGCGGTGACGACCGTCCCGACCAGGGCGGCCACGCCGAGGGCCAGCAGCAGCACGAGGGCGGCCGGCACGGAGACGAACGCGACGGCGACGACGGAGAGCAGCGCGGTGACGCTCGCCGACACGAGCGGCCCGACGACCCGGATCGGCAGGTCCTGCAGCCGGTCGGTGTCGGTGACGAGCCGGGTCATCAGGTCGCCACGCCCGGTCGACCCGAGCCCGGCGGGTGCGACCGAGGCGAGCCGTCGGTACATCTCGGTGCGGACGACGGCGAGCTGCCGGAACGAGGCGTCGTGCCCGGCCAGCCGGTCGACGTAGCGGAACACGGCACGCCCGAGCGCGAAGGCGCGGACGCCGACCATGACGAGCGTCAGGTAGAGGATCGGCGGGTGCTCGGCGGCCCGGGTGATGAGGTACCCGCTCGCCGCGAGCAGGGCGACGCCGCAGAGCGCGCTGAGCACGCCGGCGGCGACGGCCTTGGTCCAGCCGCGACCACGGGGCAGGGCGAGCCGGAGGACGGACCCGGTGCGGGCCTCCCGGTCGGTGGTGCCGGTCATGCGGGCACCTCCTGCGCGGATCGCCGGGACGAGACCGTGACGGAGCCGGAGGCGCCGATCGCGACGACGACGTCGGCCGCGGCCACGACGGCCGGACGGTGGCTGGCGACGACGACGACCACCCCGGCGGCCGCCAGGCGGCGGACGGCGGCGACGACCTGCGCCTCGGACTCGGCGTCGAGGGCCGACGTCGGCTCGTCGAGCAGCACCAGCGGCGTCTGCTGCCGGGCCGCGCGGTACAGGCCACGCGCGACGGCGACGCGCTGGGCCTGGCCGCCGGACAGTCCGGATCCGCCGCTGCCCACCGGGAGGCCCGGGTCGACTCCCAGCCCCACCGCACCGAGTGCGGTCCGCACGTCGGCCGTGTCCGGGTCGGCGGAGAGCGCGACGTTCTCGGCGACCGTACCGCGCACCAGGCGCGGACGCTGGTCGACCCAGGCGGTGCGGTCACGGACCGGCAGGTCGGCGCGGCCGGGCACGGTGACGGTGCCGTCGGCGGGCAGCACGCCGCGGATCGCGGCGATCAGGCTGGACTTGCCGGAACCGCTCGGGCCGGCGAGGGCGACGACGGTGCCGGCCGGGGCGGTGAGGTCGACCGGACCGACGACGGTCTCGGGGCGGTGCACGGTCAGCCCGGCGAGGACGAGGGCGGCGGAGTCCGACCGGATCGGAGCCGAACCCACCGGAGCGGGACCCTCCGGAGCCGACCCGTCCGGGTCGTCGAGCACGTCGAGGACGGCCTGCGACGCCGCCACCCCGTCCTGGGCCGCGTGGAAGTCGGCGCCGACCTGCCGGAGCGGGGCGAACGCCTCCGGGGCGAGGACCAGCACGAACATCGCCGCACCGAGGCCGAGCGAGCCGTCGACCAGCCGGATGCCGATCGACACCGCGACGAGCGCGACGGACAGGCTCGCGGCGAGCTCGAGGGCGAAGCCGCTGACGAACGACAGCCGGAGCACGCCGATCGTGCCCCGGCGGTACTCGTCGGTGACCTGCCCGATGCGCCCGACCTGACGGCGGGCCCGCCCGAAGACCTTGAGGGTCGCGAGTCCCTCGACGGCCTCGGTGAAGGCCCCGCCGAGTCGGGCGAGCGCGTCCGCCTGCTGCTGCTGCAGCGAACGGGTGGCGAGCCCGATGAGGACCATGAACACCGGGATGACCGGCATCGCGCACACGATCACGACGGCGCTCGTCAGGTCGCCGGAGCCGATCGCGACGAGCAGCAGCGGGGTCGCGACCGCGGTCAGGGCGAGCTGCGGCAGGTAGCGGCCGAAGTAGGCGTCGAGTGCGTCGAGCCCGGGGCCGAGCGTCGTGGCGAAGCCGGCGCTCGACCGACCGGCGAGCCACCCGGGGCCCCGGTCGGCCGCGCGCCGGAGCACGGCGGCGCGGAGCTCGCTCTTCACGCGAGCACCCGCGCGGGCGGCGAGGTCGTCCGTCGCCCAGGACGCGACCGCTCGGAGGACGAACGCCCCGCCGAGCAGCGCGAGCGTCCCGGCGAACGTCTCGGGGACGACGCCCGCGCGGACCGCGTCGACGACCTGGGTCACCGCGGCCGCGATCCCCCACGCGATCGCGATGGTCGCGATCGTCCGGACCGCGCCGGTGCCGGCGGCGGCCACGACGAAGCCGCGTGCCGTCCGGGACAGACGGAGCAGGCGGGGGTCGAGCGGCTTCACACGTGCCTCCTGGTCAGTGCGCGGCCTGCGCGACGGTGGCGCGCGAGACCCGCTTGCGGAAGACCCAGTACGTCCACGCCTGGTAGGCGAGCACGAGCGGGATACAGACCAGCGCGACCCAGCTCATCACCGTCAGCGTGTACGTGCCGGACGAGGCGTTGGCGACGGTCAAGCTGTTCGCCGGGTCGTTCGTGGCGGGCATGACGTCCGGGAACACCGCGGTGAACATGGCCAGGACGACTGCCGCGATGGTGACGGCCATCAGGGTGAAGGCACGTCCCTCCCGGCCGCGTGCGGCACAGAGGACCGCGACGACCAGGGCCACGGCGCCGACGGCGGAGAGCACGAGCGACGTCGGGGTGGACCGGACGAGCGCCATCGTGACCAGGAAGACCGCCGCGACGACGATCGTGACCACGCCGGCGCGCTTCGCCAGGCGCATCGCCCGCTCGCGCATCTCGCCCTCGGTCTTCAGCGCCACGAACACGACGCCGTGGGTGAAGAAGACCAGCAGCGTGGTGGCACCGGCGAGCAGTGCGAAGGGGTTGAGCAGGTCGAACAGCGTGCCGGTGTAGTTGTGTCCGGAGTCCATCGGGATCCCGCGGACGACGTTGCCGAACGCGACGCCCCAGAGGAACGACGGCACCGCGCTGCCGACCACGATCATCAGGTCGAACCGACGCTTCCACGCCAGGTGCTTGTTCTGGTGCCGGTACTCGAACGACACCCCGCGCAGGATCAGCGCGGCGAGGATGAGCAGCAGCGCCAGGTAGAAGCCGGAGAACATCGTCGCGTACCACTCGGGGAAGGCGGCGAACAGGCAGGCACCGGCGACGATCACCCAGGTCTCGTTGAGGTCCCAGACGGGGCCGATCGTGTTGATGAGGACTCGGCGGTCGGTGTCGTCCTTGCCGAGGAAGGGCAGGGACATGCCGACGCCGAAGTCGAACCCGTCGAGCACGAAGTACCCGACGAAGAAGAGTCCGACGATCGCGAACCACAGAACGGGCAGGTCCATCTCAGGCAGCTTCCATCTCTAGTAGACCGTCACTTCGTGCTTGACCTCGCCGGTCTCCGCGTCGACCTCGGCCGGGGCGGCCGGGCCCTCCTGGGCGACCTTCTTGATGAGTCGGAACTCGACCACCGCGAGGGATCCGTAGATGAGGGTGAACACGACGAGCGAGATGAGGACCTCGAGGCCCGTCACGTTCGGGGAGACCCCGTCGGCCGTCTTGAGCAGGCCGAACACGAGCCACGGCTGGCGGCCCATCTCGGTGAAGACCCAGCCGACGATCATCGCGGCCATCGGCAGCGGCACCGCCCAGATCGCGATGCGCCAGATCCACCGCTGCTGCGGGAAGCGGCCCTTGCGGGTCAGCCAGAGCCCGGCGAGCGAGACCAGCACGGCGCCCATCCCGAGCGCGATCATCCAGCGGAAGGACCAGTAGGTCACCCAGATGATCGGCTTGTAGTTCCCTGGGCCGTAGACCTGCGTGTACTGCGCCTGCAGGTCGTTGATGCCCTCGACCGTGCCGGTGAAGGTGTGCGTCGACAGGAAGGACAGCAGGTACGGCACGCGGATCGAGAACAGTTCGGTGACGCCGTCGGGTGTGCCGAGCGTGAAGATCGAGAACGAGGCGTCCTTGCCGGTCGCGGTGTTGTAGAGCGCCTCGGCGGCGGCCATCTTCATCGGCTGCGTGTCGACCATGGTGAGCCCGAGCTGGTCACCGGTCAGGACCGTCAGCGCACCCGCGGCGACCATCGTCCAGAGGCCGAACTTCAGCGCCGGCATCATCGTCTCGAGGTTCTGGTTGCGCGCCAGGTGGTAGGCGGCGACCGAGATGATCACGCCGGCGGCGACCATGAAGCACGCGAAGATCGTGTGCGGGAAGGCCGCCAGGGCGACCTTGTTGCCGAGGACGGCCCAGATGTCGGTGAGTTCGGCACGACCCTTCGCCGCGTTGATCGCGTAGCCGACCGGGTGCTGCATGAACGCGTTGGCGGCGATGATGAAGTACGCCGACATGATCGTGCCCGCGCTGACGCACCAGATGCTCGCCAGGTGCAGCTTCTTCGGCAGGCGGTCCCAGCCGAAGATCCAGACGCCGATGAACGCGGCCTCGAAGAAGAACGCCAGGATGCCCTCGAGCGCGAGCGGGGCGCCGAAGACGTCGCCGACGAAGCGCGAGTAGTCCGACCAGTTCATGCCGAACTGGAACTCCTGCACGATGCCGGTGACGACGCCCATCGCGAAGTTGATGAGGAAGATGCGCCCGAAGAAGCGGGTGAGCTGCAGGTAGTGCGCCCGCCCGGTCCGGACCCAGGCGGTCTGGAACACCGCGACGACGACGGCCATGCCGATCGTCAGCGGGACGAAGAGGAAGTGGTAGATCGTCGTCAGACCGAACTGCCACCGCGACAGCAGGAGCGGGTCCAGGAGGTCGTTCATGCTTCGACGGTACTGTCGGCCGCACCGATTCGACAAGTTGTAGAGGGGCCTCGTGCACGAATGTGCAAAGCCCTTGCACGGCACAACCGTGCGGAACAAGTGTCACGCACGAGTGCCCCCGGAACGACGACAGGCGCCGGGCTCGATGCCCGACGCCTGTCGTCGTGGGTCCCACGCAACGACGCGGGATCCTGGGTGTTCGTGCGGCCTAGAGCAGGCCCTCGTCGGTCAGGAAGTCCTTCGCGATCTTCGAGGCCTTCTCCTTGTCGACGGTGCTCTTGGTGTTGAGGTCGATGAGCGCGTCGGTCGTCAGGACCTTGCTCACCTTGTCGATGTCCGCCGCGGCCTTGTCGTCGACCTTGCTCGAGACGACCGGGGTGACGTTCTGCGGCACGATGAGGTTCTTCGGGTCCTTGAGGACCACGAAGTCGTTGGCCTTGATGCTCGGGTCGGCGGTGTAGATGTCCGCGAGCTGCACGGTGCCGTCCTTGAGCGCCTTGACCGTCAGGGCCCCGCCGGAGTCCTCGATCGCCTTGGACTGGACCGTGACGCCGTACACGGACTTCAGGCCCTTCGGACCGTACGGACGCGTCTGGTTCTCCGAGTTCGCGCCGACCGTCAGCGTGCCCTTGACCTTCGACAGGTCGGCGAGGCTCGTCACGTCGTTCTCCTCGGAGAACTTCTTCGTCACGGTGTAGCTGTCCTGGTCGGTGGCCTCGGCGGCGTCCAGGGCACGGAGCCCCTTCGGCAGGGCCTTCTCGAGCCCGGCCGTGATCTCGGACTCGGACTTCGCGGTCGAGTTCTTGTCGAAGTACTGCAGCAGGTTGCCGCCGTACTCCGGCATGACGTCGATCGCGCCCTTCTCGAGCTGCGGGAGGTAGACCTCGCGCTGGCCGATGTTGAAGTTCCGCTTCACCTGGAAGCCGTCCTTCTCGAGGACCTGGGCGTAGAGCTCGGCGATGATCTCGTTCGAGTAGTACTGCTGCGACCCGACGACGATCGTCTTCGAGTCGGAGGAGGTGCTGGAGCCGCTGTCGAGCGGGCTGCTGGAGGAGCAGCCGGCGAGGGCGGCGGCCACGCCGACGGCGACCGCGGCGGCGATGCCGGCGCGGAGCTTGGGTGCTGTGATCACGAGGGGGTTCCTTCCGGGATGGGTGTGTGGGGCCGCTCACGCGATCCCGAGCGACGCCGTGTCGGACGGTCGGCGACGCCCGCGGGCACCACCGCCCGCTGGAGCACGGAGAAGACGATCTCGAACGCGATCGCGAGTGCGATCACGAGGATGGAGGCGCCGAGCATCATGGCGTAGTCCTGGGTCTTCAGCCCGAGGAACACGTAGCCACCGAGCCCGCCGGAGCCGACGTACGCGGCGAGGGTGGCGGTGGCGACGACCTGGAGCACGGCGGCTCGGACGCCACCGACGAGCAGCGGCAGGCCGAGCGGGATCTCGACCTTGGTCAGGATCTGCCACTCAGTCATGCCCTGCGCCCGCGCGGCGTCCACGGTCACCGGTTCGACGGACTCGATGCCGGCGTAGGCACCGGCGAGCACCGACGGGATCGCCAGGACGACGAGCGCGAGCAGGGGTGCCTGCAGGTTGGCGCCGAGCATGAGGCCCACCAGGGTGAGCACGCCGAGTGTCGGCAGGGCGCGGATGCCGCCGGACAGGGCGATCGCGAAGCCGCGGGCCTTGCCGGTGTGGCCGATGGCGTAGCCGATCGGGATGGCGATCACCGACGCGATGAGGACGGCGAGCAGCGAGATCCAGATGTGTTCCCACAGCCGCTCGGGCACGGCGTCCGGGCCGGCGTAGTTGGCGGGGTCGAACACCCAGCCGAAGGCCTGTCCGATGATCATGAGGTGACCTCCGCGTTCTGGAGCACGCGGCGGGTCGCACGCTTCGACGGCGCCGAACGACGCGTCCACGGCATCACGATGCGGCCGAGCAGCACGAGCAGCCCGTCGATCGCGAACGCCAGGACGAGCACCATCACGACACCCGCGAGGATCTCCTCGGGGATGTTCCGACCGATGCCGTCGGTGAAGAGCGACCCGAGGCTCTGGATGCCGAGGACCGCGCCGACCGTGGTCAGCGAGATGGTCGACACCGAGACGACCCGGAGGCCGGCGAGCAGCACGGGGCCGGCGAGCGGCAGGTCCACGCGGAAGAAGCGCTGTGCTCCCGAGTACCCCATCGCGGTCGCGGCCGAGGTGGTGTCCGGGTCGACCGAGCCGAGGCCGTCGACGGTCGAGCGGACCATCAGCGCGAGGCCGTAGAGCGTCAGGCCGACGACGACGTTCACCGGGTCCTGGAGTCCGGTGCCGATGAGCCCCGGCAGGGCGATGAACAGCGGGAGCGACGGGATGGCGTAGAGCAGCCCGGCGAGCGTGACGATGCCGCCACCCAGACCGCTGCTCACCCGACGCGCACCGGGCCGGCGGAGTCGGACGACGAGCCAGCCGATCGGGATCGACAGCAGGAACGCGACGATGATCGGCGGGATCGCGATCGCCAGGTGCGCGACCGTGTCGTCCCCGATCGTGTCGAGGTTCGACAGCACCCAGTTCACCGGGTGCTCCCACCCTGCGCCGCAGCACCCGGGGCGCTGGGCGTCCCGGCCTCGGAGCGGACAGCGGCAGCGGCGTCGACGACGCCGACGGGACCCGTCAGGACGCCGGCGGCGCGACCGTCCCCGTCCACGACGACCGGACCGGTCGGGGTCTGCTCGACGCGGAGGGACCGACGGCCCCGGCCCACGCCGATGAAGTTCGCGACGAAGTCGTCCGCCGGCGCGGACAGGATCTCGGCGGGGGTCCCCTGCTGGGCGATCTCGCCACCCTTCTTGAGGATCACGACCTGGTCGCCGAGCTTGAAGGCCTCGTCGATGTCGTGCGTGACGAAGACGACGGTCTTGCCGAGCTCACGCTGCAGTCGGATCAGCTCGTCCTGCAGGTCGTTGCGGACGAGCGGGTCGACGGCGCCGAACGGTTCGTCCATGAGCAGGACGTTCGGGTCGACCGCGAGCCCGCGGGCGACGCCGACGCGCTGCTGCTGTCCGCCGGAGAGCTGCGAGGGGTACCGGTCGGCGAGCGACCGGTCGAGGCCGACGGTGTCCATCAGCTCAAGGGCACGCTTCCGCGCGTCGGCCTTCGAGACACCGGTGAGCAGCGGCACGGTCGCGATGTTGTCGGCCACCTTGCGGTGCGGCAGCAGCCCGGCGTTCTGCATCACGTAGCCGATCCGACGGCGCAGCTGCACCGGGTCGACGCCGGCGATGTCCTCGCCGTCGATCTGGACGGACCCCGCGGTCGGGTCGATCATCCTGTTGATCATCCGGAGGAGCGTGGTCTTGCCACAACCGCTCGAACCGACGAACACCGTCGTGCTCCGCGAGGGGATCACGAGGTCGAACGACTCGACGGCGTTCGTGCCGTCCGGGTAGGTCTTGCGCACCGAGCGGAACTCGATCATGGGTGCCCTTCTTGGTGGAGGTAGCCCGACTCCGGAGAACAGTACATGCCCGAGCGCATACCGGTTCGCTCGGGTCCGATCGTGACGCCTGGCGGACATCCGCCCCGGGTCCGCGCAGTTCGGACACGAACGCCCGCTCCTCCTGTCCGGAGGAACGGGCGTTCGGATGGTTCCGGGTCGGCTCGTGGCGACCGTCGACCGGTCAGGAGGCCCCGATCACCGACTCCAGGTACGGCCGGCTCATCGCGCGGTACGCCGCGATCAGCTCGGTGTCGGGGTGGTCGCGGTCGACGTGGGCGCGGGCGAGGACCGCGTGCGCCGACTCCGCCAGGACGACCCACGCGCGGTTCACCGCGTCGGTCTGCGGCAGGTCGAACCGCTCGCGCATCACGGTGCCGACGGCCCCGCCGAGCGCGGCGAGCCGGTCGGCGTCCTCGTCACCGGAGGTGGTGTCGATGTCGGCGAACCGGATGGCCCGGAAGCCGGGCTCGGTGCGGTACATCTCCGCCGTCATGTCGACGAGCGCGTCGCAGCCTTCCTGCCACGTCGTGGCACCCGAGGCGTCGAGCGTCTCGACGAAGCGGGCGGCGAGGCGCTGGGTGCAGCGGATGGCCAGGGCCTCGACCACGGCGATGCGGTCCGGGAAGTACCGGTAGACCGTGCCGATGGACGCGCCGGCACGCTCGGCGACCATGGCGGTCGTCAGGCGCTCGAAGCCGATCTCGTCGATGACCGCAGCAGCGGCGTCGAGCAGGCCCGCGAGGCGCGCCGAGCTGCGGGCCTGGACCGGCTCGTTCCTGAGCAGTGATGATCCCCCCGGCAGTGCGTTCGAAACCTCGGTGACGAGCACGTGAACTCCTTCTCGCGGTGACCGCGGGCTGACTGGCTGAGACCGCAACTCTCGCAGACGACGGCTTGGTCTTGGCTGCGATTCCCGGGGTGTCGGGTCCCCGGCCCCGTCCGGCGAGCACCCCGCATGGGATGATGGTGCGATGCCCGAGTCGACGCCTCCCGACCCTGCCGCGCCCCGGGACACCGTCCCGACGCCCGAGGGCAGCGCAGCTCCGGGCCGTGACGCCCGGTCCGTGGAACGCGAGCACGACCGGCGCGAACAGTCCCCCTGGGGCATCCAGCAGTGGGAGACCGCGATCCCCGAACCGATCCTGCACCGGGCCGCCCGCATCGAGGACGCCGTGCAGGAGTACCGCGAACAGCACGCCCGGAAGCGCGGTCAGGTCCCGACGGTCATCCCCTACACGGGCTACGGCGCACCGGGGTGGGTCCGCGTGCTCTGCCGGGTGCTGCTCACCCGCCGCGGCCTGGCCTCCGACGTCTCGTACGCGGGCGTCCGCGGCTGGCGCAGCTTCACCAGCGTGGCCGTCGACCACGCCGAGGTCACCATCACCGCCGGCGGCAGCACCCACACCGTGCAGAGCGACCGTGGCGGGGTCGTCGACGCCATCGTCCCGATCGACCTCGAACCCGGCTGGCAGACGATCCGCCTGTCCGCCGGCGGCATGCGCGACGTCGACGCGGACGTCTTCGTGGTGCACCCGGACACCCGCTTCGGCCTGCTGTCGGACATCGACGACACCGTGATGGTGACGAGCCTGCCCCGTCCGATGCTGGCCGCCTGGAACTCGTTCGTGCTCACCGAGCACGCCCGACGTCCGGTGCCGGGCATGTCGGTCCTCTACGAACGCGTCCTGGCGCAGCATCCGGGCGCGCCCACCGTGTACCTGTCCACCGGCGCCTGGAACGTGGCACCGACGCTGCAGCGCTTCCTGACCCGGAACATGTACCCGTCCGGCACCCTGCTGCTCACCGACTGGGGCCCCACCCACGACCGGTTCTTCCGCAGCGGGCAGCAGCACAAGCAGGACAACCTGCGCCGCCTCGCCCGGGACTTCCCGGACATCCAGTGGTTGCTCGTCGGCGACGACGGGCAGCACGACGAGCACCTCTACGGCGAGTTCGCCAGGGAGCACCCGGAGAACGTCGCCGCGGTCGCGATCCGGCAGCTGTCCACCAGCGAGGCGGTCCTGGCCGGTGGTCGCTCCCGTGCCCAGGAGCGCACCCGCGACTCCACCGTGCCGTGGGTCTACGCCCCGGACGGCGCCGGTCTCTGGACCGAACTCGGACGCGTCGGGATCGCCGAACTCGACTGAGCGGCGCCCGAAGTGCTGCCGAGAGCGATCTGAACGCACCTTCAGCGCAGGTGCGCCGCAGCCTCCGGGTGGTTCGATCAGGGCATGGCTCAGCGCATCGAGGACCACGCCCTCATCGGGGACTGTCACACCGCCGCACTCGTGACCCGGGACGGTGACGTCGACTGGGCGTGCCTCCCCCGGTTCGACAGCGCATCGACGTTCGCGTCCCTGCTCGGCGACGAACACGACGGGCAGTGGTCGCTCCGCCCCGCCGACCCCGACGCGACCCCGGTGCGCCGCCACGACGGCGACTCCCTGGTCCTCTCGACCGTGTGGACCACCACGACCGGCGTCGTCGAGGTCACCGACTTCATGCCCGTCGACGCCCACCGCGCGTCCATCGTCCGCCGGGTCCGCGGCCTCACCGGCACGGTCGAGATGCGGCAGGTGCTCCGCATCCGGTTCGGGTACGGCTCCGTCCTGCCCTGGATCCGCCAGGTCGGCAACGCGGACGAGCCGGTCCTCGTCGCGACCGCCGGTCCGGACGCCGTCGTCGTGCGGGGCCCGCGTTTCCGGGCCGACGACCACCGGCACACCGCCACCACGACGATCGCTGACGGCGACGTGCTCGACACCGTCCTCACCTGGTACCCGTCGCACCGCGAACCGCCGGAGCCGTTCGACGTCGACGCGGCCCTGCACCACACCCGCGACTGGTGGCACGACTGGACCTCCCGCACCCGCGCCGAGGGGAAGTACGCCCCCGCCGTCCGCAGCTCCCTGATGTACCTGCGGGCGATGACCCACGCCGAGACCGGCGGCGTGGTGGCGGCCGCGACCACGAGCCTCCCGGAGGACCCCGGCGGCGAACGCAACTGGGACTACCGCTTCGTGTGGCTGCGTGACGCGTCGATGGCGCTCGCGTCCCTCATCGCCCACGGGTACCGCGACGAGGCGTCGCACTGGCGGGCCTGGCTGCTCCGGGCGATCGCCGGCGACCCCGACGACGTGCAGATCATGTACGGCATCGCCGGTGAGCGGGAGTTGCCGGAACGCACGCTCGACCACCTGGCCGGGTACGCCGAATCGAAGCCGGTGCGCGTCGGCAACGGGGCGTACACGCAGTACCAGGGCGACGTGTTCGGCGAGGTCCTTGCGGCCCTGCACGACGCCCGCGAACTCGGCGTCGAGGAGAGCGGCGCCTCCTGGTCGCTGCAGCGCGCCCTCCTCAGCCACGTCGAGGCGCACTGGCAGGAGCCCGACAACGGCATCTGGGAGATGCGCGGACCGCGACGGCACTTCACCCACTCGCGCGCGATGATCTGGGCCGCCTTCGACCGCGGGGTCGCCGCCTGCGAGGAGTTCGGCCTGGAGGGGCCGGTGGAGCGCTGGCGCACCCTGCGCGACCAGGTCCGGGCCGAGATCGAGGAGCACGGCTGGAACGCCGAGCGGGGCGCCTACCGCCAGCACTACGACACCGACGAGGTCGACGCGAGCCTGCTCGTGCTCCCCCAGATCGGCTACTGCACGCCGGACGACCCGCGGATGCTCGGCACGGTGGCCGCCATCGAGCAGGACCTGCGGGTCGGCGACGACGGGCTGCTGCTGCGGTACCGGACGTCGTCCGGATTCGACGGCCTCAGCGGCGCGGAACACCCGTTCCTGGCCTGCTCGTTCTGGTTGGTCGAGCAGTACGCCGGCTCGGGCCGGGTCGACGACGCGGAACGGCTGATGGACGTGCTCGTCGGGTTCGCGAACGACGTCGGGATGCTGTCCGAGGAGATCGACGTCGCGACCGGCCACCACATCGGCAACACCCCGCAGGCGCTCTCGCACCTGACGCTCGTCACCGCGGCCGACGCGATCGCACGGGCGAAGGGGGCAGCGGCCGGGCACCGGACCCGGGCGGCACAACACGGCGGCGGCACCTGGAGCGTCAGCGGTGCCGGCGAGCGGGCCGGCGGACCGGCCTGACGCCGGCGCGGTCACGCACGTGGTGCGCCACGACGGACGGGAGGCCCGGTACCAGCTGGTACCGGGCCTCCCGTCATGCGGTGGTCGCGTCGGTCAGGACGAGCTGACCCACTCGGCCGGGCCGCGCGAACCCGCGCGGTACTCCTCGAGCGGGACCGCACCGGACTTCCAGGCGTTCACGACCGGCTCGACGATCTCCCAGCAGCGCTCCGCGACGTCGCCGCGGATGGAGAGCAGCGGGTCGTCGTGGAAGATGCCGTTGAGGACCTCGCCGTAGGGGGTGAGCTCGCCGTCGTCGAACGAGGACGACAGGGTGACCTGGCCCATCTCGAACGGGTTGCCGCCGCCGTTGGCCGAGACCGACAGCTCGATCTCGTCCGGGTTGAGGACGATGCGCAGCGTGTCCGCCTTGGGCCGACCGGACAGGCCGGAGGGCAGGCGCGTCACGGGCTTGAAGGTGATCAGGACCTCCTTGCGGCTGGCGCCGAGCGCCTTGCCGGAGCGGAGGGTGAAGGGGACGCCGGCCCAACGGGCGGTGTCGACCTCGACCTCGATCTCGGCCAGGGTCTCGGTCTCGCGCGACGGGTCCACCCCGTCCTCCTGCTGGTACGACGGCAGGTCCTTGCCGTCGATCGTGCCGGCCGTGTAGACCGCCCGGCGGGAGGCGATGGTCGCATCGTCGCCCTTGAGGCGCGTCGAGCGGAGCACACGCGCCAGCGACGAACGGAACTCGACCGAGTCGATCGCTGCCGGGGCGTCCATCGTCACGAGCGCCAGGATCTGGAGCAGGTGCGACTGGATCATGTCGACCAGGGCGCCGGCCTCGTCGTAGTACTGCGCGCGGTTCTCCAGGCCCAGGGTCTCGTCGTAGAAGACGTCGACCTTCTCGATGTTGTCGGCGTTCCAGATCGGCTCGAACATGCGGTTCGCGAAGCGCAGACCGATGATGTTGAGGACCGTGGTGCGACCGAGGAAGTGGTCGGTGCGGTGCACGCGCTCTTCCGGGACGAGCTCGAGGACCGTCTTGTTGAGTGCCTCGGCGCTGGCGACGTCGGTGCCGAAGGGCTTCTCGAACGCCAGGGTGGTGCCCTCGGGCAGCTCGACGTGCTGGAGTGCCTCGCAGATGTCGGACGCGATCTGCGGCGGCAGCGCGAAGTAGAGGATCGGCTCGGCCTCGGCCGCGTCGAGCAGGGCCTTCAGGTGTTCCGGGTCGGTCGGGTCGCCCTGGATGAACTTCGTCGACTCGATGGTCGCGTCGACCTCCGGGCCCGCGACGTCCTGCGACGCGAACGACTTCGTGACGACGTCCTTCCACTGCTCCTCGCTGCGGGCGCTGCGGCCCGTGCCGATGAGCTGGACCGGGACGGAACGGCCGCTCTGCAGGAAGGTCCCGAGACCCGGCAGGAGGAGGCGTGAGGCGAGGTCGCCGGTCGCGCCGAAGATGATGAGCGTGCGCTTGTCAGTCACCGGAGGTGACTCCTTTCGCTTGTGGACGGTCCGCAGGACCTGCGGCCGCGGTCATGCGGTCCTCAGGAGCCAAGGTCCATCGTGCCCGGGAGATTCCCGGACCGTTCCAGATGTTGTTCGATGCACGCGTCCGGTGGCGGCTATCCGCCTGCCCCGGACGCAGTTCGGGCGGCACCGAGATGGTGCCGCCCGAAGCGTGTGTGGCGTGGGTCAGTGCCCGAAGTTGCCGCGGTAGTACTCGTAGACCCAGCCCACGAGCGTGATCGCGACGAGCACGAGGCCGATCGGCACGATCCAGAGACCGGCTGCGACCCCGAGGAACACGAGCGCGATCGCCGCGGCGAGGAACAGCGGCCACCAGGACCACGGGCTGAAGTGCCCGAGCTCGGCGTCGCCGTCCTCGATGTTGGCGTCCTGACGGTCCTCCGGCAGCACCCCGCCCTGCGCCGACATGACGCGGCCCAGGTAGAAGGCGATGAAGGCGGACATGATGCCGGTCAGGCCGATCGACAGGGTGCCGACCCACTCGACGGAGCCGTAGTAGATCATCGACCAGATCGTGTACGCGGCGTCCGCGAGCACGAAGAAGACGAACAGGATCCAGAACAGATTGGTGTTGGCGCGCATGGCTGCTACTTCACCTGGCCCTTCGCGGCGTCGTAGGTCGGAGCGTCAGGTGCGTCCTTCGCCGGACCCACACCGACCGGCACGCCGGCCTCGGGGTGGTTCAGGTCGAACGCCGGGGACTCGGAACGGATCCGCGGGATCGAGGTGAAGTTGTGCCGCGGCGGCGGGCAGGAGGTCGCCCACTCGAGCGAGCGGCCGTAGCCCCACGGGTCGTTGACGGCCACCTTCGGGGCGTTCCGCGCGGTGACGTAGACGTTGAAGATGAACGGCAGGAACGAGATGCCGAGGATCATCGAGCCGATCGTCGACACCTGGTTCATCCAGGTGAAGCCGTCGTTCGGCAGGTAGGTCGCGTACCGACGGGGCATGCCCACGACGCCCAGCCAGTGCTGGATGAGGAACGTGGTGTGGAAGCCGACGAACAGCAGCCAGAAGTGGATCTTGCCGAGACGCTCGTTGAGCATCTTGCCGGTGAACTTCGGCCACCAGAAGTAGAAGCCGGAGAACATCGCGAACACGACGGTGCCGAAGACCACGTAGTGGAAGTGCGCGACGACGAAGTACGTGTCGGACACGTGGAAGTCGAGCGGCGGCGACGCCAGGATCACGCCGGTGAGACCACCGAAGGTGAAGGTCACGAGGAACCCGATGGCCCAGAGGATCGGGGTCTCGAAGGTGACCGACCCGCGCCACATCGTGCCGACCCAGTTGAAGATCTTCACGCCGGTCGGGACCGCGATGAGCATCGTCATCAGCGAGAACCAGGGCAGCAGGACGCCGCCGGTGACGTACATGTGGTGCGCCCACACGGTGACCGAGAGGGCCGCGATGGTGATGGTCGCGTAGACGAGGGTCTTGTAGCCGAAGATCGGCTTGCGGCTGAACACCGGGAAGACCTCGGACACGATGCCGAAGAACGGCAGGGCGATGATGTAGACCTCGGGGTGCCCGAAGAACCAGAACAGGTGCTGCCAGAGCAGGGCACCGCCGTTGGCTGGGTTGAATATCTGTGCGTCGAACACGCGGTCGAGACCGAGGCCGAACAGTGCGGCGGCGAGGACCGGGAAGGCCATCAGCACGAGGAGGCTCGTGACGAGCACGTTCCACGTGAAGATCGACATGCGGAACATCGTCATGCCCGGGGCACGCATCGTGATGATCGTGGTGATGAAGTTGACCGCACCGAGGATCGTCGAGAAGCCCGTCATGCCGAGCCCGAAGACCCACAACGTGCCGCCGAGCCCTGGTGTGAACGTCGTGTCACTCAGTGGCGCGTAGGCGAACCACCCGAACGAGGCCGCACCCTGCGGGGTGAGGAAGCCACCGACCGCGATCGCGCTACCGAAGAAGTACATCCAGAAGGCCAGGCCGTTCAGACGCGGGAAGGCCACGTCCGGTGCACCGATCTGCAGCGGCATGATCGCGTTCGCGAAGCCCGAGAACAGCGGCGTCGCGAACATCAGCAGCATGATCGTGCCGTGCATCGTGAAGAGCTGGTTGTACTGCTCCTTGGTCGCGACGACCTGGAGCCCCGGCTCGAACAGCTGCGCACGGATGACGAGCGCCATGATGCCGGCGAGCAGGAAGTAGAGGAACGAGGTGATCAGGTACATGTACCCGATCGTCTTGTGGTCGGTGGAGGTCGCCCACCGGACGATGATGTTGCCCTTGCGACCGACCCTCGATGCCTGGAAGTCCGGCGTCGAAGGCCTGGTTGTCGCCTGGCCGACGAATGACGTTGTCATTGAGACGCGCCCTTACTTCTTCTCGCTGGACGCCTCGGCAGGCGTCTCGTTGTTCGGCTGGTTCGTGTTGGTGTCGTACTCGTTGCCGAGCAGACCGACCTTGCCCTGGTCCTTGAGGGACGCGAGGTAGTCGTCGTACTTCGCCTGCGACACGACCTTCACCTGGAAGAGCATGAGGGAGTGGTACTCACCGCAGAGCTCGGCGCACTTGCCCTGGTAGGTGCCTTCCTTCTCCGGGATGAAGTACTCGTAGTTCGTCCGGCCCGGGAGCATGTCCTTCTTGTAGAGGAAGTCGATGACCCAGAAGGAGTGGTTGACGTCGCGAGAGCTGAGCTCGATCTCGACCTTCTTGCCCACCGGCAGGTACAGCGTCGGGAGGAGCGACTCGTCGATGGCGCCGCCACCGTTCTCTTCTTCCTGGGCCTGGATGCCCTGGTAGTAGACGCTTTCCTTCGGGTTGCTCTTGTCGATGTAGTTGAAGTCCCAGCCCCAGCGCTTGCCGTAGACGTGCACGGTGGCATCGGGCTGTGCGAACGGCTTCTCGATCGCTTCCTGGTCCTTCGCGGTGAAGGCGAAGAAGCCGAGGACGAGGATCAGCGGCACGATCGTGTAGAAGATCTCGAGCGGCATGTTGTACCGCATCTGCACGGGCAGGCCGGTCTGGCCCTTCCGGCGGCGGTAGACGATCGCGGCCCAGATGATCAGGCCCCAGACGATCAGACCCACGGCGAGCAGCACGATCCAGCTCGTCGTCCACAGGCCGACGATGCGGCTCGTGTGGTTGGTGACGTCCTTCGTCTGCTCCGTGCCCGGGAGCCATCCGTTCATCTGCTGCTGCGTGCAGCCAGCCAGTGCGATGACCAGACCGACGGCCACCGGCACGGCCGCCCAACGTATACGGCGATTCGAACGCACTGTTACCTCTCGGAAAGACGTGGCCCGGGAACCGGTCGTCGTGCGACCGGCGCCGACGGTGACCCCGTCGACGAGCACCGAGGTCAGCCGTGGGGCTGACGCGTGGGTGACTCCCAGCTTGGTTGGAACACTCCTAGCCTACTCGCAGCCATCGACACCGAGCGCACAACCGACACGCGTTGTGGACGGAAACGGCACTGCGAGCGGCGGTTTCCCCTGGTCATCCGCGTCCTCGAGGATGTCCACGACGATCTGCGTCGGGACCGAGATGCGAGAACGCGAACGGGGAGCGACCATGTCGGTCACTCCCCGTTCGCGTGTCGCCGCTCCCCCGCGTGTGCGGAGGACCGGCGAGCGGTTGGTCGGGCGCTCAGTGGAAGCTGTCGCCACACGCGCAGGAGCCCTGCGCGTTCGGGTTGTCGATGGTGAAGCCCTGCTTCTGGATCGTGTCCTCGAAGTCGATCGTGGCGCCGTCGAGGTACGGCACGCTCATCTTGTCGACGACGACCTCGACCCCGTCGAACTCGGCCGTGGCGTCACCGTCGAGCAGGCGCTCATCGAAGTAGAGCTGGTAGATGAGGCCCGAGCACCCGCCGGGCTGGACGGCGAGGCGGAGACGCAGGTCGTCGCGCCCTTCCTGCTCGAGCAGGCTGGCGACCTTCGCCGAGGCCGCGTCGCTCAGCAGCACACCGTGCGACTCGGCATCGGTCGCTGCTTCGGTCGTGATGGTGTCGCTCATCGACGTCTCCCTTGCTGGCGGTGTCGTTCACCGGCCGTCGCGTCGATTCTAAGCACGTGCACCGACCGACGGGGTCCGGATCCAGGACCTGTGGAGGACGGGCCCCGGAGGACGACCGTCACGCCCGGCCCTGCAGACGCGCCAGGAGGATCGCCTCCGAGACGATCGCGCGGTGCAGCACGCCCAGGTGCTGGGACTCGTTCGGGCTGTGCGCCCGCGTGTCGGGGTCCTCGACGCCGGTGACCAGGATCTGCGCCTCGGGGAACTCGGCGGCCAGGTCCGACACGAACGGGATCGAGCCGCCGATGCCCTGCTCCACGGGGTCGGCACCCCAGCCCTCGGACATCGCCGTGCGGGCCTCCTGGACGGCCCAGCCGGTGGCGTCGACCAGGAAGCCGTCGCCCGCGTCGACCTCGGTGATCTCCATGCGCGCACCGAAGGGGACGTGCTGACGCAGGTGGGCCTCCACCGCGGCGAAGGCGTCCGTCGCGGCCTGACCCGGGGCGACCCGGACCGACACCCGCGCGGCGACCGTCGGGATCAGGGTGTTCGAGGCGTTCGCGACGCTCGGGACGTCGAGGCCCGTGACCGTGATCGACGGCTGGAACCACATCCGCGACAGGACCGGACCGTTGCCGACCGGGCGGGCACCCGCGACCAGGGCGGCCTCGCTCGCGAAGTCCGCCTCGGACCGTTCGGGCACCGGGGCGTCGTGTGCCGTCAGCCCGGCCACTGCGACCGCACCGTCGTCGTCGTGCAGGGAGGCCAGGAGGCGGACCATCGGCATCATCGCGTCCGGGGCCGCACCGCCGTACATGCCGCTGTGGCTGGCGTGCTCGAGCGTCGTCACCGTGAGCTTGAACGTGGTGTTGCCGCGGAGTGAGACGGTGATCGCCGGGACCTCGGTCGACCAGTTGTCGCTGTCCGCGACGACGATGACGTCGGCGGCCAGGTGCTCGCGCTGCTCGCGCAGGAAGGTGCGGAACGAGCGGGAGCCGAACTCCTCCTCGCCCTCGATGAACAGGACGATGCCGACGTCCAGGTCGTCGCCGAACTGCGCGTGCACGGCCCGGAGCGCGGCGACGTGCGTCATCACGCCGGCCTTGTCGTCGGAGGCGCCGCGCCCGTACAGGCGGTCACCGCGGAGTGTCGGCTCGAACGGCGGCGTCTCCCACAGGGCGTCGTCGCCCTGGGGCTGCACGTCGTGGTGCGCGTAGAGCATGACGGTCGGCTTGCCGTTCCGCGCCGGACGGACCGCCAGGACGGCCGGCTGTCCGAGCTCGACGGTCTCCTCCCCCGGCACGACCGTGTCGGCGTCGGCGGGCGTGTCGCCCTCGACCGCGGACCGCAGGATCCGGACCTCGTCGAACACCTCGGTGGAGCGCACCAGCTCGGCCACGGCCTCCGCGTTCCGACGCACGTGCGCCGGGTCGAAGGCCGACCAGGACACCGACGGGATGCGCACGAGCGCGGACAGGTCGGCGATCGTGGCGGGCAACGCGCCCTGCACGTGCTCGCGCAGCGCGTCCAGCAGAGCGGGGTCGGTCGCGGGTGCCTGGGGCCCGGCTGCGGAGGCGTGCTTCTCGGTGTCGGTCATGGCCGGTAATCTAGAGGACGTCCAGCACGCAGAGCGCCGTTAGGAACGACCGTGGCGAAGGCAACCCCCAAGACCAACGTGACCGTGAACCCGGCCGACGACGAGCTCGTCGCGCACGGCAAGGGTCGCCCCACGCCGTCGCGCCGCGAACGCGAAGCCGCCAACAAGCGTCCCATCGTCGGCAACACCCCGGCGGACAAGAAGGCCGCGCGGACCCGTCTCAACAGCGACCGCGAGCGTGCCCGCGTCGGCATGGCGAACGGCGAAGAGCGCTACCTGCCGGCGAAGGACCGCGGTGAACAGCGCCGGTTCATCCGCAACACCATCGACGCCCGCTGGAACGTGGGAGAGGTCATGATGCCGGTGCTCATCCTGTTCCTGCTCGTCGGGTTCCTCGCCGCACAGACCGCTGCCGCCTCGTACTCCCTGCTGTTCGTCTGGGCGTTCGTGCTGCTGTTCGTCCTCGACTGTGCGGTCCTCTGGTTCATGCTGCGTCGCAAGCTCACGGCGGCCGGACAGGACTTCCAGCGCGGCAACTTCCTCTACATCCTGACGCGGGCGTGGCAGCTGCGGTTCCTCCGCCTGCCGAAGCCGCAGGTCAAGCGCGGGCAGCACCCGACTCTCTGACCTCGTCCGACACGAGCGCCGTCGACCTCCGGGTCGGCGGCGCTTCGTCGTGTGTGCGGGGTGGGCCACGTCTCGCCGCCCACTGCCGGACGGGAGGAACGTGTCGGCCCCGCCACGGACCTCCCCGTCGGTACGCCGCCGAGTGCGCACGACGCCGCCGGATCCGGCGGCGTCTCATCCACACCGCGGTGTCCCGGGCACGACGAGGCGTCTCGCCGACCGCGCGCCGGACCTCCGACGCGCCGCCGTCGGGACACTTGCCAGGCGCGGCCTCAGCGACGCCGCAGGCGCTTCCGCCGCAGCCGGTTGATGCGCATCGCCCAGGTCGGTCCCTCGTAGAGGAACGCCGTGTAGCCCTGCACCAGCGTGGCGCCGGCGGCGATCCGAGCCTGGACGTCGGCCTCGGACGTGACCCCGCCGACCGCGATGACGCAGAACCCCGCGGGGACGGCGGCACGGACACGACGCAGGACCTCGAGCGACCGGGCGCCGAGCGGTGCGCCGGAGAGCCCGCCGGCACCCATCGCCTGCACCTCGGCGTCGGGCGTCGTCAGTCCGGTGCGCTCGATCGTCGTGTTCGTCGCGATGACGCCGGCGAGCCCGAGGTCGACCGCCAGTCCGGCGATGGCGTCGATCTGCTCGTCGGTCAGGTCCGGCGCGATCTTCACGAGGACCGGGGTGCGGCCCGCGGCGTCGTGCACGGCCGAGAGCAGCGGGCGGAGCTGGTCGAGTTCCTGCAGGCCACGGAGGCCCGGCGTGTTCGGCGAGCTGACGTTGACGGCCAGGTAGTCGGCGAAGGGGGCGAGCAGCCGGGTGGACTCGAGGTAGTCCTCGACCGCGTCCTCGACGGACACGACGCGGCTCTTGCCGATGTTCACGCCGATGACCGGGCGGCCCGGGTTCCGGCGGGCGCGTTCGAGGCGCCCGGCGGCCTTGACGGCGCCGTGGTTGTTGAAGCCCATCCGGTTGACGAGCGCCCGGTCGGCGATGAGCCGGAACAGCCGGGGCCGTTCGTTGCCCGGTTGCGCGCGTGCCGTGATGGTGCCGACCTCGACGTGGCCGAAGCCCAGGACCCCGAGCCCGGCGATGCCGCGGGCGTCCTTGTCGAACCCGGCAGCCAGGCCGAAGCGGGACGGGAAGTGGATCCCCATCGTGGTGATGCCGTCCTCGGCCGAGGGGCGGGCGTACCGCTCGACGACACCGCCGAGGAAGGGCACGTGCGGTAGGAGCCGGATCACGCTGAACGCCAGGTGGTGGGCGCGCTCCGGGTCCATCTTCGCGAAGACGTTCCGGAAGACGACTCCGTACCCGGCGCGGACCAGGGACTCGACGCCGCTCACGCGCTCGCGCCGTCCGCGGTCCGGTCGGCCCCGGAGACCCCGTGGTGGTCGATGCGGAGCTGGCCGATGGCGTCCTCGAAGTCCTCGAGTGAGTCGAAGGCCTGGTAGACGCTGGCGTAGCGCAGGTAGGCGACCTCGTCGAGTTCGCGGAGCGGGCTGAGGATCGCCAGGCCGATGTCGTTCGCCTCGATCTGGCTCGCGCCGGAGGACCGGACGATCTCCTCCACCCGCTGCGCGAGCACCGCCAGGTCGGAGTCGGTGACGGGCCGGCCCTGGCAGGCCTTCCGCACGCCGGAGATGATCTTCTCGCGGCTGAACGGCTCGAGGACGCCGTTGCGCTTCACCACGTTCAACGACGCCGTCTCGGTCGTCGAGAACCGCCGTCCACAGTTCGGGCACTGGCGGCGTCGGCGGATGGAGGTTCCGTCGTCGCTCGTCCGGGAGTCGACGACACGGGAGTCCGGGTGGCGGCAGAAGGGGCAGAACATGGCGCCCTCAGGCTAGCGGTTCGTGCGCTCGGACACGGCGGCACCGTGCGCCGGCAGCTGCTCTTCCGTGGAGAGCGCGACGATGTGCGGGGCGACCTCGGCCAGGGCGGCCGCGGTGTAGCGGATCACCTGCTGCGGCCGCAGGAACGTCGACGCGGACAGCCCGGACCCGAACCGCGCCTGGCCGCCGGTCGGCAGGACGTGGTTGGACCCCGCGAGGTAGTCCCCCAGGCTGACCGGCGTGCTCGGACCGACGAACACCGCACCCGCGGCGTCGATGTCGGCGAGCACCGCGTCGTCGTCGACCGTCTGGATCTCGAGGTGCTCCGGCCCGTAGGCGTTGCTGACGGTCGCGGCGTCGGTCAGCGAGTCCACCAGGACGATCGCGGACTGCGGCCCGTCCAGGGCGGTCTGGAGGCGCGCAGCCGTCCCGAGCACCGCCGTCCGTTCCGGGATCGCGGCCTCCACCGCATCGGCGAACGCCTCCGACGTGGTGACGAGGACGCTGCCGGCCTGCTCGTCGTGCTCGGCCTGGCTGATGAGGTCGGCCGCGACGTTGCCGGCGTCCGCGGTGTCATCGGCGATCACGAGGATCTCCGAGGCACCCGCTTCGGAGTCGATGCCGACGATGCCGCGCACCAGGCGCTTGGCGGCGGCGACGTAGTTGTTGCCCGGACCGGTCACCAGGTCGACGGGCTCGAGGCCGATCTCCGCCACGCCGTGGGCCAGGGCACCGACCGCGCCGGCACCGCCCATCGCGTAGACCTCCTGCACGCCGAGGAGCCCGGCCGCGGCGAGGATCGTCGGGTGGACCGCGCCGCCGTGGTCGCGCTGCGGCGGGGACACGAGGGCGATCGACCCGACGCCAGCGACCTGCGCGGGGACGACGTTCATGACGACGCTCGACGGGTACACGGCCTTGCCGCCGGGCACGTAGAGCCCGACGCGGCGCATCGGCTGCCACCGCTGGTGGACCTCGGCGCCGTCGGCGAGCGTGGTCACGGACGGCGACGGCACCTGCGCGGCGCTCGCGGCACGGACGCGGCGGATCGCCTCGTCGAGCGCGGCGCGGAGTTCGGGGGTGAGACCGGCGACCGCGGCGTCGATCTCGGCAGCGGGCACCCGGATGTGCTCCGGTGCTCCCCCGTCGAACCGTTCGGCCTGCTCGCGGAGTGCCTCGGCCCCACGGTTGCGGACGTCGTCGACGAGCACCCGGGCGGCGTCCACCGCGTGCCCGACGTCGCCCTCGGCACGCGGCATGAGTCGGAGGAGTTCGGCGCGGCCGGGGAGCCCGCCACGGAGGTCGATTCGCTGCATCATGAGGCGTCCATCGTACCGAGGACCGCCGACCCGCCCGGACCCCGCTACACCAGGCAGCGCGGCCCGAGCAGGCTCTTCAGCTCGCCGAACAGGTCCGGCGTCAGGTTCACCGGGAACGGCAGCTCGAACGTGCGGGCGACGTCGTCCTTGAGGAGCTTCAACCGCACCTCGGTGTCCCCCTGGTGCCGACCGAGGACGGCCGCCAGCTCGGTCACCGTCTGCGTGGTCGCCTGTCGTTCGGGCAGTGACAGCGTCAGCGGGCCGGAGCCCATCGCGTCGCCGACGTTCGGCTGGAACATGCTCACCGCGTGCAGCGCCTTGCCGTCGTCGCGGACGTTGACCCGGCCGCGCAGGACGACGATCGAGTCCGGCACCAGTGACGGCCCGAACTCCTGGTACGTCTTGCCGAGGAACATCACGCCGATCTGGCCGCCGAAGTCCTCGATGTCGACGATGCCGTACGGGTTTCCGCTCGTCTTCGCCACCCGGTGCTGCACGCTGGTCAGCAGCCCGGCGACCGTGACGGTCTCGCCCTCGATCGAGTCGTCGGCGGCGAGCAGGTCCGCGATGGTGACCGACTGGTGCTTCGCGAGTTCGATCTCGAGCCCGGCGAGCGGGTGGTCGGAGACGTAGAGCCCGAGCATGTCCCGCTCGAACGCCAGCTTGTCGCGCTTGGACCACTCCGGGCGCTCCGGCACCTGCGACACCGTCAGGGACGCGGGGTGCTCCTCGGCGACCTCGGCGAACAGCGAGTCGAAGTCGAAGCCGACGTTGCCGTGGGCCTCGTCACGCTTCACCTTGACGGCCGCTTCGACCGAGCCCTCGTGGATCTCGACGAGCGCCCGGCGGCTGTCGCCGAACTCGTCGAAGGCACCGGCCTTGATGAGCGACTCGACGGTGCGCTTGTTCGCCGACGAGATCGGGATCTTGCGGAGGAAGTCGTGGAACGACTCGAACGCGCCCTTCTCCTTGCGGGCGGCGACGATGTCGTCGACGACGTTGAAGCCGACGTTGCGGATCGCACCCATGCCGAAGCGGATGTCGTCGCCGACGGCCGCGAAGAACCCGATCGACTCGTTGACGTCCGGCGGCATGACCTTGATGCCCATCCGGCGACACTCGTTGAGGTACAGCGCCAGCTTGTCGCGGGCGTCGCCGACGCTGGTGAGCAGTGCGGCCATGTACTCGGCCGGGTAGTGCGCCTTCAGGTACGCGGTCCAGAACGACACCACGCCGTACGCGGCGGAGTGCGCCTTGTTGAACGCGTAGTCGGAGAACGGCAGCAGGATGTCCCAGAGCGTCTTGATCGCCGCTTCGCCGTAGCCGTTGTCGATCATGCCCTGGTGGAAGCCCGCGTACTGCTTGTCCAGCTCGGACTTCTTCTTCTTGCCCATCGCGCGGCGGAGGATGTCCGCCTGGCCGAGCGAGAAGCCGGCGACCTTCTGCGCGATCGCCATCACCTGCTCCTGGTAGATGATCAGGCCGTAGGTGCCGCCGAGGATCTCCGCCAGGGGCTCTTCGAGCTGCGGGTGGATCGGCGTGATCGCCTGCTCGCCGTTCTTGCGCAGCGCGTAGTTCGTGTGCGAGTTCGCACCCATGGGCCCCGGGCGGTACAGGGCGATGAGCGCCGAGATGTCCTCGAAGTTGTCGGGCTTCATCAGGCGGAGCAGCCCGCGCATCGGCCCACCGTCGAGCTGGAAGACGCCGAGGGTGTCACCGCGCTGCAGCAGCGCGTACGCCTCGGGGTCCTCGAGCCCCATGTGCTCGAGGTCCAGGTCGATGCCGCGGTTGGTCTTGATGTTGTCGAGCGCGTCACTGATGATCGTGAGGTTGCGGAGCCCCAGGAAGTCCATCTTGATCAGGCCGAGCGACTCCGCTGCCGGGTAGTCGAACTGCGTGACGATCTGGCCGTCCTGCTCCCGCTTCATGATCGGGATGATGTCGATCAGCGGGTCGCTCGACATGATGACGCCGGCGGCGTGGACGCCCCACTGGCGCTTCAGCCCCTCGAGCCCCAGGGCGGTGTCGAAGACCGTCTTCGCCTCGGGGTCGGTCTCGACGACGGTACGGACGTCGACGGCTTCCTTGTACCGCGGGTGGTCCTTGTCGAAGATCCCGGTGAGCGGGATGTCCTTGCCCATCACGGGTGGCGGCATCGCCTTGGTGAGCTTCTCGCCCATGCCGAAGGGGAAGCCGAGGACGCGCGAGGAGTCCTTCAGCGCCTGCTTCGCCTTGATCGTGCCGTAGGTGACGATCTGGGCGACGCGCTCGGAGCCGTACTTCTCGGTGACGTACTTGATCGCCTCACCGCGGCGCCGGTCGTCGAAGTCGACGTCGAAGTCCGGCATCGAGACGCGGTCCGGGTTGAGGAAGCGCTCGAAGATCAGGCCGTGCCGGATCGGGTCGAGGTCGGTGATGCGCATCGCGTACGCGACCATCGAACCGGCACCGGAACCACGGCCGGGTCCGACCCGGATGCCGTTGTTCTTGGACCAGTTGATGAAGTCCGCGACGACCAGGAAGTAGCCCGGGAACCCCATCTGGTTGATGATGCCGACCTCGTAGTCGGCGCGCTCCTGGACCTCTTGCGAGATGCCGTCCGGGTACCGGTAGTCCAGCCCCTTCGCGACCTCCTTCTCGAACCAGGAGTGCTCGGTCTCGCCCTCGGGGACCGGGAACTTCGGCATGTAGTTGGCGGCGGTGTCGAACTCAACGTTGCACCGCTCGGCGATGAGCAGCGTGTTGTCGCACGCGTCGAGGTTGTCGCGGAAGACGTGCCGCATCTGCGCCGGCGTCTTCAGGTAGAACTCGTCGGCGTCGAACTTGAAGCGGTTCGGGTCGTTCAGCGTCGAACCGGACTGCACGCAGAGCAGGGCCGCGTGCGAGGTGGCGTCGTGGGCGTGCGTGTAGTGCAGGTCGTTCGTGCCGACGAGCGGGATGTCGAGGTCCTTCGCGAGCCGGATCAGGTCGCTCATGATGCGCCGCTCGATCTCGAGCCCGTGGTCCATCACCTCGGCGAAGTAGTTCTCCTTGCCGAAGATGTCGCGGTAGTCGGCGGCGGCCTGCACGGCTTCGTCGTACTGCCCCAGGCGCAGGCGCGTCTGGATCTCGCCCGAGGGGCAGCCCGTCGTCGCGATGATGCCCTGGTGGTACTCCTGCAGCAGTTCGATGTCCATGCGGGGCTTGAAGTAGTAGCCCTCGATCGACGCCCGCGACGACAACCGGAACAGGTTGTGCATGCCGGTCGTGTTCTCGGCGAACATCGTCATGTGCGTGTACGCGCCGGAGCCGGACACGTCGTCGCCACCGCCGTCGCCCCAGCGCACACGGGTCTTGTCGGTGCGGTGCGTTCGGGGCGTGATGTACGCCTCGGTCCCGATGATCGGCTTGACGCCGCCGGCCTTCGCGGTCTTCCAGAACTCGTAGGCGCCGAACATGTTGCCGTGGTCCGTCACCGCCACGGCCGGCATGCCCTGTGCGGCGGTCTCCGCCACGAGGTCGGAGAGCCTGGCGGCACCGTCGAGCATCGAGTACTCGCTGTGCACGTGCAGGTGGACGAAGGAGTCGGAATCCGACACGGAACCTCCGGTTCGTACGGTCTGCGGTGGGGTGTGGACAGCCTAACCGCGACCCACGACGATCCCGAGCGTGTCGCTCGGGCGCCCGGCGTGGCCGCTCGGCGCGCCGTTCCTCAGGCCGCGCGGATGCGGTCGAGTGCGACCTGCAGGTCGTCCGGGTAGGACGCCTGGAACTCGACCCACTCCCCCGTGCGCGGGTGCGCGAAGCCGAGTCGGACCGCGTCGAGCCACTGCCGGGTCAGTCCGAGTTCCTCGGCGAGCACCGGGTCCGCGCCGTACATCGTGTCGCCGACCAGCGGGTGCCGGGTCGCCGCCATGTGCACGCGGATCTGGTGGGTGCGCCCGGTCTCCAGGTGCACTTCGAGCAGAGTCGCGGACCGGAAGGCCTCGAGCGTCGCGTAGTGGGTGACGCTCGGCTTGCCGTCGGCCGTCACCGCGAACTTCCAGTCGCTCGAGGGGTGGCGACCGATCGGGGCGTCGACGGTACCGGAGGTCGGGTCGGGGTGCCCCTGTGCGAGCGCGTGGTAGACCTTCTCGACCGTGCGCTCCTTGAACGCCCGCTTGAGGTGCGTGTAGGCCAGCTCGGTCTTCGCCACGACCATCAGGCCCGAGGTGCCGACGTCCAGTCGGTGCACGATGCCGGCACGTTCGGCCGCACCGGAGGTCGCGATCGTGAAGCCGGCGGCGGCGAGGCCTCCGGGTACGGTCGGCCCGTCCCAGCCGGGCGACGGGTGTGCGGCGACCCCGACGGGCTTGTCCACGACGACGATGTCCTCGTCGTCGTGCACGACCGTCATGCCGGGGACCTCCACCGGGATGATCCGCGGGGCTTCCTTCGGGGTCCACTCGACCTCGAGCCACGCGTCGGCGTGCAGGCGGTCGGACTTCTCTGCGACGACGCCGTCGACCCGGACACCGCCGGCGGCGACGACGTCGGCCGCGAACGAGCGGCTGAACCCGAGCAGCTTGGCGATGGCGGCGTCGACACGCTCACCGGCGAGCCCGTCCGGGACGGGCAGTTGACGCTGCTCGCTCACGTCGCGTCGTGCCCGAGGGAGCCATCGGCGGCGGGTCGGGAGGCGCGCTCCGCGTCCGTCCCGTCGGCGCCGGTCCCCGATTCGGGGGCGGCCGACCCGGGGCCGGCCGCGGCGGACTTCCCGGCGTCCGTCGCGGACGCCTCGGCCATCGCGCGCTGCTGCTTCTCCGAGACGGCACGCGTGCCGTCGAGGTTCACCCCGAGGATCACGAGCAACACGAACACGACCATGCTGACGCAGATGAACGAGTCGGCCACGTTGTAGATCGCCGGCATCATCCACGGCGTCGAGATGAAGTCGACGACGTGTCCGCGCCCGAAGCCCGGTTCACGGAACAACCGGTCGGACAGGTTGCCGAGCGCGCCGCCCAGCAGCATGCCGAGGACGATCGCCCACCACATCGACCGGATGCGCCGTGCGTAGACGACGATCGCGACGACGACCGCGGCCGAGATGAGCGAGAAGACCCAGGTCATGTTCACCGCGAAGGAGAACGCGGCACCGGGGTTCCGGACGGACAGGAACTGCAGCGCGTTGCCGAGCACCGGGACGACGACGCCCTCGGGCAACTTCGCGACGACGAGCGCCTTCGTGACCTGGTCGAGCGTCACCACCACGACAGCGGCGAAGGCCAGTGCCGCGATAGCGCGTGCACTGACCTTCGCTCGTGGGACGGGTCGGTCCAACGTCAGTTGCCGAAGCCCTGCGCCGAGGCCGGGGCCGGCGCGAAGCCGGACTGCTCGGTGCTGGCAGACGAGTCGAGCTCGGAGAGCTGGCTCTGGATGTAGCTCTTGAGCTGCGCACGGTAGTCGCGCTCGAACGTGCGGAGCTCGTCGATCTTGCCCTCGAGCTGGGTGCGCTCCTGGTCGAGCACCGCGACGCGCTGGCGGTTCTGGTTCTCGGTGTCGGCGAGGACCTGGCGCTGCTTGGCCTCGGCCTCGGACACGAGACGGGCGGCCTGGGCCTGGCCCTCGGCGATGAGTGCATCGCGCTTCTCGACGCCTTCGCGGACGTGCTCCTCGTGGAGACGACGTGCGAGCGTCAGGAGGTTCGTGGTGCCTTCGGTGTCCTCGTCCGGGTTCACCGTGGTGGCCGGAGCGGCAGCGGCGACCGGTGCGGGCTCCGGAGCGGCGGCGACCGGGGCCGGCTCGGGGGTCGGGGCCGGTGCGGGCTCGTCGGTCTTGGCGAGCGACGGCGCCGAGTCGGCCGACTCGAGGCGCTGACGGAGCTCGTCGTTCTCCTGGTTCAGGCGACGCAGCTCGGCCACGATCTCGTCGAGGAAGTCGTCGACCTCGTCCTGGTCGTAGCCCTCGCGGAACTTGGTCGGCTGGAACCGCTTGTTGACTACGTCTTCCGGCGTCAAAGCCATTGCCGTCACCTCAATAGAACTGCTGAACGTGTGGAACCGGGGGCCCTGCTGGACCGTCCGAGCTGAAGGTACCAGCCGGGGTCCCGGTGCGGATGTCCCGCCAGGGCAGGACATCGATCCCGACCACCGTACACCGAGGGCGGCTCCGAACCGTGTCGGAGGCCCGCGTGGCGCGTGTCGTGGCCGTGCCGACCGGGGTGCCCGGACGGCCGAGGGATCAGATGAAGCGGAATGCCAACGAGTTGACGACGACGCGCAGGATGATCACGACGAGCATCACGATCGTCCAGCCGAAGTCCAGGGCGACGGGTCCGAGCCGGAGCGGCGGGAGGACACGTCGCACCGCCTTGATCGGCGGGTCGGTGATCGTGTAGACGAACTCCGCCACCACGAGCAGCGCACGCTGCGGACGCCAGGAGCGGTTGAACGCCTGGACCATGTCGAGGATGAAACGCCCCCACATCACGAAGAAGTAGAGCGTGAGGAGGAAGGAGAGGATCGTGAAGATGAACACGGTTCGGCTCGCTCGTCTCATGTGACCGGGGCCGGGTGGCACCGGTCACGGGGCGGGTGGGCCTGGGTGCCGAGCGGTCGTCCGGGAGCCCGTCGGGCACCCGTACCGCGGGGGCGGCTCAGGACTGGGCGAAGAAGTTCGCCTCGATGTCGGACTCTACCTCAGCAGGCTCACCGCTCACTGCGATGTGTGCGGGCGAGAGCAGGAAGACCTTGTTCGTGACGCGCTCGATCTTGCCGTACAGGCCGAGCGACAAGCCACTGGCGAAGTCGATCATCCGGCGGGCGTCACCCTCGGTCATCTGCGAGAGGTTGATGATGACGGGGATGCCGTCACGGAAGCTCTCGGCGATGGACTGGGCGTCCTTGTACTCGCGCGGGTGGACGGTGAGGATCTCGTTCATTTCCTGGACCGGGGTCGCCTTCTGTGCGGTCGTGTGCGCGCGGCGGAGCGGAGTGACCTGCGCGCCGCGCTGGGAGGTGTGCTGGGGCTTCGCGGGCGCGGCGGCCGGAGCGGCAGCTGCGGGCGCTGCGGCGGCCGGAGCGGCAGCGGGCGCTGCGGCGGCCGGGGCCTCCTCCGGCGCTGCCGGGGCCTGCTGGCGCGCCTGCGCCGGCGCGGCCTGCTGCTCGTCCTCGTAGTCGAGTTCCTCGTCGGCGAGGCCGAGGTAGACCATCGTCTTCTTCAGCGGGTTGGCCATGGTTCCTCCGGGAGTCGTGCTCGTTGATGCCCTGCGACGAGGCTATGGGGCGGCGGGCCGATTCCCGGTGATTGCGCTCCCGATCCGCAGGTGTGTCGCGCCCTCCGCGATCGCCTCGGCGTAGTCGCCGCTCATGCCGGCGGAGATGTCGGTCGCCGCGGGCTCGAGCAGGCGCACCCGCTCGGAGATCGCACGGAGCCGGGCGAAGGCCGCGCGGGGCTCCTCGTCGAGCGGCGCGACCGCCATCACGCCCCGGAGGCGCAGGGTCCCGGTGGCCAGGACCCGCTCGGCCAGGGCGTCGACCTCGTCCGGTACGACACCGCCACGACCGGGGTTGTTCGTGAGGTTGACCTGCACGAAGCCGTCGAGCATGCGGGGCTCCGGCTCGGTCTCGGTCGGGGCGAAGGCGTCGACGACGCTCGCTCGGTCGAGGGACTGCACGACGTGCGCGTACCGGCGCGCCTGCCGAGCCTTCTTCGACTGCAGCTGCCCGACGAAGTGCCAGGTCAGGCCGAGCTCCTCGAGTTCCGCGGCCTTGGCCTGCGCCTCCTGGTGCCGGTTCTCCCCCACGTCCGTCACGCCGAGTGCGGCGAGCTGCCGGACGAGCGCGGCCGGGTGGTACTTCGTGACGACGACGAGGGTCAGCTCGTCGACGGAGCGGCCGGCGGCGCGCGCCGCGTCGGCGATGCCCTCCCGGACGGACGCGAGACGCGCCTCCAGTCCGTCGTCTGGTGACGAGGACGGGAGGCGCGTGTCGGCGACCACAGGGGTCGGTTACTTCAGGAAGTCGGGGACGTCGAGCTCGTCGTCGTCGTCGAAGGCCGGGTCGGCGGCGCGCTGCGCCGGCGGCTCGTGCTCCTGCGACGCCCACGACGGGGTCGAGTGGCCGGAGTCCTCGATGCGGTTGGACGAACCGGTGGTGACGGGCACGGTGGCGCCGGCATCCGGGTCGACGTAGCTCGAGCGACGCTCCTGGTGCTGCTGCTGCGACGGCTCGCCGCCGTCGAAGCCGGCGGCGATGACGGTGACCCGCACCTCGTCGCCGAGGGTGTCGTCGATGACCGCACCGAAGATGATGTTCGCCTCGGGGTGGACGGCCTCCTGCACCAGACGGGCCGCGTCGTTGATCTCGAAGATGCCGAGGTTCGAGCCACCCTGGATCGAGAGCAGCACGCCGTGCGCACCGTCGATCGAGGCCTCGAGCAGCGGCGACGCGACGGCGAGTTCCGCCGCCTTGATCGCACGGTCGGCGCCCCGCGAGGAGCCGATGCCCATGAGCGCCGAACCAGCACCCTGCATGACGCTCTTCACGTCGGCGAAGTCGAGGTTGATCAGGCCCGGGGTCGTGATGAGGTCCGTGATGCCCTGGACACCGGCGAGGAGCACCTGGTCGGCCGTGGCGAAGGCCTCGACCATGGAGATGCCGCGGTCGGAGATCTCGAGCAGGCGGTCGTTCGGCACGACGATGAGCGTGTCGACCTCGTCCTTGAGGCTCGCGACGCCGTTCTCGGCCTGCGACTGGCGGCGCTTGCCCTCGAAGCCGAAGGGCTTCGTGACGACACCGATGGTCAGGGCGCCGATCGACTTCGCGATGCGTGCGACGACCGGGGCGCCACCGGTTCCGGTGCCACCACCTTCACCGGCGGTGACGAAGACCATGTCGGCCCCAGCGAGGGCTTCCTCGATCTCCTCGGCGTGGTCCTCGGCGGCGCGGCGACCCACCTCGGGGTCGGCACCGGCTCCGAGGCCGCGGGTGATCTCGCGACCCACGTCGAGCTTGACGTCGGCGTCGCTGAGCAGCAGCGCCTGTGCGTCGGTGTTGATGGCGATGAACTCGACCCCGCGGAGTCCGAGCTCGATCATGCGGTTGACGGCGTTGACACCGCCGCCGCCGACACCGACCACCTTGATGACGGCGAGGTAGTTGTGGTTCGTGGTCACGTCTGTCCGGCCTCCGGTCAGAACCCTCAACCTTTGCTTGAAGTTCAGAGTTCTAGCTGCTACGAATGGTGCTGGCCCCGACGCTACGGGTGCCGTCCTGCTGCTGACGACCCGCCACGCCGCGTGTCGCCGATCGCGGCGCAGAACCCGTGGGCGTCACATCCGCTCGGCGCGGTCAGCCCTGCGGTCGGATGATGCCGTTGTCCGGAGCGGACACGTCGTACTCGACCTTCGAGCCCTTGTCACGTGCCGCGTGGTCCTTCACCAGAGCCGCCAACAGCGTCGCCTTCGCCGCGGACTCGTCCGGACTCCCCCACACCACGCTCGACCCGTCGCTCATGGTCAGGGTCACGTCGTCCGAGGTCGAGGCCGCGATGCCCGACACCTGGTCGCGCACACTGGTCGGCATCGCCAGCACGACCTCGGTCATGGTCCGGAACACCGTGCTGCCGAGCTTCGCCCGACCGATGTCCGCCACCGGCATGCCGCTCGGCCGCTTCGTCATCGACTGCACGACGATGCCGGCCGGGTCGACGAGGTCGAACGACTTCCCCGACTTCACCGCGACGACCGGCGTCCGTTCGGTGACGGTGACGACCAGGGTGTGCGGCGGCTCCTCTTCCGTGACGTAGCTCTCGATCAGCGGGAAGCCGGCGATCTGCTGCTTCACCTCGCCCAGGTCGATCCGGGCCAGGGGCGTGCCGATCTGCCCCGACAGCGCCGCCCGGACCTCGGCCGCGTCGACGCGGTCGGTGCCCTTCACCTCGATGGTCTGCAGCGCCATCAGCGGCGAGAACACCGCGACCAGGATCGACACCACGAGCACGACGACGACACCGCCCGCCGTGATCCACGCTGCACGACGGTGCCGGGAACGTCGGGTGAACCGACGGACCTCGGCACGCTCCAGCAGACGGCGGCGCTTGCGGGCGATGCGCGCCTCGCGGGCGGTCTCGGCCGCGCGGACGCGGGCGCCGATCGGGGTCTCGTGCGGCACGTGGGTGGACACGGCGTCGTCGGTCACGGCCGTGCGCGCGGTGCCGTCCGGACGGGAGGCCCGTCCCGGCTCCGTCACGTCGACATCCGTCACGTCGTCGCGCGTCGTGACGGCTCCGGTCAACCGCCGGTCCAGCGGCACCGGGGCGGTCAGGCGCTCGTCGGTGCCGCGGACGCCCGGCGTGCGGTCGTCCTCCGTGAGGTCGACGTCCCGCAGTGCGGGCAGGAGGGCGTCGAGCGGGTCGACGTCCGGCTCCGGGGTGGACGCGACCACGTCACGGTGCGCCGACGTGCGCGAGGCACGCCGGGCCTCCCGGGCGCCGCTCAGTGCGGAACGGAAGCCGCCGCTCCGAGCCGGCCGACTGGACCGCGCCGCGCCGCCGGGAACGTCCGTCCCGGCGGACCGCTCGTCGGCACCGGCCCGGTCGTCGAACCCCTCCGGGCGCTTCACCGGCCTGCGGCTCCGGCGTCGTCCGTCTGCAGGGCCGTGAGGACCTGCGGGATGATCCGGTACACGTCGCCGCAGCTCAGGGTCATGATGATGTCGCCGTCGCGGGCGACGGCAGCCGCACGCGCCGAGGCCTCGGCCCAGTCGGGCAGGTAGTCGACCCGCTCCTGGTCGGCGAAGCGCTCCTGCACCAGGGCGCCGGTGACACCGGGTTCCGGGTCCTCCCGGGCGCCGTAGACGTCGAGCACGACCGTGTGGTCCGCCAGCTCCTCGTAGACCTTCGCGAAGTCGCCCGCCATCAGCCGCGTCCGCGAGTACAGGTGCGGCTGGTGGATCGCGATGATGCGCCCCGCGCCGACGACGTCGCGGGCCGCGTGCAGCGCCGCGGCGACCTCGGTCGGGTGGTGCGCGTAGTCGTCGTACACCGAGACGCCCCGCTCGACACCGTGCAGCTCGAAGCGCCGCTCGGTCCCACCGAACGCCTCGATGCCGCGGACCGCGTCGGCCGGCTCGACGCCCAGCCCGACGAGCACCGCGAAGGCACCCACCGCGTTGACGGCGTTGTGACGGCCCGGCACGCGCAGGGCGATGTGGTGCGACGCGCCGTCCCAGCGCAGGTCGACCGTGACCCCGGCGCCCTCGGTGACACGCTCGATGCGGACGTCGGCGCCCTCGGCCTCGCCGAAGGTGACGATCTCCGGCGCGTCCGGGCGGGCACGGATGCCCTCGGTGACCCGGAGGGCACCGGCGTCGTCGCTCGAGACGACGATGCGCTCCCGGGCCTTCGCGGCGAACTCGACGAACGCGTCGATGAAGGCCTGCTCGCTGCCGTAGTGGTCCAGGTGGTCCGGGTCGACGTTCGTGATGAGCGCGATCGCCACGTCGTAGAGCAGGAAGGAGCCGTCGGACTCGTCCGCCTCGACGACGAACAGGTCGCTGCTGCCCGGTGCCGAACTCGTGCCCAGGGACTGGATGACGCCGCCGTTGACGAAGCTCGGGTCGAGGCCCAGCTCGACCAGGGCGGTGACGATCATGCCCGTCGAGGTGGTCTTGCCGTGCGCGCCCGCGACCGCCACCAGGCGGTGCTCGGAGATCAGTGCGGCCAGGGCCTGCGACCGGTGCAGCACCGGCAGTCCGCGGCGCTGCGCCTCGAGGAGTTCGGGGTTGTCCGGCCACAGCGCGCTCGTGACGACGATCGTGTCCGCGTCGCCGACGTTGGCGGCGTCGTGCCCGATCCGGACCTCCGCGCCGAGCTCGCGCATCCGGCCGGTCGTCGCGGTCTCGCGGGAGTCGCTGCCCGTGACGTGGTGGCCAGCGGCCAGGAACATCCGCGCGATGCCGCTCATGCCGGACCCGCCGATGCCGACGAAGTGCACCGTGCCCAGGTCGTCGGGGATCGGCTGGGTGAGGTCCGGCTTGATGGTCATGGTTCCTCCGTGCTGCTGGTGGAGCGGGTGCTGCTGGTGTCGCTGCCGGTGCTGGTGTCGCTGCTGGTGCCGGTGTCGCTGCTGGTGCTGCTGCTGCGGCGCTTGCTCGTGCGCGCCGCGCTGAGCACGAGCTCGGTCATCCGGTCGGCGCCGTCGCGGTGTCCGACGCTGCCGGACCGGACGGCCATGTCCGCGATGCCGGCACGGTCCTCCAGGATCGTCAGCAGCTGCAACGTGATCCACTCCGGCGTGAATTCCTGGTCCGCGACGAGCACCGCTCCCCCGGCGGCGACCACGTCGCGGGCGTTGTGCCGCTGCTCGCCGTTGCCGACCGGGTACGGCACCAGGACGCTCGGCAGACCGACGGCGGTGAGCTCGCAGACCATGCCGGCGCCGGAGCGCGAGACGACGAAGTCCGCCGCCGAGTACGCCAGGTCCATCCGGTCGCAGTACGGCAGCACGTGGTACCCGTCCAGGTCGCTCGGGCCGATGTCCGACGCGGCGCCGACGACGTGCAGGATCTGCCACCCGGCCCCGAGGATCGTCGCCGCGGCCTGGTTGACGGTGCGGTTGATGCTCCGTGCGCCCGACGAACCACCGGTGACGAGCAGCACCGGACGCTCCGGGTCGAGGCCGAACTCGGCGAAGCCCGCCGCGCGCTCGGCCCGACGGTCCAGCCGCTCGATCTCACGGCGCAGGGGCATCCCGACGACGCGGGAGTGCGGCAGTTTGGTGTTCGAGAACGTCACGCCGACGTGGCGGGTCAGGACGGCGGCCATCCGGTTCGCCAGGCCCGGCTTCGCGTTCTGCTCGTGCACGACGATCGGCGTGCCGGTGCGCTTCGCCGCGATGTAGGCCGGCGCGGCCGCGTAGCCGCCGACGCCCAGGACGACGGCGATCTCGCGCTCGCGGATGATCTGCTCGGTGCGTCGGACGGCCGACCAGAAGGCACCGGGGAACCGCAGGGCCGCACCGTTGACCTTGCGCGGGAACGGCAGGCGCGGGATCGTCACGAGTTCGTAGCCGCGCATCGGGACGAGCCGGGACTCCAGCCCTTCGGCCGTGCCGAGGACCAGGACCTCGTCCTCCGGCGACCGCTGGGTCAGCCGGTCGGCGACCGCGAGCAGGGGGTTCACGTGGCCGGCGGTCCCGCCGCCGGCGAAGAGGAAGCGGCTCACCGCAGGGCTCCGTTCCGTGTCCCGGGTTCCGGAACCGTGGTGGCGCGTGCCCTGCTGCCGGAGCGGCTCGGCAGGTCACGGGCGAAGGACAGCACGACGCCGATGGCGACGAGCGTCATGATGAGCGCCGATCCACCGGCCGAGATGAGTGGGAGAGGCACTCCGAGCACCGGCAGGAGCCCGAGGACGACCGCGATGTTGACGAGCGCCTGCCCGATCACCCAGGCGAGCACGCCGCCGGTGACGGTGCGGACGAAGGGGTCCGGCGACAGGCGGATGACCCGGATCATGCCGATGGCCAGGACGACGAACAGGGCGAGCACGACGACCGCGCCGATGAGCCCCAGCTCTTCACCGACGATCGCGAAGATGTAGTCGTTGTCCGCCTCGGGCAGCCACGACCACTTCAGCTTCGAGTTGCCGAGGCCGACCCCGAACACACCGCCGGACGCCAGCGCCCACATGCCGTGCACGGGCTGCCAGCACAGGTCCTGCGCCTGGTTCGAGTCGGTGCAGCCGGAGAGCCACGCGCTGATGCGGGACTGCCGCGAGCTGGAGGCCATGGTGACGACCGGCAGCATGACCGCGATCGCCGCGACGCCGACCGCCAGGTGCCGCAGACGGACGCCGCCGACGAACAGGCTGCCGAAGACCAGGATCATCATGATCATCGCGGTGCCCTGGTCGCCACCGACCAGGACGAGGCCGATCGACACGGCGGTCGCGAGTCCGACTGGGATGAAGACCTCACGCCAGTCGTGCAGCTTCTCGCGCTTCCGGAACAGCACCGCGCCGATGCCGAGCACGAGCGCGAGCTTGAGGATCTCGGACGGCTGCGCGGTGAACCCGCCGATGCCGATCCAGTTCCGGTTGCCCTGCACCGAGATGCCGATCGGGCTGAACACCAGCAGCTGCAGGACGAGCCCCGCGCCGAGGATCCGCATCGCCCAGCGGCGCCAGAACTCGGCGGAGAGGCGACTGACCACGAGCATCAGCGGAACACCGATCAGCGCGTACAGGCCCTGCTTGGCGAAGGCACCGAAGAAGCCGTGCTTGTAGCGGTACTCCTCGACGCTCGACGACGACAGGACCATCACGACACCGAAGACGACGAGGAAGAGCGTGACGCCGAGGATCGTGTAGAACGTCGTGGACTCGGCCACGAAGACGTTCTTGACGGCCACGACCGCGCCGTTCGAGCGGCGGCGGGCACCGTCGACGCCGGAGCCCACGCGGGCGCTGGCCGCGGCTCCCGCTGCGCCGGCACGTGCCCGGGCGCTACGCCCGTTCGCCGGCAGATCCGTCGGTGTCGCCATCGGCGTCGCCTCCCAGGTGCTCGTGGACCGCTGCCGCGAAACGTTCGCCCCGGTCGGCGTAGGAACCGAACTGGTCGAAGGACGCGGCGGCCGGGGCGAGGAGGACCGTGTCGCCCGGTCTCGCGACCGATGCGGCATGCCGGACCGCCTCGGGCATGACCTGCTCAGTGTCCAGCGCTTCCACCTGCAGGACCGGGACCGCAGGCGCGTGTCGTGCGAATGCCTCCAGGACGGGGGTCCGGTCGGTGCCGATCACGACGACGCCACGGACCCCGGGCCCGAAGCGCTCGACCAGGCCGTCGATGTCGACGCCCTTGAAGAGCCCGCCGACGATCCACACCACGGACTCGAAGGCGGACAGCGAGGCGGTCGCCGCGTGCGGGTTCGTCGCCTTCGAGTCGTCGACCCAGGCGATGCCGTCGGCGCTGGCGACCGCCTCGGTGCGGTGGTGGTCGGAACGGAACGCCTGCACCGCCGAGCGGATCGCGCTGGGCGGGACCGAGCCGGCGCGGGCGAGCGCCGCCGCGGCCAGCACGTTGGCGGTCATGTGCGGGCTGTCGAGCCCGGCCGTCTCGAGGTCCGCGACGGTGGCGAGCTCGAGCGCGCTGTTGCGGCGGTCCTCGGTGAAGGCGCGGTCGCAGAGCACGTCCTCGACGAGCCCGACGTCGCCGGGAGCGGGCAGGCCGAGCGAGAAGCCGACTGCGCGGCAGCCCTCGACGACGTCGGCCTCCTCCACCATGCGCCGGGTGGCGTCGTCGGCCGTGTTGTAGACGCAGGCCAGCACGGTGCGCTCGTAGACCTTGGCCTTCGCGGCGCGGTAGGCCTCGGCGGAACCGTGCCACTCCAGGTGGTCGTCGGCGATGTTGAGGCAGGCCGAGGCGAGCGGCACGACGGCACCCGGGCCCTCGGTCGCCATCGAGTGCAACTGGTGGCTGGAGAGCTCGACGACCAGGACGTCGAAGCCCTCCGGGTCGCGGACCACGTCGAGCACCGGCACGCCGATGTTGCCGCACGCCACGGCACGCAGCCCGGTCGCGGCGTACATCGCGGTGGTCAGCTGCGTGGTCGTGGTCTTGCCGTTCGTGCCGGTGATCGTCACCCAGGGCGCGGCGACCGGGCCCTTCACGACCTTGTCGCGGACCCGCCAGGCGAGTTCGATGTCGCCCCACACCGGACCGTGTTCGTGTGCCCAGACGACGGTCGCGTTGTGCGGCGGGAGGCCCGGGGACACGACGACCAGGTCGGGTGCCTGCTCGACGAGCGCGGCGGGCACGGTGTCGAGCGGCGTCTGCACGAAGCGGGCACCGATCACGTCGAGCAGTTCCACGCTGTCGGCCGGGGCGTCGGTCGAGTACACGACGACGTCGCTGCCGAGCTCGGCGAGGGTGTCCGCCACCGAGAACCCGGTGGCGCCGAGGCCGAGCACGGCGACCCGCAGCCCCTTCCAGCCCTCGGAGTACCAGCTGTCGAGACCGTTCAGGCGTTCGCTCATTGGACTCGTGCGATCCATTCCAGGTAGAACAGCCCGACCCCGGCCGCGACGCAGAGCCCCGCGATGATCCAGAACCGGACGACGACGGTCACCTCGGCCCAGCCCTTGAGCTCGAAGTGGTGGTGCAGGGGGCTCATCCGGAAGATGCGCTTGCCGTGCGTGATCTTGAAGTACGCCCGCTGCAGGATGACCGAACCGGTGACGATGAAGAACAGGCCACCGATCAGGACGAGCAGCAGCTCGGTGCGGCTGAGGATCGCGAGACCAGCCAGGGCACCGCCGAGCCCGAGGGACCCGGTGTCGCCGAGGAAGATCTGCGCCGGCGATGTGTTGTACCAGAGGAAGCCGATCAGCCCACCGCAGACCGCGGCCGCGACGACGGCCAGGTCGAGCGGGTCGGTGACGGTGTAGCAGGCGTGCTTCGTGGTCTCGTCGATCCGGACGCCACCGCAGATCTGGTTCGACTGCCAGAACCCGATGATGACGTAGGAGCCGATCGCCAGGATGCTCGACCCGGTGGCCAGGCCGTCGAGTCCGTCGGCGACGTTGACGCCGTTCGACGTCGAGACCGTGAGCAGCACGATCCACGCCAGGAACAGGATCGTCCCGATGACGGTGCCGAGCGCCATGAAGTCGAGCCACGGGATGTCCCGGATCGCCGAGATCATCGTGGACGCCGGGGGCTTGCCACTGCCGGCGGGGACGACGAGGGCGATGGTCGCGAAGACCACGCCGACGATGACCTGCCCGAGCACCTTCGCCCAGCCGCCGAGCCCGAGGCTCCGCTGGCGTCGGACCTTGAGGAAGTCGTCGACGAACCCGACGACGCCGAGCCCGACCATGAGGAACAGGACGAGCAGCCCGGACAGCGTGAGCGGGTCACGGCCGACCAGGTGTCCCACGAAGTACCCGAGGACCGCACCGAGGATCAGGACGATGCCGCCCATGGTGGCGGTGCCGCGCTTGGTGTGGTGCGACTGCGGCCCGTCGTCACGGATGAACTGGCCCCACCCGAGTCGGTGGAACAGCTTGATGAACAGCGGCGTGAGCAGCAGTGTGAACACCAGCGACACAGCGCCGGCGACGAGGAGCGCGATCATTCGGGGACACCTCCGAGGCGGTCGCCGAGGAACCGCAGCCCGGCCGACTTCGAGGACTTGACCAGGACGACGTCACCCGGACGCACGAGTTCCTGGAGGGCACGGACGGCGTCGTCGACGTCCTCGATGAACACGGACTCGCCGTCCCACGATCCCTCGAGGGTGGCGGCCTGGTGGATGGGCATGGCACCGCGGCCGACGACCACGAGCTGACCGATGTTCAGGCGGACGACGAGCCGACCGATGGTGTCGTGCTCCTCCACCGAGAACTCGCCGAGCTCGGCCATCTCGCCGAGGACGGCGACGGTGCGCTCCCCCGGGCGGACGACCTGCGCGAGCGTCCGCAGTGCGGCGGCGGTCGAGTCGGGCGAGGCGTTGTACGCGTCGTTGATGACGGTGACGCCGTCCGGGCCCTGCAGCAACTCCATGCGCCAGCGCTCGGCGCGCGTCATCGACGCGAGCGCCTCGGCGCCGTCGGCGAGCGGCACACCCCAGAGGTGCGCCACCGTCAGGGCCGCGGCTGCGTTCATGGCGTGGTGCTCGCCGAGGATGGCGAGGCGGACGTCGACGGTCTCGAGGACGTCGGACGGGCCTCCCGTCACGTCGTCGGGTGCCGGAGCGGTCTCGCCGACGGGAGGCGCGGTGAGCGTGAAGCGGGTGCCCTCGCGGTCCGTGGTGACCCCGCTGATGCGGTAGTCCGCCCCGGCGGACGTGCCGAAGCCGACCACGCGGGCGTCGGTGCGCTCGCGCATCCGCGCGACGCGGTCGTCGTCGACGTTGAGGAGGGCGGTCGCGGTGGCCGGCAGGTCGGTGACCATCTCGGACTTCGCGCGCTCGGTGGCGTCGATCCCGCCGAACTCGCCGGCGTGGGCGAGCCCGACCTTGAGCACGACGCCGACGTCCGGCTCGGCGATGCGGACGAGCTTCGCGATGTGGCCGATGCCGCTCGCGCCCATCTCGACGACGAGGAAGCGGGTGTCGGCCGTGATCCGGAGCATCGAGACCGGGGCGCCGACGTGGTTGTTGAACGAGCCCTCGGGCGCCACGGTCTCGCCGGCGCGGGACAGGATCGTCCGGAGCATGTTCTTCGTGCTCGTCTTGCCGTTCGAGCCGGTGATGCCGACCACGCGGAGGGACCCGGCGGCACGGACGCGTGCGACGACCTCGTGCGCGAGGGCGGCCAGCGCGGCGTACCCGTCCGCGACGACGATCTGGGCGGTGGCGGAGTCCTCCGGCAGGTCGACGGCACGCTCGGTGACGACCAGGGCGGCGCCGGCGGTTGCGGCGGACGGCACGAAGCGGTGTCCGTCGGTCTCCTCGCCGAGCAGGGCGAAGAAGACGCTGCCGGGGCCGACGAGCCGCGAGTCGGTCTCCACGGGACCGTCGACGGTCGTGTCGGCGGCACCGCGGACGAGCTCGCCGTCGACCGCGGTGGCGATCTCGGCGAGGGTCAGGGCGATCATCGGGCGTCCTCCGCCGGGCCGGTGTTCGGTTCCCAGCCGGCCTCGCGGAGCGCAGCACGGGCCTCGTCGCGGGCCGAGTACGGCGTCCGGACGCCCTGGATGTCGCGGTAGTCCTGGTGGCCGGGGCCGGCCCAGAGGATCGAGTCCCCCTCGCCGACCAGGGCCACGGCGGCGCGGATGGCGGCCTCGGGCGGGCTCACCTCGTGGATCTCGTGCTCCGGGAACGCGGCACGGGCGGCGTCGACCAGGGTCTTCCGGATCGACGCGGCGTCCTCGAAGCGCGGGTGGTGGTCGGTGACGACCAGGATGTCGGAGCCCTCGGCCGCGACCCGGGCCATGTCCGCCCGCTTCGTCGTGTCGCGGTCGCCGTCGGCGCCGAACAGCATGACGACCTTGCCGGGCGTGAACTGGCGCACCGCGGCGAGGGTGTTGAGGAAGGCGTCGGGGCTGTGACCGAAGTCGACGTAGACGCTCGGGCCGGCGTGGCCGGAGACGCGCTCGGTGCGGCCGGGCAGGTAGCACTCGATGGCGCTGACGACGGTGCCGTCGCGCTCGTCGGCGTAGGTGCGGTGGTTCGTCTCGAGCGCGTGCGAGATCGCGCCGAGCTCGAACCCGCCCTCGACGAGCATGACGATGGCGAGGGCGGCGTTCGCGGCCATGTGCCAGCCGATCAGCGGGACGCGGGTGGTGAGCTCGCGGCCCTCCGGTCCGGTCAGGCGGAACTCGGTGTACGCGGCGTGCGCCTCGAGGATGTCGACGTGCCACTCGGCCTCGACCTCGGGGTGCACCGTGATGGTCGTCACCGGGATCCGGGAGTCCTGGACGACGCGGTGGCCCCAGTCGGTGTCGAGCGAGACGACACCACGACGACCGTGCTCCGGCTGGAACAGCGGCAGCTTCGCCTGGAAGTACTCCTCCATGTCGGCGTAGTCGTCGAGGTGGTCGTGGCTGAGGTTCGTGAACGCGACGACGTCGAAGACGATGCCGTCGACGCGGTGCCGGCTGAGGGCCTGGGCGCTGACCTCGACGGCGACGGCGCGGACCTCGCTCTCGCGCATCCGGGCGAGGAGCGCGTGCATCTCGCTGGCCTCGGGCGTGGTGAGTCGGCTGGTGACGCTGAGCGAGCCGATGTGCCGCTCGGCGGTCGAGCTCAGACCGGTGACCAGGCCGAGCTGCTTGAGGATGCCCTCGAGGATGTACGAGGTGCTCGTCTTGCCGTTCGTGCCGGTGACGGCGAAGAGCTGCGGCAGCTCGGCCTCGTCCGGGTTGGTGCGGTAGACCCACGCGGAGACGTCCCCGAGCGCTGCCCGCGGGCTGTCGACGACCAGGACCGGCAGGCCGGACCGCTCGGCGACGGCCACACCGTCGGCATCGGTCAGGACGGCGACGGCACCGCGCTCGGCGGCGTCGGCGGCGAACTCGGCGCCGTGGCGGTTCGCGCCGTGGACGCCGACGAACAGGTCACCGGGCTGCACCTCGGCGGCGCTCAGGGTGACGCCGGTCGTCTCGACGCCGTCGAGCGAGCCGACGACCCGGAGCCCGAAGGCGTTCGCGAGTTCGGCGACCGGCCGCGGGGTCGGGTGTTCGGGCCGGAGGACCGGGGGGATCCGTGCTGACAAGTGCTCCTTCTTCCTCTCCACGTGGACGGGTCGTCCTACCAGGTCGACGGGTAGGTCCGCGCCTGTGTCGTGGAGGGGGCGACTCGGTACTTCTCGAGCACCTGGGACATGAGTGTGCGGAACGCCGGAGCCGCTCCGCTCGACCACTTGGTGGTCTGCGGCTTCGTGAACGTCACCGTGACAACATACTGGGGGTCTTCGGCGGGTGCCATTCCGGCCACCGAGATGATACGGTCCGCGCCGTAGCCCTTGGCGCCGTCGGCGACCTCGGCCGTTCCGGTCTTCGCGGCGATGTTGTAGCCCGAGATCGGCTTCATGCCGACCAGGGTCCCGCCGGTCACCACGCTCTGCAGCATGTCGACCGTCTGGGTGGCCGCTGCGGCCGACACGACGCGCTTGCTCTGCACGTCGGGCGCGTCGATCGTCTTGCCGTCCTCGGTCTGGCAGCCCTTCACCATGTGCAGCGGGATCCGGACGCCCTGGTTCGCGAGCGTCTGGTAGATGCTCGAGACCTGCATGGCCGTCGTCGAGATGCCCTGGCCGAACATCGAGTTGATGTCGGTCTGCTTGTCCCACTGGGGGCTCGCGCCGTAGTTCATCGTCGGCTGGCCCGGGTAGTCGATCGCGGACTCGGGCTCGAACAGGCCGAACTCGCGCATCACGTCGTACCGCTGCTGGGTCGTCAGCTTGGAACCGAGCTCGGTGATGCCGACGTTCGAGGAGTCCCGGAGGATGCCGGTGAGCGTCAGGTTCTCGGTCGGGTGCAACTCGGAGTCGTGGATCGTCCCGCCCCAGGGGAAGGTGCGCGAGTACGGCACGACCGCCTGGGTCGTCGGGCTCGCCAGGCCCTTGTCGATGAGGGCGGCGGCGATCGCGGCCTTGATCGTCGAACCGGGCTCGTAGGCGGCGGTCAGGGCGCGGGAACCGTAGGCCCCGGGGTCCTTCGTCGCGTCGACGTCGTTCGGGTCCACCGTCGGGTAGTCCGCGACGGCCAGGACCTCGCCGGTCTTGGCGTTCACCACGGTGGCGGTGGCGGACTCGGCCTTGAGCTGCTGGGCGGCGTCCGCGATGTCCTGCGACGCCATGTACTGCAGGTCGCTGTCGATCGTGGTGACGAGCGTCCCGCCGTCCTTCGCGCGCTTCTGCGTCACGGTGCTGCCCGGCAGCTGCACGCCGTCCTCACCGCGCTCGTAGGTCTCGGAGCCGTTCGTGCCGGCGAGGCACTTCTGGTACGCCAGCTCGAGGCCGGCCTGGGCACCGTCGGTCCCCATGAAGCCCGTCACGTTGCCGGTGGCCGCGCCGGTCGGGTAGGACCGGGCAGCCTGCTGCTCCGGGTAGAGCCACGGCACCTGCAGGGCACGGACGGCCTCGTAGTGCGCGACGTCGATGCCCTTGACCAGGTACGCGAAGTCGGACTTCGGGTCGGCCGCGATGTTCTTCTGCATGGTGGCGACGTCGCCGCCGGAGGCCTTCGCGATCGCGCTGAGGGCCTGGTCGACCGAGACGTCCTTGACGCGGGTGCCGCCGAGCTTGCCCTCGAACGACTTCACCAGGCGCGGCGAGGTCGTGATGTTGTAGCGGACCACGCTCTCGGCCAGCGCGGTACCGTCACGGTCGACGATCGTCCCGCGCGTGCCGTAGAGCGTGACCGGGATGCTGCGCTTCGACTCGGCGGCCTGCGACAGCTCGTCGGCCTGCACGACCTGGATGTCGACCAGCCGGACCACGAACACCGCGACGAGCGCGATCACGGCGATCATCACGACGCTGTAGCGCAGTCGTCGGTTGCGGAGCGTCTTCGTCACGAGCGGCCTTCCCGGGGTGGTGCTGAGCCCTCGGTCACCGGGTCGTGGGTGCCTGGAGCTGGTTCGCGTCGGACTCTACGGAGGACTTCGCCGAAGGCTGGTCCGACGCGCTGGACGCTCCGGCCTTCTCAGTGTCGGCCGCGGCGGCCGGAGCGGCAGCCGGAGCAGCAGCAGCTGGCGAAGCAGCAGGAGCCGCGGCAGCGGCGGCCGGAGCGGCAGCGCTGTTCTCCTTGCTCGTCGCGGTGTCGCCGGGGCGCGCCGCGAGCGGGACGTCGCCGAGCAGGGAGTTCGGGACCTGGTTGGCGGTGTTGCCGGTCGCCTCTTCCGGCGTGGCCGGGGTCGGCGTGCCGTAGACGGTGCCGGTCTTCGGGTCGAGGTACACCGGCGTCGAGTTCGCGATCATGCCGAGCGCCTGGGCGTTACGGGCCAGGTTCTGCGGCGACTCGAGCACCTTGAGCCCCTCGGACAGGGACGCCTGGGTGCGGGTGAGCCCGGTCTGCTCGGTCTTCAGCGAGCTGAGCGTGTAGGCGCCTTGGCTGAGCGCCATGCTGATGCCGAGCTGGGCCAGCAGCAGCAGGCCGAGGGCGGCGATCGCGACGATGGCGTACGCCACCCGGGGCCGCGCACGGCGCTGCGCTTTGGTCGGGGTGACCTCGACGAGCTCCGGACGCTGGCGCTCGGGGCGGACGGAGTCGGGACGCGGCGCGCGCGACGGGGCGACGACAGGGTCGACGAGTGCGAGGTTCGTGCTCATGTCACTTCCGGATCCGCTCGGCCGCGCGCAGGCGCACGGGGGTAGCTCGGGGGTTGGCGGCGCGTTCGGCGTCGTCGGCCTGTTCGGCGCCCTTGACGACGAGCGCGAAGGTCGGCGCGTGTTCGGGGAGTTCCACCGGCAGGTCGGCCGGGGCGCTCGAGGTGGTCCGTTCGACCAGCGCCCGCTTGACGATGCGGTCCTCGAGGGACTGGTACGACTCGACGACCAGGCGGCCGCCGACCCGGATGCGGTCGAGCGCGGCCGGGATCGCCCGCTCGAGGACGCTGAGTTCGGTGTTGACCTCGATGCGGAGCGCCTGGAAGACCCGCTTGGCCGGGTGACCCTGCCGCTGGATCGCGACCGGGGTGGCGTCGTGGAGCACCTGGACCAGGTCGCCGGACATCGTGAACGGTCGCTCGGTCCGACGCTCGACGATCGCCTTCGCGTACCGGCCGGCGAGCTTCTCCTCGCCGTAGCGCTGGAAGATCCGACGGAGTTCGCGCTCGTCGTAGTCGGCGAGGACCTCGGCAGCGGTGATGCCCTGCGTCCGGTCCATCCGCATGTCGAGCGGGGCGTCCTGGCTGTAGGCGAACCCGCGCTCGGCCCGGTCCAGCTGCAGCGAGGACACACCGAGGTCGAACAGCACGCCGTCGACCGCGTCGATGCCCAGGCCGTCGAGCGCCTCGGGCAGTTCGTCGTAGACGGTGTGCACGAGGTGCACGCGGTCGCCGAAGCGGGCGAGCCGCTCCCCCGCGATGCCGAGGGCGTCGGTGTCGCGGTCGAGTCCGACGAGGGTCAGCTCCGGGAAGCGCTCGAGGAGACCGGCGGAGTGACCGCCCATGCCGAGGGTGGCGTCGACGACGACCTTGCCCGGTCCCTCGAGCGTCGGCGTGAAGAGGTCGACGATCCGCTCGAGCATGACGGGGGTGTGCGGGAACTTCTCCGGTGCTGCCATGTGCGCCCCTGGACTCCTGGGCCGTGGGTCCGGATCCCCATCCATGCGACCTGACACCGGGGAAGGTGTGTCAGGGCGGACGGCTGGGAGTCTCGATCCACGGATCAGAAGATCCCCGGGATCACCTCCTCGTCGTTCTCGGCGAAGGCCTCTTCGGTCTCCGCGTAGTAGGTCTCCCAGGCACTGGTCGACCAGATCTCGGCGCGGTCACCGCTGCCGATGACCGTCAGGTCCCGCTCGAGCCCCGCGTACTCGCGGAGGTTCTGCGGGATGGTGACGCGGTTCTGCTTGTCGGGTTGTTCGGCGCTCGCTCCGGAGAGGAACAGGCGCATGTAGTCGCGGGTGCGCTTCGACGTCATCGGCGCCTGGCGGATCCGCTCGTGGAGTTCCTCGAAGGTCCTGGCGCTGAAGACGACCACGCACCGCTCCTGGCCGCGGGTCATGACGAGACCACCGGAGAGTTCGTCCCGGAACTTGGCGGGCAGGATCACGCGACCCTTCTCGTCGAGCTTCGGGGCATGGGTACCGAGCAGCACTCGGGGCCTCCCGTCAGCTCCACCGGTCTTCGTCTCGCCCCACGCTACTCCACTTCCCTCCACTTCGCTGCTCTGTTGCCCCACTCTCAGCCTCCGGCACCCCTTCTGGGGGCACCCACGCCCCGCCGGAGGTCATCGGATCCGCGCAACCACGGCCCTCCCGCCCCGGTGGAGCGCAGTGGAGGGATCCGGGCGCGCAGAACACCGGTGTTCGTCTGTCACGCCGCGTCATGGAGCGGCGCGACCGACGAACACCGGTGTTTTCCCGCCCCGGGGCCACGCCGGGGGGCACGCCGGAGGCCGCCGGGGGCACGAAAAACGGGGCCGGCCTGGGAAGGCCGACCCCGTGGAGGGATGTGGAGGAACTAGTCCTGCTGGTTGCGCTTGTCCCAGCGCTCGTTCATCCGGTCGATGAAGGAGCCGCCGCCGGAACCGCGAGACGGGCGGGCACCGCCGCGGGCAGGTCGGGCGGAGGCACCGCGTGCCGGTCGTGCGGTCGGGGTCCGACCACCGGGCCGCAGGGCGAAGAGCACCCCGGCCAGCATGACGACGAAGCCAAGCACACCGATCAGGGGCTGCTTGATGACGAGCCCGAGGACGATCACGCCGACGCCGACGAGTCCGATCAGGACACCGATCGTGATCGCGGTGTACGTCGGACGGCCCTGGCGGCGAGTGACGCGCGCCACGAAGTCGGAGTCGTTCTGGTAGAGGCTCCGCTCCATCTCTTCGAGGAGGCGCTGCTCTTGCTCCGAGAGTGGCATCTTGGTTCCCTCTGGTTCCTGGGATCGACGCGGTGGAAGGGGTGGATCGATCTTACGACCGGACCACCCACTAAGGTAAGGACCGTGGCTGAGAGTACGCGATTAGTGGACCTCGTCTCGGCGCGGATCGATCGGGCTCTCGACGAGCAGCGCGACCGCCTCGCGGCGATCAGTCCCGACCTGGTCTCCTTCGACACGTTCGCACGAGACCTGTTGTCCGGCGGGAAGCGCTTCCGGGCGCTGTTCTGCTACTGGGGCTGGCAGTCGGTCGCGGGCCGTTCCGGCTCGTTCGACCCGCTGTCCGAAGGCGCTCGGCAGACCACGGCCGAGGCGATCGTCACCGCCGCCGCCGCGCTCGAGGTCTTCCACGCCGCCGCCCTGGTGCACGACGACATCATGGACCGCTCGGACACCCGTCGCGGGCGTCCGGCAGCGCACCGCCGTTTCGAGTCGCAGCACGCCGACTCCGGTTGGGTCGGCGACCGCGCCCTCTACGGCACCAACGCCGCGCTGCTGCTCGGCGACATGCTCCTCTCACTCAGCGACTCCCTCTTCGACGAGGCCCTGGCGCTCCTCGACCCGGTGCGCGCCCGCGTCGTCCGCCAGGAGTTCCACACCATGCGACTCGAGGTGACCGCGGGTCAGTACCTCGACATCCACGAGGAGACCGCCTGGCCGACCGTCGACGACGCCGAACAGCTCGTCCGGGCCCAGCGCGTCATCGTCTTCAAGTCCGCCAAGTACTCGGTCGAGGCGCCGCTGCTCATCGGGGCGCTCATCGCCGGTGCCAGTGCCAGCCAGCTCGACGGCCTGCGGTCGTTCGGCCTGCCCCTCGGCGTGGCGTACCAGCTGCGCGACGACATGCTCGGCGTGTTCGGTGACCCCGAGGTGACGGGCAAGCCCGCCGGTGATGACCTCCGCGAGGGCAAGCGCACCGTCCTGGTCGCCACGGCCCGCAAGTCCCTGCCGGTCGGCGCCCGCCAGCTGCTCGACGAGCTGCTCGGTGACCCGGACCTCGACGACGACCAGGTGCAGATGCTCCGGGCGACCCTCACCGACTCCGGTGCGGTCAGCGCGGTCGAGCGTTCCATCGAGCGGCACGTGCAGCGCGCGAAGGCCGCACTCGACGCGTCGCCGCTGACGCCGTCGGCGCGCGAGCAGCTCGCGTCGCTCGCGGACACGGTCAGCCGCCGGTCCGCCTGACCCAGCGCACCCCCTGACGGACGGGAGGCCCGGTACCAGCTGGTACCTGGGCCCACGCCGGCCGGTTCCGACGCGACGCGCCAGCGGCGCGGCGGCCGTGCCCGGTGGGGAGCCTCCCGTCTGTCAGGGGGTCGCGACCGCCGCGACCGGCGTCGCTAGAGCAGCGCCTGGGCCGCGCGCCGGACCTCGGCCTTGCGGTTCGCACGGAGCGCGGCGATCGGCGTCGTCCCCATCGCCTCGTCCTCGGTGAGCATCCAGCGGACGGCCTCGTCGTCGGTGAGCCCGTTGTCGCCCAGGACGATGAGGGTGCCGCGCAGCGAGGGCAGCGGCTCGGTGTCGTCGAGGAACTCGGACGGGACACGGAGGACACCGTCGACCCGTGCCGGCAGCAGGGTCCGTTCCTCGAACAGGCGGTGGACGCGGCCGGGGCTCACCCCCAGCAGGTCGACCAGGTCGGGCACGGTCAGCCAGCGTTCGGACAGGGCGTCGTCTCCGGGAAGGGCAGCACTCACAGGTCCCATCGTGCCAGAGCGCGACGGGCCTCCGCAGCACCTGCCATCCCGATGCCCTCCGCAGACCGCGGATCGCGGATCGCGGACGGCTCGCTCCAGTCACTCCAGTCACATGAGTCACAGCAGTCACGAGCACAACTTCCGGCGCTCTGGTTGACTTGGGAATCACAGCGTGTCAGCGTGTGGTCACCTGTGTGTGCCGTGTACGTGCACACACGGCCGACAGACCCACCCCGTGCCGACGACGCGCGGAGACAGGAGAACGACCGTGGACAGGGACACGACCCCCGACGAGGCAGCCCGACGCCTCCGCTCGTCGCGCTTCGCGACGATGCCGATCGTCCTCGCCGGCACGATCGCGGTGACGGCCGGCCTGACCGGACCGATCGCCCACATCGAGCAGCGTCATGACGACGACTCGAACCGTCGGCACGTCGACGAGGACCGGAACCTCGGCTCCGGCCCGGTCTTCGGCACCGCCGTCGCCCGCCAGCAGCAGCCGGTCGTCACGACGGTCGCCGCCACCCGCTCCGCGGCACCCACCACCTACACCGTCCGCCAGGGCGACACCGTCTCTGCGATCGCCAGCCGCTACGGGCTGTCCGCGCAGGAGATCCTGGTCCGCAACGGCCTCGGCTGGAACACGATCATCCACGCGGGCCAGACGCTGCGGCTCGCCTCGACCCCGGTCGGCGGTGCGGTCACGTCGAGCACCACGACCGCCAGCTACCACGTCAAGCAGGGCGACACCGTCTCCGGCATCGCGGCGAAGGTCGGCGTGTCGACCGCCGCACTGCTCACCGCCAACGAGCTCTCGCAGCGCAGCGTCATCTACCCCGGGCAGTCGCTCCGCGTGCCGGCCGGTCGGTCCAGTGCCACGAAGACGGCCACGACCGCCGGGCCCGCCGCACCGAGCGCCGCCCCCACCACGAGCGCCACCGTCCACCGTGCCGGCTCCGTGACGATCGGCAACGGCGACACGATCCTCTCCGTCGCGACGACGCACGGCGTCTCGGTGTCGTCGCTGCTCGCGGCGAACGGTCTGACCTACACGAGCACGATCTACGCCGGCAGCACCCTCGTCCTGCCCTCCAGCGGCCCGTCGCTCTCCTCCGAGCAGCGTGCCAACGCCGCGACCATCGTCCGCGTCGGTCGCTCACTCGGCGTCTCGGACCGTGGCCTCGTCATCGCGTTGGCGACCGCGATGCAGGAGTCGAACCTCCGGAACCTCGCCCACGGCGACCGCGACTCCGTCGGCCTGTTCCAGCAGCGTCCGAGCCAGGGCTGGGGCACCGCCGGTCAGCTGCGGGACACCGTGTACGCGTCCGAGCTGTTCTTCGGCGGGTCGCGGAACCCGAACCCGGGCGTCACGGCCGGCCTGCTCGACATCCCGGGCTGGTCGTCGATGAGCGTGACCGAGGCGGCGCAGGCCGTCCAGCGCTCCGCGTACCCGAAGGCCTACGCGCAGTGGGAGCAGTCCGCCCACGCCTGGCTCCGCTCGCTCTGACGTCCGCACGGGCGGACCTCCCGTCCACCACGCCGGCCAGCAGCCTGATCGGCACCGCCGGGTCATCCCTCCGGTCGAGATCGTGTAACGACCGGTGCGCCGGTGCCGGTCCTCCCCGTCCGGATTCGTAGAATGCCGCAGATGACCACGAACGCCGCCACGGACCCGATGATCGGTCGCATGATCGATCAGCGGTACCGCGTCCGCTCCCGCATCGCGCGCGGCGGCATGGCGACCGTGTACCTGGCGACCGACGTGCGCCTGGAGCGCCGGGTCGCCGTGAAGATCATGCACGGGCACCTGGCGGACGACCAGGCGTTCCGGGAGCGCTTCATCCAGGAGGCCCGCTCGGCAGCCCGGCTGTCCCACCCGAACCTGGTCGGCGTCTACGACCAGGGTGCCGAGGACGACTGCGTCTACATCGTCATGGAGTACATCCCGGGCATCACGCTCCGCGACCTGCTCCACGAGCACCGTGCGCTGACGCCCGAGCAGGCGACCGACATCCTCCGCGCGGTCCTCGCCGGCCTGGCCTCGGCGCACCGTGCCGGCATCGTGCACCGCGACCTCAAGCCCGAGAACGTCCTGCTCGCCGACGACGGCCGCATCAAGCTCGGCGACTTCGGCCTCGCGCGCGCCACCACCGCGAACACCGCCACCGGCGCGGCCCTGCTCGGCACGATCGCGTACCTCTCCCCCGAGCTCGTCACCCGCGGCGCCGCCGACTCGCGCAGCGACATCTACGCGCTCGGCATCATGCTCTACGAGATGCTCACCGGCGAGCAGCCCTACAAGGGCGAGCAGCCGATGCAGATCGCCTACCAGCACGCGAACGACACGGTCCCCGCACCGAGCGCCGCGCTGCCGGGTGTCCCGGCCGAACTCGACGACCTGGTCGCCTGGGCCACCGCACGGGACCCGCGCGACCGGCCGCTCGACGCCCGCGAGATGCTCGACCACATGGCGGGCGTGCAGCAGCGCGCGACCGGCCAGTACCGGACCGCCGTGCTGCGCCCCGAGAACGCGACCGCGATCCTCCCGTCCGGTGGCAGCGCCGGCGCCGCGGCCTTCGGGGACGACGTCGAGGACGCGAGCGAGCACGACACGACGGTCCTCGACCGACGGGGCACGCAGGAGACTCCGCCGCGTCCCCGGAACGCGCCCGGCCCTCGGAACGCGCCCGGCCCCCGCCGGACCGGCGCGGTCACTGCGACCCTGTCACCGGCCGGCCAGCGCCTGGCCGACAAGTCCGCCAAGCGACGGAAGCGCGGCTGGATCGCCCTGGTCGTCGTGCTCGTCCTGGCCCTCGTCGGAGCGGGCGTCGCCGCCTGGTACGGCCCCGGACCGGGCGGCAACGTCCGGATCCCCGCGGTCGCCGGCAAGACGGTCTCCCAGGTCCGACAGGCCCTCGCGTCCAACGGGCTGCGTGCCGCCGAGGCGACGACGAGCCGCCCCGACCTCGAGGTCGCAGCCGGCCTGGTGACCGCCACCCAGCCGCCCACCGATCGCGAAGTGCGGAAGGGCACCGCCATCCGCATCGTCGTCTCGAGCGGCCCGCGGATGATCAGCCTGCCGGCGATCGTCGGGCAGTCCGCTTCCACCGCCCGCGCGGCCCTCGACGACGACTTCGACCTGCAGGACCCGCAGTACCAGTTCTCCGCCGACGTCCCCGCCGACACGGTGATCGCCGCGACCGGCCGCAACGGCTCCGGCGCCCTCGACCTGACCACCGTCGAGCAGTACCCGGAGCGTGGCCCGGTCACGCTCACCGTCTCCCTCGGAGCGGTCCCGGACGTCACCGGCAAGTCCGTCGCCGACGCGACCAGCACGCTGCAGGGCGTCGGCCTGGTGCTCGGCAGCCAGACGCAGCAGTTCAGCGACTCGGTACCGGACGGCCAGGTCATCTCCGCCGCCCCCGCCGACGACCCCGCCGTCAAGGGCACGGCGGTCGACGTCGTCGTGTCGAAGGGGCCGGTGCCGATCACGATGCCGTCGGTCAAGGGGCAGACGATCGACGAAGCCACCTCGACCTTGAAGGCGCTCGGGCTCCAGGTCAGCTACCCGGACTGCACGAACATCCTGTGCGGCTTCTACGACTGGAAGAGCAAGCTGCCGGTCACTGCGACGGACCCAGCCGCCGGCGCCACCGTGCACAAGGGCGACACGATCGCCCTGGCCTACGACCAGTAGCGGCGCGACCGCCTGACGGACGGGAGGCCCGACACCGGACCGGTGTCGGGCCTCCCGTCATGCAGGCGGTGCGGACCGTCAGCCGCGGATGACCGACGGGTGCGCGCGGAGCTCCTCGGCCACCAGGAAGGCGAGCTCGAGGGACTGCATGTGGTTCAGGCGCGGGTCGCAGAGCGACTCGTACCGTGTCGCCAACGTGGCCTCGTCGATGTGCTCCGAGCCGCCGAGGCACTCGGTGACGTCGTCGCCGGTGAGCTCCACGTGCATGCCGCCCGGGTACGTGCCGACCGCACGGTGCACCTCGAAGAAGCCCAGGACCTCGTCCACGACGTCGTCGAAGCGGCGGGTCTTGTAGCCGTTCGGCGTCGTCAGCCCGTTGCCGTGCATCGGGTCGGTGACCCAGAGCGGGGTGGCGTCCATGCCCTTGACCGCCTCGAGCAGCTTGGGCAGCTCGTCACGGACCTTGCCGGCACCCATGCGGGTGATGAAGGTCAGGCGGCCCGGCTCACGCTCGGGGTCCAGCTTCTCGATCAGGGCCTGCATGTCGGCGACCGTGGTGGTCGGGCCGAGCTTGACCCCGATCGGGTTCCGGACGCGGGACAGGAAGTCGACGTGGGCGCCGTCGAGGTCACGGGTGCGCTCCCCGATCCAGATGAAGTGCCCGGACGTGTCGTACGCCTGGCCGGACCGGCTGTCGATCCGGGTCATCGGGCGCTCGTAGTCCATCAGCAGCCCCTCGTGCGAGGCGTAGAACTCGACGTGCTTGAGCGCTTCGAAGTCGGCACCGCACGCGGCCATGAACTGGATCGCGCGGTCGATCTCGGCGGCCAGGTTCTCGTACCGGGCGTTCGCCGGGTTGGCGGCGAAGCCCTTGTTCCACGAGTGCACCTGCCGCAGGTCCGCGAAGCCGCCCTGGGTGAAGGCCCGGACGAGGTTCAGGGTCGACGCGGCCGTGTGGTAGCCCTGCACCAGACGGCGGGGGTCGGCCTGGCGGGACTCCGGCGTGAAGTCGTAGCCGTTGACGATGTCGCCGCGGTAGGCCGGCAGGGTGACGTCGCCCCGGGTCTCCCAGTCACTCGAGCGGGGCTTGGCGAACTGGCCCGCCATCCGCCCCATCTTGATGACCGGGGTCGAGGCGCCGTAGGTGAGGACGACGGCCATCTGCAGGATCGTCTTCACGCGGTCGCGGATCGAGTCAGCGGTGGCACCGGCGAAGGTCTCGGCGCAGTCGCCGCCCTGCAGCAGGAACGCCCGGCCCGAGGCGGCGGCGGCCAGACGGTCGCGCAGCTGGTCGACCTCGCCCGCGAAGACGAGCGGCGGCAGCGTGGCGATCTCGGCCGAGGCGGCTTCGGCAGCGGCGGGGTCCGGCCACGTCGGCTGCTGCTTGATCGGGAGCGTGCGCCAGTGGTCGAGGCCCGCGATCAGGTCCGGATCCTGCAGGGTGAGGGAGTCGATCGACTCGGACAAGGCTGCACCTCGGTCTTGTGGTTCGCGCACGGCCGTCGACGGTGCGACGGCGTCCCGACGGATGCGGGACCGTCCGATCTTACCGTCCGGCGGCGGAGCGACGCTCGCGCATGACGCTCTCGCGGGCGCTCGTGGCCCGCTCCTTGACGCTCGTCGCGTAGACGTCCTCGTACTCCTGGCGGCTCAGCCCCCGGAGCTCGTGCATGATCTCGTCCGTGACGCTGCGCAGGATGAAGCGGTCCGTCTCGAGCCCCTCGAAGCGCGAGAAGTCGAGCGGCTTGCCGAACACGACGCCGACCCGCTTGAACTTCGGGAACTTCTGCCCGATCTGCTGGACCTCACGCGTGCCGACCATGGCGACCGGGACCACCACGACCCGACCCTCGAGCACCATCCGGGCGATGCCGGTGCGGCCGCGGTAGAGCTTGCCGTCCGGGCTCCGGGTGCCCTCGGGGTAGATGCCGAGCTGCTCGCCACGGGCCAGGACCTGCAGGCCGGTGCGGAGCGACGCCTCGGACGCCTTGCCGCCGGAGCGGTCGATCGGCAGCTGACCGATCGCGTTGAAGAACGTCTTCGTCGCCCAGCCCTTGAGGCCGCGCCCGGTGAAGTAGTCGCTCTTCGCCAGGAACGACATCCGACGGTCGAGCACCGCGGGCAGGATCACCGAGTCGATGAACGAGACGTGGTTCGACGCGAAGATGACCGGGCCGGAGGCGGGGACGTTCTCGCGTCCGACCACCCACGGCCGGAACAGTGTCAGGATGAGCGGGCCGAGCACGAAGTTCTTCAGCAGCCAGTAGAGCATCGTCGACTCCGTCGGGTGGTGGGTGTGCGGACCGTGCGGGGTACCGGCAACCGCGGTTCAGGCGGTGCGGGCGTGGATGCGGGCGAGGTCGGCGGCACCGACGACACCGGCGTCGTTGACGAGCTCGGCGATCACGAAGTCCGGCTCCGGGTGGTAGCCCCGCGCCGGCAGGTTGTTGAGGTACGCCTGCTTGATCGGCTCGAGCAGCCGGTCGCCCGCGCTGGCGACGCCGCCGCCGAAGACGAACAGCTGCGGGTCGAGCACGGCCGACAGGGACGCGCACGCTTCGCCGAGGTGGCGACCGAGACGCCGGAGGGCCGCGAGGGCGCCCGGGTCGTCGGCGAGGATGAGCTCCCCCACGACGGCGCCGTCGAGCTGCCCGCCGTTGGCGTCACGCGCTTCGGCCAGGGCGACACCGATGCCGCCGGCGTCCGCGACGTCGTTCGCCATCCGCTGCAGGGCACGACCGGAGCCGTACTGCTCGATGCAGCCGCGGGCTCCGCAGCCACAGGGCAGGCCGTTCGGCACGATGCGCAGGTGGCCGATCTCGCCGCCGGTGCCGAAGCCGCCGCGGAACAGCCGGTCCTCGGTCACGATCGCGCCGCCGACCCCGGTGCCGATGGTGAGCATGGTCATGTCGGACACGAGCCGACCGGCACCGAAGCGGAACTCGGCCCACCCGGCGGCGTTCGCGTCGTTGTCGACGGTGATGTGCAGGTCGCCCAGACGCTCCTGGAGCTTCTGGCGCAGGGGCTCGTTCCGCCAGCGGATGTTCGGCGTGTAGTACACGATCGACTGCGAGGCGTCGATGAACCCGGGGGCGGCGACCCCCACCGCACCGACCTGGTGCTGGAGTCTGAGGCGCTCGACCATCGACACGACGTCGTCGAGCATGGCGATCGGGTCCGCAGCGTTCGTGGCGACGCGGTCCTCGGCGAGGATCTCGCCCAGCTCCGTGACGACCGCTCCCGCGATCTTGGTGCCCCCGATGTCGATTCCGATGGCATGCACGAACACGGAGCCTACCCGTTCGGGGACGACTCACCGAACGAGGCCGACTCACCGAACGCGAGGGGAGTCGTCCTATGCTGAGCGGGAGCCGACTCGAAGATGAGCGGACTCACATCGAACGGGACAACGAGGGAGTTGCCGTGACCGATCAGCGTGCCGACCGCACCACGTCCACCAGCACGGGCGGATCGCCCGTCGCGCACGAGAGCGCACCGACGGCCGCCGGACGCCACACGGCGCCCGCACCCGGTGCAGCCGGGAGCGCCGCCGACAGCGGCCCGGTCGCCCCCGACCACGGCTCCGCCGCCCGCCTGCTGTCCGACCGCGCACGACTCACCCCCGCGCGGCCGATCCTGGCCGAACGCACCGGCGACACCTGGACCGGCATCGCCGCGGCCGACGTCCTGGCCCGGGTCCGTGCGATCGCCAAGGGCTTCGTCGCCGCCGGCCTGCAGCCCGGCGCCCACGTCGCGATCCTGTCCCGCACCCGGATGGAGTGGACGCTCGTCGACTTCGCCGTGTGGACCGCGGGCCTGGTCTCCGTGCCGGTCTACGAGACGAGCTCCCCCGACCAGATCCGGCACATCCTGTCGGACTCCGAGTCGGTGGCGATCGTCGTCGAGAAAGAGGAACACGCCCGTCGCGTCGCCGGCATCGCGAGTGACCTGCCGCACCTCGGCCAGCACTGGACGATCGACGGCGGCGGCCTGGACGACCTGGCGCGCCTCGGCGAGGAGATCGCCGACGACGAGCTCGACGCCCGCACGGCCGCCGTCTCCGGTCGGGACGACGCCACGATCATCTACACGTCGGGCACCACCGGTCGACCGAAGGGCTGCGTGCTGCGGCACGACAACTTCACCGCCACGGTCGAGGGCTCGACCGAAGCCATGTCGGAGATCGTCGCCGGTGACGCCTCGACGCTGCTGTTCATCCCGATGGCCCACGTCTTCGCCCGGTTCATCGCGGCGATGTCGGTCTCGGCAGGAGTCCTGGTCGGGCACGAGCCGGACACGAAGGACCTGATGCGCGCGGTGTCGACCTTCAAGCCGACCTTCCTGCTCGCGGTCCCCCGGGTGTTCGAGAAGATCTACAACTCTGCCGAGCAGAAGGCCGACCTCGGCGGCAAGGGCCGGGTCTTCCGCGCGGCCGCCGCCACCGCCGTCGCGCACTCAGAGGCCGTCGCCGCCGGACGGGTCCCGCTCGGGCTGTCCCTGCGCTTCCGCCTGTTCGACCGGCTCGTGTACCGCAAGCTGCGCGATGCGATCGGCGGTCGCGTGCGTTACGCCATCAGCGGTTCGGCTCCGCTCTCCCCGCGGCTGTCGCACTTCTTCCGCTCCATCGGCGTGCACATCCTCGAGGGCTACGGGCTCACCGAGACGACCGCACCGGCGACGGTGAACCGGGCGACCGAGCTCCGGATCGGGTCGGTCGGGCGGGCGCTGCCGGGCGTGGAGATCCGGATCGCCGACGACCAGGAGATCCTGATCCGCGGCGTCGACGTCTTCGACCGCTACTGGCAGAACCCGGAGGCCACGGCGGCCGCCTTCCGTGACGGCTGGTTCCGTACCGGCGACCTCGGTCGGCTGGACGGCGACGGGGTCCTGTCCGTCACCGGTCGCGCCAAGGAGCTCATCGTCACCGCGAGCGGCAAGAACGTGGCACCGGCCCCGCTCGAGGACGCGATCCGCGAGCACCCGCTCGTCGGACAGGTCGTCGTCGTCGGCGAGGGCAAGCCCTTCGTCGCCGCACTGGTCACGCTCGACCGGGACATGCTGCCGGGCTGGTGCGAGGCACGCGGGATCACCCCGGCCCTCACCCCGCAGCAGGCCGCCCACGACGAGCGCGTGCAGCAGGCCGTCCAGGAGGCCGTGGACACCGCGAACGGGCGGGTCTCCCGTGCCGAGTCGGTGCGGTCCTTCTCGGTCGTCGACGCGGACCTGACCGAGGCCTCGGGGCACCTCACGCCGAAGCTCACCATCAAGCGCTCGGTCGTCCTGCGCGACTTCGCCGCGGACATCGAGTACATCTACTCGGGGTCGAAGGTGCAGACAACGGCGACACCGGTGATCGAGAGCCGCCGGCGGCGCTGAGCGCGACCTCGACCCGGCGTGCCGGGCCGTCGGCTCCCCGACCGGAACGACAGGGGCGACGGCGCATGACCTCGAAGTCGTCCTCCCGGCTCCGCGACGGCCTCGGACGACGACGAATCGGACGCGACGGCGGGTTGCGGACACACGGGAGGCCCGGTCCCGGTCCCTGGGACCGGTACCGGGCCTCCGTCACAGCACGGTGGTGCAGTCGTGCCGTCGTTCGGTGGGTGCCGTCGTGCTGGGTCGTTCTCTGTCGTGTCGGGCGCCTGATGGCCGGTCGGGTGCGTTCTGCCGAGCGACGTCACCGTCGACGTCGATCACCTGCCGCTCCCCATCCGTCAGACGGAGGCGGGTTCCTGACCCTGTTCGGGCTCGAGGACGGCCGTCGCGGCAGTTTTCGCCGGGACAGGCTCTGGGCGTCGGTTGGTGCGGGTGCGGTGCGAGCTGAGCTCGTCGGTGTGGAGTGTCATCGTGCGTCCTGGAGGTGGGAAACCATGTCGGCGGGAGGACCGACCGGGACACGGTACCGCTTCGTCGGGACATGACGACAATCCCGCGTTGGGGTGTCACCCGTCACGGCGTCAGATGTCCCCCACGGACGGCTGGCGGCCCTCGGAGGGACACGTCAGCCGCCCGCGCGGGCATCGACTCGGGCGTGGGTCAGCGCCGCATCGTGATCGTCGAGCTGGCCAGCCCGACGGCACTCGCGACACCCGGGTGGGTGATCGTCACCTTCACGCGGTACTTCGACGCCGGCAGCTTCGCGATGGAGAACGGCACGGAGTTCGTCCCCTGCTTCACAGCGATCTCGTCGGCGATCGGCCGCCACGTGTCGGAGTGGTCACGGGCGACGAACACCGTCGCCGTGGCCCCCGGGACCCAGGCCGCGTCGTGGAACTGGATCGTCGTCGAGCCGACGGCGGTCGGGTCGGCCCGGAGGTGCAGGGACCGCAGGTGCCAGGTCAGCGCGCCCGGGTCCTCGTTCGGGTCGAAACGCAGCGCGGACACGGTCCGCCCGGACCAGCCGAGCTTCGGGACGAGGGCGTCCTCGTCGAGGTCGTTCTGCGCGTTGAGGTCGATCCGGATCTCCCGCGCGTTGCCGTGCGAGTAGGTCAGGACGTCGTTGCCGATCTGCGGGACGGTCGACGACGGGTCCCACCAGATGAGCCGCGCCATCTTGCCGCCCCCGGCGGTCGACTTCAGCGAGTAGGAGCCGTCGTAGGTGTACTCGATCGAGAGGTTGTGGTAGGTGCTGGCCGAGAACCGCGAGACCGGGAGCGAGAGCTGCGAGTCGCCGGGGTACTTGCCCGAGTTGCGCGCCGTCATCCCGGCGTTGTCGTACCCGAGGATCGTCGCGTACTTGATGCCGATGCCCTGCGCAGCTTCCGGGCTGGTGAACACCCACGGCTTGCCACGCTGTCGGGTCGCGAGGTCGACGCCCTGCGACGGGTTCGGCGAGTCCACGACCGGACGCGGCCGCGGGGCGACGGTGATGCCGCCGTAGGTCCCCGGCGGGTAGGCCGCACGCGAGCCACCGGCTCCGTGCAGGCGCACCCAGTCGATGCTCGCCGTCCCGGTCTTGCCGGCCGGGAGGACCACGGGGTCGACGCGGAGCGCGACGATGGTCCCGCTGAAGGGCCGCTTCCCCTGGAGCTGGGAGCTCTTCGAGAGCGCGAGGTCGTACACGTGGCTGCCAGCGGTCACCGGGAAGGTGATGCCGCCACCGCAGGCCGAGGTCTTCTCACAGCAGGTCCACCAGTACACGGCGCCGATCTGCCGCGTGAAGGGCTGGTCCATGCTGAACGACAGGCTCGTGTACTTCGCGGCGTTGATCGGCTTCGCGGCGCCGTCGCGCCCGTACGGCAGGCTGCCGCTGACGGTCTGCACGAGCGACACCTGGTCACCGGAGCGCAGGGCGACCTTGAGCTTGCCGGCGCTCACCGACGTGGGCGTGCCGACCTCGTCGAGGTTCTGGTCCTCGGCGTTGGAGTAGTCCCACGGGTCGCCGTAGACCTCGGACGCGAAGTCCGGGGCCTCGACCTGCTGCGACGTGGCTGCCTCTGCTGGTCGCGCGTCCGGCACCACACTGATCGTGGTGCCGACGAGCGCGACGAACGCCGCCGCGACCGCGATGGAAGTGGCGCGTCGGCGTGCCACGTGAGTCTTCTGCATGCTGTCTCCCCTGCCCCTGGTCCGCCCGGGATCGACCCGGACGCGGCAACCGTACACAGCGCCGCCGACCTCGGCAGGCCCGCGTCCGGGGGCTGCCCACGGGAGCGGCGGATCGCTAGTGGAACCAGTCCTGCGCGCGGATGTCCCGGAGCGCCTGCCGACGTGTCTCCGGGTCGAGGGTCATCACGTAGACGGTGCCGTCCAGGTGGTCGCACTCGTGCTGCAGGGCCTCGGCCATCAGCCCGGTGCCCTCGAGCTCCACCGGTTCACCGTCGACGTCCACGCCACGCACCTTGGCGTACGGGAAGCGCTTCGTCGGGTACGCCAGACCGGGCACCGACAGACACCCCTCGTCCATGAGCTCGGGCTCGCCGGCGGTCTCGACGACCTCGGGGTTGAGGACGTACCCGACCTCGCCGTCGACGTTGTACGAGAACGCGCGGAGGCCGACCCCGATCTGCGGCGCGGCCACGCCGGCGCGGCCGGGCTCCTTGACGGTGTCGATGAGGTCCTGGACGAGTTCGCGGACACCGTCGGCACCGATGCGGACCGGGTCGGCGGGCGAACGGAGGACGGGGTCGCCGAACAGGCGGATGGGACGGACGGTCACGTTACTGCAGCACCACCAGGAGGTCGCCGGCGTCCACCTGCTGGGTCACCGGGATCGCGAGACGGCCGACGGTCCCCGCGACGGGTGCCGTGATGGCCGCTTCCATCTTCATCGCCTCGATGCTCGCCACGGCCTGACCGGCCTCGACGACGTCACCGACGGCGACCTTGAGCGTCACGACCCCGGAGAACGGGGCAGCGACGTGCTTCGGGTCGGACCGGTCCGCCTTCTCGGCGGCCTTGGTCTCGACGACGACCGAACGGTCACGCACGGCCACCGGCCGGAGCTGTCCGTTCATGGTCGCCATCACGGTCCGGATGCCCCGGGCGTCGACCTCGCCGATCGCCTCGAGCCCGACGAGCAGGTTCACGCCCCTGCCGAGCGGCACGACGTGCTCCTCGCCGGCGCGGAGGCCGTACAGGTAGTCGACGGTCGGCACGACGGACAGGTCGCCGTACTCGTCACGGACCTGCTGGAACTGGCGGGTGGGCTGCTCGAACAGCAGGCGGTTCAGGGCCTGCTGCCGCACGGTGCCCGGGGTGTCGAGGGCGGCGCGCTCGTGCTCCGGCACCGGGGTGACCTCGATCCGGACGTCGCGCCCGGCCAGGACCTTCGAGCGGAACGGCTCCGGCCAGCCACCCGGCAGGTCGCCGAGCTCGCCCGCCATGAAGCCGACCACCGAGTCCGGCACGTCGTACTTCTCCGGGTGCTGCTCGAAGTCCGCCGGGTCGGCGTTCACCGCCGCGAGCTGCAGGGCGAGGTCGCCGACGACCTTCGACGACGGGGTGACCTTCGGCGGGCGTCCGAGGATCCGGTTCGCCTCGGCGTACCAGTCCTCGACCTGCTCGAAGCGGTCGCCGAGGCCGAGCGCGATGGCCTGCTGACGGAGGTTCGACAGCTGCCCGCCGGGGATCTCGTGCTTGTACACGCGGCCGGTCGGGCCCGCGAGCCCGGACTCGAACGGCGCGTACACGCGGCGGACGGCTTCCCAGTAGGGCTCGAGGTCGCCGACGGCACCGAGGTCGATGCCGGTGTCCCGCTCGGTGTGTGCGAGGGCGGCGACCAGCGCCGACATGCTCGGCTGGCTGGTGGTGCCGGCCATCGGTGCCGCGGCCACGTCCACCGCGTCCGCACCGGCACGGGAGGCCGCCAGGAGGGTCGCGAGCTGCCCGCCCGCGGTGTCGTGCGTGTGCACGTGCACCGGCTGGTCGAACCGTTCGCGCAGCGCGGCGACGAGCTTCTCGGCCGCACCAGCGCGGAGGAGCCCCGCCATGTCCTTGATGCCGATCACGTGTGCACCGGCGTCGACCATCTGCTCGGCGAGCCGCAGGTAGTAGTCGAGCGTGTAGAGGTCCTCGGCCGGGTCGAGGAGGTCGCCCGTGTAGCAGAGCGCTGCTTCCGCGACGGCCGTGCCGGTGGCGAGCACGGCCTCCAGGGCGGGACGCAGCTGACTGACGTCGTTCAGCGCGTCGAAGACCCGGAAGACGTCGACGCCGGTCGCGGCGGCCTCGGCGACGAACGCGTCCGTCACCTCGGTCGGGTACGGCGTGTAGCCGACCGTGTTGCGGCCGCGCAGCAGCATCTGGATCGGGATGTTCGGCATCGCCTGACGCAGCGAGGTCAGACGCTCCCACGGGTCCTCGCCGAGGAACCGGAGGGCGACGTCGTAGGTCGCGCCGCCCCAGGCCTCGACGCTGAGCAGCTGCGGGGTGAGCCGCGCGACGGACGGTGCGACCGCGACGAGGTCCTTCGTGCGGACCCGTGTGGCGAGGAGCGACTGGTGCGCGTCCCGCATCGTGGTCTCGGTGACGGCCAGCGCGGTCTGTGCGCGGAGCGACCGGGCCCACTCGGCCGGGCCGACGCGGAGCAGCAGGTCACGCTGCCCCTCGGGGACCGGGGCGCCGAGGTCGACGTCCGGCAGCTTCGACGCCGGGTCGACGACGTGCGCTGCGGGCGAGCCGTTCGGCTTGTTCACCGTGACGTCGGCGAGCCAGTTGAGGACCTTCGTGCCGCGGTCCTTCGACACGTGCCCGTCGAACAGCTGCGGACGTTCGCCGATGAACGCCGTGGAGACGTCACCGCGGGCGAAGTCCGGGTCCTCGAGGACGGCCTGCAGGAACGGGATGTTCGTGCTGACGCCGCGGATCCGGAACTCGGCGAGGGCACGACGCGCGCGGGCGACGGCCGCCGGGAAGTCCCGACCGCGGCACGTCATCTTCGCGAGCATCGAGTCGAAGTGCGGGCTGATCTGCGCACCGGTGGCGACCGTGCCGCCGTCGAGCCGCACGCCGGCGCCACCCGGGCTGCGGTAGGTGGTGATGCGGCCGGTGTCGGGACGGAAGCCCTGGTTCGGGTCCTCGGTCGTGATGCGCGTCTGCAGCGCGGCACCGTGCACCGCGACCGAGTCCTGCGCCAGCCCGAGGTCGGCGAGGGTCTCCCCCGCGGCGATCCGCATCTGCGACTGGACGAGGTCGACGTCGGTGACCTCTTCGGTCACCGTGTGCTCGACCTGGATGCGCGGGTTCATCTCGATGAAGACGTGCTGGCCGGCGCGCTCCCCCACGGTGTCGAGCAGGAACTCGACCGTGCCGGCGTTGACGTACCCGATCGACCGGGCGAAGGCCACGGCGTCGCGGTGCAGTGCTGCGGCGATCTCCGGGTCGAGGTTCGGCGCCGGGGCGATCTCGACGACCTTCTGGTTGCGGCGCTGCACCGAGCAGTCCCGCTCGAACAGGTGGATCGTGCCGGCGTCGGTGCCGGTCGCGTCGGCCAGGATCTGGACCTCGATGTGGCGCGGTCGGAGCACCGCCATCTCGAGGAACATCGTCGGGTCGCCGAACGCACTGTCGGCCTCCCGCATCGCCTCTTCCAGTGCGGGACGGAGCTCGGCCGGGGTCTCCACCCGGCGCATGCCACGACCACCACCACCGGCGACGGCCTTCGCGAACACCGGGAAGCCGATCGCCTCGGCACCCGCCACGAGTTCGTCGACGTCGCGGCTGGCCGGGGTGCTCGCGAGCACCGGGACACCCGCCGCGATCGCGTGCTCCTTCGCCGTCACCTTGTTGCCGGCCATCTCGAGCACGTGCTCGCCCGGGCCGATGAAGGTGATGCCCGCAGCGGCAGCCGCGGCGGCGAGCTCCGGGTTCTCGGACAGGAAGCCGTAGCCCGGGTAGATCGCGTCCGCCCCCGACTCGCGGGCGACCCGGATGATCTCGGAGACGTCCAGGTAGGCGCGCACCGGGTGTCCGCGCTCGCCGATCAGGTAGGCCTCGTCGGCCTTCAACCGGTGCAGGGAGTTGCGGTCTTCGTACGGGTAGACCGCCACGGTCCGGGCACCGAGCTCGTACGCTGCGCGGAAGGCTCGGATGGCGATCTCGCCACGGTTCGCGACCAGGATCTTGGTGAACACGAGGTCCCTTTCAGCCCGGGTTGAGGTCTCACAACCTTACTGGCGGTAACGTTGCTCATCGTGCATGTACTCAGCGTGAGCTCCCTCAAGGGCGGTGTCGGCAAGACGACGGTGACGCTCGGCCTGACGTCGGCGGCGTTCGCCAAGGGTCTGCGCACCCTCGTGGTGGACCTCGACCCGCAGTCGGACGTCTCCACGGGCCTCGACATCAACCTGACCGGCCACCTCAACGTGGCCGACGTCCTCGAGAACCCGAAGGAGAAGATCGTCCGCCAGGCCATCGCGCCGTCCGGCTGGACGAAGGGTTCCCAGGGCAAGATCGACGTCATGGTCGGGTCGCCCTCCGCCATCAACTTCGACGGGCCGCACCCGTCGATCCGCGACATCTGGAAGCTCGAAGAGGCCCTGGCGAACGTCGAGGCCGACTACGACCTGGTGCTCATCGACTGCGCTCCGTCGCTGAACGCGCTGACCCGTACGGCCTGGGCGGCGTCCGACCGCGTGACCGTCGTGACCGAGCCCGGCCTGTTCTCCGTCGCCGCTGCCGACCGGGCCCTGCGCGCGATCGAGGAGATCCGCCGTGGTCTCTCGCCGCGCCTCCAGCCCCTCGGCATCATCGTGAACCGCGCCCGTGTGCAGTCGCTCGAGCACCAGTTCCGCATCAAGGAGCTCCGCGACATGTTCGGGCCCCTCGTGCTCTCCCCCCAGCTGCCCGAGCGCACGTCGCTGCAGCAGGCGCAGGGTGCCGCGAAGCCGCTGCACGTCTGGCCGGGCGAGTCGGCGCAGGAGATGGCGCGGAACTTCGACCAGCTGCTCGAGCGCATCATGCGCACGGGCAAGATCGGGCCGTACGCGGACGGTGCGGGCGCGATCGCCTGAGGTTCGTTCGTCGCTCGGAGGGTCGCCCGCGGGCGGCCCTTCGTCGTTCCCGGGGGCGTGCGCGGCCGAGCGGCCAGGACACCCCGCTCAGTTCCGCCGAGCGGTCACGAAGTGTCGGCAAAGTCCGGCGAGAACGACGATTCGTGACCGGTCGGCGGGGGAACGCGGGCGCGTCGGGCCCGTCCGGCGGCTCCCGGCAGCTCCCGACGGCTCCCGGCGGCCCCCCACGAACGGCCAGGACACCCCGCTCAGTTCCGCCGAGCGGTCACGAAGTGTCGGCTGTGCCCTGCGAGAACGACGATTCGTGACCGGTCGGCGGGGGGCGCGTGGCGCGTGGCGCGGCGGCGGGGCGCGGCCGGGAGGCGCGGTGCCCGCCCGTCAGGCAGGCGTCTGGACCGGGACGGTCACGTCACAGCCACGACGGCCGGGACGGTCAGGACGCGCGGGTCGCCCGACGCGCCGCGAGCTCGTCGCTCGGGTCCTCTGCCGGGGTGGCGTCGAGCTCGACCAGGGAGGACTCGACCTCGCGCAGGACCTTGCCCACGGCGATGCCGAAGACGCCCTGCCCGCGGGAGACCAGGTCGATGACCTCGTCGTCGGAGGTGCACAGGTACACCGAGGCGCCGTCCGACATCAGGGTCGTCTGCGCCAGGTCGCTCACGCCGGCTTCGCGGAGCTGGTTCACGGCGGTGCGGATCTGCTGCAGCGAGATGCCGGTGTCGAGCAGGCGCTTGACGAGCTTGAGGACGAGGATGTCGCGGAAGCCGTAGAGCCGCTGCGAGCCGGATCCGGCAGCGCCGCGGATCGTGGGCTGCACGAGTTCGGTGCGGGCCCAGTAGTCGAGCTGGCGGTAGCTGATGCCGGCTGCCTTCGCGGCGACGGTGCCGCGGTAGCCGTTCTGCTCGTCGCGCTCGGGCAGGCCGTCGGTGAACAGCAGCCCGAGGTCGTACCGCGTCATGTCAGACGGGGTACCGGGGACATCGTTCCCACTCATCAGCTTGCCTTCCACGACGATCGAGCTCCCACCCGAAGCTTCAACAGCGGGTTGAGAGTTGTTCCGAGGTCCACGGTAGCGAGTCGGGCGGCGTGGAGGCGGGACATCCGCACCGGCGCGTCCGGCGTGTCGAGGATATGCCCCGGCACCGACCGCCGTCGAGGGTCCGACCCGCCCGGGCCGCTCACGAGTCGAGCCGACCGATGGCCGCGCGGATGAGTGACGATCGGATGACCTCGAGGTGTCCGGCGATCTCCCGGGCGAGTTCGAGGGCCTTCGCGCGGGACGTGGCGTCCCCACGGCGGGACACCGGCATGAGAGCCGACTCGATGAGACCGACCTCGCGCTCGGCGGTGCTGCGGAAGGTCCGGAGGTGTCGGGGCTCGATGCCGGAGCGCTGCAGCTCGACCAGGGCCTTCAGCACACCGACCGAGTCCTCGCCGTAGGAGTCGGACGCCGGGATGAGCGAAGCGGACACCGCGTCACCGACGAGCATCGGCGACGCACCGGCCGCACGCTGGAGTTCGTCGCGGGAGTACCGCCGCTCGCGCCCGAGCATCGACGGACGCGGGACGTCACCACCGCCCGGCAGGGTCGGTTCGCGTCCGGCGTCGAGGTCGGCGAGGTAGTCCTTGATGACCTTGAGCGGCAGGTAGTGGTCGCGCTGCAGCCCGAGCACGATGCGCAGTCGGTCGACGTCGGCTGGCGAGAACTTCCGGTAGCCGCTCTGGGTGCGGATCGGCGTGACCAGCTCACGCTCTTCGAGGAAACGCAGCTTGGAGCTCGACAGGTCGGGGAACTCCGGCTTCAGACGCGCGAGGACCTGCCCGATCGTGAGCAGGTCCGGCGCCGGGGACACCGCCCGCGCCGCAGCGGAGCGGGGCGCCACTACGCGTTCGCCAGGCGCGCCAGGTCGACCCGGGAGGCGTAGAACGTCAGCCGGAACTTGCCGACCTGCACTTCGGAACCGTCGACGAGCAGTGCTTCGTCGATGCGGACACCGTCGAAGTACGTGCCGTTCAACGAGCCGAGGTCCTTCACGCTGAACGACGTGCCCCGACGGACGAAGTCGGCGTGCTTGCGCGACACCGTGACGTCGTCGAGGAAGATGCTGGCGTCGGGGTGTCGACCGGCCGTCGTGACGTCGGAGTCGAGGAGGAACCGCGCACCCACGTTCGGACCGCGACGGACGACGAGCAACGCCGAGCCCGACGGCAGCGCCGAGATCGCGTCGCGTTCTTCTGCGGTGACTCCGGCCTCGGGCGTGAGCGCCGCGGCGTTCTCCATGCTGAAGGTCAGCGTGGTGTCGACCAGCCGCTCTTCCGGGCGTCCCGGCTGCGGGACCACTGGATCTGGCATCGTGGACCTCCTCCTCTTGGTCGTCCAGCGTATCGGAAACGACGCACTCGGCGAGAGCCCCGTGCACAGGGGACATCCGGCGGACTCCCACGGACGGACGGGAGGCTCCCCACCAGCTGGTGAGGAGCCTCCCGTCCGTCAGGTTGCCGGGTCGTGCCGCAGCGCCTCTGCGGTCAGTGACCGGCGCCGGACGGCGCCGACCCGCCGGACTGCACGTCGTGCAGGATCTCCTGCACCTCGGAGTCCTTCAGCCGCGTCCAGGGCGAGCCGTCGGGGTCGCTGGTGGAGGCCTCCGGGCTGTCGCCGGTGTTCCACCACTTCGCCTGGTACGGCGTGCCGTCGAACAGGACCCGGTCGCCGGTGTCGTAGCTCGTGGTGCCCGACCAGGCCGGGTAGGTGCCGGACGGCAGCTGGACGGGTGCCACCGGCTTCTCCCCCGGCAGCACCGGGCCGACGAGCTGCCACGGAGTCTCGTAGGAGCTGAGCACGGCGTCGTCGGGCAGGTCGCCGGAGGTCCACCACTTGGCCTCGTAGACGTTCCGGTGCCAGACGATCTTGGTGCCCTCGAGGTAGGCCGAGTCCTTGTCCCACACCGGGTAGGGGCTGGTCGACGGGTCGTCGGAGGGCTGCGTGGTCGAGGACGGCTCGGCGGTCGTCACGTCGCCGGACGCCGCGACGATGCCGCCGCTGAAGCCCTTGCCGAGCACGTCGGTGAACAGCTTGCCGTCCTGGTCGACCCCGGAGCACGAGTTCGACACGGTGGACAGGTTGACGTAGTTCGAACCGCACGTGGTGTCGCGGTTGAGGGACCACATCGACATCCGCCCGAGCCCGGTCTGGCGTGCCCATGCGTTGAGCTTCGCCGCGTCGCGCATCGAGAAGACCTCGTCCTGCACGTCGTTCTGGCCGATCATCGGGGTGGCGCCGACCTTGTGCCAGAGCGTGCCGTCGCTGAGCGGGGTGCCGGCGCGGGTGTACAGGATGCCGAGCTGGCGGTGCACCTGCTGCAGGGTCTCGACCGAGGCCGAGTACATGCTCTGGCTCGAGCCCATGCTGTCGCCGTAGTCCATCGTCATGGCGTTGACGCCGGCCAGGTCGACCCCGGCGCTGAGGAACTGCGACACGGCCTTGGTGCCGTCGGCGGTCAGTCCGCCGGGCGCGGCGGGCAGCGTGAGCCACACGGCGAGCGGGTGTCCGGCGCCGCGACGCTGCTCCTGCAGCTCCGCCACGGCCTGGGCACGGCGCTTGCCGGCGTCGGCCTTGGTCAGGTCGTCGCTCTCGATGTCGAAGTCCACCGTGGAGACGTCGTAGCGCTTCACGACGCTCTGGTACGCCGACACGAGCTTGTCCTGGTCGGTGCAGGTCGAGGCGAGCTCGTCGTTGGCCAGTCCGCCGAAGGACACCCCGACGGCGCCCTTCTGCTGCTCGAGACGGGCGATGCGGCGGTCCAGGTCGAGCTGGTCCCCCGCTTCCTGGAGGCCGTAGGCGGCACCCCAGGTCGGCGTGCAGGCGTGATCGTGGTCGGCCACCACGAAGGACAGCATGACGTCGCGGCCCTTCGCGGACTTGACGTCCTCGAACGGGAACGTCGGGGTGACGGTGACGTCGGTGTAGGCGGCGAACCAGGGCTTCACCGTCTCGGCCGCCTGGGCGCTCTGCCACCGGTCGACGCCGGCGTACCCGCCGGCGACGACCGCGAGGGCGACCACGGCGGCCAGGGTGACCCGGACCGGGGAGAGTCGTCGTGTGGTGCTCATGGTCAGGCCGCCGTCTTCTCGTCGTGCTGCACGGCGAGGCCGCGCTGGGCACCGGCGGTGCCGGCCCCGATCTGGTGGGTGGTCCCGGGGTGGGAGGTGCCGAGGTGGTCGGCCCCGAGGTGTTCCGGGATGGTCGTGCCGCGCTGGCCGAAGTAGAGCACCGAGCGCCAGTCCTCGGTCGCGGGGACGGCCTCCGGGACCAGTCCGCGTCGGACGGCCTTGGCGGTGGCGCGCTCGTCCTTGCGCGCTGCACGTCGTGCGGCGCGGGCGGACGGGTCGTAGAACATCCACTTCGTCGCCCAGATGAACACGTCGACGACGGAGTTCCAGAGGCCGATGTAGGCGGTGATGGCGTACAGGGCGAGCAGGGCGTTGAAGGCGGCGAACACCGCGTTGCCCCAGTTCTGCGCGCCGAAGTCCCGCACGAAGGTGAAGACCGAGAAGGCGACCATGGCGTACGGGGCCAGGACGTAGAGCGCCGGCGAGGCGGTGCGGTCCTTGACCTTGGGCGTGCGGGCGAACGGGATCTTCTTCGCGGTGAGGGCCTGCTGCACGCTCTTCAGCACGCCGGCGACGTTCACCGGCATGAGGACCAGGTTGAAGCCGTAGATGCGCAGGATGTCGGTGCGCTTGTAGCCGCAGTACTTGAGGTCGCTCGCGAAGAGCCAGAAGTACGGCAGGGCGGCGAGCAGCACCATCGGGCTGAGCAGCCGCGAGTCGTACGGGTAGGCCAGCAGGAAGATCAGGCCGAGCGAGCCCCAGGCGATCGACGCCATGTAGTTGACGCGGAGCGCCATCTCGACGACGCTGACGCGCTCCCCGCGGGCCCGGCGCTCGCGCACCTGGCGGATGTACTTCGGCAGGATGAGCAGGCCGCCGTTCGCCCAGCGTCGCCGCTGCACGATCAGGGAGCCGAAGTCCGGCGGGGTGGCGCTGTAGGACAGGCGCTCCGGGTAGTTGACGAGGGTCCAGCCGTGCATGCCGAGGTCGACGCTCGACTCGGTGTCCTCGATGACGGTGCGGTCCTGGACGTAGCGCTTCACCTCGAAGCCGCCGACGGTCTCGGTCTCCTCGATGTCGCGGAGGGCCCGGGTGCGGATGACGGCGTTCGCGCCGACCCAGAAGGTGGCGCCGTACTTCGACATGCCCTGGTGCAGGATGTGCTGGATGTCGGTCGTGGCACCGGCGAGACGCTCGATGCGGGTCGCGGCACCGCGGAAGGACGAGTACGGCGTCTGGGTGACGGCGACGCGTTCGTTCTCGGGCTGCTCGAGGAAGTAGACCAGCCGCAGGCAGTAGTCGCGGAGCAGCACCGAGTCGGCGTCGAGCGTCAGGACGTAGTCGGACGCGGGGACGACGAGGTCGGCGTCGGCCGGGTCGGTGACGGTGCGCAGGACGGTGCCGGACGCGGTCTCCTCGTGGCGGTAGGCGCCGCCGAGCAGGCCGATGTACGAGTTGAGGTTCATCGCCTTGTTCGCCTCGTGCGACAGGTTCGCGTAGCGCTTCCGCTCGAACGTGGTGATCTCGGCGGTGAAGGTCCACGCCAGGCGACGCTGCAGTTCGACGGCGCGCGCCGAGCTGACGTCGGTGGACTGGGCCGTGCCGGCGTCGGTGATCGCGGCGTCGAGCGCCTCGGCCGTCAGACGGAACTCGTCCGCCAAGCCGACGAGGACCTGGTCGGTGAAGAACTGGTCGACGTGGTCGGCGACGCCGTGTTCGCGGGCGTGGCGACGGAGCCAGGCGTCTGCCCAGCGGTGGTGCGCGACCAGGGTGCGCACAGCCTCCACGGAGGCCTGCGGCGCGTTCGTGGCCTCGACCTCGGCGGAGAGCAGGGCCTCCTGGAACCGGCGGGACGGCGCGGCCAGCTGCGACTGGATGGTGTCGGCGACGGCGCGGGTGCGCTCGAGCTTCGCGGCGGTCTCCGGGTCGGTCGGGAACGGCGAGTCGTCGACGAGCAGCACGATGCGGAGGTCCGGGTACTCCTGCAGGGCGGCGGACCACAGCGTGGTGGCGACGACCTCGGGCTCCTCGGCGTAGCTCGGCACGAGGACGGTCAGCGGCGACTCGTGGCCCTCGGCGAAGTGCCGGTCGAGTTCGGCGCGCGGGACGCGGACGTGGGTGGCGAAGCGCTCGAGTGCCCCCTGGCGGGCGACCAGGTGCATCAGGGCCGAGAAGGTCAGGAAGGTGACGACGACCGTGTACGAGATGGCCTCGGTGGTGAAGCGGAAGCTCTCGGTGCCGGAGTCCAGGAACTGGCGGATCACCGTGTAGACGACGTAGGCCAGCCAGAACGCGATGGTCAGGATGATGGCGACGCGTCCGGAGACGAGCTTCCGGTCGGAGGGGCGGGCGTGGATCGTGTCGAGCGGCTGGGTCCGTCGCTCGGCACCCCACTGGCGGCGGCGCGTCGGGGCACCGTCCAGGTGTTCGGGCATGCTGTCCTTCGTTCGTACCGGACCAGCAGCCGTCGGGTGTGGGCGCTGTCGGGAGTCCGGTGGTCGTCGATGACGGTACGGCGACGGGCGTCGTCGTGCGGACCCTCGGACGGGGGGTTCCGGGCACCTCCTGCGGGTTCCCGCAAGCCTGCGCGCGGACCCGCATCCGGGGGGCGGCGCGGCGAGTCCGACCGCGGGCTGGACACGGCCTGGAGGCGCGGTGCACGTCCGTCGACCGGCTGCGGCCAGGTGGCAGGCGGGTCCTCAGCGCCCGCGGGCGAGCAGCCAGAGCAGGTAGGGCGCTCCGACGACTCCGGTGACCACCCCGACCGGCAGGGTGACGCCCGGCAGCGCGAACTGCGCCACGAGGTCGGAGCCGAGGGTGACGACGGCGCCGACGGCTGCGGCCGGGCCGAGGGCGATGCGTCCGCCGCCGACGAGCCGCCGGGCGATGGGCGCCGCCATCAGCGCGACGAACGCGACGGGTCCGGCGGTGGCGACGGCCCCGGCGGTGAGGAGCACCGCGGTGAGCAGGAGCAGCACCTTCGCCCGGTCGGGTCGGAGGCCGAGGGACGCCGCGACGTCGTCCCCGAGGGTCAGCACGGCGAGCCGCGGCGACTGCACGAGGGCGAGGGCCATGAGCACGAGGAAGCCGACCAGGAGCGCGCCGACGACGGTGCGGTCGACGGCGTTCAGGCTGCCGGAGAGCCAGAGCAGCGCGGTGCCCGCCTGCTGCAGGCTGCCGCTGGTGAGCAACCACCCGGTGACGCTGAGGGCCATCGCGCCGACACCGACGCCGACCAGGACGACCCGGTTGCCGGTGATCCCCCGCCGCCAGGCCAGGGCGGCGATGAGCACCGCGACGGCGACGGCCCCGACGAGCACCACGCCGAAGAGCAGCACCCCGGAGGCACCGAACAGGACGATGGCGACGAGGCCCGAGGCACTGGCCCCGGCGGTGATGCCGATGACGTCCGGGCTGGCGATCGGGTTGCGGACGACACTCTGCACGATCGCCCCGGCCGCGCCCAGGCTGGCCCCGACGAGGACGGCGGCCAGGACCCGCGGGCCACGGAGCTGTCCGAGCACGAAGTCCGAGATCGTGTCGCCGTGCCCGACGAGCGCGCCGAGCACCTGCACCGGAGACAGCGGGATGTCGCCGACGCCCAGGCCGACGAGGACCAGGACGAGCAGCGCGACGAGGGTGCCGACGAGGACCAGTGCCTCGCGGCGCCGGGTCCCCCGGCGCCGCGGCCGAGGCTGGTCCGTCCGGGTCGTCGTCGCCGTCACAGTCCGCGCACCACCCGGGAGCGGACGAGCGCGATGAAGACCGGGGCACCGATCAGCGCGGTGACGATGCCGACCTGCAGCTCCCCCGGGTAGGCGACGACCCGGCCGATGACGTCGGCGACGAGCAGGAGCGCGGGTGCGACCACGGCGGACAGGAGGATCGTCCAGCGGTGGTCGGGTCCGGACAGTCGGCGGACGGCGTGCGGCACGGCGAGCCCGACGAAGGCGATCGGTCCGGCGGCGGCCACCGCGGAACCGGCGAGCAGCACGGTGACGACCGCGCCGACCGCCCGGACGAGCACCACGCGCTGCCCGAGCGAGGCCGCCAGCTCGTCGCCGAGCGCCAGGGTGTTGAGCGACCGACCGAGTCCGACGGCGATGACGAGCCCGACGACGATCGGGGCCACGACGACGCCCGCGGTGTGGAGGTCCTTGCCGGCGAGGGCCCCGACCTGCCAGAAGCGCAGCTGGTCGAGCAGGCTGGCGTTCGTGACGAGCACCGCGGTCGTGACGGACGACAGTGCCGCGGCCGTGACGGCGCCGGACAGGGCGAGCCCGACCGGGGTCAGCCCGCCGCGGGCGACGGCGGCGATGCCGTACACGAGCAGGGCGGCCAGGGCAGCGCCGGCGAACGCGAACGGCAGGTAGGTGGCGGTCCCGCTGATGCCGAACACGACGATGCCGACGACGACCGCGAGGGCAGCGCCGGCGTTCACGCCGAGGATGCTCGGGTCGGCCAGCGGGTTCCGGGTGATCCCCTGCATGACGGCGCCGGCGACACCGAGGGCCGCGCCGGCGAGCAGTCCGACGACGGTCCGGGGCACGCGGTTGCCGAGCACGATGAGCCCGATCTCGTCCGTCCGCCCCGGGTGCAGGAGCGTGTCGACGACGACGCCGAGCGGGATCGGACGTGACCCGACGGCGACGCTCAGGGCGCAGGCGACGGCGAGCACGACGACCGCGAGGACGGTGGCGAGCATCAGCCGGGACACGGGAGCGGGCGCGGGAGGCGCGACGGATCGGGATCGCATGGGAAGTGAGGCGAGCCTAATGGATGCTCCCGGCGCGGCTCCGAGGGGCAGTGGCGTCGTTGTCGGCGAGCGTCGAGCAGCTGCTCGGCACCACCATGGTCCGTTCATAGGGTCGTCATGGGAACGGGGCCTGTACTGACATCCATCGACGGCCGACCGGGCCGCGAGGAACGACCGGAGAGCACCGATGAACGAGACCCCGAACCCCATGCCGGACGACGAGCGTCGCGAGCCGGAGCAGGCCCAGCGGCAGGAGCAGCTGCCCTCATGGGAGGCGCCGCACGCGGACCGGGCGTCCCTGCGTCCCGCCTACGCCTTCGACGGGTCCGGTCCGTACCTGTACGGACCCGACGGCTCCGGTCCGTACGCGTACTCCCCCGACGGGCGCGGTCCGTACCTGGTCGGCAGCCCGGCACTCGGCGGGACGCAGCAGGGCGCCGCGGCCGGTGGGCAGCACGGCGCCCAGTACGCCGGTACGCAGTACCCCGGCGCGCAGTACGGTGCCGCGCCGCAGGGCTGGACCGGAGCGTTCGGCACGGCGCCGGGGACGAACCGACGCTCCCGCAAGCTGGCGCTGGCGATCGGCTCCGGCATCGCGGCGCTCGCGATCGTCGGTGCTGCCGGTGGCACCGCGCTCGGGCTGTCGTCGGTGCACACCACGACGACCTCCAGCCAGGGCTCGTCGCAGGGCACGACCACGACCCCGGGCTCCGGCTCCGGCTCGGGCTCGGGCTCGGGCTCGACGGGTGACGGCAGCGGCACGAACGGCTTCACCGTCCCGGGCCAGGGCACCGACGGTCCGGGCACCGACGGCTCGGGCACCGACGGCAGCGGCAGCGGCAGCACCTCCGAGTCCGCCGCCACCCCGGCGACCGCGGCGCAGAAGAAGGGCGTCGTCACGATCGACACCGTGATCGGCTACGACCAGTCGCAGCAGGCGGCCGGCACCGGCATGGTCCTGACCTCCGACGGCACGATCCTGACGAACAACCACGTCATCCAGGGCGCGACGTCGATCGAGGTCACCGACGAGACGACCGGCAAGCAGTACACCGCCGACGTCGTCGGGGCAGACGCGACGAACGACGTCGCGGTCCTCAAGCTGCGGGGTGCCTCCGGGCTGTCGACCGTCACGCTCGACGACGACGGCGGTGCGTCGACCGGTGACGCGATCACCGACGTCGGCAACGCCGAGGGCACCGGTGACCTGGTGGCGGCGACGGGCACCGTGACCGCCACCGACCAGGACATCCAGGTGCAGAGCGAGTCCGGCACCGGCACCGAGTCCCTGACCGGGCTGCTGCAGCTGGCGGCGCAGGTCGTCTCGGGCGACTCCGGCGGCCCGGTCCTCGACAGCGAGGGTGAGGTCGTCGGCATGGCCACCGCCGCGTCCTCGGGGACGGCCGACGTCACCGGGTTCGCGATCCCGATCAGCACGGCGAAGTCGATCGCGGACAAGATCCTGGCGGGCGACTCCTCGGGCACGATCACGATCGGGCTGCCGGCGTTCCTCGGGGTGCAGATCAGCAGCACCGCGACCGGCACGACCACCGGGGTGCCGATCGCCGGCGCCGTCGAGGGCTCCGGGGCTGCGAGCGCCGGCCTGGCCGCTGGCGACACGATCACCAGCGTCGACGGCACCGCGGTCACGAGCTCGGACCAGCTGACGAAGGCGATCAGCGGCCACGAGGTCGGCGACCGGGTCTCGATCGGCTACACGACGAGCGACGGCACCGCAAAGACCGTCACCGTCACCCTGACCGCCGGTCCCGCAGCCTGACCCGACGACCTGACTCCACCGACACCACCGGTCCGTCCACGACACGGACACCCCCGCACGACGCCCGCGCCCCACGGCGCGGGCATCGTGCCGTCCGGGGACGTCGGACCACAGGTGGTCCGGGTCGCTCAGCCGAGCAGCGCGCGGACGAGCGTCCGGTAGACGTTCGCCGACGCCTCGGCCGTGAACGCCGTGGTGCCGCCCTCGGTCCGGCCGACCCGGGCGAACCCGATCCCCTCGGCCGAGACCACGACGAGCGGCCGGGCCCGGCCGGGGCGCACGAGCGCCGACACCGTCCACGGGGCCGCCCAGAACGTGGCCAGGGTCGGGTCGTCCGCGGCCACGGCAGCGGGCAGGTCGGGCGTCGACTCGCCACCGGCCAGGCGTCGGTCGAGCAGGTCGCCGGGCAGGACCGGCGTGCGGAACGGCCAGGTCCACGTCGGGCGGATGCCGAGCCTCCCGGCCAGCAGTCCGACCACGCGTTCCGGCGGGACGGACGCGACCACGGACCGGCCGTCGGCACCGGTGTCGACGACGGTGCCGGACCAGGCCTGGAGGCGCGTCACCCGCCCGTCGTCGTCGTGCTGGTCGAGCGTGGTCGGCTGCACCCCCTCGGCCCAGGGGGCGAGGACGGCCGCGGTGTCCGGCGGGACCGTGCCGAAACGGCCGACCAGGTCGGCGGCGACGAGTTCCCGACCGCCGTCGGTGCGGAGGAGCGCGGGGTTCCAGCGGCGACCGGCGAGGTTCTGCAGGGTCGAGACGGCCTCGGCACCGAGCGACGGCCCGGTCAGGGTCGATCCGCTGAGCAGCACCGGCAGCGGTTCGAGGCTGCGCGACCCGCTCGCGGTGACCCGGTCGAGGACCCGGACCGACTCGAGGACGGCGAAGACGACGTCGTCCGTGGCGGTCATCCGGGCGAGGGGCCGTTCGATCGTCAGGTCCACGCGGTGCCGCCCCGTGACGAGCAGCAGGTGCGCGCCGGCGAGGTCGCCCTCCTCGTCGGGACGGACGTACTCCACCAGACGCGCGGGGGCACCGGCCGCGGTCCAGACGTCACAGCCCACCAGGAGCAGCCCGTCGACCGAGCCCGGCAGCCGCTCGAGCAGCGAGGCGTTCTCGTCCCCGATCGCCCGGTCACTCGGACGCGAGCGGACGGTGAGGACCACGTCGTCGCCGCGGACCCGGAGGTCGGTACCGGCGGCCTCCTCGGTGCGCCACCCGGTCGGACGGACGAAGCGGACGCGGGCGGTGCGGTCCTCGGTCTGCCCGGCAGCGGCGGCGGGTGGGTCGGGGACGAGCATGCTGCGAGGCTACGTGCGGGCCCGCGGCCTCGGGCCAGCGGCTCGCCGGGACGGGGCGGATCACCGGGTCGGAGCGAGCCCCTGGCGAGGGCCGGGTGGCAGCACCGGGGGTCACCGGCACGGAGCGGGGCCGGTCAGGGGGCGGCGCGGCGCGGTCGGGGCGGCGGGGGTGGCGGGACCGGCTTCGCGGCGACCACGTCGGCGCGACGGACGGTGACGGGTCCGCGGCGGGTGGCGACGGTCACCGTTTCCGGGGTGCGGTCGGTGAGGTCGCCGAGGGTGTCCCGTGCACCGTCGCCGTCGCTGTCGAGGGCCCGGACGACCAGCCGGTCGCCGAGCGTCGCGGCGTCGAGCACGGCGAGGGCGTGCGCGCGGGCGATCTCGGCCTGCGACGGGGCGGCGGCGGGATCGCGGTCGGACATGTCTCGAGGGTACGGCCGACCGTCGGCGGCGGCCGTGCCTCGGCGGGACGGCCCGGGGTCCGCCCGACCGCCGCGGCTAGGGTGGCGGGATGGACAAGGCCCGGGTGGACAGCTGGATCTGGGCGGTCCGGGTCACCAAGACCCGGTCCGCCGCCACGACGGCGTGCAAGGCCGGGCACGTCAAGGTCAACGGCGAGCGGGCGAAGCCGTCGCAGCCGGTCGGCCCCGGGGACGAGGTCCGGGTGCGTCAGGCCGGGTTCGACCGGATCGTCGTCGTGAAGAGCATCATCCTCAAGCGCGTCGGTGCGACCGAGGCGGCGAAGCACCTCGAGGACAAGACCCCGCCTCGTCTCCCTCCCGAGGAGGCCGGCTTCGTCCCGATCCGCGAGCGCGGCGCCGGGCGTCCGAGCAAGCGGGAGCGCCGCGACCTCGAGAAGCTCCGCGGGTACTGACCGGCGTCCCGCCGACCACACGGGTCAGACGAAGCGGACGGTCTGCTGCAGGCGGTCGCGGATCGCGAAGACGTCGACCGAGCCCTCGGGCGACCAGTTGCCGGCGAGCACCTGCACGAGCGCACTCCGGCGGACGATCAGCGCCGTGGGCTTCCGGGGCGTGCCGATGATTTCGACGTCCTCGTCCACCGCGGAGTCCGGCACGACGAGCAGCCGCCCGGTGAAGCGCACCCGGGTCTGCTTCTGCACGGCACGGGCAGCGCGGACGAGTTCCTTGACCGGGCGCTCCCCCGGCTCGAGCGTCTCGCCGACGACCTCGCCGTGTTCGATCAGTACCGGACCGCCCCAGTCGATGGACTCGACGGCCCAGAGCCCGGTCGGGGTGAGGACGGCGTGGTCGAGCTTGCCCTCGGCGCCGGCGTCCAGGTCGTGCCACACGGTCACGCCGATGCCCATGTCGGCGACGATCGCGGCGGTGGCTTCCTCGGCCAGTGCCTCGCCGAGCAGCCGGCGGACGGACCGCGGAGCGGAGCGGACCAGGGCGGGGTCGTAAGGGTCCTCGATCGGGTCGCCGAGTCCGACCCACTCGCGCTCGGCTGCCAGGAAGACCTCGCGCGACCGACCGCCGGGGTGGCCGTGCGACCGGGCTCGCGGGCGGGAGTCGCGACGCGCTGTGGGCGGTGCGTAGTCGTCGCGACCGGCACCGCTCCTCCAGGCCGCCGACCCGGACGGTGCGGACGACGACGAGCCGGGACGGACCGCGCCGGTGTCGTAGGCGCGGCGGGCGGCCGGGGTGCCGATCAGCTCCCACGCGACCTGCACACGGCGGAAGTGCTGCGCGTCGCCGCCGAGGTCGGGGTGGCTCTCGCGCGCGGCTCGACGGTAGGCGCGGCGGAGGGTCTCGTCGTCGGCGCTCGCGGGGACGCCGAGGACTTCGTACGGGGTGGCGTCGGCCGGGCTGTCGGTCATGGCCCTGGAACGCTACCCGACGTCGGGTCGGCGTCTGCCGCGAGGGGGCTGGGCGGCGGCTGAGCAGTGCTGCCTGACTCCGCCCTGCGGTCTGACCACCCCGGAGCGGTCAGACCAGCGCTGCCGTGATCGCGTCCCCGTGCTCCTCGAGCCAGGCGACGTCGGCGCGGTAGAGCTCCGCGTGCCCGTGCGCCAGGTCGCTGACGAACTTCGGGTTGCCCGCCGCCGCCTCGGTGTCGATCGTCGTGACGAGGGCCACCAGGCTCGACGTCATCGTCTCGACGAGCACGCTGCGCGAGCGGGCATCCAGGCCGTAGGCGCGGCAGAACTCGGCGGCACGGGTCACCCGGTCGGCGAACTCGGGCACGGGCCCGCCCTCGTCGACACTGCTGGTGAAGGGGGCGAAGCGGTACACGGCACTGGCGACGTCCCAGACCCGCGGGCCGGGGTGCGCCGTGTCGAAGTCGATCACGCCGACCGCCGCGATGCCGTCGTAGACGACGTTGTACGGGGCGAAGTCGCCGTGCACGATGGTCTCGACCGGCAGCCGCTCGGCCTGCGACCAGACGTCGGTCGTGTCGTCACGCGGGAACGAGGCGGCAGCGTCGTGCAACTGCCGCAGCAGGCGTGCGGTCGTGACGAGGGCGGCTTCGCTCGCGACGTCCGCGGTCCAGGGGTACTCGCCCGCCTCACCGGGGACGAACGTCACGGTCTCGAGCTGGGCGCCGAGGGCGATCGGGGCGGGGGCTGCGACGAAGCCCTGCTCGTGCAGGTGCGTCAGCAAGCGGTGCACGGTGGGGGTCCACGGCCCGGCAGGCCGGTGCACCCGGTCGTCGGCCTTGGTGATCCGTTCCATGGGGGAACCTCCTGAGCGTCGTCGTCGACGTGCTCGCCACTGTAGTGGCAGGAGCGGACGCCCGGGTCGGCCGACCGGAGACCATCCGATCGGCGCGCCGTCGGCGAGACGGAAGGCGCAGTCCGGACAGGAGCAGGCCGGCCAGGAGCGGGCCGGCCAGAGACGGATCGGAGTCCGACCGGTCGACGTCAGTCCGGCAGCAGCTCCCGCAACCAGCCCGGGCCGCGGACGTCGGCACCGAGCACCTGCACCCGGTCCCGCAGGCCACGGTCGGCGGTCACCACGACGACCGGCGCGTCCCCCGCGGCGACGGCCGCCTCGACGGCAGCGACGACCGCGTCGTCACCGGAGGCCGCTGCCCGGTCGATCGTCACCGGCGGCAGACCCGGCCGCGGGGCGGACGGTACCGGCTCCGTGGTGGCGCTGCGGGCCTCCCCCTCGAGCACGACGGTCCAGCGCGGCCACCAGGCGGTCGACGGCAGGTCGAGCGCGGTCGCGGGGACGCCGGCCGCGGCGAGCGCGCGGACCTGCTCCACGAGTCGGGTGGCGGCGCCGGCGCGGTCCTTCCACCAGCCGTCCGGGACGCTGCCGACGACGTTGGCGGCGTCGACGACGACGTGCGGCGTGCGGTCGAGGGTGGCGCGCAGGGCTGCCCAGGAGCGGCCGAAGCCGGGGTGCAGGTCGAGCGCGTCGACGTCGGCGACGGGGACCCAGGCCAGGGCGAGGCTCTCGCGGTCGGCCATCACGGGCTCGAAGGGCCGGGAGGCGCGCCCCACCACGGTCGTGTACGTCCAGAACCCGAGGTCGAGGACGGCGGTGTGCCGGAGGTCGACGGCGTCGTCGGGGACGCCGGCTTCCTCGGCGGACTCGCGGAGGGCGGCGGTGACGGGGTCCTCGTGCTGGTGGCGGGCACCGCCGGGGATGCCCCAGGTGTCGCCGTGGTGGCTCCACTCGACGCGGTGCTGCAGCAGGACGCGGCCGTGTCCGTCGTCGACGAGCAGGCCGGCGGCGCCGAAGCGGCCCCAGGCCTTGGTGCCGTCCGCGCCGTACGCCCAGGCGTCGCCCGGGTCGCGGGGGCCGGAGGGGGGTCCGGGCGGCGGTCCGGCAGGGGTCGCGGTCCGTCGTTCGTCGTCCACGTGTCCACCCTTCCACAAACGTCCGTCAGGAGGCCCTGGACGTCGGCGTCGATGCGTGTACGGTGTCGTCCGAGACACGGGGTGCCGCATCCGAGCGGCTGAGATCACACCCGTCGAACCTGCTCGAGCTCGTACTCGCGAAGGGATCGTCCATGGAGAACGCTGCGCCCACGATCGACTGGGCCCACCGCACCGCCGACCTGCTGGAGGCCGTCCGCACCCGGGCGCCGCTGGTGCAGTGCATCACGAACACGGTGGTGCAGAACGTCACCGCGAACGTGCTGCTCGCGCTGGGGGCGTCGGCCGCGATGGTCGACGTGCCGACCGAGGCGGGGCCGTTCGCCGGCGTCGCGGACGGACTGCTCGTCAACACCGGCACCCCGCACGCCGAGCCGCGCGTTGCCTCGCTCGAAGCCGCGGCCGCCGCCGTGGTCGCGGGGACGCCGTGGGTCCTCGACCCGGTGGCGGTGGGGTCGTTGCCGGTCCGGACCGCGCTGGCGCGTGACCTGCTCGCGCTCCGGCCCACGGTCCTCCGCGGGAACGCGTCGGAGGTGCTCGCGGTCCTCGGTGCCTCGGCCGGCGGTCGTGGTGTCGACAGCACCGTCGGGACGGAGGACGCGCACGACGCCGCGGTCGCGGCCGTCCGGGCCGACACGGTCGGGGCCGTCGCCGTCTCGGGTCCGGTCGACCTGCTGGTGGCGCCGAGCGGGCTGGTGCGGGTGGCAAACGGTACGGAGCTGCTCACCCGGATCACCGGCGGCGGGTGCGCGCTCGGCGCGGTCGTGGCGGCCTTCGCGGCGGTCTCCCCCGGCAGTCCGCTGGACGCGGCCGTCGCTGCGACGGCGGTGCACACGATCGCCGCCGAGCTGGCCGCGCGGGACGCCGGCGGCCCCGGCACCTTCCAGCCGCTGTTCCTCGACCGGCTCGCCTCGCTGACTCCGGAGGACGTCGTCCGGGCGGCCCGGATCACCGCCGACACGTCGGCTGCGGCGGTCAGCGTCGGCGGGGCCGCCTGATGCCCGGCACGGACGACTTCGGCGTCTACCTGGTGACCGACTCCGCGATGGCGGAACGCCACGGGCACGGGGTGCTCGGCGTGGTCCGGGCCGCGGTCAGTGCCGGGGTGCGGATCGTGCAGGTGCGTGACAAGACCGCGTCGGCTCGGGACCTGCTGGCACTGACCGCCGCCGTGGCCGATGCGGTGGGCGACCGGGCGCTGGTGGTCGTCGACGACCGGCTCGACGTCGCCCTGGCGGCACGGCATGCGGGACACCGGGTGGCCGGCGTGCATCTCGGGCAGTCGGACGTCCCGGCGAGCGCCGCGCGTGCGCTGCTCGGCCCGGACGCCCACGTCGGGCTGACGGCGAACACGACGCGGCACCTGGTGGAGGTCGCGACGATGCCCGCCGGGTCAGTGGACCTGCTCGGGGTCGGGGTGGTGCACCCGACGAGCACGAAGCCGGACCACCCGCCGGCGCTCGGGGTCGCCGGGTTCGGACGGCTCGCGGCGACGACGACCGTGCCCTGCGTGGGCATCGGTGGCGTGACGCTCGACGACGTCGGGCCGCTGCGCCAGGCCGGGGCCGCCGGTGTCGCCGTCGTGTCGGGGATCTGTGCGGCGCCGGACCCGGGCGCTGCCGCTCGGGCGTTCGTGGCGGCATGGGACGGAGCGGGACGGTGAGCGGGAGCGCGGGCGTGGGCGCAGGGGTTCCGGTTGCGCCGCTGCCGCGGGTGCTCAGCATCGCCGGCACGGACCCGACGGGTGGTGCCGGGGTGCAGGCGGACCTCAAGTCGATCGCGGCGCACGACGGGTACGGCATGGCGGTCGTCACGGCCCTGGTCGCGCAGGACACCGTCGGGGTGCGGTCGGTGCACGTCCCCGACGCGGTGTTCCTCCGGCAGCAGCTCGACGCGGTGTCGGACGACGTGACGATCGACGCGGTGAAGACCGGGATGCTCGGCACGGCCGAGGTCGTGCGGGTCGTCGTCGACTGGCTCCGGGCACACCGGCCGGCGTGGGTGGTGGTCGACCCGGTGATGGTGGCGACGAGCGGCGACCGGCTGCTCGACGCGGACGCCGAGTCCGCGATGACGGAGCTGTTCGCCCTCGCCGACCTGGTCACGCCGAACCGCGACGAACTGCGGGTCCTCGCCCAGCTGGCGGGCGCGGCGTCGACCGACGGCACCACGATCGACGGCACCACGACCGACGGCATCGACGCTGCTCGTGCCGTCGCCCGCCGGTGGGACGTCCGGGTGCTCGCGAAGGGCGGCCACGACGACGGGCCGAGCTCGGACGACGCCCTGGTCTCCCCGGACGGCAGCGTCCGGGTGTTCACCGGCCCCCGGATCGCGACGACGAACACGCACGGCACCGGGTGCTCCCTGTCGAGTGCGATCGCCACCCTCGTCGCCCGGCACGGCGACTGGGAGCTGGCGGTCGGGTCGGCGAAGACCTGGCTGACCGCCGCCCTCCGCGGTGCCGACGCCCTGCAGGTCGGCCGCGGTCACGGGCCGATCGACCACAACGCCCTCGTCCGGGCGGCCCTGCCGACACCACGCTGGACGGACGCCTGGTGGGTCGACGCAGCAGCGGTGCTCGACGAGACGCTGGACTGCCGGTTCCTCTGGGGCCTGGCCGACGGCACGCTCGACCCCGAGGTGTTCGCGGGCTACCTGGCGCAGGACGTCCACTACCTGCGGGCGTACGAACAGCACCTCGCCATGATCGCCGCCGGGTCCACCGGGGAGGCCGCGGCGTTCTGGAGGACCGCCAGCGAGGGCTGCGCCGCCGAAGCACGCGACCTGCACCACCGTCGGCTCGCCGGATCACACGCTGACGGCCCGGTGCACCCGGTGTGCGCCGGGTACCTGGCACACCTGGCCGACGCGGCGCGGCAGGGCGTCGGCACCGGGGACGGCAGCGCCACCGGAGACGGCACCGGCACCGGGGACGTCAGCGTGCTCGCGGCCGCGGTGCTGCCCTGCTTCCGGGTCTACGCCTGGGTCGGGGAACGGCTCGGCACGGCACCGGTCGGGCACCCGTTCGCCGACTGGATCACGGCGTACGGGGACCCGGGGTTCGCGGCCTCGAGCGCCCGGGCCACCGAGCTCGTCGAGGAGCTCGCGCGGCGGGCCGACCCCGAGCTGCGGGGGCGGATGGCGCGCGCGTTCCGGCAGTCGGTGGCGCAGGAGCTCGCGTTCTTCCGGATGCCGGAACAGCTGGGCGAGCCGGTCTGACCGGCGAGCCACGTCGACCTGGGCGAACCGGTCTGGCCAGGGTGAGCCGGTCTGACGGAGGCGGGACGGGCCTCCCGGACGAACCGACGGGAGTCAGGACGATTCCGGCGACGCGACCAGGCGGATGCCGTCCGCGCCGGGGGCCCGCCGGACAAGCGTGACCGACAGGTCCGACCCGTCGACCTCGCAGCGCATCCACGTGTGGTCGGGCTGTCGTCGGCGGTCCGTCGGCGAACCGGGGTTGAGCAGACGCATGCCGTTCGGTGCAGTGGAGTCCCAGGGGATGTGCGAGTGGCCGAAGACCAGGACGTCGACGTCGGGGTGGTCCGCCTCGGCCCGACGTCCGCGCCCGGTCGCCGGTCCGGTCTCGTGCACGACGGCGAAGCGCAGCGACTCGATGCGGCGGGTGGCGACGAGGGGCAGGTGGTCCTCGAAGCCCAGGTCGTTGTTGCCGCGGACGGCGAGCAGGTCGCGGGACCGGGCCCGGAGCAGGTCGACCGTCGCCAGGTCCACCCAGTCACCGGCGTGCACGACCAGGTCGGCGGCGTCGATGTCGGCCCACAGCTCGGCCGGCAGGTCCTTCGCCCGCTTCGGCAGGTGCGTGTCCGACAGCAGGACGAGCGTGGTGCTCACGGTGTCGCCGTCACTCGCCGGGGTCGCGACTCGGCATCGGCAGGTCGACCTCGTCGGCGGCGCCGAGCCGTTCGAGCATGCCGGCGAGCAGTGCCACGTCGTCGTCGGACCACTCCGCCAGACGTTCGACCAGGGCGTCCCGGTGCAGCTGCACGGAGCGGGCCAGCGCCGCACGGCCGGCGTCGGTCGCCTCGAGCGGCTTCGCGTTGCCGGAGCCACCGTCGACCGTGCGGACCAGGCCCGCGACGAGCAGCCCGGACAGCTGCCGCGAGATCGTCGACCGGTTCAGGCGCAGGTAGCGGGCGATGTCGATCGCCATGCACCCGGGGTGCTGGACGACGAAGTCGACCAGCGACTGGTCCACGATGCTCAACACGTCGTCGGTGCCGCGCGCACGGACGCTCGCTCGGCGGGTGATGCGGGAGAGCTCGGTGTACGCCCGTCCGATGTCCGCTTCGCGGATCCCGGGGCCCCTCGGGTCGGCCATGGTGTTCCAGTCTGTCGTCCGGCGTCGGCCGGAGGTCGGTCGCCCCTGGTCAGGGCGTGGTGCTTGCGTGGCGGTCCCCGCATCGCTGACGCGGGCCCCTCCGCCGACGGTGTCGCCCCACGATAACCGGGCGTCCGCCGAAGAGGGGACATCGGCGGCCGACCGGGGCACCGCCGGGCGTCGGGCTCAGGCCGGGGCAGACGCCGACCGGAGCGCGGCGATGTCGAGCTTCACCATGTCCCGCATCGCCTCGTAGACCCGGGTGGCCGCCGCGTGGTCGCCGCCGGCTGCCATCAGCTCCCCCATCATCGACGGGGTGACCTGCCACGACAGGCCCCAGCGGTCGACCAGCCAGCCGCACGCCACCGGGTGCCCGCCCTCGTTGATCAGGGCGTCCCAGATCCGGTCCAGTTCCTCCTGCGTGTCGACGTCGACCTGCAGCGAGAGCGCATCGGTGAACGGGTGCCCGGGGCCGCCGTTCATCGCCCGGTACGGCTGGCCCATCAGGGTGAACTCGACCACGAGCACCGAGCCGTCCGGAGCCCGGCCCACGCCGTCGATCCGTGAGTCGGGGAACAGCTCCGTGTAGTACTCGGTGGCGTGCTGGGCCTGGTCGTCGAACCAGAGGAAGGGGACGATGCGGGGCATGGCGGTCTCTCGGTGGGTCAGTCCGCGACGCCGCGGCTGAGGAGGTCGTTCTTCTCGGGGTGCCCGTCGAACCACTGGCTGACGAACCAGCACATCGGGACGATGCGCTTCGACGACGTCGTCTCGACGTCGGACACGGCGTGCTCCACGAGTTCACCCGCGTACCCGTGGCCCCGGTGCGCCGGCACCGTGTACGTGTGCGGGAAGGCGATCGCGTCACCGTTGACGCGGTAGTCGAGCACGCTCACGAGGGTCCCGTCGACGTACATGGCGTACCGGTCTCGGTCGGCCTCGTTCCGGAACTCGTGTGTCATGCCGCCATCCTGCACCGCCGTTCAGGTTCCGGTGCCACCGCGCTCCGGGGAACGCCGGACGGAATGCCCTGGCCGCGCTCGTGTTGCACCGTGCATGACAACCATCGGAATCATCGGAGCAGGCAACATCGGATCCCAGCTCGCACGCCTCGCGGTGCAGCACGGCCACCAGGTCGTGATCGCGAACTCACGCGGACCGGAGACCCTCACCGACCTCGTCACCGAGCTCGGCGAGCACGCCACCGCCGGCACCCGCGAGGACGCCGCCACCCAGGGCGAGATCGTCGTCGTCACCGTGCCGCTCGGCGCCATCGACACGATCCCCGTCGAGCCGCTCGTCGGCAAGGTCGTCATCGACACGAACAACTACTACCCCCAGCGCGACGGCCAGATCGCGGCCCTCGACGAGGAGACCACCACCACGGCCGAGATGCTGCAGGACCACCTGGTCGGCGCCCACGTCGTCAAGGCCTTCAACCACATCGGCGCGGACCACCTCACCGAGCACGCCACCCCCGCCGGCACCCCGGACCGCCGCGCCCTCGTGATCGCCGGTGACGACGCCACCGCCAAGACGACCGTCGCCGACCTGATCGACGAGTTCGGCTTCGACACCGTCGACGCCGGCCCCCTCGCCGAGGGATGGCGCATCCAGCGCGACACCCCCGGCTACGGCCCGCGCCTGACCGTCGACGAACTCCGCGAGGCCCTCGCCGCCGCGAAGCGCTACCGCGACATGTGACGTCGACGCACCCCGCGCTCGACCCCCTCTGACTGGGGCTCTCGGCCGCTGTTCCTCCCCGGTAGAACTGACGATGGATCAATCCAGGGAGAGGAACAGCGGCCGTGGCGTCTCATCGCATGCCCGAGTCCGAGCGACCGCGCCGGGCGGTACCCGCATGGGTCACCGCTCCGCCGGAGGACGCCCGCCCCGTGGTGGCGGCACCGACTGCGGCGAGCGCCGGAGTCGCCCCCGCCGTCGGCATCGTGGAGGTCAGCGGCCGCCCCTTCGCCCGTGCACTCCCCGCGGTCGGGGCAGTTCCCTCCGCCGGGGCGGTTCCCTCCGCCGGCGCAGTCTCCGCGATCGGCGCAGGCCCCTCGGTCGGCGCTGTCCCGGCGGTCGACGCGGCCCTCGCGGTCGACGCAGTCGGCCTGGAGGCGCACCGCACCTCCGCCACGCTGGCCCTCGACCCGAACGCGGTCGCCCCCGACTACCCGCCGGCGCAGGAGCTGCTGCCGCCGGCCCCGACGTCCCCGAACGTCGACACGGTCCCCTTCGCCCCGGTCTCAGGCGCTCCCGTCGTCAGTGCGCCCGTCGTCAGTGCGCCCACCGTCAACGCACCCGGCAGCGGCGTGACCGTCATCACTGTCCCGGCGGGCAGCTCCGCGGTCGGCCGACACGGTGCCGGGCAGCACGGTGCCGGGCAGCACGGTGCCGGGCAGCACGGTGCCGGGAAGCACGGTGCCGGGCAGCGTGCGCCGACCGGACGTCGTGGCGCCGGTGCAGCCGGCATGGCGATGCCCGTCGCGCCCGGGACCGATGTGCCCGCCGCGGAAGTCCAGCACCCACCGCTCAGCCCCGTCGACTCCGCCACACCCGGTGCACCCGCCAACTGGTACACACCGCAGTCCGGGGTTCCGGCGGCTGCGGAAGCAGCGGCCGGAACCCCGGAGACTCCGGTGCCGTCCGGGTCCTGGCTGCCGACCGTCGGCGCGCCCGCCCTCGGTGGGAGTGACACCGCTTGGTCAGCGTCCGGCCCCGCTCTGCCGCCCTCGCCGGCCGTCCCCGTCGTACCGGCGGCCGGTCAGCCGCGGTTCTCGGTACCGGGCCTCGAGCACGTCGTCGTCGAGGGCGGTGAGCCCGAGCCGGTCGGGCCGATCGGCTACCGCACGCCCGCACGCTTCGCCCGACAGCAGGCCCGGGTCGTCCCGCCGGCCGCCACGGCTCCCCCGACGTTCGACGCGATCATCGGCGCGTCGGCACCCACCGGTGTCGCGCAGTCCGCCCGCCTGGACCCGGCCGTCAGCACCCCCTCCGTCCCGCCCCTCGCTCCGGTCCTGCCGCCGGTCACCCCGGCCGTCTCCGGCAGCGGCGACGCCACGGCCGTCGACCCCGCTGCGGTCGCCGGACCCACGTCGGCCCGCGAGCACCGGAACGCTCGCGGACACGGCACGACCGGCCGCCGGCTGTTCGGGTCCCGCCGCACCGTCGAGGAGCCGCCGAAGCGCCGCTCGACCGCCGTCCCGCTCCCGGCACCAGCGGAGGTCCCGACCGTCGCGACGGCCGTGACGGAGGGTGAGGCGCGCCTCCCGGCCGGTGCGCAGCCCACCGCAGGCCGGACCGCACGACCCGCCCGGTCGCTCGGCCCGACGCAGGGCGCTGTCCTGGGTGCGATCGCCGGCCTCGGGACGATCGGACTGGCCGCCTGGTGGTTCACCGCTCCCGCGACCGTGCACGCCGTCGGCGTGATCCTCGGGCTGCTCGCGGTCCTGGTGTCCGTCGTGACGATGCGGAACCCGCTGACCACGTGGCAGCGGCCTGTCGCCCTGCTCGGTGCGGTGCTCGGCACGGTCGGCACCCTCGTGCTGCTGTGGGCGGTCGCCTCGGCGCTCGGTGCGCCGCTGCCGGACATCACCGGCACCGGGACCGTCCCGAGCATCGCGCCCTGACCTCGGGCGACAGTCAGACGGCGCGGACGACGCCGCGCGACAGGATCGCGTTCGTCAGGGCCTCGATCGGCTCGCGCTGCACGGTCGGGTTGGCGATCAGGACGTAGTCGACCGCCGGCAGGTCCGGCAACGACAGTCGCTGCGACACCTTCACCAGGTCCGCCGGGATCAGCGAGTGCGGGAAGACCGCGACCCCGATGCCGGCACGGACGGCCGCGAGGACTCCGTTGACGTCACGGGTGTTGCAGGTGATCCGCCAGGTGCGGCCGGCGGCCTCCAGCGCGTCGATCGCCATCTGCCGGCTGATGCTCGGTGCCTGGTAGGCGATCAGCGGCACCGGGTCGTCCACTTCCAGCGCGATGCCGTCCTGCGCCATCCAGACCATCTGGTCCGAGGCGACCCGGGTCCCCTCGGCGGACTCCCCCGCGGTGCGCTTGATGAACACGAGGTCGAGCTGCCCCGCGTGCACCCGGCGGAGCAGCGGTGCGGACTGGTTCACCGTCAGCTCGAGGTCGACCTGCGGGTGCAGCTTCCGGAAGTCGCGGAGGATGCGGGGCAGCTGCGTGATCGCCAGGTCGTCCGCGGCACCGAACCGGAGTCGGCCACGGGCGGCGACGCCCGAGAAGTACGCGTCCGCCGTGGCGTGGGCGGCGAGGATCGTCCGCGCGAACCCGGCCATCGCGTCACCGTTGTCGGTCAGGCGGACCCCTCGGGTGTCCCGGGCGACGAGGGTCCGCGAGACCGTCGACTCCAGTCGGCGGACGTGCTGGGAGACCGTCGGCTGGCTGATGCCGAGTTGCACACCGGCCTGCGTGAAGCTGCCGGTCTCGGCGACGGCCAGGAAGGTCTGGAGCAGGACGGGATCGAGCACAGCGGGCCCCTCATTCGACATCGCAATGGAGTGATGCCGATCATAGGAGGATCGAATGGACACCGAGGGGTTAGTTTCGGTTGGGTACCGTTCCCACCCTCGACAGCCGGAGTCCCCCGCACCGTGCGATCGTCACCGACGACCATCCACCCGCCCACCGAGCCGCTCCCGATCAGCACCGTCCGCCCGCCGTGGCGCCGGTCCTTCATCGCCCTGTCCGTGCCGAACTTCCGGCTGTTCACCGCCACCAACCTCGTCGCGATGACCGCCGGGTGGATGCAGCGCATCGCCCAGGACTGGCTCGTGCTGCAGCTCACCGGATCGGTCGCGCAGGTCGGCATCACGGTCGCGTGCCAGTTCGCCCCGATGCTGCTGTTCGGGCTGCTCGGCGGGGTGTTCGTCGACCGCTACTCGAAGCGGGCGCTGATGATGATCACGCAGGGTGCCTTCGCGGTGCTCTCGCTGCTGCTCGCGGTGCTGACCCTGGCCGGGGTGGTGCAGGCGTGGCACATCTGGGTGATCGCGTTCCTGGTCGGCATGGTCACCGTCATCGACAACCCGGCGCGCCAGGTGTTCGTCACCGAGATCGTCGGACACCAGCACCTACGCAACGCGATCAGCGTCAACTCGTCGGTGTTCCAGCTCGGCGGCATGATCGGTCCCGCACTGTCCGGCATCCTGCTCGTCGCCGTCGGGGCCGGGTGGTCGTTCGGCATCAACGCGATCGCCTGCGTCGCCGTGGTCGTGACGCTCGGGTTCCTCCGCGTGTCCGAACTGCACCGCACGCCGCCGGCCCCGCGGTCGAAGGGGCAGCTCATGGAGGGCCTCCGCTACGCCGCCGCGAAGCCGACGATCATCGTGCCGGTGATCCTGGTGGCGTTCTTCTCGGTGTTCGCGTTGACGATGCCGGTGCTGCTCTCCGCCTTCGCGTCGAAGGTCTACGACGTCGGCGCGGGCGGGTACGGCCTGTTCAACTCCGCGGTCGCCGTCGGTGCGCTGACCGGCGCGGTCCTCTCCACCCGGCGTGCCGTCGTGCGGCTCCGGACGATCGTCGGCGGGGTGTTCTGGACCGGCGTCCTGCTCGTCGTCGCCGGCTCGACCCCGACGATCGCGCCGTTCACGGTCCTGCTGGTCGTCGTCGGGTTGTCCCAGCTGCTCTTCCAGACGGCGTCGAACTCACTGGTGCAGCTGTCCTCGAACGTCGCCATCCGCGGCCGGGTGATGTCGCTCTACGTCCTCGTGCTCCTGGGCGGACAGGCGATCGGCGGCCCGCTGATGGGCCAGGTCGTCGACCGCTTCGGGGCGCACGTCGGGATGATGGTCGCCGGCGGCGTCCCGGCCGCGGCCGCGGCGGTCACCGCGCTCGTCCTGGCGCGGCGGGGTGGCCTGCACCTCGAGGTGCGCATGCGCCACCACCTGCCCCTGCCGGCCATCGTCGGCAACCGCTGACGCGCCTCCCGGCAGTCGCGGTGCGCGTCACGGACGCGGAAACACCGGTGTTCGTGTGTCGCATCGCGCTTTCGCGCGGCGCGACCGACGAACACCGGTGTTTTCCAGCGCCGGCGGAGCCGGCCAGGACCGGACCCGCAGGGCCCGTCGGGTCAGTAGGCGACGCCGAAACGCGCCTGGTGGTGCTTCGGCTGCTCGATCTCGTCGACGACGGCGATCGCGTAGTCGGCGCCCGAGATGTCCGAATTGCCCTCGGCGTCGGCGAGCAGGACGTCGTCCGACGAGCGGTAGGTGCCGCGACGCTCGCCCGGGTTGTAGCCACCGAAGGCCGCGGCGGGGCTGACGTAGAACCAGTCGACCGAGGTGTCGCCGGCGCGCAGGGCCTCGAGGATCTGGCCGTGGCTCTTCGCCTCGCCCTTGAAGGCGTCCGGGAAGTCGGGGGTGTCGTACAGGGCCGGGCCGCCCTCGGCGACGAGCATCGAGCCGGCGCCACCGACGATGCCGAGACGCGCACCCGCAGCCTCGGCGGCGTCGACGAAGTGCTGGAACTTGTCCTTGAGCTCGCTGCCGTCGGACTGGACCGCGTGCAGGGACACGATGACGACGTCGGCGCCCTTGGTCACGTCGGACACGAAGCCGGGGTCGAACGCGTCGCCCTGGGCGAGCGTGAGGTGCTCGGCGGCGTCGAGCTTGGAGGTGTCGCGCGCGACGGCGACGACCTCGTGGCCGCGGGAGAGGGCTTCACGGACGATGGCGGAGCCGGCGTAGCCGGTGCCTCCGAAGACGACGATGGTGGACATGCGAGCTCCTTCGTGTGACGGTTCCGACGCGGTCACGCGCCGTGCCACTCACTGTACGGGTGTTACTCTCTTTCGGTAAGTAGGCACCTCGTGGTGCGTGCCCCGCCCGGGCGCGTCACGGGTCGTGTCCGACGGAAGGCGACCATGAGCGCGCTCGAGTACAGCCCCTACGCGGCGGACTGCCCCTCCCGGCAGCTCCTCGACCGGATCGGGGACCGCTGGAGCGTCCTGACGATCGGCGCCCTGGCCGACGGCCCCCGCCGCTACTCGGCGATCGCCACCCGGGTGCAGGGCGTGTCGCAGAAGATGCTCACGCAGACCCTCCGTGCCCTGGAACGGGACGGGCTGGTCACTCGGACGGTGTTCCCCGAGATCCCGCCGCACGTGGAGTACGAACTCACCGACACCGGACGGTCGCTCCGTACGGTCCTCGTGCCACTCGAACAGTGGGCGATCGACCACATGGACGGCGTCGCCGAGGCCCGCTCGGGGTACGACGCGCGCGGCTGAACCCGTCCCTCCTGGAATCGCGACCGCCCGCCGGTGGTTGCGTGGAGACATGCGATCCATCGTCTACTCCCAGCCCGGAACGTCCGCCGTCCTCTCCCTCGCCGACCGTCCGGTCCCCGAACCCGGCCACGGTGAGGTCCGCGTCCGCGTGGTCGTCTCCGGCGTGAACCCCACCGACTGGAAGGCCCGGCAGGGCGGGACCTACGGCGACGGCCTGCCGTTCCCCGAGATCACCCCGAACCAGGACGGCGCCGGCATCGTCGACGCGGTCGGCCCCGGGGTCGAGGGGCTGTCGGTCGGCGACCACGTCTGGCTGTTCATGGCCGCGGCCTCCCGCCCGACCGGCACCGCGCAGGAGTACACCGTCGTCCCCGCCACCCGCGTCGCACCGCTGCCCGAGGGCGTCTCGTTCGACGTCGGCGCCTCGCTCGGCGTCCCCGCGATGACCGCCCACCGCGCCCTGACCGTGCACGAGGACGGCCCCGCCCGACTCTCCCCCGGCGCCCTGACCGGTCGCACCGTGCTCGTCGCGGGAGGCGCGGGTGCCGTCGGGCACGCCGCCATCCAGTTGGCACGGTGGGCCGGCGCGACCGTCATCGCGACGATCAGCTCCGACGACAAGGCCGCCCTCGCCACCGCGGCCGGCGCCCACCACACCGTCAACTACCGCGAGGACGACGCCGCCGATCAGATCCGCGCGATCGCCCCGGACGGCGTGCACATCGTCGTCGAGGTGTCGATCCCCGCGAACGCCGACCTGGACGCGGCCGTGCTGGCGAACCACGGTGTCGTCTCGATGTACGCCGACAACGGTGGCGACGCGGCGTCGATCCCGGTCCGGCCGAACATGAGCATCAACGCCCGCTACCAGTTCCTGCTGCTCTACACGATCGGCGAGGCTGCCCTGGCGGCCGCCGCCGAGGACGTCACCGCAGCGCTCCGCGACGGTGTCCTGCCGGTCGGCGAGGAGGCGGGTCTGCCGCTGCTGCGCTTCCCGCTCGAGGAGACCGCGGCCGCGCACGACGCCGTGCAGGGCGACGCGGTCGGCAAGGTGCTCATCGACGTCGCGGCCGAGTAGCGGGGGGCGCGACGGCGGCGGGCGCGGGCGCGCTGGCGCGGCGCACTTCGGCGCAGCACAACAGGAACCGGCTCGAACCGCGGGAAACCGCGGCTCGAGCCGGTTCCCGTTGGGCGTGACTCGACGGCGGACGGGAGGCGCGGGGCGGGGGCGATCAGCGCCTCCCGGCCGGCCCGTGGCGGGCTCCGGCGACCGGACGTGGTGCGCGTTCATCGCCGGACTTGGTATGCAGGACACATGACCGATGTTGCAGAGCCCACGCCCACTCCCACGCCCGGAACCCGCGCGATCGTCCTCGGAGGTGGCGGGGTCGCGGGCATCGCCTGGGAGCTCGGCGTCCTGTCCGCGCTCGAGGACGCCGGGGTCGACCTCGGAGCCGCTGACCTGGTGGTCGGCACGAGTGCAGGCAGCGTGGTGGGGGCGTTCCTGCGCGCCGGCGCCGTGCAGGACGCCTACGCGCAGCAGACGAGCCCCCTGCCGACGACGTACGAGGAGCCCGCCGCCGTGGACGTCTCTGAAGTCGAGCAGCGCTTCGGCGCCGCGATGCAGGGCGCGACCTCGGAGCAGGACGCCCGCGCGCGGGTCGGCGCTGCGGCGCAGGAGGTCACGACCGGCCAGAGTGACGACGAGCGTGTCGCGACCTTCCGACAGACGCTGCCGAGCGCCGAGTGGCCGGCGAAGCCCTACGCGGTGACCACGGTCGACGCGGTCGACGGGTCCTTCCGGGTGTTCCGCGCCGAGGACGGCGTGCCTCTGGAGCGCGCTGTCGCCGCGAGCTGCTCGGTGCCGATCGTCTGGTCGCCGGTGCGCATCGACGGGCACCCGTACGTCGACGGCGGGGTGCGGTCGGCGACCAACGCGGACGTCGCCGCCGGGTACGAACGTGTCCTCGTGATCGCGTGCAGCCCCGAGGGGCCGTCGCCGCTCGGGCCGTGGCTCGACCGGTCCGTCGCCGCGCTCCGTGACGCGGGGTCGCAGGTGGAGGTCGTGGTCGCGGACGAGGCGTCGATCCGGGCCTTCGGGACGAACTCGCTGGCGCTGTCGACGCAGCGGCCCTCGGCAGAGGCCGGGCGGGCGCAGGCGGAGCAGGTCGCGGAGCGGGTCGCCGCGTTCTGGGCGTGACGGACAGTGCCTGTGGGTTCTGTCGGGTTCTCCACAGAGCCGCTCTGACCCCTGTGCCGGAGGCGGTGCCGTCGGTAGCGTGACGGCATGACGACACCGTTCTCGGACCTCGACCAGTTCCTCGCGTTGCCCCGTGTCGACGGGCTCGTGCTGAGCCCCGACGGCGAACGTGCGGCCGTGACGGTGAGCGCACTCGACGCGGACGGCACCACGCACAAGAAGTCGGTGTGGTCGGTCCCGACCTCCGGCGACGGTGTCGCGACACGGCTGACCCGCTCGGCGACGGGCGAGTCCGCGGCCGCGTTCACCCGGCACGGGGACCTGCTGTTCGTCTCCGGCCGGCCGGACACCGAGTCGGGCAAGGACGGCGCCTCCGCGCAGCTCTGGCTCCTGCCGGCCGCCAGTGGGGACGCGCGCCCGGTCACCCGGCTGGCCGGCGGTGTCGGCAGTCTGCTCGGCGCCGCGTCGGCATCGGACGTGCTGGCGGTCACGGCACCCCTGCTGCCCGCAGCCGACGGGGACGTCGACCGCGACGCCGCTCTCCGGAAGCAGCGGGACGACCAGAAGGTCCGGGCGATCCTGCACGAGTCGTACCCGATCCGGTACTGGGACCACGACCTGGGGCCGGACGAGCCGCACGTGCTGCGGGTCGACCTGGACGCGCTGCAGGAAGCGCAGGGCACCGACGGGGACGCCGGCGACGGCGCCGGCGAGCCGCAGGAGCCCCGCTACCCGGCACACCTGCCGAAGCCGACCGACGCCACGCCGCAGCCGGGCCGCACCCTCGACGCCGTCGACGGCGCGCTGACTCCCGACGGACGCACCCTGCTCGCCTCGGTGGGCGTGCACGAGGCGCGCGGGCACCGGTTCGTCCTCGTGACGATCGACCTCGAGACGGGGACGCGGACCGTGCTCTTCGACGCCCCGGGCGTCGACCACGAGATGCCCGCGCTCAGCTCGGACGGTCGGACGATCGCCTGGATGCGGACGGTCCGCTCGACCCCGGCCGGCGCGAACCAGCAAGAGGTCTGGACGGCGGACATCGACGGCAGCGGTGCCCGGCGGATCGCGACCGATTGGGACCGCTGGCCGAGTCAGCTGGTCTTCGAGCACGGCGACCGAGCGCTCCTGGCGACGGCCGATCAGGACGGCCGGGCGCCGGTGTTCCGCCTGCCGCTCGACGGTGCCCCCGTCGAGCAGCTGACGCAGGACGACTGGGCGTACTCGAGCCTGCGGGTGGCGGCCGAGAGCGGCGTCGTGGTGGCGCTGCGGGCCTCCTGGGCGGCACCGCTGCACCCGGTCCGGATCGACGCCGACGGGACGGTGCACGTCCTGGCGACGCCCGCTTCCCTGCCGGACGTGCCCGGACGTCTGGAAGAGGTCGAGACCACCGCGGCTGACGGCACGCGTGTCCGCGGCTGGCTGGTCCTGCCCGACGGCACCGCGGCCATGGGGACCGCGCACCCGCTGCTGCTCTGGATCCACGGCGGCCCGCTGAACTCGTTCAACCAGTGGTCGTGGCGGTGGACGCCGATGCTCGCGGCGGCGCAGGGGTACGCGGTGCTGCTGCCCGACCCGGCGCTGTCGACCGGCTATGGCCTGGACTTCGTCAACCGCGGCTGGAACGCCTGGGGCCAGGCGCCGTACACGGACTTGATGGCGATCACCGACGCGGTCGTCGCGCGGGACGACATCGACGAGACCCGGACGGCGGCGATGGGCGGCTCGTTCGGCGGCTACATGGCGAACTGGGTCGCCGGGCACACCGACCGGTTCGACGCGATCGTCACCCACGCCAGCCTCTGGGCACTCGACCAGTTCGCCGGCACGACCGACGCCGCGCACTACTGGCAGTCGATCTTCGACGCCGACGGTCTGGCGGCGAACGACCCGCACCGCTTCGTCGGCGACATCCGGACGCCGATGCTCGTGGTGCACGGGGACCACGACTACCGCGTGCCGATCGGCGAGGGACTGCGACTGTGGTCCGAGCTCGCTGAACACCATGCGGACGCCGACGGTCGGATGCCGCACCGGTTCCTGTACTTCCCGAACGAGAACCACTGGGTGCTGCAGCCCCAGCACGCGAAGCTCTGGTACCAGACGGTGTTCGCGTTCCTCGGGCAGCACGTGCTCGGGCAGGACTGGGAGCGGCCGGAGCTGCTCGGCTGAGGCGGAGGCAGCCGTCGCCCGGGCTTCCGAGCGACGGCTGCCTCAGCGGGTCAGACGAATGCGCCCTGGCCCGTCACCGCGCGACCGACGATGAGCGTGTTGACCTCACGCGTCCCCTCGTACGAGTAGATGGCCTCGGCGTCGGCGAAGAACCGTGCGACGCCCTTCTCGAGCACGATGCCGTTGCCGCCCTGCACCTCGCGGCACCAGCCGACGGTCTCGCGCATCTTCGTCGTGGCGAATGCCTTGGCCATCGCCGAGTGCTCGTCGCCACCCACTCCCTGGTCCTGCAGCGCCGACGCCTGGGTGCAGAGCGCGATCGACGCGGTGATGTTCATGAGCGACTTGACGAGCAGATCCTGGATCAGCTGGTGCGAGGCGATCGGCTTGCCGAACTGCACGCGCTCCTGCGCGTACCGGAGCGCTGCCTCGTAGGCCCCGATCGAGATCCCGACAGCCTGCCAGGCGACCTCGGTGCGGGTCAGACGGAGGACGGTCGCTGTCGAGCGGAACGAGTCGGCGTGCTGCAGCCGCCGGGCCTCCGGGACGCGGACGTCCTCGAGCGTGATGTCGGCGTTCTGCACGGACCGGAGGGCGATCTTGTCCTCGATCTTCGTCGCGGTGAACCCCGGGGTGTCCGACGTCACAAGGAAGCCCTTCACCTGGTTGTCCGCCTCGTCCTTCGCCCAGATGACGATCACGTCGGCGAAAGTGGCGTTGCCGATCCACCGCTTCGAGCCGTTCAGCACCCAGGTGTCACCCTCGCGTCGGGCGGTGGTGCGGAGGCCGCGGGCCGAGTCGCTGCCGGACAGCGGTTCGGTCAGCCCGAACGCTCCGACGATCTCGCCGGAGGCCATCCGGGGCAGCCACTCGCGCTGCTGCTCGTCGCTGCCGGCGACGGCGATGGAGTTCATGGCGAGGCCGGACTGCACGCCGATGAAGGTCGAGACCCCGGCGTCGATGCGGCCGAGCTCGAGCGCCGCCCAGCCGCGGTACACGGCAGAGTTCTCGAACTGGCGGACCAGCGGGATACCCGGGCCGTACATGCCGAGCTCGGCGAGCGGTGCGATGACCTGCTTCGGGAACTCGGCGCGGGCCCAGTACTGGTCAGCGATCGGCGCGACGTCGCGCTCGAGGTACTCGCGGAGCTTCCCCAGGGAGTCGCGTTCCTGGTCGGTCAGCTGCTCCTGGAACCGGTAGAAGTCGGATTCCAGCAGGGGTGTCTGCGCGGCGGTCATTGACATGGACCCAACGATGCATCATTCTCGGAAACGTTGCAAGACCGGCACGACGACTCTGGGGGAACCGTGAGCAGGCAGGCACTCGGCGCGCTCGGCTCGGCCCTCGTCCCGAGCGCACTCGCCGCCCGCCTGGAGGCCCATCCTGACTCCCAGCGCGCCTTCCGTGCTGCGCGGCACAGCTTCATCGACGGCGCCCGCATCGACATGGGGGCGCTCGCGTCCTCGCTCGGGGTCGACCGGACCTCGCTGTTCCGCTGGGTCGGGAACCGCGACCAGCTGCTCTCCGAGATCCTCTGGTCGCTCGCCGTCCCGACGCTCGACGCCGCCGGCCGTGCAGCTGCACCCTCGGGAACGGAGCGGATCGTCGACGTCCTCGACCGGTTCACCGCGGACCTGATCCGAGCGCCGTACTTCCGGGCGTTCCTGACCCGTGAGCCGGCCCGGGCACTGCGCCTGCTCACGACGACCGACAGTGACGTGCAGCGGCGCTTCGTGGCCGTCGTGGCGTCGCTCATCGAGACGGAGCGGGCTGCTGGCGTGTTCGACCCGGCGCCGCTCTCCCCCGAGGAACTCGGCCGACTGCTCGTGCGCGTGTCAGAGTCGTTCACGTACGCGGACCTGATCTCCGGCGAGACCCCGGACCCCGACCGGGCACGCACGACGTACGAGTACATCCTGCGGCCCGTGCAGCACGGGTTCGACCGCTGAACGCCGTCACCAAGATCAACGACTATCGTTGTTGACGGCTAGTCGGCCGACCTGGGGGGGAAACGTGACCGATATCGAGTTCGACGACGGCGTGGCAGACATGCTCATCAGCGCCGCTCATGCGGCAGGGGACGAACTCCGCGCACAAGGACCTGCGCGTCGTACTGCCGCCGAGAATGCGAGCGAGGACTTCTCGGGGGCCTACGCGATGCGCTTCACCGAGGCGATGCGAACGGAGGCCGCCGACAGGCCTGCACTGGCGAGAAGCCTCGACACGCTGGTTGCCTCCGTCCGGGCAGTGAAGGCTTCAGCCGCGAAGGAACGTCAACGCCTCGAAGACGTCGCTGCATGGAACCAGCGCGAAGAGGACCGGAAGCGCGCACTCACGATGTCACCACCGTCGTTGGCGATGCCGACTCATCAGCCGCCACTCCTGTTCGAGATCCCGCCCTCGAGCGTCCCGATCGTGCCGGAACCCGTAGAAGCAACGTTCGTACCACGCGGCCGCGTGCGCACCGGGACAGGCACGAGCAACGGGCGCTCATCCGCTGATCCATCGCGCCTTCGTTCGTTCGCCTCGACCTGCCGCGCCAACGACAGAGCAGCCGCGGCCAAGGAATCCACGCTCAAGGCTGCGTGGGTCAGCTTCACTACATCGTGCGCATGGGCACGAGTCGGGTCCGTGTCCGTGATCCACGGCTTCGATCGATACCTCGACGAGAACGCCGCCGACGCCGCGTGGATGGACCGGGTCGCTGGCGCCTTCGAGCGAGCGGGCGGTCACGGTTCCCTGCCGGATGTCTTCCTGGACGTCGAGGACAAGGCACATCTGCCGGCTGGCCTGGAACGACTCTTCAAGTCCGGTCTCTCCGCGAAGCAAGTGGCCGAACGTTGGGCGGACCTCGGGTACACACAGGCCAGCGAACGGGTCATCTCTGCGCTGCCGAGGTCAGTTCTACAGGAACTCGGCAATCTCGAGGGGGTGCCCTACTGGGCGCGGGCAGCGGCGAACACCGCAGTTCTCGACCAGCGGATCGCAGAGCTGACCGATCGATACTGGCGCCGCGACGCCGACGGCATGCTGCGAGATCAAAGCGAAGATGTCTCGGGCGACCTGACCGCTCTGAGGAAGATCAGGGATGCCCTTGTCCAGGGCCGTCACGATGGAACGCGGACCCTCATCTCGCTCACGACGGACCACCCTCCACTGGCGGCAGTCGCCATCGGGAACGTCGACACGGCGCAGAACGTCACCTGGGCTGTGCCGGGCATGAACTCCTCGACCAAGAAGATGGATGACTGGACTGCTGCAGCGCAGAACGTCTACAACCGACAGGAAACCGTCGACAAGAACGGCGGAGAACACGCGGTGGTCGCGTGGATGGGCTACAAATCCCCGCCCATCCCGGTGACGGGCGACCTGGGCGTGTTGAACAGCGCCTCTGCGAGGGAGGGCGGCGAACACCTTGCGGACGCGATGAGAGGAATCAGTGCGGTTCGCGCAGAGGACATGCCGAGGAACAACGTGCTCGCCCACTCGTACGGCACCACCGCCGCTGCGTTCGGCTTGACCAAGAAAGGCGTCCATGTTGATTCCCTCACCATGGTCGCCTCGGCGGGGATCCCCGACTCCATCGAGAACGCCAACGAGATCCACGCCGACCACGTCTACGCGGGTCAAGCGAGGAACGTTCTGCCAACAGAATGGGGACAAGGCGATCCACTCGCAATCGTCGGGAGAAACGCAAGCGAAGACCACCACGGTGATCCCACTGGGTCCGACTTCGGAGCGACGACCTTCGGTGCCGATGGGGTCGACGGCCTCAACGGTGTCAAGGACCACGGCGTGCACACCGACGGTCTCTCTGGATACCTGGACACGAACACCGAATCACTGAACAATGTCGCGTTGGCGACCACCGGTCACGGCGACAAAATGACCCCCTACACACCGAAGTGGGCCACACCGCTGGAGATGGTCAGCGGGCACCCGTTCGGCCTCGCCACACGATGAGGAACGAAACTCACTCTTGACCAGGACAATCACCACCATCATGATCGTGGCTGCTGCTGCGGTCCTGATATCCGGATGTGCCAGAGAGGGCAACACCGTGGATGACGATGCAACGATGACCAGTGCTGAGGCGAAGCAAGCGATCGTCGACATCGTCGATGACTCGTACGCCGAGATCGGCGGCGACTGGACGATCCGCAGCGGGCCCGCCGTGCAGTCGTGCCCACTGCCGGGAGGCGGCACCGGAGCCGCGTACTCCTACATCGTGGACCGGAAGCCGGGCGGTACGCCTCCGGCCGACGTCGCGAAGCTCCAGGACCTCTGGAAGGCGAAGGGGATCACGACCCAGGCCTACGAGAACAGCGGCAAGGACCCCGTGCGCGGTGTCCGAGGTTTCGGCGGTCCGACCACGTCCATCGACCTCTACGCCGACCCGGTTGGGTACACGATCGAAGGCCTGTCGGTGTGCACGGTCGGCGACGCCGCCGAGATGCAGGGCAACGGCGAGTGAACGAATGCCCGGACAGACGGCCTCGACCGTCTGCCGGGCACCCGACGACTCACTTGCGCGCGGCGAACTCCAGGTTGATGTCGTCGGGGTCCTGCACCGACAGGATCGTCAGGCCGGCGTCCCCGAGTTCGGTGACCTCTCCGTGCTCGATGCCCGCCGCGTCCAACCGGGCCGCCGCCTGGTGCAGTTCGTCGACCGAGCCGAGGGTGAAGCTCACGTGGTCGAGACCCACCGTGTCCGGGTCGAACCGCTGCCCGGACGGTGCGACCGGACGCAGCCCGAACACCTGGTCGCCGAGCGGGAACACGCAGCCGCCGTAGAAGCGTTCGCGGTCCTCGGTGACCCCGGGCTGGTCGACCTGGTCGCTGAAGTCGATGACCGGGTCGACGCCGAGCAGCTGCTGGTAGAACGCCTTGCTGCGGGCGATGTCGGTCACGGTCACGCGGACGTGCGCCAGGGCGGTGGGGTGGGCGATCGGGTCGGTCATGTGGTGCTCCTCGGTGTGACTCGCCACCGTCGTGGTGGCCGCCCCGATGCAACGCCGGACAGCTGACGGTGCGCCCAGGGCGTGCGGCGACCGGACAGCTGCCCGGGCGTCAGAGGAGCTCGTCGGACAGGTGGTTCGGCGTGCCGAAGCGGTGCGCCGTGATGGACACCGCCTGCTCGCGGAGGAACGGCAGCATCTCGATCCGGCCGGCCTCGGTGACCGGCTCGGCGTAGACGGCGATGTCCGGGCGTCCGTTCGTCCCGACCGCCAGGGCAGCAGCGTCCCCGCCGATGAGTCGCACCCGGGTGGAGGGCCCGGCGGCGATGCGCGCGGCGAAGGCGTCGTCGGACTCCCCCTGCCGGAGCGTGCCGACGACCGACAGGCCACGGAGGGCCGTGGTGACCGACGCCGGCAGATCACCGGCGACGGAGACGTCGACCGGGGTGCCGGCCCGCAGCGCCGCGGCGACGACCCGCACGAGACCGTCCACGTCCGGCCCATCCGCCGCAGCCGCGGCCGAAGCGGCCGGAGCAGCCGCCGAAGCCCCAGCCACGGCCAGGCGCACCTGCACCCCCGGGTACGGCAGGTACCGGAAGACGTTCCGCTCGGCGGTCAGCGCCGACACGTCCGCGGCGACCCCGAACTCCGACGTCCAGGCGAGCTCGTCCGACGCGACCGCACGGCCGAGGGACTCGGAGTCTGCCCCGGTCGCGCGGACGAACGCCGACACGGCCGACGACGGAGTGGACCCGGCGGTCGCAGCCGTGGGCGTCCAGGAGCCGAGGCCGACCAGGTAGTTCACGCCGCCGGCCTTGGTGCCCGCGCCGACGGCGGACTTCTTCCACCCGCCGAACGGCTGGCGGCGGACGATCGCGCCGGTGATGCTGCGGTTGACGTAGAGGTTGCCCGCCTGGATCCGGCCGAGCCAGGTGCCGATCTCGCCCGGGTCCAGGGAGTGCAGGCCCGAGGTCAGGCCGTAGTCGACGTCGTTGACGATGTCGATCGCCTCGTCGAGGGTCTCGGCGGTCATCACGCCGAGGATCGGGCCGAAGTACTCGGTGCGGTGGAAGTCCGATCCGCGGCGGACGCCCTGACGGACACCCGGGCTCCAGAGCTTCCCCGTCTCGTCGAGCTGCTTCGGCTCGACCGCCCACGACTCCCCCGCGCCGAGCGTGGTGAGGCCGTCGAGGAGCTTGCCGGAGGCTGGTTCGATGATCGGCCCCATCTGGCTGGTCGGGTCGCTCGGGTAGCCGACGGTCAGCGAGGACACCGCGTCGAGCAGCTGGTTGCGGAAGCGCTTGGACTTGGCGACCGACCCGACCATGACGACGAGCGACGCGGCGGAGCACTTCTGCCCGGCGTGCCCGAAGGCCGAGGCGACGACGTCCTTCACGGCGAGGTCGAGGTCGGCGGACGGCGTGACGATGACGGCGTTCTTGCCCGAGGTCTCGGCGAGCAGCGGCAGGTCCTGCCGGAACGAGCGGAACAGCTCGGCGGTCTCGTAGGCGCCCGTCAGGATCACCCGGTCGACGAGCGGCGAGGCGATGAGCTCCTTGCCGAGCGAGGACTCTTCGACGTCGAGGAACGCCAGCACGTCGGCGGGTGCACCGTGGGCGTCGAGGGCGGTCTCGATGACCGATGCCAGGACGGCACCGCTGCGGGCGGCCGGCGGCGCGGGCTTGAGGACGACCGCGGAACCGGCAGCCAGGGCGGCGAGCGTCGACCCGGCGGGGATCGCGACGGGGAAGTTCCACGGCGGGGTGACCAGGGTCAGGGCCGCCGGGGTGAAGGCGGCGCCGTCGACGGTGTCGAGCGAGGCCGCGAGCTCGCCGTAGAAGTGCGCGAAGTCGATGGCCTCGGACACCTCCGGGTCGGCCTGGTCGATGGTCTTGCCGGTCTCCGACGCCATCACCTCGACGAGGGCTGCGCGGTTCGCCTCCAGCGCGTCGCCGACGGCGTGCAGGACGGTACCGCGGGCAGCTCCGGACCAGGAGCCCCAGGTGTTGCCGGCGGCACGGACGCGCCGCAGGGCGGACTCGAGGGTCGTGGCGGAGGTGATCCGGGCCTCCCGGACGGCGGAGACGCCGAGCGTCGACGACGCGATGCGGGCGGTGATGCCGGCGCCCCACTCGCGGACGGCTGCGACGGACGGGTCACTGTCGGGCGTGTTCTCGAAGTGGCCGGGTGCCGGGCGCTCGACGGCGGCGTACCGGTCGGCGACGCGGTGCGCGGCCGGGGCGTCGAGTCCCCCGGGCAGGGCGAGCGGTGCCAGCGAGTCGCGGAAGCGGGCTTCCTCGCGGGCGAAGAGCGTCGGCGACGACGCGAGCGAGAACACCGCGGACATGAAGTTGTCCTGGGACGCACCCTCTTCGAGACGGCGGATCAGGTAGGCGATCGCGACGTCGAACTCCCCCGGGTGCACGACCGGCGTGTAGAGCAGCAGCGAGCCGACGGTCTTCTTCACCGCGGCGGCCTGGCCCTGCGCCATGCCGAGCAGCATCTCGAACTCGATGCCGTCGCGGACCCCGCGCTGCCCGGCCAGCAGCCACGCGTGCGCGACGTCGAACAGGTTGTGGCCGGCGACACCGACCCGGACGTTCGCGATGCGCTCGGGCGTCAGCGCCCAGTCGAGGACGCGCTTGTAGTTCGTGTCGGAGTCCTGCTTGGTGTGCCAGGTGGCGAGGGGCCAGCCGTGCACGGACGCCTCGACCTGCTCCATCGGCAGGTTCGCGCCCTTGACGAGCCGGACCTTGATGTCCGCACCACCGCGGGCGCGGCGCGCCGCCGACCACTGCTGCAGGTGCTCCATCGCGGCGAGTGCGTCGGGCAGGTACGCCTGCAGGACGATGCCCGCTTCGAGGTCGGTGAACTGCGGCTCGTCGAGGAGCTTCGTGAAGACCGCGATGGTGAGGTCGAGGTCCTTGTACTCCTCCATGTCGAGGTTGATGAACTTCCGCGGTGACGCGGCGGCGGCGCGGGCGAACAGCGGGCGGAGCTGTTCGACGATGTCGTCGACGGCGTGGTCGAAGGCCCACGGCGAGTGCGGGTGGACGGTCGAGGACACCTTGATGGACACGTAGTCGACGTCGTCGCGGCTGAGGAGCGCGTGCGTGCCGGCGAGACGACGGGCGGCTTCGCGTTCGCCGAGCACGGCTTCGCCGAGCAGGTTCACGTTGAGGCGGACGCCGTCCTGCTTGATCCCGGCGATCGCCGGCCCGAGCTTCGCGTCGGTCGCGTCGACGATGAGGTGGCCGACCATGTTCCGCAGCACCCGTCGGGCGATGGGCACGACGACGGTCGGGAGGCTCGGCGCCAGTCCGCCGCCGAGGCGCACCAGGCCGCGGAGCGCGGCCGGCAGGAACCCGGGTGCGTCCGGCGCGATGGCGCGGAGCTTGCGCGCGGCGACGCCGAGGTCCTCGGGGCGGACGACGCCGTCGACGAACCCGACGGCGAACGCGAGGCCCTTCGGGTCGGCGAGGACACCGGCGAGCTGCTTCGCGGAGCCGTCGACGGGGTACGTCTCGGCCTCGGCGAGCCACTGCCGGACGAGCGCGACGGACGCGTCGGCGAGGTCGTCGTGGACGGTCGGGGCGGCAGCGTCGGAGCGCGGCTGGACGTCGGTCATGGGGACAGTGTGCCGGGCGCTCTTTCGGTAGCGGAAGCAACCGTTCCTGATGCATTCCGTTCAGCTCAGCTACGCTTTCCGCATGCTCGACGTCCGTCGCCTGGTGCTCCTCCGTGAGCTGTCGATCCGGGGCACGGTCGCTGCCGTCGCCGAGGCGATGAACTTCACCCCGTCGGCGGTGTCGCAGCAGCTCGCAGTGCTCGAGCGGGAGGCCGGCGTGCAGCTGCTCCGCCGTGCCGGACGGCGCCTGCAACTCACCCCGCAGGCCGAGGTCCTGGTCGCGGCGGCGGGCGAGGTACTGGACACCCTGGAACGTGCGCAGGCGTCCGTGGAGTCGACGCTGACCACCGTGCAGGGGCGCATCCGGGTCGCCGTGTTCCAGTCCGCCGCACTGGCCCTGATGCCGTCCGCCCTCCGCACGATGGCGCTCGAACACCCCGACGTCCGGGTCGAGATGGTGCAGCGCGAACCGGAGACCGCGCTCAACGAGACCTGGGCGCGGGACTTCGACATGGTGATCGCGGAGCAGTACCCGGCACACGCGGCCCCGCGGTTCCCGGGCCTCGACCGCCGTGACCTGACGACCGACCCGGTGCGGTTGGCGCTGCCGCCGGTGGCGACGGCCCTCTGGCCGGTGACGTCGCTCGAGGAGGCCGCGACGCTGCCGTGGGTGATGGAACCGCGTGGTGCAGCCTCCCGGCACTTCGCCGAGCAGACGTGCCGTCGTGCCGGCTTCGAGCCCGACGTCCGCTACGAGACGGCGGACCTGCAGGCGCAGATCCGGCTCATCGAGTCGGGCAACGCCGTCGCGCTGATGCCGGACCTGGTCTGGGCCGGTCGGTCGACGAGCTGCCGACTGCTCGAACTGCCGGAGCCCGGGCGACGGACACTGTTCACGGCGCAGCGTCTCGCGAGCGCCGAGTCGCCGGCGGTGTCGGCGTTCCGGACAGCGCTCGAGCGGGCGGCCGGCGCTCCCCGATCCTGAGCGGGCACCGACACGACGTGGCCGACCATCGTGCGGGAAACCGCACACTCCCCCAACTCGGGTCACATTCGAGCGTCCGGGTCCGATTGGTCCGCTCGCTACCAATACGATCCGAACACGTCGGGGATTCTCGGCTGATTCATACACTCCGGCACCTGACCGGACATGGACCCTGGGGGAACCCGTGCACCGCAGCACAGCCTTCGTCCGACGCGCTTGCGCCGTCGGCACCGCGACTGCCCTGATCGGACTGACGACCGGCTTCGGCGTCATGACCGCAACCACCGCGTACGCCGCTGACGCACCCATCGACACCGCCGCGACCGCGCCGGCCGTCTCGGGTGGCGACACGAGCACGTCGACCGCAGCGGGCCTCCCGGCCGACGCCGGCACCGGCACCGGCACCGACACCGCGACCACCGCGACGTCAGATCCCGCTCCCACCGGGACGCCGGGCTCGCCCACCGCTCCGGCGCCTACGCCTGCACCTGCCCAGGACGCTGCTCCGGCGACAGCGAAGCCCGCCGCGACGCCGACAGCCGAGCCGTCTGCCACCCCCGCGGCCGAGCGCTCGGTGAAGATCGATGGTGCGCCGCGCGTCGGCCAGAAGCTCTACGCCGCGACGAAGGGCTTCACCGGCAAGAACTACTCGTACACGTGGTCCGTCGACGGTGTCCCGACCGACGACACCTCCTCGTCGTTCGAGTTGACCACCGACGAGATCGGGACCGTGATCCGCGTCGTTGTGAGCACCGAGGTCCCCGACGAGTTCGAGGTCGCGACACTCGAGGACATCAAGCCGAACCCGACATTCGCCGACACCACGACCGAGGACGAACCGCTCGAACTCTCGGCCACCGCCGGCGCGGCGTTCTCGCGCAGCTTCGCGGTGACCGGCACGAAGTCGGGCGACGTCTCGTACGCGATCGGCTGGGTCGACCTGGACTCGGCCGAGCCCGGCCAAGAGCCCGCGTCCCAGCTGCCGCAGGGATTCCACCTCGACGAGAAGACCGGGATCATCTCCGGCTCGACGAAGTGGGCGACGTACGCCGACTTCACAGTCGTCGCGACGAGCCGCGGCGTCAGCGCCACGGAGTACGTCGAGATCGACGTCGAGGCGGGAGCGCCCGTCGGCGTGCAGGTCTTCACGGCCGATCGACAGCAGGTCGCCGACTTCGTCGGTGACGGTTCCGAGATCCCGAAGGGCGAGCTGTCGGGATGGCAGATCGACTTCGACGGATCGGTCTCGACCTTCACCGAGAGCTTCCGGGACAGCGGCGACGGCTTCGGCTACAGCCAAAGCGTCATCCCGGGAGGCCAGCCGACGGTGCCGCAGGGTGGATCGCTGCTCGTCAGCGGCAGCCCGGTCGACCGCTTCGGCAACTGGGTGTCGGAGGCTGATGGTGACTCCTACCCGATCGCCGTCACCTCGAACGTCGCGTCCGACGTCGTCCGGACCCTGCCGGAGGACGTCGACACCTTCGGCTACGGCTCCCTCGCCGTGACGTTCCCGCACGCGTCGGAGCACCGTCTCACGGTACGGTCGTCCGGGTTCTCGGCTGCGTTCTCGGTCGAGGTCGTCCCGACCGCCACCGCCCCGGTCGCGACTCCCCCGGTGGTCACGCCCCCGGTCGCAGCCGCGCCGATCGGCACGGCCCCGGTCCGGACCGCCGCGCACGGCCGCCTCGCCTACACCGGTACGGACGCGACCGACTCCCTGCCCTGGGCGCTCGGCATGCTCGCCGCCGGTGCGGCACTGGTCGGCCTCCGCTTCGCCCGTCGGCGCGCACAGCGCTGATCCGGACGGGAGGCTCCTCCCGCGGCCCCGTCGATCCCTCCACGGATCGACGGGGCCGTTCCGTCATCCACAGGTCGGTGACGTGCGCTTCGCGGGGTGGGAGGCGCGGCTAGCGTTGGGGCCATGCCGAGCCTGCTGCACATCGATTCCTCCGCCGATCTGTCCCACTCCCGCTCCCGGGCGCTGACCGCCGCGTTCGCCGACGCCTGGCGCGCCCGCGGTCCGGAGTACACGGTCGTCCGCCGCGACCTGCACGTGGACCCGCTGCCGCACCTCGAGACGTCGGCGCTGCACTGGGCCGCAGCAGACCGCACGGCGGACGAGTCCGTGCCCGACGCCGCCGAACAGCTGCGCCAGGACGTCATCGACGAGCTGCTGGCCGCCGACGTCGTCGTGATCGGGTCGCCGCTGTACAACTACACGGTGCCGTCGAGCCTCAAGGCCTGGCTCGACCGCGTGCACATCCCGGGCGTCCTCGTCCCCGGGCCCGACGGCACGCCGCAGCCCCTGGCCGGGCGTCCGGTCGTCACCGTCGTCAGCCGCGGCGGCACCTACGACGCGGGGACGCCGACGGAGCACTGGGACCACGCGTCGCCGGTGCTCGACATCATCCTCGGCACGGCACTGGGCATGAAGGTGCACCCGGTCGTGGTCAGTGCGACCCTCGCCGACCGGCTACCCGGACTCGCACCGATGGCCGACCACGCCGCCGCCGAGTTCGCGGACGCGACCGTCGTCATGGAACGCCTGGCGTCGACGCTCGGCTGACCCACGGCAGTTGCCGAGGCCGAGTCCGCCGGGGCTGTGTCCGCGGGGGCTCAGGCCCGGCGGAGTTCGCCAGCGCGGCCGAGCAGGTCGGCGTGGAACACCGTCTGACTCAGGGCGCTGGCGAGCAGGTACCCGGACATCGACTCGATCCCACCGCTGAACGGCACGCGGGACGCCACCTCGAACACCGTCGGGTGGTCGAGTGCGTCGAGCGCGGCGGCGACGTGCCGCGTGCGTTCGTCACGATGGGCGGCCAGGGTCCGGGCGCGGGACACCACGTCACGGAAGCGGTACTCGTGCCCGGGGCAGACCTCGAACGCGGCGAACGGTTCGAGCGCCGCCAACGAGTCGAGCGAGTCCCGCAGCGGGTTCGAGTCAGTGTGGCCCCCGAGGCCGATGCCAGAGTTGATCTGCGGCAGGACGTGGTCGCCGGTGAACAGCAGGCCGTCGGGCTCGTCGACGAAGCAGACGTGACCGCCGGTGTGCCCCGGGGTCCACAGCACGCGGAGGTCCCGCCCGGGGATCGGCAGCCGGTCACCGTCCTCGAGCTCCAGGTCGGCGAACGGCGCCTTGACGGTCCCCTGCCCGAGCTGCCGGCCGGAGCCCCAGACTGCCAGGACACCGTCGAGCCGGTCGTCGGGGACGCCCCAGGTCCGGGCGTCCCGCTCGTTCTGCTCGGCGTCGGCGCGGGCGTGCTCCAGCGCGTGCACCTCGGCCGGGTGCATCGCGATCGGCGCCCCGGAACGACGACGCAGCGCGGCGGCCGCGCCGAGGTGGTCGGCGTGCAGGTGCGTGACCGCGATGAGGGTGACGTCCTCGACCGCTCGGCCGATCTGTCGCAGGCCCGTGGTCAGGACGTCGAGTTCGCCGCCGTCGCTCCACCCGGGGTCGATGACCGCGAGCGAGCCGTCGTCCCCGGCGACGACGTAGACCAGGGTGGCGTCGGGCACGCCGCCGCGGAACGGGACCGCGAGCGTCCAGACACCCGGGCGGACCTCCTCGACGGGCGGCAGCGCACCGGCGGCGAGCGCCGCGGCCTGGACCGGGCTGACGGGCGACGGGTTCGACACGCGACCAGCGTAGTGAGCGCAGCGCGGGGCGGTCCGGCGCCGTGCGGGGCGGTCCGGCACCGTGCGGGGCGGGCCGACACCGTGCCTCCAGGCCGTCGCCGCCGGCAGCGCGTAGACAGGCGGCATGGAGACCATCGCGCCCATGCTCGCCAAGGCCGTCGCCACCGTGCCGGACCCCGACAGCGTCACCGGAGGACTGCGGTACGAGCCGAAGTGGGACGGCTTCCGCGGCATCGTGACGATCGACGGCGACGACGTCGAGATCGGCAGCCGCGGGTCGAAGCCGCTCACCCGCTACTTCCCCGAGCTGGTCGAGGCGTTCCGCGCACAGTTCGGCGGACGTCCCGGCCCGGTCGTGCTCGACGGCGAGGTGATCGTCCGCTCGGGCCAACCGGGACACGAGGAGCTCGACTGGGAGGCGTTGTCGCAGCGGATCCACCCGGCGGCCTCACGCATCGCGAAGCTCTCGGTCGAGACGCCGGCGCAGTTCGTGGCCTTCGACCTGCTGTACCTGGACGGGGAGGACCTGACCTCCCGCCCGTTCGACGACCGGCGCGCGGCGCTCGAGACCCTCGGCACCGACCTGACCGCGCCCCTGTTCGTGACCCGGACCACGCTCGACGTCGAGACCGCTCGGCGCTGGCTGACCACGTTCGAGGGCGCCGGCCTGGACGGCGTCGTCGCGAAGCCGCGGCAACGCCCGTACGAACCGAACAAGCGCACGATGCTCAAGATCAAGCACCACCGCGAGGCCGACGTCGTCGCGGTCGGCTACCGGGTGCACAAGAGCGGCACGGGCGTCGGCTCGCTCCTGCTCGGACTGTACGACGCCGACGGCGAACTCCGGATGGTCGGCGGTGTCTCCGCCTTCACGGACAAGCGGCGGCGCGAGCTGGTGGACGAGCTGGAGCCGCTGGTGGAGCGGGACGCGGACGGGAGGCCCGTCACCGGTGACGGCGAACGGTCCCGGTTCTCGTCGGGTCGCGACACGTCGTTCGTCCGGCTGGCGCCGGAGCGGGTGCTCGAGGTCCGCTACGACCAGATGGAGGGTGACCGCTTCCGGCACACCGTGCAGTTCGCGCGCTGGCGTCCGGATCGCGACGCTCGCTCGTGCGGGTTCGACCAGCTCGAGGTGCCCGCGGCCTACGACCTCAGCGACGTCCTGAGCTGAGCCCCCCGGACGAGGGACGGGTTGTCCATTTGACGCTCAGCCGTCATCAGTAGTTAGCCGAACTAGTGATTCTGTGGAAGCATTCGAGGCATCAGGGAAACGGTGGTTCTCCACCCCCTCGAGATCACGGATCGGAGTGGAAATGAGCAGCGAGACCCTCGTTCGCCGAGCACAGCGCAACCCTCTCAGCGAGGTCCGCGAAGCACGCCACCAGCGTGCCCTGCAGACCAGCGCGATCATCAGCGGGATCGCCGGCGTCACCGTCGCAGCGCTCGCCTTCGTCACGATCGGCCTGGGCGCATGATCGTCCTCGACGGCATCACGCAGGACAACCGCCGGACCTGGTCTCGACTCACCCGCCTGCACACGGCGACGGTCGGGCTGCCGCTGCAGACCTCGCGCGTCGACGACGACGACCTGCGCCGCGAGGACACCTCCACGCTCGTCTGACCGGCAGGTCTCGCGCCCCGCTCAGGCCTTCTTCGCGCGGGACGGCTGCACGCGGGGCGGTTCCCCCGGCATCTTCGGGAAGTCCGGCGGGAACGGCAGCTCGCCGAGACCGTCCGCCAGGTCACGTCGCCACCACTCCAGGAGCGGGTCGATGCTCCGGGGCTCGGCGGACATCGTCTCCCACGGGTCACCGGTCGTGGCGAGACGCTGTGGCACGGTCAGGATCGTGAAAGCGGTCGGGTCGGCAGCGTCGAGTTCGTGCCACGCCAGCGGCGTCGACACCGCCGCGTTCGGCAGCGCACGCGGACTGTAGGCACCGGCCATCGTGCGGTCGCGGTTCGCCTGGTTGAAGTCGACGAAGACGCGCGAGCCCCGCTCCTCCTTCCACCAGGCCGTCGTCACCTGCTCCGGCATCCGCCGCTCGAGCTCCCGGGCTGCGGCGATCACCGCGTGGCGGACGTCGAGGAACTCGTACGCCGGCTCGATCGGCGCGAAGACGTGCAGACCGCGGTTGCCGCTGGTCTTCACCCACGCCTCGAGGCCGACCTCGGTCAGGACCTTCCGCAGCTCGTGCGCGGCGGGGACGGCATCGTGGAAGTCGGTGCCCGGCTGCGGGTCCAGGTCGATGCGGAGCTGGTCCGGGTGGTCGCTGTCCTCCGCCAGGGAGGCCCAGGGGTGGAAGACGACGGTGTTCATCTGCGCTGCCCAGACCGCGACGGCCGGCTCGTCGATGACGAGCTGCGGGTGGCTCCGGGCGCTCGGGTAGGTGACGGTCACCGCGCGGACGTACTCCGGGGCACCCTTCGGCGGGTTCTTCGAGAAGAACTGCTCGCCGTCGACGCCGTCCGGCAAGCGCTGCAGCGAGATCGGCCGGTCGCCGTTGGCGCGGACGAAAGCGTCGCCCACGTCGACCAGGTACCGGGCCAGGTCGAGCTTGGTGATGCCGAGGTCCGGCCACAGCACACGGGACGGACTGGAGATCCGGACCTCCCGGTCGCCGTCGGGTCCGGGCACGGTGAGCGTCGTCGCCGGTGTCGCCATGCAGCGGAACGTACTCCGACGCCCGGAGCCCGGCGCGCAGCACGCCCGGAGCCCGGCGCGCAGCACACGACCGCAGCCCGGCGCGCAGCACGACCGCAGCGCGGCGCGCAGCGGGACCGGACGGGGCAGGATGGACCGGTGACCGCGTACCTCGGGGTGGACCTGGCCTGGGGCCTCGGCACCGAACGGCGCGCCCCGAACGAGACCGGCCTGGCCACCCTCGACGACACCGGCCGGGTGACCGACGCCGGGTGGGCCCGCGGGGTCGACGACGTCACCGCCTGGATCGCCGAACGGCTCGGCCCCCGGACCCTCATCGCGGTGGACGCGTCGCTCGTCGTCACGAACCCGACGGGCATCCGCGAGTCCGAACGCCAGGTCGGGCAGCGCTACGGCCGGTGGAAGGTCGCCGCGAACCCGACGAACCTGGCCTCGGCCGCGAGCGCCGGCGCCCGGCTGCTCGACCGGCTGACCGCCCTCGGCGTGACGTACGTCAGCGACACCCGGACGATGCGCGCCCGGAGCGGCCCGGCGGTGTTCGAGTGCTACCCGTACACGACGCTGGTCGGGGTGGCGGAGTTCGGCTACGACGTCGAGCGTCCCCGCTACAAACGGCTCGACACGTCCGTGCCCCCGGCCGTCGCCCGGCAGCGTCGGGCGGAGGCGTTCGACGAGCTCGTCCGCCGCATGCGCACGACGGCGTTCGACCCGCCCCTCGACCTCGACGCGCACCCGCTCACCCGCGACCTCCGCGACCCGTCGGTGCTGCACGGGCCGACGCACAAGCACCGCGAGGACTTGCTCGACGGCGTGCTCTGCGCGTGGACGGCGGCGTTCTGGGAGCGACACGGCGACGAACGGGTGCAGGTGCTGGGTGGTGATCCGGGCCTCCCGTCCGACCCGCTCGACGCCGCCGGCCGCCTGCCGGCCCTCGTCGCCCCCGCGCGCCGGTCGCAGCGCCCGGCTCACTAGGCTGGACCGGTGAGCACCACGACCGAACCGTTGCGCATCGGGCTGGTCTCGTTGCACACCTCCCCCGGCGACGAGCCCGGATCCGGCGAGGTCGGCGGCATGAACGTCGTCGTCCGCCACCAGGCCGAAGCGCTGGCCGACCGCGGCCACCAGGTGGACATCATCACCCGCCGCTCGGCACCGACGCAGCCGGACTCGGTCGCCCTCGTGCCGGGCGTGTGCCTGCGGTTCCTGTCCGCCGGGCCGGCCGAACCGGTGCCGAAGGGCGAGCACGACGCGTTCATCGAACCGTTCCGCCGCGGCCTGGCCGAACTCGGTCCGTTCGACGTCCTGCACTCGCACCACTGGTTCTCCGGTGCCGCGGCCCTGCCCGTCGCCCGCGACCGCGGCATCCCGCACGTCCAGTCGTTCCACTCCATCGCCGCCGACAGTGCGACGCCGCTGTCCGAGGGCGAGCGTCCCGAGTCCGCCGGTCGGATGGCCGGCGAAGAACGCCTCGCGCGCGAGTCCGACGCCGTCGTCGTCGTCAGCGAGTCCGAGGCACACACCGTCCGTTCCCGCCTGGGCGGCGACCCGTCGCGCGTCTGGATCGTGCCGCCGGGGGTCGACGGGTCCGTCTTCCGCCCGGCCAGCGTCGGCGCACGTCGCGCCGCCGCACCCTACGTCGTCGCAGCGGCCCGCGTGCAGCCACTCAAGGGCCTGGACCTGGCCATCGAGGCGATCGCCGGCATCGACCAGGAGGCCCGCCCCACCCTCGTCATCGCCGGGGACGCCTCGAGCGAAGCAGGCGACCACGTGACCGAACTGCGTCGGCTCGCCGCGTCACGGGGCATCGCCGACCGGGTCACCTTCATCGGACCGCAGTCGCGTGCCGACCTGGCGTTCCTGTTCCGCGGCGCAGCGGCCGTGCTGGTGCCGTCGCACTCCGAGACGTACGGCCTGGTGGCGCTCGAAGGCTCCGCGTCCGGGGTGCCCGTCGTGGCCGCCGCAGCCGGGGGCCTCCGTGAGGCCGTGGTCGACGGCGAGACCGGGGTCGTCCTCGAGTCGCGCGACCCGGCGGTCTGGGCGTCGGAGATCCAACGCATCCTGACCGAGCCGGAGTACGCCGCCGCGCTGGCCTCCGCCGGGCGCGAGCACGCCGAACGACTCAGCTGGGAGCGGTCGGCCGCGGGTCTCGAGCAGGTCTACCTGCGGGTCCTCGGACACTGACGGGCCCGCTCGTGCCGGACTCCGTGCTCCACTCCGCGCTCGACCTCGGCGCGTTCTGGGACGCCCTCGACGCGGTCCCGGCTGCGGCCGACGCCGAGGCGCTGTTCGACCCGAGCGGTCCCGACCCGGCGTCGAGGGCGGCCGGAACGCTGCGGCGGAGGAACCTCGACCGCTACCTGCAGCACGCCGGGCCCGAGGCGGACACGATCCTGGTCGCCGAGGCACCGGGCTGGCGCGGCATGACGAACACCGGCGTCCCGTTCACGAGCATGCGGGAGCTGCAGGACCCCGACGGGCTGTTCGCCAGCGTGCCCTTCGCGGTGCCGCCCGAGCCGACGGCACCGTGGGAGGCGTCCTCGCGCGTCGTGCACGCGGCGCTCCGGGACTGGCACGGCCCGCTGCCCGTGCTCTGGGCGGTGTTCCCACACCACCCCTTCGCGGCCCCGGACCGGCTGACGAACCGGACCCCGCGTCCGGCCGAGGTCCGTGCCGGCGCGCCCGTCGCACTCGCGTTGGCCGAGGCGGTCGGTGCCCGGCGGTTCGTCGCCGTCGGCCGGAAGGCGCAGGGCGCGCTGGCGGCGGCCGGCATCGACGCGATCGCCGTGCGGCACCCGGCGCAGGGTGGGGCGAGGGAGTTCACGCAGCAGATCGCCGCACTGCGCTGACGTGCGGCGGGGCGGTGGTCGGCGGGGCGTCAGGCTGAGCGGACCTCGACGCCCTTCGCGGCGAGCGCGTCCGACACGTGCGCGGGCAGCGGGGCCGCCGCGTAGACGACCTTCAACGACGGCAGGTCGACCAGGTCGTCCCAGTTCTGCGGGTCGTAGCGGTCGTCAGAGCCGTCCCACCCGGGGTGCAGGTCCTGCAGGATCTCGAGGTCGGTGTCGACGGTCACCTCGGTGACCAGGTCGAGATGCGAGGGCAGCAGGTCGAGGTCGTCGTAGTACTCACGGGCCCGGTCGTCCTGACCGTCCACGTCCTCGTCGTCCACCACCGCGTCCTCGTCGTCGTCAGCGTCCCCGTCATAGGGCTCGATGACGTCCAAGTCGTAGCAGAGCACGTCGAGGACGAGCAGCTTCGCGTTGAAGTCCGCGAACTCGATCGGTTCTTCGGTGGTCGTCGACGCCTCGTCCATGCAGGGCAGCGTATCGACCGCCCGCCGGGCCTGCCCGCCGCGACCGATTTTGCTGTGGGACTGGACAGGAACGGCTCAGCAGGAACAGGGTGATGCATGGCGACCACGACGAAGACCGAGCGCGACCCGGGGCAGCAGACCGAGCTCCGCCGTGTGATCGGTCCGAAACTCCTGCTGCTGTTCATCGTCGGGGACATCCTCGGCACCGGCGTCTACGCCCTCACCGGGCAGGTCGCGGCCGAGGTCGGTGGTGCCGCGTGGCTGCCGTTCCTCATCGCCTTCTCGGTGGCGCTGCTCACGGCGTTCTCGTACCTCGAGCTCGTGACGAAGTACCCGCAGACGGCGGGTGCGGCGCTGTACGTGCACAAGGCGTTCGGCGTCCACTTCGTCACCTTCATCGTGACGTTCATCGTGATGTGCTCCGGCATCACCTCGGCGTCGACGGCGTCTCGGGCGTTCGCCGCGAACCTCGGCGTCGGCTTCGGCCTGGAGCTGCCGAACACCGTGGTGATGCTCATCGCGATGGGGTTCATGCTCGCCGTGATGGCGGTGAACTTCCGCGGCGTCAGCGAGAGCGTGAAGACGAACGTGGTGCTGACCCTCGTCGAGCTCTCCGGTCTGGTGCTCGTGATCCTGGTCGGCTTCACCGCGATCGCCGGCGGCAACGCGGACTTCTCGCGCGTCGTGATGTTCGAGACGCCGGAGGACAAGAGCCTGCTGCTGAGCATCTCGACGGCGACGTCGCTGGCCTTCTTCGCGATGGTCGGCTTCGAGGACTCGGTGAACATGGCCGAGGAGACGAAGGACCCGTCGCGGATCTTCCCCCGGGTCATGCTGACGGGTCTCGGCATCACCGCCGTCATCTACGTCCTGGTGTCGATCTGCGCCGTGGCCGTCGTGCCGATCGGTGAACTCGCCGGCAACGAGACGCCGCTGGTCACCGTCGTGCAGACCGCCGCGCCGGACTTCCCGATCGGTGCCGTGCTCCCGTTCATCTCGATGTTCGCCGTCGCCAACACCGCGCTGATCAACATGATGATGGCGTCCCGACTGCTCTACGGCATGAGCAAGCAGGGCGTGCTGCCGGGCTTCCTCGGCCGGGTCTCCCCCGCCCGCCGCACCCCGTCGAACGCGATCGTCTTCACGACCCTCATCTCGCTGGCCCTGATCGGCTGGGTGTCGCTCGACCCGGAGTCGCCCATCGTGGTGATCCTGGGCGGGACGACCTCGCTGCTGCTGCTCGCGGTGTTCGCCGTCGTGAACACCTCGGTGCTGGCACTGCGACGCGACAAGGTCGACCACAAGCACTTCACGGCCGGGGTCGTGATCCCGGTGATCGGGGTCGTCGCCTGCCTGTGGCTCGTGCTGCCGTTCTCGTCCGGCCGCGCGTGGGAGCAGTACCAGATCGCCGGCGCGCTCCTGGCTCTGGGCATCGTGCTCTGGCTCGTCACGTGGTTCACCCACGGTCGGAAGACCGCCGAGAAGGCGCCGACCGGCGTGGTGACCGAACCGACCGCGGTGCAGCGGGACACCCGGGACGACCACGACCGCTGACCTCGCGCCACCTCCACGACCCACGATGCCCGGCACCCATCGGGTGCCGGGCATCGTGCCGTGCTGCGGCGTCCGACCCGCCGTGCCGTCAGCTCCGCCGCGCCGTCAGCTCCGCCGCGCTGTCAGCTCCGTCGCGCCGGGATCCCGAGCGGCCCCGGCGTCCGCTCGATCGCACGGACGGCCAGCGCCCGCACCCAGTCGAGTCGCTTGCCCGGCCAGCCGTGCACCAGGGTGGTCCAGCGCTCCGGCAGGGCCGACGCCCCGGCGAGCGCCCCGGCCAGACCGCCCGTGATCGCGGCCACGGTGTCTGTGTCCCCGCCGCCCCGGACGGCACGTTCGAGGGTGTCCACGACGCCGTCGCCGAGGGTGATCGCGGCGACGGCGGACTGCAGCGACGCGACGACCCAGCCGTTCGCTTCGGTGTGGTCCTCCGGTGTCGAGGACTCGGCCTCGGCGATCCGGTCGAGCCACAGGGTCCGGCGCTCCCGCGGCAGCATCGGCACGCCTCGGCGGACGTCGAGCTTGCCGCGGCGGACGGCGTGCCGGATCGCCACGGTCCAGAGGACGCAGGCATCCCCGGCGTCGTCCTCGTGGTGGGTCAGGTCGCTGACCCGTCGGGCGGCGACCGCCAGGTTCTTCCGGGCGCCGTCGCCGAGGAACCCGAGCACCAGTGGCGTGGTCCGCATCAGTGACCCGTTGCCCGCCGACTGCCCGTTCTGCTCGTGCACGGCGCTGGCGGCGGCCTTCGCCGCGTCTTCGGTGTTCGCGGTCATCCGGCCCAGGACGGCTCGGGTCTGCGCGCCGACGTCCGGGGCGTCCTGCGCCCAGTCGGACCAGGCGGCGAGCAACCGGCCGTGGGTGCGGGGTTCGTTCCACCGGGCACCGTTCGCGACCGCTTCGAGCACCGGGATCGCCATGCTCGTGTCGTCGGTCCACTCCCCCGGCTCCCACCCGAACGGGCCCCCGCCGCGCATCTCGACGGGGTGCTCGCCGGCCATCGCCGGTCCGAACTCGTACGGCGCTCCCAAGGCGTCTCCGCACGCACTCGCCAGCACGGCGCCGAGCGCCCGGTCCTGCATCGCTGTGTCCATCGTTCCCTCCGCGCTCCACGCTAGTGCCGCGAACCGGGGGCATGTCGGCAGGTGTGTCGTCCAGCCGGTTCGCCTAGCCTCGAACCGAGCGGACCCCGGCCCGCTCGGTCATCGGTCCGCCGGAGCACCGGCTGACAGACCACCCCCGCCACCATCCACCCGACGAAGGACCGAACCATGCGCCGTGCCGGCATCGCACTCGCGTCGGTGTTCGGCGTCGGCGTCGTCGCTGCCGTCATCGGGGTCATCGTCCTGATCGTCGTGGCGGTGAACTCGCTGAACGGGCTCGCCTCGTCCTCGGCTACCCCCCGGGCGCTCACCTGCCCGGCCGCGGCGTCGCAGACCGTCGGCGGCGTCGTGGTGCCCGCCGGGCCGATCGGCGGCTTCTGCCAGGACCGTCTGGTGAACGCCGCGCAGGTCATCCGCGCTGCCCGTGAGCTCGGCATCGGGCCGCACACCCAGGCGGTCGGCGTGATGACCGCGATCGGCGAGTCCGGACTGGTGAACCTGGACCGTGGCGACGCCGTCGGCCCGGACAGCCGGGGCATCTTCCAGCAGCGCGACAACGGCGCCTGGGGCACGTACGAGCAGCGGATGGACCCGTACACGGCGGCGTCGATGTTCTACGCCAAGCTGATCAAGGTCCCCGGTTGGAAGACCATGACGCCGACGCAGATGGCGCACGCGGTGCAGGTGAACGCGGACCCCGACCACTACGCCAAGTACTGGCCGACGGCGAAGCGCGTGGTCGAGGGCCTGACCGGAGAGAGCGTCCCGGACACCGCACCCCAGGGCTGACCGACACAAGCACTGCCCCCGACCGACTCACGCCGCTGCCGCAGCGACCGGTTCGTCGTCGTCGAGCTCCACCATCGAGGCGCCGTCGTCGTGCACCACGACCTGACCCCGGAGCCGCACCCCGTGTTCGTCGAGGGTGCAGGCCATCGCGTCCACCCATTCCCAGTCGACCGGGAACAGCCCGGTCGCCCCCGGTCGTTCCCACGCGATGACGACCTCGGCCGCACCGACCTGCTGGACGACGTCCTCGACCAGGGCACCGAAGTCCTCGACCTGGTCGTCGGGTTGGTAGGGCAGGTCGGCGACCGGCAGCACGAGCTGCACGGGGATGCCGCGGTCGCTGAGGAACAGCACCCAGCACTGTCGTCGGACAGGGGTCTCGAGGAGGGCGACGACGAGGTCGACCACGTCGTCGTCGGTACGGACTGCGGTTCGCTCGAGTCTCTCGAGCACGTCGGTGTCTGGCATGTCCCCAGCGTCGCCGCCGACCCGGTGCCCCGGGGCCCCGGAGTCGGCCTCTGTGGACAACGACCGAGCCGAACGCGGTTGTGCAGGACCGGTCAGATGCCGATCGAGACCGACCCACCGACCAGCAGCCGTGCCACGACGAAGACCAGCACGAGCACCCCGAGCCCGAGGAGCGCGACCGGCCAGCTCAGCCGTCGCCGCACCAGCCGGAGCACGCACACCACCAGGGTGACGAGGAACACCAGCGCGACGACCACCGGACCGAGTGTCACGACCGTGCTGCCGAGTCCCTCGTCGCAGCGGTTGCCGGGCGCGTCGCACGACCCGAACGACAGCGCCATGAACTGGATCCCGCGCCCCGCGACGACCGTCGTGACCGCGCCGAGCAGCAGCAGGACGACGGTCGCGACCACGTCGGCGACGCGACGGCCGCCGCGCAGGCCGGGACGAGCCTCCCGGCCGACCGCCGACGCGGCCGCCGACGCCGACCCGGACCGCGACCCGGGCCCCGCCTCTGACGCCGGACGCGACCGCCCGTCGTCACCCGCGCGTGTCACGACCGCCCGCCGACCGCGGTGCCGGCCAGGACGCTGAGGATGGAACGCATGGTCACCATGGTGCCTCCTCCGGCCCGCACGCGTTCGGCGGTACGGTCGGGACATGGCCCGCGCACGCGACCACGAACCCCCAGCCGCCCCCGCCACCGCCGCGCTGCTGCTCGGCGGGTTCGCCTTCCTGCAGGGCCTGATCCTGCCGGCCGAGGCGGTCGGCCGCCACCTGGCGATCGGCTTCCTGTTCGGCGGCCTCGGCCTGCTGTCGTCGTGGCGGGCGGTCACCATCGGCCGCGGCCGTCGACACCGCGCCGCCCGCCGATGGGCCTGGTTCGCCGCCGTCCTCGGTCTGCTCGGTGTCGGCATGCTCGGCTACCAGGGCCTGGTCATCCTGACCGGCGGGGCGCTGCCACCGCCGTTCTGGTGGCCGTACGCACAGCGCTGACCCTCCGGCAGGCGGCTCGGCACGCCGACCGGGAGGCCCGCCCCACGTCCGACTCCATGCACCGGCAACGACCGGTACCGTTCCGCCGGAACGGGTGCAGGATGGCCGCATGGCAACGACGCCGAACCCCTCGACCCTGTTCCGACGGAAGCCGATCGACACGATCGACAACGACTCCGGTGGAGAGGGCGGCCTGAAGCGCCACCTCGGCCTCTGGCAGCTCACCGCGATCGGCATCGGCGGCATCATCGGCGCCGGCATCTTCACCCTCGCCGGCACGGTCGCGAACGGCGTCGCCGGGCCCGCAGTCCTCATCTCGTTCCTGGTCGCCGGCGTCGCCAGTGCGGCGGCAGCGCTGTCCTACGCCGAGTTCGCCGGGCTCATCCCGAAGGCCGGCAGCGCCTACACGTACGGCTACGCGGTGCTCGGCGAGATCGTCGGCTGGTTCATCGGCTGGGACCTGCTGCTCGAGTACACCGCGATCGTGGCGGTGGTCGCGATCGGCATCTCCGGCTACGTCGGGTTCCTGGTCGGCCAGTTCGGCATCGACCTGCCCGCCTGGATGCTCGGCGCACCCGGCACCGGGGACGGGCACGTGGTCGACGTCTTCGCGATCGCACTGTGCCTGCTCACCGCGTTCGTCCTGACCCGCGGCATCCGCAGTGCCGCTCGCTTCGAGTTCGTCGCCGTCGGCATCAAGGTCGCCCTCGTCGTCCTGATCGTCGTGCTCGGTGTCTTCCACATCAACAGCGCGAACTACTCGCCGTACTTCCCGTTCGGGTTCGGCGGCGTGATGACCGGTGCCGCGACCGTGTTCTTCGCCGTGTTCGGCTACGACGCGATGTCGACCGCTGCCGAGGAGTCGACCGACGCCCGGAAGCACATGCCGAAGGCGATCCTGCTGTCCCTCGGCATCTCGATGGTCCTCTACGTCCTCGCCACCCTGGTCCTCACCGGCATGCAGGACTACAAGGACATCGACCCGGCGTCCGGGTTCTCGTCGGCGTTCGCGTCGGTCGGGCTCGGCGGCGTCGCGAACGTCATCGCGATCGGCGCCATCGTCGGCATCATCACCGTCCTGGTGACGTTCATGCTCGGCGCCTCGCGCGTCTGGTTCTCGATGAGCCGCGACGGTCTGATGCCGAAGTGGTTCGCGAAGACCGACCCGAAGCGGCACGTCCCGACCCGGGTGACCTGGATCCTCGGCATCGCGTCCGCCGTCCTGGCCGGGGTGCTGCCGATCGGGGTCGTCGCCGAACTGACCAACATCGGGATCCTGCTGGCGTTCGTCGTGGTCTGCACCGCCGTCATCGTGCTCCGCTACCGCCAGCCCGAACTCGACCGGCAGTTCCGGCTCCCCTTCATGCCGATCGTGCCGGCGATCGGGGTGCTGGCGTCGCTCTGGCTCGTCTCGTTCCTGCAGTGGGAGACCTGGGTGCGGTTCGCGGTCTGGTTCGCGATCGGCCTCGGCGTGTACTTCGGCTACTCGCGCAAGCACAGCAAGCTCGCGCAGCCCAGCGAGCACTGACCGAGCGCTGCCGACCGGAAGCAGACCACAGCGCCGCCACAGACCACAGCGACCCGACCACCCAGGGGGCGGCCGGGTCGCTGCGTGTGCGGAGTCAGTCGCGCCGGTGCTTGCCGAGCGAGGCGGTCGGCGCCGCCATCGGGTGGTTCCGGAACCAGCGCAGCAGCTCGCGTGCACGGCTGGCATCGGCGCTGACGTCGCCGGCGGTCAGGAACTCGTTGAACCCCTCGGGTGTCGAAGCCTGCTCGTCGCGGTCGAACGCCATCGTCCAGTCGGGGAACCGACGGGTGTGGATCGACTCCTCAACCAGCAGCCGGACCTCGTCGTGGCGCGGATCGGCGACGATCCGGCCGTACGTCGCGATGACGGCGTCGGGCGGACCCTCGAGCAGCTGCATGAACCGACCGGACCGGTGGACGAGCATGCCGGTGAGACCGTCGGCGGTGTTCCGCTCGCGCGAGTACGCCAGGACCTCGTCGAGGTCGGCGTCGTCGAACGGCTGGGCGGCCGAGCTCATGTAGACGAGTGACTGCAGCATGATGCTGTCGATGATGTCTCATCGACGCGTGTTCCGGCCAGCCCCCGAACGGGCCTGACCCCTGCGGACGACGCCGCGGACAGGTCGGCGGCGACCTGCTAGCCGGCGTCGAGCGCGGTGTAGGGCACGACCTGGCCGTCCTCGGTGCACACGTGTCGCTGCACCCCGGAGTCCGTGATCGTCGTGTACGCCGGCGACCACCACGTCGCCGATCCGTCGGCCACCTTGGGGAACGTGCCGCGCACGACGTCCCCCGTCTCCTCCGGCTCGCCGTCGACCTCGACCTCGTCGGCCTCCGGGTCGTCGGTCGTGCCGTAGTTCCGAAGCACGTCGCGGTCCCAGCTCATGAGCATGCCCGCGTAGGACTTCCGGTCGTCATCGTCGACCTGCACGCCGTACGACGTCCGGTCGTCGGCGGCGTCGCGAGGAACGCCCCGGAACTCGATCGTGTACGAGTCCGCGGTCTCGGTCATCGTGACCGTCCCACCGTCGGTCCCGAGCAGTTCGCAGTACGCCTTGCCCGGCGTCCCCGCCGCACGCGTCGGCGTCGGCGTGCCCTCGGCTTCCTCGTCGCCTCCGCCACCGGCACACCCGGTCAGTGCGACCGCGGCGAGCAGTGCCACGACGAACCCGGTCGCGCCGTGCTGGATGGTCTTGCTCGACATGTGTTCCCCCTCGTCCGCTGCGCCCCTCCGGCGCGCATCCCACCGTACCGATCCGTGCCCGGACGACGAGCGTCAGCGGGGACTGGCACGATGTCCCTGTGCCAGCAGCCCCGATGATCGACGCCGTCGACGTCATCCGCTTCGTCGGGCCGCAGACCTTCGGCCGTGCCCGAGACGTCGTCCGCGCCGGCCTGGTCGAGGAAGCCACCTGGCACGAGGACGGCACCATCACCGCGGCGGTGAGCGGCAGCGCCGCCGACCCGTACGACGTGCAGGTCGAGACGACCATCGCGCGCGGCGAGTTCGTCCGCCCGGTCCGTAGCCGCTGCACCTGTCCCCTCGGCGGCGAGTGCAAACACGTCGCCGCAGCACTCCTCACCATCAACGCGCGTGCCCTCGCCGCGCAGGCCGGCCCGCGTACGCAGGCACCGACGCCGCCGACCCCGGACTGGAGGCGCGACCTCGCCCGCCTCGCCGGTGACGACGACGAGACCACCCGCTCCAGCGACGCGCCTGTGATCGGTGGGATGGGCCTCCAGTTCGAACTGCGCGACGCGGTGCCGGCCCGACTCGCCGGACGCGCCCGTGCTGCGGGACGGACGCTGCCGGTCGCCAGCCGGGCGGTGCGGCTCGGCGTGCGGCCGGTCAGCCGGAGCGCGGCCGGCAACTGGGTGCGCGGACAGCTCACCTGGGGTGCGCTCCCCTACTCGATGAACCGGCTCGGACTCGAACCGGACCAGCACGCGTGGTTCATGCAGTTCGCCGCCCTGCACCGTGCCGGTGTGCTCGCCGGGCTGCCCGGGGAGAGCGACTGGATCCACCTCGACGACTTCCGCAGTCCGCTGCTCTGGCCGTTGCTGCGACAGGCCGGGCCGCTCGGCATCGCGTTCGTCACCGGCAAGCACGAGGGCGGGGTCGACCTCGGCGTCGACGCCCGCGTCCTGCTCGACGCCGCTCGCACCGCCGACGGACTGGTGATCGGTGCCAGTGCGGTGATCGACGGGCGGCCGCTCGCCGAGGGCGCGGCGCGGGTGGTCGGTGACCACGGCGTGTACGCGTTCCGCGAGTCGCCCGAGTTCCACGTCACGCTCGCCCCGACGCCCGCCCCGGTGCCTGAGGACCAGCGGAAGATGCTCGTCGAGGCGACGCGGATCACCGTGCCCGCGGACGAGGTCGACGAGTTCCTGGCGGACTGGTCGCCGAAGCTCCGCGGCTCGCTCGGGCTCGTCAGCTCCGACGGGTCACTCGCGCTGCCGGAACGGACGCCGCCGGAACTCGTGCTCACCGTGACGTTCGAGCCGGCCCGGGCACCGCGGACCGACGACCGGGCGCACCTGCAGTGGCGTTGGAGCGTCGACGGCCGGAAGGACCCGGTGTCCCTGCACGGACCGTTGCCGGAGCTCGGCAGCGTGCTCGCGGCGGACGACGAGACGGAGGCGCCCGAGCCTCCCGGCCCGGGTGGCGGACTGCAGTGGTTCCAGGACGGGACCATCGACGGGGCCGACGTCGCCGTCCTGGCGAACGAGCTGCTGCCGGCGCTGCCCGCACGCGGTGTCCGCGTCGTCGTGCAGGGCGAGCGTGTCGACTACGAGCGCCTGACCGGGCGACCGCACATCCGGGTCACGACCATGCCGTCGGACAAGCACGACTGGTTCGACCTCGGCATCATCGTCAGCGTGAACGGCAAGGAGATCCCGTTCACGCCGCTGCTCCGGGCGCTCGCGAAGCGCGACCGGCGGATGAAGCTCGTCGACAACTCCTACCTGTCGCTCGCCGACCCCGCGTTCGACCGGCTGAAAGAGGTCATCGAGGAAGCCCGCGAGCTCGACGAGTGGGAGCCGGACCAGCCCCTCACCGTGACGCCGTACCGGGCCGCGCTCTGGTCGGAGTTCGACCAGCTCGCCGACGAGACCGACCACGACGAGCGGTGGCAGGAGATCGCCTCCCGCCTGCTCGACGCGACCGCGCCGGCCGATGCGGTCGTGCCCGAGACCGTGCACGCCGACCTGCGGCCGTACCAGCGCGACGGCTACGCGTGGCTGACGTTCCTGGTCGAGCACGGCGTCGGCGGTGTCCTCGCCGACGACATGGGACTCGGCAAGACCCTGCAGGCGCTCGCGATGATCGCCGACCGACGGGCCGCCGACCCGGAGGCGCCACCCTTCCTCGTCGTCGCCCCCACCTCCGTCGTCGGCAACTGGGCGGACGAAGCCGCGAAGTTCGTGCCGTCGCTGCGGGTCACCACGATCGCCGGCACCTCGCTGAAGGACCCCGCCCGGGTCGCCCGGACCGCCGCCGCGTCGGACGTCGTCGTCACCTCGTACGCCCTGCTCCGGCTCGACGCAGCGGCCTACCTCGACCTCAGCTGGTCGGCGCTGCTCCTCGACGAAGCGCAGTTCGTGAAGAACCCGCAGTCGCAGACCCACCGTGTGGCCGCCGAACTCCGTGCGCCCGTGAAGATCGCCATCACCGGGACGCCGCTCGAGAACGGGCTCGCCGACCTCTGGGCGCTGTTCGCGGTCGTGGCGCCCGGTCTGCTGTCGTCGTGGACCCGGTTCGGTGACGACTACGTGAAGCCGCTGGCCTCGCCCGAGCTCCGCGGAGCCGCGCGCAAGGAGCTGACCGACCGACTCCGACGACGCATCCGGCCGCTCATGCTCAGACGGACGAAGGAGAGCGTCGCCGCGGACCTGCCCGAGAAGGTCGAACAGGTCGTCCGGGTCACCCTCGACCCCGCGCACCGCGACCTCTACGAGAAGACCCTGAACCGGGAGCGGCTGAAGGTCCTGGACCTCGTCGACGACCTGGACCGCAACCGGATGATCGTCTTCCGCTCGCTGACCCTGCTCCGGATGCTCGCACTCTCCCCCGCACTCGTGTCGGACGACCACGGCGACGTCCCCAGCGCCAAGCTCGACCTGCTCCTCGACGAACTCGAGACCCTGGCGGCCGAAGGGCGTCGGGCGCTGGTGTTCAGCCAGTTCACCTCGTTCCTCAAGATGGTGTCCGCTGCCCTCGACGCACGCGGGGTCGCCTACGAGTACCTCGACGGCTCCACCCGGCGTCGCGGGGCCGTCATCGACCGCTTCCGGAACGGCAGCGCACCGGCGTTCCTCATCTCGTTGAAGGCCGGTGGGTTCGGGCTCACCCTGACCGAGGCAGACACCGTGTTCGTCCTCGACCCGTGGTGGAACCCCGCCGCCGAGAACCAGGCCGTCGACCGGACGCACCGCATCGGGCAGACCCGGTCCGTCACCGTCGAGCGGCTCATCGCGGAGGACACCATCGAGGAGAAGGTGCTCGCGCTGGCGCAGCGGAAGGCGCAGCTGTTCGCGACGATGATCGACGACGACGCACTGTTCGCCGAGGGGTTGAGCGCGGAGGACATCCGGTCGCTGCTGGCCTGACCGGGCGGCGAGATGTGGGATGCGAAGTCCTTGGTCTGGAGGCCCGGGGTTGGCTAGCTTCCAGGGATGCTCCTCGAGACTGTCGACCCCCACACTGCGAGTCCGTTCTCCGATGCCCCCGGCTCGTCCCACCTGAGCGTGCTGGCGACGAGGAAACCGGTGACCGGAGCGGTACGCAGGCTGGGGTCCAGCACCTCTGAGTTCGTGCTGCCCAACGGACACCGGATCAAGCTGGCAGCTGGCAACGGGGCCGGGAACTACCCCACGGGATACCTCGAACGGCTGCGGACCACAGGCGAGTGCTGACCCTCGACGCCAACATCCTGATCGGATGGCTCGATCGGCACGACGCCTGTCACGAGCTCGCCGTCGACATCATCGACTCCCATGAGTGGGACGAGTTCGCGACGGCCACGGTCACGCTGGCCGAAGTGCTCGTCCGGCCAGCCCTGCATGGCGGATACGAGGATCACCTTGACGCCATCACAGCACTTGACGTCAGCCTCTACGGAATCGATGGCGACATGGTCCGCACCGTCAGCACGTTGGCGGCCAGGGAGCGGCTGCGAGGGCCCGATGCTGCGGTGCTGGCCGTCGCGATGCGCACCAGCACCGCGATCGCCACGCTCGATCGACGGCTGGCCGCTGCAGCGCGTCGGGTCGGGTTCGAGGTGGTCGACGAGCCAGCCGAGGACGCCGTTCCGGAATCAGGACCAGCCTGGTGGCGGTGGCTGCCATCGGCCGGACGAACGCGACACCGGGCACCGCACTTCGGCAGGTGAGGCGCGCCAGGAAGCGCGAGACGCCACCGAGCCCTCGAGACGCCGCGGACTTCGGCGGCGTCTCGAGGGTTCGGCGGCGTCTCAGCTGCTCGGGGCGGGTCAGGCCGCCAGGCCGTCGATCCGGGCGATCTCGTCGGTGCTCAGCTCGAGGGTCGCGCCGGCGGCGTTCGACCGGATGCGGTCCGGGTTCGACGACTTCGGGATCACCACGAACTGGTGCGCGACGTGCCAGGCAACGATGACCTGGGCGGCATCTGCGTCGTGGGCCTCGGCGATCTCCACGAGCGTCGGGTCCTGCAGGTTGCTCGCCTTGAAGGGGCTGTAGCCCTCGAGGACCACACCCCGGTCGCGCAGTCCGTCGGCGATGGTGCGGTCGAACTCGACCGGGCTCCAGCGGATCTGGTTGACGGCCGGGGTCGCACCCGTCGCCTGGATCAGCTCGTCGATCTGTTCGAGCGAGTAGTTGCTGACCCCGATCGCCTTCGTCAGGCCGGCCTGCTGCGCGTCGACGAGCTGCTGCCACACCTCGGGGCTGGCCCCACCGCTCGGCGGCCAGTGGATGAGCCACAGGTCGAGGTGGTCGAGGCCGAGCTGGTCGAGGCTCTCCTCGATGGTCTCGCGGACGCGGTCGGCGTTGTCCGGCGGCAGCTTCGTCGTGACGAACAGGTCCTCGCGGGCCAGGCCGGAGTCGGCGATGGCCTTGCCGACTCCGCGCTGGTTGCGATAGCCGGTGGCGGTGTCGATGTGGCGGTAGCCGGCCTCGAGGGCGGCGGCGACCGCGACGGGAGCGTCGGACTCCTCGATCTGCCAGGTGCCGAAGCCGAGGAGCGGCATCGAGCCTCCGGTGACGGGCACGGACGGTTGTGCGTAGTCGGTCATGGACCCTGCCTACGCGGACTGCGGCGCGTGCGTCCCAGGGTGTCGGCGGCCTCCGGCAGGATCGACGGGTCCCCCGAGCACCACCAGGAGCACCACCGAACATGACGTCCCGCCGACGCCGCACCCGCGCCACCGTCCAGTCCTCGATCGTCACGCTCGTCCTCGCGGTGGGAGTGTGGGCCTTGTTCTCGTCAGGGGTACTCTCCACCGGAGCAGACGCGACGACGAGCGCCGCAAGCACCCCGGGCGCCGCCAGCACCCCGGGCACCCCAGGCAGCGGCACCGCCGCCCGTCCCACCGTGACCACGTCGACTCCGACGCCCGCGACGCCGGGGCCGAGCCGTGCCTCCAGTCAGTCCGCCGCCGATGCCCGCGCGACGCTCGCCGGCCTGCCGGTGAAGGGGAAGGCGCCCGCGACCGGCTACGACCGGGAGGCCGACTTCGGCACACCCTGGCTCGACGTCGACCACAACGGGTGCGACACCAGGAACGACGTGCTGGCACGCGACCTGACGGACGTCGTCCGGCAGGGCCCGTGCAAGGTAGTGTCCGGCGACCTCGTCTCGCCGTACACCGGCGGCGAGATCACGTTCGTGCGCGGGAACACGACCTCGACCCTCGTGCAGATCGACCACGTCGTCGCGCTCGAGAACGCCTGGCGAACCGGGGCGCAGCAGCTGTCGCAGACCGAGCGGCAGGGCCTGGCGAACGACCCGGAGAACCTGTTCGCCGTCGACGGGCGCTCGAACTCGCAGAAGCGCTCGGGTGACGCGGCGACGTGGCTGCCCGCGGCGACGGGGTTCCGGTGCGAGTACGTCGAGCACCAGGTGGAGGTCAAGGCGGAGTACCGCCTGTGGGTCGTGTTGGCCGAGCGGGACGCGATGGAGCGGGTCCTCAGCACCTGCTGAGCGGGTCGGGCGCACCAGGTCGGGCGCACCAGGTCGGGCGCACCAGGTCGGGCGGCCCGCCTCAGTGCCCGAACGCTCCGACCGCGGTGAACGTGATGAGCACGACCAGGAACATCGCGGCGACCGTCGCCAGCACGGCGACCCATCCGAGCGGCCGCGTCCGACGCAGCCACGCCGCGAGGACCCCGCCACCGATGAGCACGAGGGCGAGCACGATGCCGTCGACCACGGCCGTCTCGACGCCGATCGACGGCCGGCACTCGCGCGTCGAACTCTCCCAGTCGCAGCCGTACTGCGACACCGTCGCCACGAGCCAGCCGAAGACGACGAGCGCCCCGCCGACCATCGCCAGCAGGACGAAGCCGGTGATCGTCACGACCAGGTCGATCGTCGACGCAGTCGACCGCGACCGCGGCGGTCCCGACTGCGACCCCGGCTGCGGTTCCGACGCCTCGCGCTGCTCGGTCACTTCATCCGACATGGTCCCCCGCTTCCCCGGCCCCCTCGGCCACGGCAAGCCTAGACGGCGGCGGCTGACGCGGCCGCACTCCGCTCGCGGTCAGGCAACACCTGTAGCGTAACTCTCGTCCGGCGGACGCCCGTCGGATCGGACTCGCCGCTCAGCGCCGCGCCGTGACACGCGCCGGCGTGACACGCACCGCCGTGACACGCACGCTCCCCGGACCCCGAGCCCTTCATCGTCGAAGACCGCAGGAGGCCTCCACCACATGACCGACACCCGCTCCCCCAGCACCACCACCAGCACCCGCTTCACCGACCGCGTCGTCCTCATCACCGGCGGCGGCTCCGGCCTCGGCCGTGCGACCGCCGTCCGCCTGGCCACCGAGGGCGCGAAGCTCGCCCTCGTCGACGTCTCCGAGCAGGGTCTCGAAGCGACGAAGACCGCCGTCCTCCAGGCCGCCCCCGACGCCGAGGTCCTCACCACCATCGCCGACGTCTCCGACGAGGCCCAGGTCGAGGCGTACGTCGCCGCCACGGTCGAGCGCTTCGGCCGTATCGACGGCTTCTTCAACAACGCCGGCATCGAGGGCAAGCAGAACCTCACCGAGTCGTTCACCGCCGCCGAGTTCGACAAGGTCGTCTCGATCAACCTCCGCGGTGTGTTCCTGGGCCTCGAGAAGGTCCTCGCCGTGATGCGCGAGCAGGGCTCCGGCATGGTCGTCAACACCGCCAGCGTCGGCGGCATCCGCGGTGTCGGCAACCAGTCCGGCTACGCGGCCGCCAAGCACGGCGTCGTCGGCCTGACCCGCAACTCGGCCGTCGAGTACGGCGAGTTCGGCATCCGCATCAACGCGATCGCACCGGGCGCCATCTGGACGCCGATGGTCGAGAACTCGATGAAGCAGATCGATGCGGAGAACCCGCGGAAGGCCGCCGAGGAGTTCATCCAGATCAACCCCACCAAGCGCTACGGCGAGGCACCCGAGATCGCCGCGGTCGTCGCCTTCCTGCTCTCCGACGACGCGTCCTACATCAACGCCGCGGTCGTCCCGATCGACGGCGGGCAGTCCGCCAAGTACTGACCCTCGCGGTCCGTGTCACCGGGGCGCGCCTTCCTGACGGGAGGCGCGCCCCGCCCGTTCCGCCCCTCCTGCGTGACAGCATGGCTGGTCACACGACCGTGGAGGGGAACGCGATGAGCGCCAACGGAACGACCGGGTCCGGCTTCGGCCCCGGAGCTGAGAACACCGGGCCGGACGCCGCCGGTGACCTGCGACGCCGCATGGGCGAATCGGCCGAGGGGTTCCTCGGCAGCGCGGCCTGGGTGCCGTGGAAGGCCGCCGGCACCAGCGGCGAGCCCGAGGACGGCAGCGTCGCGCACGTCGTGCTCCGCGACCGCCCGTTCGTGCCGGTCTTCACCGATCCTGCCCAGCTGGCCACGAGCCTCCCGGGCATGGAAGCACGCGCGATGCCGATGGCCGAACTCGTCACCGCACTGCCCGAGGAGTTCGGGATCGTCGTCGACCCGACCAGCGCCGAAGCGGCGAACTTCCTGCAGGCCGACGTCGTCGCCGGACTGCGGGCCGGGATCAGCGGCGTGCCGCCCGAGGCCGACGAGGACTGACGATGTCCGCCCAGCTGACGCTGCCGCAGGCGTACGCGCTGCTGCTCCTGCGGCCGGACGGCAAGCTCGCCGTCTCCTCGCAGGCCTTCGACCCCGGTGTCGCCGGTGCCGTGCTCGGTGACCTGGCGCTGCGCGGGGTGCTGCAGTTCGACGGGCGCAAGGTGATCCCGGCGAAGTCCGCTCCCGTCGGTGACCCGGTGATCGACGGCATGAAGGAACAGATCGACCTCGCACCGGCGCCGCGACGGCCGTCGTCCTGGGTGTCCCGGAACGCGAACGGTGCATTGCGGGAGGGCGTGCTCGCCGGACTCGTCGGCCGCGGACTCGTGACGCGGCAGGAGCACCGGGTCCTCGGGATCTTCCCTTCGGCCCGCTGGCCGGAGCGGGACGCCGGCCCGGCGAAGCTCCTGCGCGGCGAGATCGGCGACGTCCTGCACCTCGGCGCCGCGCCGTCGCCGTTCCAGGTCGCGCTCATCGGGCTGCTCGAGGCGACGGGAACGCTGCGTGGGCAGTTCGGCAAGGTCGACCGGCAGCGCGTCAAGGCGCTGACGGACGGGGACTGGGTCGCGGGTGCGGTGAAGTCCGTGGTGCAGAGTCGGCAGACGGCGGCGACGGCCGGGGGCGGTGCGGCGGGGGGCTGAGCGGCCGTCTTGAGCTGAGGGCTCCGGCGCCCTACCGCGTCACTCCCGCGGCGCCACCAACTCGATGAACCGCGACAACAACGCCAACCCCGCGATCGACGGCGGCAGCGCCGTCGTCAACGCCGGCGAGTGCACGAGGTACGCCGCCCACTTCGCCCGCGACAGCGCCACGTTCAGCCGGTTCGGCATGAGCAGGAAGTCGAGTCCGCGTGGGATGTCCGCCGCGGAGGACGCGGCCAGCGAGGTGATCGAGACCACCGCCTCCCGGCCCTGGAACAGGTCGACGGTCCCGACCTGCGTGCCGGTGTACCCCGCCCGGTCGAGGGCGTCGCGGATCACCGCACCCTGCGCGTTGTAGGGCGCGACGACGATGACGTCCTCGTCGGTGAGCTGGCGCGTCCCGCGGTCGTCGGTCCAGGTGCGTCCGACGACGTCGGCGACGAGGGCGACGACCAGCGCCGCTTCCTCCGGCGACGAGGTCGTGTTCCCCGCGTGCACGACGGGCACCGGGTGCACGCCGGGATCGATCCCGTCGAGGTGTCGCCCGGACACCATCGACGCGAGCTGCCCGTCGTACGACAACCCGGAGACAGCCGCGGTCAGGGCCGGCTCCATCCGTCGGGTCTGCGCCAGGAAGTACCCGAACTCCGGCGGCAGCACGTGCTCGCCGTCGGCCAGCCAGCCGAGCGCGGACTCGTCGACCGGCTCCGGGTGCGAGCCCTGCGACACCTGCGGCAGCTGCTGCGGGTCGCCGAGGAGCAGCAGGCGGGTGGCCGCGATGGCGGAGGCGATCGTCGGCGCCAGGGAGAACTGCCCCGCCTCGTCGACGACGAGCAGGTCCAGGGAGTGCCGAGCGATGGTCGACTCGTTCGCGAAGGTCCACGCCGTCCCGCCGACGACTCCCCCGGTGTCGGTGTCGGCGCAAGACTGCAGGAACGCCGCGATCGCCGCCCCGTTCTTCACGGGCGTCCACTCGGCCGCCTCGACGTCCTCGGGGTCGGCGCCGCTCTTCGGCTGCTTCACCACCCGGTCCGCGGGCACCCCGGCGGCGATCACCGCGTCGAGAAAGTTCTCGCTGGTCGCGTGCGACTGCCCGACGACGCCGACCCGCCACCCGTGCTCACGCACGAGCTTCGCCACGACGTTCGACCCGACGTACGTCTTGCCCGTGCCGGGAGGCCCCTGGATCGCCAGGTACGACCGGTCCAGTCCGAGCAGGGTCGCCACCACGGCGCCCACCGTGTCGTCCCCCACGACCGGTACGCGGGGCCCGCGAGGCGGCACCCGCCGCAGCAGGTCGAGCGCCGGGTCGGGCAGCATCCCCGGCAGCGCGTCGAGCACCTCGGCACCCCACTCGGCGATCGCCTCGGGCTGCGGCTTCGCCCGCGGGGGCGACGACGGCGCGAGGGCGACCGGGAAGCCGGAGTGCGGGTCCCCGCCACCGACGGGCAGGCGTTCGAGCACGAGCACCTCGGTGGCATCGCCGTTGTCCCACACCTCAAGGATCGTGGCGCGGTCGGTGGCGCCCTTCGAGCCGGGGCCCGGGGCGGTGATCGATGCCGGGAGCGGGTCGTCGTACACGAGGTGGGGCGAGCCTCCCGACCGGAGCCTGGAGCCGGGCGCGAGCGTCCCCGACAACCGGATCTCCCGCGACTGTGAGCGGGCGCGCGGCAGCGTCGGCCAGTCCCGCTCGACGGAGGCCCGTTCGACGACGAGCACGTCGCGGGTGTCGGCCCACTCGTCGACCGGGTTCCGCAGCCGGTCGAAGTGGTCCTGCCAGAACGTCTTCGCCTCGCGGCGGTGGTAGTCGATGGCGGCTGCGGCGAGCGCCAACGCGGTCTGGTCGGGCGTGCGATCGAGGGCGTCGACGTCCGCCGTCTCGGCGGCGAGCGCGACGTACACCGGGTTCGGCTCGCGCTCGACGGGCAGGGGCGGCAGCCCCTCCAGCTCGACCGTCGTCGTGGCGTCCGGAGCGTGTTCGGCGCGGAGGCCCAGCAACCAGTCGCGCAGGCGCAGCGTCGACCGGCAGTCGTAGGCGTTGTAGTCGGCGACCTGGTCGAGTTGCCGCTGCCCCGCGACGGCGTCACCTGTCCGGAGTTCGGTGATGGCGTCGACGTAGGCGGTGATGCTGTCGGCCGCGTTGGTGACGTCGCTCAGCCGCAGGTCGTCGCCCATGTACAACGGCTCGAGCTTCTTGATCGAGTAGCTGCGGCTACCGACGACCAGGGCCTTCCGCACGATCGGGTACAGGTCGACGAGGACGCCGGCGCGCAGCAGGTCGTCGACCGCGTCCTCCCCCACCCCGTGCCGGGCCGCGAGGGACAGCAGGTGCGTCCGCTCGTACGCGGCGTAGTGGTAGATGTGCATGTCCGGGTACTGCGCGCGGCGCTCGACGATGTACCCCAGGAAGTCCACGAGCGCCTGTCGCTCGTCGCGGATCGTGTGCGCCCAGAACGCCCGGAACTCGGCCTGGTCGTCGACGAGTCCGAACAGGTAGTCGAGGCCCCAGTGCACGCCGTCCTCGGTGTGCAGCGGGTCGCCCTCGAAGTCGAAGAAGACGTCGCCGGGGTCGGGTGCGGGGATCGCGTCGAGGGCCCGTGGGTCGAGGACCTCGAAGGCAGGTCCGGTCCGGCTTGCGTCCGCCCCGTCGCTGCGGTTCGCGGCGCGCTCCGTCTCGATCTGGAGGCTCGCCTGACGCACCAGACGATCCAGTGTCGTCTTCGACATGGTCGCCACCGGTGCGGTCCGGACCGCCAGGTCGTCGATCGACCGCACACCCTGCCGGATCAGCTTCGTCCGCTGGTCGAGGCGCATGCCGGCGACGAGGACCAGGTCGCGGTGTCGTTGCACCTCCTGCTGGCACGCGGCACACCGGCCGCAGCTGGAGTACCGGGGGTCGCCCCACTGCATCGACTCGTCCGCGGCCATCCGCTCGGCGATCACCCGGATCAGCTCGGCGCGCTGCGTGCGGTACACGGGCACGATGTCGGCCAGCTCGTGCGTGGTCGTCGTGCGGTCGCCGAGGACCAGGTGCACCTGCTGCCCGGTCGGGACGCCGTGCGCGAGCATCTGCTCCGCGTAGGCGGCGAGCTGCAGCAGGGCGCTGATCTTGGCGTGCCGGGCGAGCTTGGTGTCGTAGACCTCGTACTCGCCGCGGTCGTTGCGGATGATGAAGTCCGCGAAGCCGATGAAGCCGGTGCCGTCGGCTGACGCGGGGACGTGGAACGTCGGTTGGTACAGGACGTCTGCGCCGTCCCGCATGGCCTGCAGCGCCTTTGAAGCTTCTGATCCGTAGTCAGAAGGTCTGGGTCGGTCGAACTCGACGACGTCGTGGGACTGCTTGAGGATCTCGAGGTAGTCCAGTTCGTGCTGGTCCCCCAGGCGGGCCGTCCGGTCGAGCATGTCGTCGTGCTCGTCCGGCAGGGGTTCGCCGCGGCCGAGCTTGGCGTCGAGGCGGCGGAGGAACGCCCACTCGCAGGTCGCCCACGTGGTGAGGTCGCTCGGGCTGAGCAGGGCTCGGCCGTCCTCGGTGATCTGCATGCTGTCACCCTAGGGCTGGCGTCAGACGTCGCTGCTGCCGACGAACTCCCAGCTCATGCGCTACTCCCGGACCGTCCACGTCGGTAACTGAGGATGCTCAGTACGGTGCCCACGAGTCCGACGAATGTCGTCAGCCGACCTGCTGTCGAATCCCATGCGCTCAACGCGGCCGACATGTCGAAACCGCTGGAGAACGCCATGAGAGCGACCCCGACGCTTCCGAAGCAACTACAAACGACCACGAGTGCAGCGAGTCCATACACGTCCGGGTCGTGGGAGGGAAGAGCATCCAAAGCACTTGCCCCCGGCTGTGTCGACGAGGGGCGTGACTCGAACGCTTCGCTGACCCGATCCAGCCATGTGTCGATCCAACCCGACCACTCTCGCCGTTCCGTTACGTCCGAGGCGACCAACACCGCCCGCATCTGAACAGCCGGCTGGGCTTTCGCGAGCCAGATGCGGCCTTCCGCTGAGTTGCCCTGGCGAGATCTTCCCCGCGGGAAACGCCGACCGAGCGCGCCGAGTACCCGCGTAGTCCGCCGTGCGATGAAATCCTGGTCGAGTTCCGAGCGAGCGTCAGCCACGAGTTTTTCTCCGAGGAGAGCGACCTCCCACTCGCTCCTCGCGCGACGGTGCCACATCACCCGATGCAGCAGCACGGTCGACAGCCACGGGACCGCTGAGAAGAATGCGAGCGCAAGCGTCAGACCGTCCCACCACCGGGGAGTTGTGCCGTTCATCGAAGCCACGATGAGCAACCCGACCAGCCCCAGGACGTCAACGAGGATGACGAAGCCGAGCCATGTCGGTGGCCGGAAGAGCAGCTGTTGAGCGCGCCACACTCCTCCGGCGATGGGAAGGTGCTTCACCCGGAACCGATGCCACGCGTGGTGGGAAGGAGGTCCGCAGAGCACTTCCGCTCGGACGGATCGTTGCTCCAGCTTGTTCAGCGTGAGCACCGCTTTTCGACTCCCCTGGCTGAGGACCAGCACATAGAGGTACGAGGCCCAGAGAACGAAGCTGACACAGCCAATCCAGAGGAGCACCACGACAACGAACTGCCAGGCGGTGAGAGAGGCGTCTGTCATGCGTGGAGCCTCTCGAAGACCACCGACACGCTCCGCCTTGCTGCCCCACCGTCGCTCTCCGCCAGCGTTCCAGACCCGTGGGGCTTCTCCGCGGTGTCGGAGGCCACCGTCCCCGCCACCAGGAGGCAGGTGCCGCAACTCATCGACGCCACCGACGAGGTGCTCGCGGCGCGCGGCCGCTCACGCCTTCGCTGAGCGGCTCACGTCGCCAGGCGCACGAACCTCGGTCCGTCGTACCCGTCACGCGACACGTGCGCGGTGAAGTCCGCGAGGCCTCGTACCCAGTGCCCGTGCTCGCCGTACAGCGCCTGGTACACGACGACCGGCTCTTCGGTCTCGACGTCCTGCGCCAGGAGCACCACCTGGTACTCCCCGCCCTTGAAGTGCCGGTACCGCCCTGGGGTCACGTCGTCGCTCATCTCCCCGATGGTACGGAGGCGGCCGCCGACCGAGCGCCGCGGTTCCCGGTACGGTTTCGGTCGAAGGGGGAACGATGAGCGACAGCATCAACCAGTGGGGCGGAAGCGCGACCAAGGCGGAGGTGGCGCCGATGATCGTCGTGCGCCGGCCGCTGTTCCCTGGGGTGATCTTCTTGGCCCTCGGGGTGTTCGGCTTGGTGATCGGGATTCCGGGGATCGTCTTCCAGCTCATCGCGGGCACCGACGACAGCCCGGCGTTCGGAATCCTCTTCGGCCTCGGAGCCGTCTTCTTGCTGTTCGGCCTGAGCCTCGCCGCCGGCCGGATCAACGTGTACGACCGGCACTACGACGTGAAGTCGGGGTTCGGCAAGTTCCGTCGGCGCGAGGTCGACGACATCCACACCCTTCGCTTCGGCAAGCAGTCGAACGGTGGTGGACCGACCTTCATCAGCCTCACTGCCTGGAACGAGCAGCGGAAGAAGCAGTTCATGGTCTTCACGAACTACCGCGGCTACCGCGAGTTCACCGCCTGGCTCGACAAGCGGCGCCCCGAGCAGTGGGCCGAGTGCGAGCGGCTCGGCGTTTCCGACTAGTCACACCGCTCAACACCCTTTGTCCGGCGTATGGCACCCCGTAGTGTCCAGACCATGACCGTCGCCCTCTCGCTCGCGATCGTCGCCGGAGTCCTCGCCGTCGCGACGATCCTCGGTCTGCTGCTCCGCAGCCGCACCGGCCGAGCACGAGTGGTCACGTCCCGAGTGAGCGACGCGACGACAGTTGCCGACCTCGCCGACCGGGAGGCGTTCGGCACCGCCGCCACGCTCCTCCAGTTCTCGACGCCCACGTGCGCACGCTGCCCCGCCACGACGCGGCAACTCGACGCGGTCGCCGCGTTGAAATCGACGACAACGACGCACGGTCCGGTCCGCGTCCGCCGGCTCGACATCGACCTCGCCGAACGCCCGGAGCTCGCCCGGCGCTTCGACGTGATGCAGACCCCGACTGTGCTCCTCGTGGACGGAACGCAGACCGTCCGTGCCCGCTTCGGTGGACCGCCCCGCCAGCCCGAACTCATCGCCGCGCTCGACGCCGTCCTCACCGAGGAGCACCCATGACCACCAGCCCCGCAACCTCCCGAGGCATCGACCCGCGCTCGCCCCGCTTCGGCGCCGCGATCACGACGGTCCTGCTCGCGCTCGACATCGTCCTCACCCTCAACGACGGCACGCGGACGATCGGCATCGTCCTGCTCGCCGTCATCGCCGCGCTCTTCGCCTGGGGCGGCCTGGCCGGCATCGTCCGCCACCCGTACGGCGCTCTGTTCCGCCGCCTGGTCCGCCCCCGGATCGGCCCGCCCACCGAACTCGAGGCGCCTGAGCCCCCGACCTTCGCCCAGCGCGTCGGCCTCGTCGTCACCGGTGTCGCCCTCGTCCTGGCGCTGCTCGGCGTCCCGTACGCCGCACCAGTCGGCGCTGCCGTCGCCCTGGTCGCCGCGTTCCTCAACGCAGCGTTCGACGTCTGCATCGGGTGCCTGATGTACGTCTGGCTCGTGCGCTTCGGCGTCTTCCGCGGCCGCAGCAGCGTCGCGTAGCGCCGGGTCCGGCGTCGGAAACTCCCCCCACGGCAGCTTCCGACGCCGGCTCCGGCGCCACAGGTCAGCGCTCGCCTCCCGCCTGCTCCGACATCGCCACGAGGTCGTCCGCCCGCAGCTCCGGCCACCCGTGCAGGACGGCTCGCCACTCCTCCGGCAGCGCCGCAGCCCCGTACAGCGCGCCGGCGAGGCCACCCGCGATCGCCGCGACCGTGTCCGTGTCGTTGCCCGACCGGACTGCACGGACCAGGGCGTCCTCGAGCGAGGTCGACGACCGCACCACCGCGTAGGCCGCCTGCAACGCCGACACGACCCACCCGTTCGTCGCGGTGAAGGCGACCGGCTCCGCGTGCTCTGCTGCGACGAGTCGCTCTGTCCACGTCCGTCGAGCCGCCGGCGCGAGCAGGTCCAGCCCCCGCAGGACGTCGAGCTCGCCGTGCAGCACCGCGTGCCGGATCGCGACGCACCACAGCACGCACGCGTCCCCCGCGTCCGCTTCGTGGTGCGTCAGGTCGCTGACGGCCCGGGCCGCCGAGGCGAGCCGCTCCTCCTCACCATCGTCGCCGCGCAGGTACGCGAGGACCAACGGCACCGTCCGCATCAGCGACCCGTTGCCGGCCGACCGGCCGGTTGACTCGTGCACCCGCCGGGCAGCGAGCCGACTGGCGGCGGCGGTCCGCGCCTCCAGGCTGGCGAAGACCTGTCGGGTCTGGATGCCGACGTCGGGTGCGTCCAGCGCCCACTTCGCCCAGGCGGCGACCAAGCCGTCGAGGGTGGCTTCCGCCGCCGGGTCATCGCCTCGGGCGACGGCCTGGAGGATCGGCACGGCCATGCTCGTGTCGTCCGTCCACTCCCCTGGTCGCCACCCGAACGAGCCGCCACCCTGCATCAGGATCGGCGTCGGTTCCGGGACGGGCGGGCCGAACTCGTAGCCGGCGCCGAGGGCGTCACCGGCGGCGGAGCCGAGGACGGCGCCGACAGCGCGGTCGAGGATCGTGGTGTGCTCGGTCATGGCGAGACCTCCGGATCGGGTTAGCGCATTTCCGCGCTAACCCGATCCTGCACCCGTCTGGCGATTAGCGCAAGTGCGCGTAAACTCCTGTCCGTGGCTGACACCGAGTACCGCGACCCGACCGGCAAGCGTCTGGCGGACTACCCGCACCCTTCCGTGGCGGTCGACACCGCGGTCATGACAGTCATCGACGGAGAGCTGTCGGTGCTGCAGGTCCATGACGCCGTCGACGGTGACTGGCGACTGCCGGGGACGTTCGTGCACGAGGGCGAACGCCTCGCCGACTCGGTGCTGCGGTCCCTACGTGAGAAGGCCGGCGTCGAGGGACTCGCACCACGGCAGCTCCACGTGTTCGACGACCCGGCGCGGGACTCACGGGGGTGGGTGTTGTCGGTGGCGCACCTCGACGTCGTGCCCGCCGCTGCACTGGCGATCGACTCCGGGCGGGCGCGACTGGTTCCCGTCGCGGCAGCGGGGGCGATGGTGCACGCGCACGACGACATCCTCGAGCACGCGGTGGCGCAGCTTCGGGAGGACCACCGGGAGCGGCCGGACCCGCACAGGCTGCTCGCCGAGCCCTTCACGATGACGGAGCTGCGGCGGTTGCACGAGGTGGTGCTCGGGGTGGAGTTGCAGCCGGACACGTTCCGGAGGGCGATGGTGGTGCAGCTCGTGGTGGCCGAAGGGAAGCGGGCGGAGGGGCCGGGGAAGCCGGCGGCGGTGTACAGGCGGGCGTGAGCGCTGCAGCGCCGCTGTGACGCAGCCCTTCGAAGGGTGATGCCCTCGCTGTCGGTGGTGATACGGAGGCAGCCGGAAGTGCGCCGCAACATCATCAGAGGCTCGAGCACCTCCACGGAGGACAACCTCCCATTGCGAGTTCGCTATGCAACCACGTGCGAACGCCCCTCGACTGCAACAGACCGCTTCAATTCGGATGCACCCTCTCACCGTCCTGAAGGTGCGATGGTACTGACATCAGCCGGTCCGAGCCCGCAGCGGCCAAGGTCGGCATCGCCGAGGCACACGAGCGGATCCGGCAAATAGTACGGCTTGGCCACTGGCATGAAGCGCTCCATCGGCGAAGTCCCTCGCCTTCCAGGAGGCTCGACTGAACGCGAGCGCCGGATTCGGCACCCAGACGCCTCAAACACGATGAGGGCAGCTTCCGGGCCCATTAAACGCCACGACCGGCGCATTAAACCATTGCAGTCGAACACGGTGCTGAATCACCTTCGGTCAGACCAAGCTTCGATTTCCTCAGTGCAGGACCGTTCGAAGTGCCAGGCAAGGCCCAGATAGAACAATTTGACCGAATGTATCCGCTCCGCCGATGAAGCTTTCATTACTTGCCTATGAGGCCCTACTTTGGAACCGAACGATGCCGGGTCGGGAGCTGTGATGCCCAACTGCCTCAACCAACTCGAGAAGCAATTGTTCCTTGATACGAGCGATCGCCTTGAAGTCGACGGCGACGCTCTCCCCTCGGATTCTGACAAAACGTGGCTGAACGAAAAGTTGAACAGTGCCGCCCCCAAGATTAAGCTCGGGAGAAATCCACCCAGTTGATTTTGGTTTCAGCTCGTGAGGCTTCTCGCCGGCTCTTTCCGGCAATAGCGCGACCAGAGCGAACGGGATCGGTCCGCTTGTTTTTTGGGCATAATCACACGCCGCCCCAATACGAATCTGCTTGACAGCCAGATCATCTTTGTACTTTATCCAGTCAATCTGCACATTATTGCGCACGACCTGCTCCTTGAACTCGTTCTCGTTGGCGAGACCAAACTCACCCCAGTCCAGGTCAGGCTCGAGCTCGCACACTGCGCCCCACCCAAGCGCAGACATCGAGCGGTCTTCATCATGCACGGTGACATGAAGCTTTGTGTTCAGCATGCTAACTTGCGTTTTACTAAGGGGCGGTGGCGGTTCAACCGCCGATTCGAAGGCCCGCGACCAATCCTCCCCATAATCTGATGCGTTCTGAAGATGATCCTGAAGTAGCGGCAAGAGCGATGCCTGCACCGACGAACGAGGGTCATCAGCCACGTTCGCGTGTCCAACTGCTTCGGCTGCGAGACGTTTGAGCAAGGTCGGCAGCGGAGCGTCACCGCTCAAATTTGCAGCGAGAGTGGTCACGTCGGCGAGTACCCTTGTAGTCGCTGCAAATACCTCCGCCTCCCATTGCACAAGTGCGTTCATGGATGGCTGCGAACTCAGGTGCATACGGATGTCCTGAAGCAGATCGCCAGATGTATGCTCGCCCGTGTCATCATTGATGTACTTAGTTTTCGATAGCGGGACGATCACGATAGGCTTGATGTAAGGCTTTTCCACGAAGAACTTTTTACCAAGGTATATTTCTAGCTCGGCAACACGCTCCGGCTTGTCGGTCCAAACAACCAAAATATAGGGGCCGCTGGTTGGTTGAATGACGCTTCCGAGGATGCGTTGTATCTCGGCAAAGTGACGATTGAAGTCGCTGCTAGCCGCGCGATCTTGCAACTGGAGGTCGATGAAAATCGCCCGCACTGCACTGAATAGCTCCTTCGGTACATCTTGCTCGGGAGTGTAGTGAACGCGAGCACTCACTGAACCGAGGGACTGTATGGCGGTGACGATAGCGTCAAGATGATTCTGGTTATCGTCAATGACGACGAACCGCGGCGGCGTAAACATTCAGTTCCCCGGGAAGATAAGAGCGAGCGCTGCACCGTCGTAGTCCAGGCCGAGTGGGACCAAATTGGTATCCACCATGCGCAGAGACCCGCCGATAGTGTGCATTATGAGATTGACGTAGTAGAGCCCTACCCCAATTCCATCAGGACGGCGGGTGAAGAACGGTTCGGCAGCGTCCTCAAGCCCATCCGCAAAACCCGGCCCATTGTCTGCTATTACAAGAGCTGGCGCATCATAGCTCTCGGTATCGACCGAGATTAGGAGCTTGCGTTCTGCGCCGTCAACGTCTTCGGGCCAACGCGAAGACAGCCAATACACGCTGTTGTCTATCAAGTTTGTCACGGCACCCAACACGAGGCCGAGCGGAAACCGAGAAACGGCAACCGACGCGTCCACAGTCCGGTCGACGCGAAGCTCGAGCTTTATGTCGTGATTGAATAAGCGCACAGAATTTAGCTCGGCGGCTCTTTCCGCAAGATTGCGAATATCGTGATCTGCTGACTCGCCCTTCCGTAACAGGTCGCCGAAGCTATCCAATACGGCAACCAAGTCGCGCGCCTGCTGAACGGCCCGTGTAGCATCGGCCCCGCCGCGCAGCGCTCCATGCAAAAGCCTCACTCCGTGATCGATCTCATGATACACAATCACGAGCGACATGCTGGAGATACCAGCACGGAGCATTATCTCTCGCATGTCATCATATGACTTCTGAGCTTTTTCGATCAACGGATCAACCTCGTCGGAGAGGTTGTTCTTTTTAGCTAAAACCTTGATCTGCTGGAGCGGCTTCTCAATGCCGCCGCTCAGGGAATCTCGCTTCTTTGAAAGCAACTTCCGCAGGTTTAGCTTATCCTTGTTTCTTTCAGACTCGAACACAGCAATTGCGCCACGAATCAGCGCACGCAATCGTGCTAGCGCAATCCCGTCAACGAAGCCCTCGCGGTTAGTTTTCTCCTCCAGCCGCTTGCTCAACTCGAGCGACAGGTCGACGGCTCCGACTACGATGTTATTGCTGATCCGTTTCGTCGGCGAATTGACTCGACGGATGTCGAGGCCAAGCCAATCATCTCCCGGTTCACCGTAGTTGTAAACCCTGATGCCGTCGCGGTAGACGCGAATGCCACCGCTTTCGTTCAAAAACTCTTGCAAGGAGGCACTGTGGCCTATTTTGGCTATCACATCCTTGTCGCGGTCAAACACCATCAAGGTGCCTTCGATGGGACCGATACCGTCCTGATATAGAAGACTGCTTCTGACCGCTCTTGGCGGCTTCTTTTTGTCTGCGAGGGATGTCTGGTCCGACTCAGGCAAATCCTTTGGATCCAGTAACAATCCGTATTCAGCACCCTCCACCGAACGCGGACTTAACGCGATACCGGCAAACCCTCGAAAATCGAAGCGCCAACTGAATTGGTTGTCCTTGAGGGAGAATCTGAATCGCCAGGGAGCACTATCGAGCAAAGTCTGAGTGTCGGGAACATCCTCGAGCCATTTCGACTGATGTGGCAAATTGAGTGTCGCAACGAAGGCATCTGACCGTTCAGTGAAGGGTGACGAGATTGAAGTAATCTGTCGAGAAAGCCGGCGTACTTCGCCTCTGGTCCACGGTTCGCCACGCAAACCAGACACAGTCACCGAAGTTCCACTTCGGTCGGAAAACAGCTCGGGCGTTCTTTCCACTATCTCGACTCGCGCCTGATCGAGAAACTCTGACCTGGCGATGTCCTCCCAGTCGATCCTCAGGACCAATTCCGGACCGTCAGTCTGGCGAGTCACAACCTCAACAACACCGCCCAACTTATGAACGGCGAACCGTCCGACGCCTTTCTCTCCGAGGGGCAGCCGACCTCTGCTTGTGCGCTCGCCTTTCAGGCGGTCCTGGGCTTTGTGGTCGTGCCCAGGGACGAGCCAGATATTCCGCAGGGTATCATCCGACATTCCATACCCGTCATCGATGACTTGGATAGTAGCGCGCGATTCACCTAAATGTGACATTGTAATGTCTGCTCGAGTTGCATCCGCGTCGTACGCGTTCTTGACTAACTCAAATATTGCGAGACGGGGGCTCCCGATGAGCTGGTCTCCAAGTAGTTGCAATAGTCGCGCCCTGGGACGAAAACGCAGGGGATCTTCCTCAGTCATGCGGTCTCCCATCACTTGCTGCGGTGCTGAAGCTCTGCAGCTGAGTTACTCGGTCATCCTGACTTTTATGAGTCGTGCTCATCAGGAGCCATGGTTCTGGATCTTAGCAAGGAGCCGGCCTGCTCCGTCGTAAGCGCTCGGATCGCAGCCATCCGCAGAGCTGCGCTTTCGCCCGCCCCCACCAACTGCGCCAACGCCACCTTGATGTCCGTGCCCTCGCCACGCTGCTGGTCAGGAAGGGCCGCGAGCACGCTGACCGTTCCTGCAATTCGTTTGCTAGTGATTAGCTGATCACTGCCTCGAAGAAGTCGAAACACACTGCGCTGCAATGGACGAAGTAGGCCATCTACAACCATCACTTCTTCTACTTCCGGCCGTTGCCTGAGTTGCGCAAGCGCCCTATTGAGTACAGCTCGTCGGGCAGGTGTGAACTTCGTCACGCGGAGAGTGTCCACAGCGCTCTGAGCGACTCGAGTAGCCCCGCGGAATGGCGCCATCGTCGCCGCGGCTTGACTGGGGAGAAGTTGGTGGACTTCCAGCAGCGCAGCGAAGGCGGCGGCAATCGTAGTCATTTCCTGTCCGGGGAAGAGCCACCAGGCATCTTTCCTACGCTCTTCGGCCCACTCGACAAGGCGGCGCCTGACTTCAAGAACCTGAGGGCGATTATCTCGGTCACGCTCGTCCTTTTGTCGTATGGACTGCGCGACCGCAAGGCCTAGGAGCGGCGGAACCGCGTTGCCGATCTGGCGAAACGCATCACTCCTCGTACCTGCGAAGCGAAAAGCATCTGGAAATGTTTGGATCCGGGCAGCTTCTCTAACTGTCAGCGTCCGGTGTTCGGCAGGGTGAATATACCAGTAGCCGTCTTTAGCTATGTGAGCAGTAATCGTTCTGCTAATGTCATCCCAGGGCAGGCGCTTGTATTTATCGTTGAAAGTGTCGGAACGGTAGCGCTTCAGGTGTTCGGGAAGATCCGAGTAGAGTGTGGACGTAGTCATGAGCGCGAACGCTTCTTTGTCGTCGGCGCGAACCGGTCGCGTCATGTGGTCATGGATGACGCTTTCCTCTGCTGAGAGACGCAACTGTTGTGCGAGTTCGCTCGCTGGCCCGCGAGAGTAAGGAAGCTCTCGAGCACCAATCGTGTCGTACAACGCCGGGAGATCGGAAATTGCATCACGAACGGTTGTGCGACGGGCTTGCAGAGACGGCCAGCTTGGAACGACGCCGTCGCTTCGAGCCTGCAAAATGAACCGTTTACGGTGCTGGGGAACGCCATGTCGCCAGGCGTCTAGCAGACGATAGTCGACAAGATACCCAGTCTCTTCGAGTATTTCTGCAATTTCTCGAATCACTACAAGGTCGTCGCCTATCGCCATGTCCGGAACGTTTTCCATCAGCACAGCACGAGGCTTCAGCGCGATCACTACATCAATGAAGGATCGCCAGAGCTCCTTACGAGAGTCCTCTACGTCCCGGACGCCGTCCTCGACGAGGCTTCGTATTTTTGCACGGCCAGCCCTGCTGAAGGGTTGGCATGGCGGCCCCCCTGCGACGAGGTCGATACCTATCGGTCGCAGTTCCTCGATCAGCGCTTCGACCTGCGCTCGATCGGACATATCGACGTCGAGCGCCCTTCCGCGAAAGTTCGCGCGGTGGGTCTCAAGGGCAGCTTTGTCGTGGTCAACAGCAGTGACCACGGTCCACCCGGCTGCCTCGACTCCTGCACCAAGTCCGCCTGCTCCTGAAAAAAGGTCAATAGCGAGCGGAACGCCTGCCTCCTTTTCGGCGGCGCACCACTCTGCAAACTTCCCATCTTCAGGGGCTTCTGCGTGCCTCGGTAAGGTGAGCGACGCAGACCGTTCAAGTTTCACTGCATACCTCACCACGCGTCAGTGCTCCTTTCAAGGCTCTGCCGTTACTACCACGAAAACTCGCTTGAGATCATCCGGGCACTCAACGCTCGACCGCTGGCGACTCAACGCGAGCCTACTAGTCGTCAGCGACGCGAAAGGGACCAGAGAAGAGATCTAGGGCGCGCGGACCGGCAAGCGAGGCCAATGGCCGACATGCAACCCTGACCGCCTACGGATGCGGTCCACAGTGGCCCCCGAGATCCGCCACCATATCGACTCGATCCAGAACGCCGCCACGCGGGCGGAGGTCGCCCTTCTCACCTGCCGCTCGACACTCACCAGTTCAACGTTTTCGTGCTTTGTCCTGCTCCTCCACGACGCGAATCTCCCTCCTGTCAGCGATGCAGCACGTCACTGCTCCCCCTCACCCGCGACCAGCTCCGCCTCGGTGCGGTCCGGGACGCCGGCAACTAGACCGTGGTTGAGCTACTGAGGGCTCCGGTCGTCGCCGGTCACCTGCGGGGCATTGGGGTGACCACGGCTACCCGCATCAACGCCGCTGCCCGCTCGATTCAGGACGCCACCAGCGAGGACGCCGCCGTCTCCAGATCGACGCCCACCGCCAAGTGCTCGCGGACGAGCGAGCACGGCTGGCGCACGGGCGGACCGCCGGAGCCCTGGCGCCGGAACCGGCCGTCCGACGGGCTGAGCCCTACCTGGCGGCGGCGAGCGCCGCCTCCAGGACGTCCTCCTCGATGATCGGGATGCCGTACTGGCGGGCCTTCCGCGCCTTGCCGGACAAGCTGTCGACGTCGGCCGCGATGAGGACGGCCGTCTTCTTCGTGACGTTCGGCGCGGACCGGATGCCGAGCCGGGCCAGGTCCGCCTCGATCTCGGGCCGGCTCCGCCGCATCTCCCCGGTCAGGGTGACGATGCTGCCCTCGCCCAGGTCGATCGCGGGCTCCTCCGCGACAGCTGCGGGCGCAGCCTGCGTCGCTGCGGAGAACGACCGCGCGCCCATGCGCGCGGGCTGGCGGCTGTGGACCGCGTGTTCCAGCTCGTCGTCCGTGACGCCGAGCAGCCGAGCGACGCGTTCGAGCTGGATGTGGTCCTGGATCGTGAGGACCCCGCCGGCCCAGACGGCTTCGACCAGGTCGGCGAAGTACCGCCGGTGCAGGTCGGCCCGCACCGGCTCGCTGAGCCCGAACTCGCGTCCGAACCCGGCGAGCTGGTCGGCGTCGCTCGCGGTGAGCAGGTCGTCCGACAGTGCGCGATCGAGGACTGCCGCGTAGAGCGTCGCCTCGGCGCCGCCGTCGACGGCGGGCAAACGGTCGGTCGCGACGTCCACGCGGGTGCGGTCCGCGGTGCCGGCCGAGCGGCGGCGTGCAGTCCACGGGGCGGTGCCGGACGGGAGGCCCGGCCACCGCAGTTCCGTGGCTCGCGCCCCCCAGGTGGTCCAGCGGGGATCCTGCCGGGAGGACCCGATGTACGCGCCGAGCAGGCTCGCGGTGGCTCGGGCGTCGGCGAGCGCTTCGTGCGCGTCGACGAGTTCGATGTCGTAGGCGCTGCAGCAGTCGGCGAGCTTCCGACCGGAGCCGGGCAGGAACTCCTGCGCCAGCCGCATCGTGCAGAGTGCGGTGCTCGCCTGCTTGAACGGGGACCGGTGGCCCAGGCGCTCGAATTCGGCGTGCAGGAACCGTGCTTCGAACGAGGCGTTGTGGGCGACGACGACCCGGCCGCGCAGCTTGTCGACCAGGTCGCCGGCGATGTCCGCGAAGGTCGGCGCACCGGTCATGTCGGCGCCGCGCAGGCGGTGGATGTGCACGGGGCCCAGGTCGCGCTCGGGATTGACGACGGTCTCGAAGGTCCGCTCGACGTCGCCGTCGGGCGTGACGTGGACGATGCCGATCTCGATGATCCGGTGGCCGTACGAGGGCGCCAGGCCCGTCGTCTCCAGGTCGATCACCGCGTACCCGTTGTGCATCCCCAGTCCCCTCTGCACCCCGACGGACTCTGCGTCGGCGCTCCACCATCCTCATCGTGATCGCGGCGGTCTACGAGCACCTGTTCGAGGGGTGCGCGGCCGACAGGTCGACCTCCGCCTCGCACCAGGCCAGCAACTCCGGATCGTGCGTCGCCACGACGACCGCGCCACCGCATTGCCGGATGAGGTCCAGACCGTCTCGCACCCGGCCGGCGCTGACGTCGTCGAGCGACGCTGTCGGCTCGTCCGCCAGCACGACCCTCGGCTGTTGGGCCAAGACCCGCGCGACCGCGACGCGTTGCTGCTCGCCGCCGCTGAGCAGTCCGGCGCGCTTCCGTTGCTGGCCGCCGAGCCCGATGACCTCGAGCGCAGCGGCGATCCGCAGGTCGAGTTCTCGGCGGGTGAGCCCTCGAGGGTTGACGACGCGGAGGTTCTGCTCGACCGACCATTCGGGAACCACCGCGTGGTCTTGCATGACGAAGCCGATGACGTCCCGGCGCAGACGGCGCTGTTGCGGGCTTCCGGCGGCATGGATGTCGGCCCCGAGGACGTGCACGCTCCCCCGGGTCGGCCGCTCCAGCCCGCCGAGGCACCGCAGCAGGGTCGTCTTGCCCTGCCCGGAGACGCCGCGAACGGCGATCGCGGCCGAGGGCTCGGCAGTGATGGTGAGTTCGTTCCAGAGCGTCCGCGAGCTGATGTCGTGCCCGAGCCCGGAAGCGCGGAGTACGGCTTGTTCCTTCATCGCTGGTCCTCTCCTCGGTGTGCAGTGACGGCGAGCAACGCCGTGAGCAACGCCGCGGTGGCCAGCGCCACGGCGATCGGGATGACGGTGGCGACCGTCAGCACGACTCCGGCCCTGGGGCCGAGCAGCGCCTGGGTCACCGCTGTGGCACCACCGGCGCTCACGGCAGCGGCGACGACGAACCGCCAGTGGTGCACGATCGGATGTCTTCCGGTCAGGAACCGCAGCCTGGCCGCTCGTCGAGTGCGAACACGGTGATCGGTGACGAGCGTGATTCCCGCGAAGACGACGGCGATCCCGGTGACCATCAGTGCGGCCTCCGCGATCACTCGCTCGCCACGCACCGCTGCGAGCTGGCCTTCCACCGTCGCTCCCACGCGTCGGTACTGCAGGACGACGTCGTCGAGGCCGGCACGGTGGACGGCACGTTCGAGCGCTGCCCGGTCGCTGAAGCGGACTTCGCCGTTCGCGACCGCTGTTCCGAGGCGGTTCGGCGCGATGTCCGTCGGATCGGGAACCACCAGCACCGGTACTTCGGGCCACGTCGGCAGGTCGGGCTCCACCGCCGACGTCCAGTCGAGGACGGAGCGGGCGATCGACGCAGTCGACGGCACCACGACCGTGTGGATGATCGGTTCATGCGGAGGATCTGTGCCCTGCACGTCCCAGCTCTCCGCGAGGTCTGCCGCGGTTGCTGCCCGGAGCGCGTCCCGACTCGCGCTGAGCGCGCTCGGGACGAGCAGCACCGGCGCGCCGTGCCCTTCGACGATCTGGTCCCTGTACTGATCGAGCGCGGAGGTCGCCTCGCCAGCCACGGTGAAGTAGTCGACGAACGACACTCGCGCCATGCTCGCCGTTCCGTCCAGCAGTGGGCCGAGCGCGATCCGGCCGAACGCGACGTCTTGGTCGTACTCGGTGGGGCGTGTCCCGAGGACGAGATCATCGCCGTGTGACGCCTCGCGGACGAGCGTTCGTTCCAGCGACTCGGACGTCGTCCGCCGCTGTGACGCCCAGTCCAGATCGACCGTGCCGATGACGACCAGGGCGATGCCGGCTGCTGCCACGACGACCATCGGCCACCGGGCGACGGCCGCGGAGCCGAGCGTCCGACACGTCAGGACCGCGAGGGTGGCGTGGACCACCACGAGCACGACGGCTGTGGGAGCCATGACGGCGATGAGCTCGATCGTCGTGAACCGCAGGAGCGGCCCGGTCGCATCGTGTCCGACGAGGACCGCGCCGATGCATCCGACGACGAGGGCGGAGACCACGCCGACGAGCCCCGCGATCTCCTGGGCCTCTCGTGCTGCCACGGCTCGGCGCGACCACCCCGAAGTCATACGCAGCCGCTGCCGCGCCGCACGTCGGCGCGACTCCGCGACGAGCGCGACGAGGACCCCGAGAGCGACGGCGAGCAACGCGGCGGACCGCTCCGGTTGCTCGAGCGACGCGGCGAGCGCCTCGAGGGGGTGGGGCGTGACGTCCTCGTACCGGTACCCGGCTCGATCGAGCCCATCGAGGAAATCCGTGACGGCAGGCGCAGGACCGCCGACCGAGTACATCGCGATCAGACGGAGTTCGCCGCCGTCGCCGATCGGCGCTGTGGAGACACTGCCGCGGAACACCGGCGAACTCGGCGTCCCGATGAAGGTGTAGGCGTTCCAGGTGTCAGCGCGTCCTCCGCGATCGGGAACGAGCACTGCCAGCGCCACATCGCTCTCCTGGGCCAAGTGCCGAAGGGTCGCGGTGTGCTCCGCTCCGGTCTGCGTGGCCGGCATGTCGGTGAGCTCGATGGTGGTCCCTGCGCCGAGGAGCCCGAGCGCTTCGACGTTGCCGACCACACCGACCACGAACATCCCCGCGGCGAGGACCGCGGCCGCCACCGCGAGCACGGTGGCGGCCGCGAAGCTCCTCATCCGCGGGTGGCCCAGAATGCCTGGTTCCCCGAGACCGCCTTCTTCCGGTGCGCGTAGGCGACCTTCGTCGGCGGAACCCAGTCGGAGCCGGACGAGACGCCGTACGACAAGGACCCGATGACGTTCTTCCGCATGGTCAAGTCCCTCTCTGTCCGCGGCCGACCCCCGGCCACGAGGGAACGGTATCGACCAGAACGCAGTATCGGAAGTTCTGCATATCCCGAATTTGGCAACCGCATCCTCCGATCGGAGGACCCCACCTCCACCCGCTCCCCCGATCCCCCAGTGCCCACCCACACGCCAGGCTGAACCCATGCCCGACACCCCCGCCATCGAGGTCCAGCACCTCACCAAGCGCTACGCCACCGGCCACACCGCCGTGTCCGACCTCTCCCTCACCATCGCCCGCGGCGAGACCGTCGCCCTGCTCGGCCCGAACGGCGCCGGCAAGTCGACGACGGTGGAGGTCCTCGAGGGCTTCCGCTCCCGCACCTCCGGCGACGTGCGTGTCCTCGGCACCGACCCCGCACGCGCCACCCGCGCGCACAAGGCCCGGGTCGGCATCGTCCTGCAGACCAGCGCCGAGGCGCCGAACGTCACGGTCGCTGAGCAGCTCACGCACTTCGGCACCTTCTACCCCCGCTCCCGCAGCACCGAGGAGCTCCTCGCCGCCACCGGCCTGGAGGCGCAGCGCAACACCCGGATCAGCCGCCTGTCCGGTGGGCAGCGGCGTCGCGTCGACGTGGCCCTCGGTGTGATCGGGTACCCGGAGGTGCTGTTCCTCGACGAGCCGACGACGGGTTTCGACCCGGAGGCCCGGCGTCAGTTCTGGGACCTGGTCAACGGCATCAAGCGCGAGGGCACGACGATCCTGCTGACGACGCACTACCTGGACGAGGCGGCGCACCTGGCGGACCGAGCGGCGGTGATCGCGAACGGTGAGCTCCGCGCGCTGGCCCCGATCGACGAGCTCGGCGGCCGAGAGGCGCGCACGCCTCGGGTCCGCTGGCGCGACGACGACGGGCTCCGGCACGAGGAACGCACGACCGACCCGCAGGCCCTGGTCCGCGGCACGGTCACGCCGATGCACGACCTGGAGGTCATCCGCCCGTCCCTCGAGGACGTCTACCTCGAGATGGTGGGGGCCGACGCATGAGCACCAGCACCGCTCGCATGAGCACCAGCACCGCCGGCACCAGCGCTGCACGCATCGCCGCCGCTCGCATCCGGTACGAGGTCCGTTCGTACTTCCGGGCCCCCGACTCCGTCTTCTTCACGTTCCTGTTCCCCGTCGTCATGCTGGCGCTGTTCTCGGTCGCCTTCGCGAGCGCCGCCGCCATCAAGGCCGGTCCCACGAGCGTCGACTACGCCACCTACTACCTGCCCGGCCTCGTCGCGACGGGCATCCTGCTCTCCGGCGTGCAGGCGCTCGGTGTCGACATCGCCGGCGAGCGCAGCGACGGCACCCTGAAGCGTCTCGGCGGGACACCGCTCCCCGTGATGTCGTACTTCGTCGGCAAGATCGGGATGGTCCTGGTGACCACGCTGGTGCAGACGGCGATCCTGCTGGCCGTGGCGAGCCTCCTGTTCGGGGTGACACTCCCGACGGACCCGGGTCGCTGGGGCACGTTCGCCGGCGTGTTCGTCCTGGGCATCGCGACGAGCAGCGTGCTCGGCATCGCCATCTCGGCCCTGCCCCGCGAGGGTCGCCGCGCCACCGCGACGATCGTCCCGATCGTGCTGGTGCTGCAGTTCGTCTCCGGCGTCTACCTGCCCTTCATGCAGCTGCCGACGTGGTTGCAGGACGTCGCGTCCGCCTTCCCCCTGCGATGGATGGCGTCCGGCATGCGGTCAGTGTTCCTGCCCGGCACGTTCGAGGCGGGTGAGCCGGGAGGCTCGTGGCACCTCGGTCTCGGAGCGCTCGTCCTGGCAGGGTGGCTGGTCCTCGGCCTGGTGGCGTGCCGCCTGACGTTCCGCTGGAACCGCGAGGACGGCTGACGCCGATGTCGCCTCGTGGAGGACGGCCTGTGGAGAACTCCCGGATCGACGGGAGGAGGTGGGAGGCTGTCGGTATGCCAGCAGCAGACGTCACGACCACCCCGACGTGGGTGCGCAACCGGTGGTTGCACGTGTTCTTCGCTGCCACGATGGCGCTGACGCTCGCGGTCGCCGTGCTCGGGTGGTCGCCGTGGTCCAGCCGCTGGCCGGCGTACCTGATGATCGCCGTCCTGGTCGTCGCGTACCTGGCCTACGGACGTCGTGGCTACGACGAACCGCGGGCAGCTGCCGGCTTCCTGCCACTCGTGCTCGTTGCCGCCGTGGTCCTGCCCGCGGTCGCCCCGAGCACCGCGTTCGTGCAGTGCATCCTGTTCCCGCTGGTGTGGTGCCAGTCCGAGCGCATCCGGTCGGGGGTCCTGCTCACCATCGCCGTCGGCGTGCTGAGCGCGGTGGGCCTGATGGTGTCGGGCGGCCCGGACGCCCTGGTGTCGACGCTCCTGATCGAGGGCATCAGTGTCATCGGGTCCTGCGCGATGGGCGGCTGGATCTCGAGTGTCGCCGCGCTGTCGGAAGAACGCCGGCAACTCGTGGAGGACCTCCGCGCCGCGCAGCAGTCCCTCGCCGACGCGAACCGTGCTGCGGGCATCGCCAGCGAACGGGAGCGCCTGGCCCGCGAGATCCACGACACCGTGGCGCAGAACCTCGCCGGCATCGTGATGCTCACCGAGCGTGCCCGGAACGACCTGGCCGACGATCGCCCCGACGCCCTCGACGAGCGGTTGACCGTGCTCGAGGAGTCCGCCCGCGCAGCTCTTGAAGAGTCCCGCGTGCTCGTCGCCGCGGGGTCGGCCGGCACGACGCGCGACAGTCTGGCCGGGGCACTCCACCGCCTCGGCGAGCGCCACACCCGCGAGACCGGCACCCCGGTGACGGTGACCGCTGCGGACGGCACCCTCGACCGTGACGCCCAGGTGGTCCTGCTCCGGGTCGCACAAGAGGCCCTGTCGAACGTCCGCGCCCACGCTGCTTCGGCCGGGGTGACGGTCACGCTGCTGCACGAGCCGGACCGGACGGTGCTGCGGATCGCCGACGACGGTGTCGGCTTCGACCCGGCGGTGCCGACCGGTGGGCACGGCCTGCGCGGACTGCGTGAGCGGCTCGCCCTCGCGGGTGGGACCTGCGTCATCGCCAGCACCCCCGGCAGCGGGACGACGGTGACGGCCGCGCTGCCCGCCGTCGCGCCGACGCCTGCCGGAGCCGCACCGAGCCTCCCGGCCCGACCGCACGCAGCCGCACCCGCACCCGCAACCACCCCGGTGGTGTCCCGATGATCCGCGTCGTGGTGGCCGACGACCACCCGATCGTCCGTTCCGGCATCGTCGCCCTGCTGCAGGCGGCGGACGACATCCAGGTCGTCGGGCAGGCGGCCGACGGCGCCGCGGCGGTGTCGATCGTGCTGGCAGAGCGGCCGGACGTCGTGCTGATGGATCTGCGGATGCCGGTGCTCGACGGTGACGCGGCGACGGCGGAGATCCTCGCCACCGCGCCCGAGGTCCGCGTGCTGATCCTCACGACGTACGAGTCCGACGACCAGATCCTCGCCGCCATCGAGGCCGGAGCCACCGGCTACTTGCTCAAGGCTGCCCCGGAGTCCGAGATCCTCGCCGGAGTCCGGGCGACCGCTCGTGGTGAGACGGCCCTCGCTCCCTCGGCGGCTGCGGCGCTGGTCCGACGAGCGGTGGGGACGACACCCGCCGGGCCGTCGCTGACCCCGCGCGAACTCGAGGTCCTGCGTCTCGTCGCCCAGGGCAACAGCAACCCGGGGATCGGCCGCGTGCTGTTCCTCAGCGAGACGACCGTGAAGACCCACCTCGGGCACGTGTTCGAGAAGCTCGGCGTGAACGACCGCACCCGTGCCGTGACCCGCGCGATGGAGCTGGGCCTGCTCGCCTGACCCCGCGCAGTTCAGCGGCTGGGAGCTGCACGGGCCGCGACCGGCTGCCCGCTCGTCTCGCTTACCACCCGACCGCGAGCGCCAGCCCCACGGCCATCGGCAGCGAGGCCGCGAGCACGACACCCACCACGATCGCAGCGATCCGGAGCCGGCGGATCCCCTGCTGCCCCACCCACACGAGCAGCATGATCGCCGTGAAGTACACCGGCACGATCAGCAGCAGCGGCAGGAAGCCGAGCCCGGTCCACGGCACGAGCGCCCCGGACAACACCTCGTACACCGTGCACGCGGCGGCGATCACGAGCCCGACCCGGACGCGGGTCGGGCTCCGTTCCGCAGTCGTGGGCGCTCCCGCAGTCGTGGGCGCTTCCTGGTCAGCCATCCCCGGGCCCTCCGGCAAGGCAGGTGGTCTCCACGGTGACCAGACTGGCCCCCTCCGACACGCTGATGGTGCTCTCCGACAACCAGCCGTCACCGACCAGTCGGACGGCGGAGCCCCACAGGTCGACCTTCCGCATCCCCGCGTTGCGGAGCACGTCCTGTGCGGCAGCGGTCCGACGGTCCACCTCCGCCGTCGACAACCTGCGCGCCGAAGCATCGGCATCCGGCTGTGCCTCGTCGTCGGGCTCGGGTGCGTCGTCCCACTGCCACGTGTACGCGGTCCCCCGCTGCAGGTTCGACAGCGCACACGCACGCGTGTACGGGTTCGCTTCGCCCTCGCTGACGTCGGCACCGAGGGCCCGGACGACTCGCTCACCCACCGCCGACAGTTCCTGCTCCGCCTGCGCTGGCGTGCGCTTCGTCTCGAGCGCTGTGAGGGGCTGCGCACGACGGTGGACGTCGTCCGCCCACTCGACAGCGAGCACCACGGTGGCCGTTCCGACAGTTCCGACCCCGAGGATCGCGAAGACGAGGCACGCCACCGGACCGACCAGGGTGACGGAGCGGTCGCGTCTCCGGCGGAGAAGCAGCAGGACCGCTCCGGCGAGGGGCGTCCCCGCGCAGATCAACGTGATGATCGCGTCGCCGACCGTCTGCGCCGCCAGCGACGGCCGGGTCGCCTCCGACCGGAGGGCCGCGTCGAACGCGAGGAACAACCACACGATCCACCCGACGGGCAGGAGCAAGCCGCTCAGCACGATCCACCCGATGCCGTTGTCCCGCTCCGGCGGCGACCACGCGATGTCCTCGTCCATGTTCCCCCTGTCCCCGGCACCACCGTACCGACCGCCAGCCGGGAGGCACGTGACCGGCCCGCCACGTGCCTCCCGTCCCTCACGCGACCGGCAGCCGGAGAACCGCCGGGACACGACGAGCCGGGGAGTCCGCACTTCGGAGGACACGACTCGCGGGCGCGTCACTGCTCGGTCCACAGCATGACCGAACCGCCCCGACCCGCCTACGCTCGAAGAGATGCCCGCACCACGTACGATCCTCGACCCCACTGCCACGAGCGACGGGTTCATCCGCGTCCGCGGCGCCCGCGAGAACAACCTCCGCGACGTCGACGTCGACATCCCCCGCGACCGGATCGTCGCCTTCACGGGGATCTCCGGCTCGGGCAAGTCGTCGCTGGCGTTCGGCACGGTGTTCGCCGAGGCGCAGCGCCGCTTCCTCGAGTCCGTCGCCCCCTACGCCCGTCGTCTCATCGCGCAGGGATCGACCCCGCACGTCGAGTCGATCACGGGCCTCCCGCCGGCCGTGGCCCTGCAGCAGCGCCGCGGTGCCCCGAGTTCCCGGTCGACGGTGGGGACGCTCACGACGCTGAGCAACTCGACCCGCATGCTCTACTCCCGCGCCGGCACGTACCCGGAGGGCGTCGAGCAGCTGTACTCGGACTCGTTCTCCCCGAACACCGTCGCCGGAGCGTGCCCACGCTGCCACGGCCTGGGTGTCGCGCACGAGGTGACCGAAGCCTCCGCGGTCCACGACCCGTCGTTGAGCATCCGCGACGGCGCGATCACGGCGTGGCCGGGCGCGTGGCAGGGCAAGAACCTGCGCGACGTGACGGCGGGTCTCGGCTACGACATCGAGCGGCCGTGGCGCGAGCTGCCGCAGTCGGAGCGTGACTGGCTGCTGTTCACCGAGGAGCAGCCGGTCGTCCAAGTGCAGCCGAAGCGCGACCGGGTCGCGAAGCCGTACAAGGGCAAGTTCTGGAGCGCGCGGCAGTTCGTCCTGCACACCCTGGCCGACTCGCAGAGTGAGTCGCAGCGGAAGAAGGTCCTGCAGTTCGTCGAGTCGGGTCCGTGCACGCTGTGCGGAGGCTCGGGGCTGACGCGTGCGGCGCTCGCGGTGACGTTCGGTGGGATGACGATCGCCGACCTCAACGCCCTGCCGCTGTCCGGCGTCGCCGAGGTCCTCCGCCCCACGGCCGAGCTGACCGACGCTGCTGCCGCGACCTCGCGCACCACCTCGGGTGAGCGCACCGAGGTCGCCGTCGCCATCGCCCGCGACCTGCTGGGCCGGGTCGAGGTCCTCACCGGTCTCGGCCTCGGCTACCTGAGCCTCGACCGTGCGACGCCGACGCTCTCCCCCGGCGAGATGCAGCGCCTCCGCATCGCGACCCAGCTGCGAAGCGGCCTGTTCGGGGTCGTCTACGTCCTCGACGAGCCGAGCGCGGGCCTCCACCCCGCCGACGCCGAGCCGCTGATCCAGGTCCTGGAGGACCTCCGCGCCAGCGGCAACAGCGTCTTCGTCGTCGAGCACGACATGCGCATCGTCCGCCAGGCGGACTGGATCGTCGACGTCGGGCCCGGCGCCGGCACCGCGGGTGGCACCGTCCTCTACAGCGGTCCGGTCGACGGTCTCGCCGACGTCGAGGCGTCCGTCACGCGCCGGTTCCTGCAGCCGCGGGGAACCGACCGGGAGGCCCGCCCCACGCGCACGCCGATCGGCACCTTGGCACTGCGCGACGTCACCCGCCACAACCTCCGTGGGCTCGACGTCGACCTGCCGCTCGGGGTCCTCACCGCGGTCACCGGCGTCTCCGGCTCCGGCAAGTCCTCACTGGTCGGCGGGGTGCTGCCAGCCCTGGCGGTGGACCACCCGACGGTCAGCCGCGTGGTGGAGGTCGACCAGAAGCCGATCGGCCGGACGCCCCGGTCGAACCTCGCCACCTACACCGGCCTGTTCGACGCGGTGCGGACGGCGTTCGCGGCGACCGACGACGCGAAGGCCCGCGGATGGACGGCCGGCAGGTTCTCGTTCAACGTCGCCGGCGGCCGGTGCGAGGTCTGCCAGGGCGAGGGATCCGTCTCCGTGGAACTGCTGTTCCTGCCGGGGAGCTGGGCGCCGTGCCCCGAGTGCCACGGCTCCCGGTACAACGACGAGACGCTCGAGGTCCGCTGGAACGGCTCCACCATCGCGGACGTCCTCGGCATGACCGTCGACGAGGCCACCCCGTTCCTCGCCCCGATCCCCGCTGCCGCCCGCGCCCTCGAGGCCCTGGGCCAGGTCGGTCTCGGCTACCTGCGACTCGGGCAGCCCGCTCCGGAGCTCTCCGGTGGCGAGGCCCAGCGCATCAAGCTCGCCACCGAACTGCAGCGCGCCCGCTCCGGCCACACGCTCTACGTCCTCGACGAGCCGACGACGGGCCTGCACCCGGCGGACGTCGAGCGTCTGACGGAACAGCTGTCGCAGCTCACCGACGCGGGCAACACGGTCGTCGTCGTGGAGCACTCGATGTCCGTCGTCGCCGCAGCCGACCACGTCATCGACATGGGTCCGTCCGGTGGCGACGCCGGCGGACAGGTCGTCGCGGCCGGCACGCCGGCCGAGGTCGCGGCCTCCCCCGACAGCCGCACGGCCCCGTACCTGCGCGACGAACTCGGACTCTGACCGGACCACACACCGGACGGGAGGCGCGGCGCAGTCCCGCCCCGCGCCTCCCGTCCGAACCCGTCCACAGATCCACCGACCACGCGACGAGCGCCCTCGCGCCGGCGGTACCGTCCCGGCATGCAGCACTGGGAGGCCGACGAGGCCCGCAGCCGGCACATGGCGCGGTTCGGCCGACGGGACACCGCGCCTGAGCTCGCGCTCCGACGAGAGCTCCACGCCCGTGGGCGGCGGTTCTTCGTCGACCGTCGGCTCAGCGGGCGGACGAGGGCGCGTGCTGACCTGGTCTTCCCCCGTGCACGTGTGGCCGTCTTCGTCGACGGCTGCTTCTGGCACTGGTGCGAAGAACACGCGCACCTGCCGAAGGCCAACGCCGAGCTGTGGCGGGCGAAGCTGTTGGCGAACCGGCAGCGTGACGCCTCGCACGACGCCGTCCTCCGCAGCGAAGGCTGGGCCGTCATCCGGGTCTGGGAGCACGAGGACGTCGAGCGCGCGGCGGACCTCGTGGAAGTCGTGCTCGACCGGTGGACCCGCATCACGTCATGACGACCCGAACCGGCTCAACCCGCCGCTACGAACGCCGCTCGCGCCCGCGGCATTCTCCCCCGACGGACGGCCCGCAGGCTCGACCCGCGCGCCGATGACGGACGGGAGGCCCGGGACCAGTTGGTCCCGGGCCTCCCGTCCGTCACGTGGTGACGCCCGTCAGGCGCTGACGTCCGTCACATGGTGACGTCTGTCAGGCCGTGGCGTATGTCACCAGGTGAGGACGAAGCGCCCGCGGGTCCCGCCCGCTTCGAGTCGCTCGTGCGCCTCGGTGGCACGGGACGCCGGGAGCACCTCGGCCACGCGTGGGACGATCGTGCCGCCCTCGACCGCGTGGCGGAGGTGTTCGAGCTTCTCGAACGACCGGTACTCGTCGAAGACGAAGACCTGGGTGAAGCGGACGCCCTCGGCCCCGTTGCCCTTCCACCCCCGGACGTCGATGAACACCCCACCGTCGCGGAGGGCCGGCACGACGACGTCCCGCTGCACGGCGCAGTCGGCGAGGGCATCGACACCCTCGGGGACGATCGCCCGGACGGCCTCCGCGAACCCGTCGCCGCGCGGCACGACGTGGTCGGCACCGAGCGAGTGCACGAGTGCCTGGTCCTTCTCCGACGTGTCCGCGATGACGGTGATCCCCGCTGCCTTCGCGAGCTGCACGACGTAGTTGCCGAGCAGGCCCGCGGCACCGGTGACGGCGAGGGTCTGCCCGCGCTCGAGCCCGGCGAGTTCGAGCATCTGGATCGCGGTGAGCCCGTTCATGGGCACGGTGGACGCTTCCTCGATCGAGGTGTCACGCGGGATGCGGGTGAACGACCCGACCGGTGCGATGAGGTGTTCGACATAAGCACCGCCATGACCGGTCAGGGGCAGCGCCATCGCCATGACCTGGTCACCGACGGACCAGCCCTCGACGTCCGGCCCGACCTCGTCGATGACCCCGGCGGCGTCCATCCCGGGGACGTAGGGCGCGCTCTGTGCGCTCGAATCGCGCTCCCCCGCGCGAACACCGGTGTCCGTGGGGTTCACCGCGAACGCCTGCACCGCGATGCGGACCGAACCGCTGCCGGCGTGGACGCCCTCGATCTCGTGGACGGCGAGGGCTTCGGGCCCTCCGAACTGTGTGACTCCGACGACCTTCATGCATCCGGTCTACCGGGTACGCAGTGCCCGATACCCAGGCAGTACGGAACTGTGCCGGGGAATGCAGAAAAGCCCCTGACCGGTGGAGCGTGATGCTCCACCCGTCAGGGGCTTTCCATTGAAGAGAAGTCCGGCGGCGTCCTACTCT
>NZ_JAXCWN010000008.1:0-123602 GCF_034045095.1 Curtobacterium sp. CFBP9011
GCCGCCGCCCGGCCGCCGCCGCCGCCCGCGGCCGCGTTCGCGCCCAGCGACACGGTTCGCGTGCCGCCACCCGCGGACTGTCGCCCAGTGCGAAACCGGCGGCGGGCGAGCGGCGGCCGGCGGGCATGCCCGGCCCGGCCCCGCCGGGCAGATCACGAACCGGCCGCACTTTCCGCGCATGTCTTGACACCGTTTAATCCATACGGTGGACTAACTGCGCAACGCGGGCAACGGAGTCCGCGACCTTCACCCGTGCAAAGGAGCACCGATGAAACGCACCCGCATCATCGCCGGACTCGCAGCCGTGGCAGTCGCCGCAGTGGGTCTCGCTGGCTGCTCGAGCTCGGGGTCCGCCTCGAGTGACACCATCAAGATCGCGTACCAGAAGTACGGTGCCTTCCAGCAGCTCGACGCCCAGATGAAGGTCGTCAAGAAGGAGTACGAGAAGGACAACCCGGGCAAGACGGTCACGCTCGTCCCGATCCAGGCCCAGGGCAACGACTACTACACGAAGCTCGCGCTGATGAACAAGGCGCCCGCCACCGCCCCCGACGTCATGTACGAGGACACGTTCCTCGTCAAGGCCGACGCCCAGGCCGGGTACCTCCTGCCGCTGGACGAGTACACGGCGAAGTGGAAGGACTGGAGCCAGTTCTACGACAACGCCAAGCAGGCCGGTGAAGGCGTGGACGGCAAGACCTACGGCGTCCCGATGGGCACCGACACCCGCGCTCTCTGGTACAACAAGGACATCTTCAAGAAGGTCGGCCTGCCCGTTCCGTGGCAGCCCAAGACCTGGGACGACGTGCTCGCCGCCGCGAAGACCATCAAGCAGAAGTCGCCGGACACCATCCCGTTCAACATCTACTCGGGCAAGGCGCAGGGCGAAGCGTCCACCATGCAGGGCTTCGAGATGCTGCTGTACGGCGCGGACGGCTCCGGCAACACGCTCTACAAGGACAAGAAGTGGGTCACGGGCTCGAAGCAGTTCCAGGACTCGCTGCAGTTCGTGAAGGACGTCTACCAGGGCGGCCTCGGCCCGACACCACAGCAGGCGCTCGACCCCAACGTCGGCACCACCATTGCGCAGACGTGGCTGCCGAAGGGCAAGCTCGCGATCGACCTGGACGGCTCGTGGCAGTCCGGCACGTGGCTGAAGTCCGGCACCGCGCCGTGGTCCGAGTGGAACGACGTGATGGGCCAGGCCGCGATGCCGACCCAGAACGGTCAGGAGCCCGGCTACAACAGCATGTCCGGTGGCTGGACCCTGGCGGTCGGCGCCAAGACGAAGAACCCGCAGGCGGCGTTCGACTTCATCACGACCTTCCTCAACAAGGACGGTTCGCTGAAGTACGACTCCGAGAACAGCCAGATCGCAGTCCGCAAGGACGTCGCCGAGGACCCGGAGTACACCGGCGCCAACCCGACGTTCAAGTTCTTCTCGGGCCTGGTGGAGCACACGAACTTCCGCCCCGCCACGAGTGACTACTCGCAGATCTCGAACGCGATCCAGGTCGCCATGGAGTCGGTGATGACCGGACAGCAGTCACCGAAGGAAGCCGCTGCCGCCTACGACGACGCCGTGGTCGGTGTGGTCGGCAAGGAGCACACGGTCGCCGCGCGCTGACGCGACCGTGTCCTGACCCGACCGACCGTCGGACGGGAGGCGCGGTGCCAGCCCGCACCGCGCCTCCCGTCCCGTCCCCACTCATCACCGTGAGCTGTTCTGGAAGGCACCCAGCATGACCAGCACTCCCCTCGCGCCGGTGGTCCCGGCGCCCGGCGCGCCGAGACGCACCGACCCACCCGTCCCGCGGAAGCGCAAGCCGCTCCGCAACGTCGGCCGAGCGGTCCCGCTCCTGCCGGCACTCGTCCTGCTCGTGATCTTCCTGCTCGGCCCCGTCATCTCGTCGTTCTACGGGTCGTTCACGAACTCGGCCTTGACCGGTGCCGGCGCTGCCGACCAGCAGTTCGTCGGCATGAAGAACTACGTCGAGCTGTTCCAGGACAAGGACTTCCCGAAGTCCGTCATCCTGACCGTGGTGTTCCTGCTGGCCTCGGCGGTCGTCGGGCAGAACGTGCTCGGACTCGGCCTGGCGCTGCTGATGCGAGCGGCGAACAAGGTCGTCCGCTCGATCGTCGGCACCTTCGTCGTCGCGGCCTGGGTCCTGCCCGAGATCGTGGCGTCGTTCGCGGCGTACGCGTTCTTCAACGACGAGGGGACGCTGAACTCGTTCCTGTCGGTGTTCGGCATCACCGGTGCGAACTGGCTCTACACGTTCCCGATGGTCGCGATCATCCTGGCGAACATCTGGCGCGGCACCGCGTTCTCGATGCTCGTGTACTCCGCCGCCGTGCAGGAGGTCCCCGAGGAGATCACCGAGTCGGCCGAGGTGGACGGCGCCACCGGATGGCAGCGACTCGTCTTCATCACGCTGCCGGTGATCCGCCGGAGCATCTCCACGAACCTCATGCTGACGACCCTGCAGACGCTGTCCGTCTTCACCCTCATCTTCGTGATGACCGGTGGCGGGCCGGGCACCAACTCGTCGACCCTGCCGATCCTGGCGTACCAGGAGGCGTTCAAGTTCTCGCAGCTCGGCTTCGGGACGGCGATCGCGACCATCCTGCTCGTGGTGGGGGCGGTCTTCTCGATCATCTACATCCGCGCGCTCAAGCCGGAGGTGGACTGATGGCCATCACAGCCCCGTCCCTCGACCAGACCACGACCCGCTCGGTGATCGCGCCGGGGTCGCTGCACATGACCTCGCCGCGTGGCCGGACCATGCGGTGGGTGGCGAACACCGTGCTGCTCGTCATCGCGGTCTGCTTCGCGGTGCCGCTGCTCTGGCTCGTGTTCGCCTCGTTCGACGCCCAGGCGTCGCTGTCGGTGAAGCTGCCGTCGCAGTTCACGCTCGACAACTTCACCAAGGTGCTCACCCCGGAGCTGTCGTTCATCCCGCTCGCGAACAGCCTGCTGCTCTCCGGCGGGACGGCGGTCGTCACGGTGGTCGTCGCGATCCTCGCCGCGTACCCGCTGTCCCGGTACAAGATGCGCGTCAACAAGCCGTTCCTGTACAGCATCCTGTTCGGCACCGGCCTGCCGATCACCGCGATGATGGTGCCGGTCTACGCGCTGTTCGTGTCGCTGAACCTCATCGACAACATCTACGGCTGCATCTTCTTCCTCGCCGCGACCAGCCTGCCGATGGCGATCTGGATGGCGAAGAACTTCATGGACGCGGTCCCGATCTCCCTCGAGGAAGCGGCCTGGACCGACGGGGCGTCGATGTTCACGACGCTGTGGCGGATCGTCATCCCGCTGATGCGACCGGGCATCGCCGTGGTGTTCATCTTCGTGTTCATCCAGGCGTGGGGGAACTTCTTCGTCCCCTTCGTCCTGCTGCTCTCGCCCGACAAGGTGCCCGCCGCGGTGAGCATCTTCAACTTCTTCGGACAGAACGGGGCTGTGGCCTACGGGCAGCTCGCCGCGTTCTCGATCGTCTACTCGGTGCCCGTCATCGCGCTCTACGTGCTGGTGTCCCGCGGCCTCGGCGGCGGCAACGCCCTGGCCGGCGGCATCAAGGGCTGACGGTCCGCACCCCCATCCACGCCACGCGCGCGGGCGCAGCGCCGCGCACGCGCACTGAAAGGAACCGCTCCATGCACCAGGACGAACCCCTCGTCGAGGCCCGGATCGCACGACTCGTGCGGGACCGCGTCGACCCGAACGTCCACCGCCGCGCCTCGCCGGTCACGGTCGAGGCCTGGCAGGTCCCCGACGAACCCGTGCCCTTCGCCGACGCCGTCACCCAGCAGTACGAACCGTTCACCGTCGGCTCCCCGTGGGGCGGCCGGCCGTGGGGCACAACGTGGTTCAAGGTCACCGGCACCGTCCCCGCCGACTTCGGCACCGCTCCGGGCACCACCGCCGAGCTGCACGTCGACCTCGGCTTCACCAAGCGGCAGGCCGGGTTCCAGGCCGAAGGGCTCGCCTGGCGTCCGGACGGTTCCACGATCAAGGCCATCGAGCCGCTCAACGACAGCGTCCCGCTGCAGGTCGGCCCGGGGGAGTCGTTCACGCTCTACATCGAGGCCGGCGCGAACCCCGACATCGGCGGCGACTCGTTCCAGGGCGCCACCCCGCTCGGATCGAAGCACACCGCCGGCGACGCCCCGATCTACCGGCTCCGCGCCCTGGAGGTCGTCGAGCGCGACGACACCGTCTGGGAACTGCAGCAGGACCTCTGGGTGCTCCGCGGCCTGATGGCGGAACTGCCGACCGACGGCACCCGCGGCGCCGACGTCCTCCGCGTGCTCGAACGGGCCGCCGACGCGCTCGACCCGGACGACGTGGCCGGCACCGCCGCCGACGCCCGGGCCGTCCTGGCCGGCGCGCTCGCCGTCCCCGCCAGCGGGTCGGCGCACCGGGCGATCGCGGTCGGGCACGCGCACATCGACTCCGCCTGGCTGTGGCCGGTGCGCGAGACGAAGCGCAAGTGCGCCCGCACCTTCTCGAACGTGCTCGACCTGATGGACCGCGACCCCGACTTCACCTTCGCCTGCTCGTCCGCGCAGCAGTACGCCTGGATCCGCGACGAGTACCCGGAGGTGTTCGGCCGCATCAAGCAGCGCGTCGCCGAGGGCCGGTGGATCCCGGTCGGCGGCATGTGGGTCGAGTCGGACACGAACCTGCCCGGTGGTGAGGCCCTGGCCCGCCAGTTCGTCGCCGGCAAGCGGTTCTTCCTGGAGGAGTTCGGCGTCGACACCCCCGAGGCCTGGCTCCCCGACTCGTTCGGCTACACCGGCGCCCTGCCGCAGATCGTCCGGGCCGCGGGCTCGAAGTGGTTCGTCACGCAGAAGCCGTCGTGGAACGAGACGAACGTCATCCCGCACACCTCGTTCCTGTGGGAGGGCATCGACGGCTCGCGGGTCCTCACCCACCTGCCCCCGGCGGACACCTACAACTCGGACGTCTCGCCCGCCGACCTGCACCGCGGCGAGCGGAACAACAAGGAGCGCGGCGTCGCGAACACCTCGATGCTGCTCTACGGTTTCGGCGACGGCGGTGGCGGCCCCACCCGCGAGATGGTCGCGGCCGCCCGCCGGCAGCATGACCTGGACGGCTCCCCGCGGGTCGAGCTCGGCACCCCGGCCGAGGTGTTCGAGGAGCTCGAGCGCGCCCTGCCCACCCCCGGCGTGTGGTCCGGCGAGATGTACCTCGAGTTCCACCGCGGCACGTACACGTCGCAGATCCGCACGAAGCAGGGCAACCGCCGCTCCGAGCACCTGCTCCGCGAGGCCGAGCTCTGGGCCGCCACCGCAGCCGTCCGGCTCGGTCAGGAGTACCCGTACGACGCACTCGAGTCCGCCTGGCACACCGTGCTGCTGCAGCAGTTCCACGACATCCTGCCCGGCTCGTCGATCGCGTGGGTCTACGAGAACGCCGAGGCCGAGTACGCCCGGGTCGCCGGGGTCCTCGAGGAGCTGATCGGCACCGCGACGACCACGCTCGCCACCGGTGGTCCGGCCTCCGACACCGCCGACCGGCCGGGAGGCACGCCCTCCGCCGCCACGCACGTCCGGTTCAACGCGTCCCCGGTCCCCGCCGACGGCGTCCGCGCGCTGGGTGCCGAACCGGTCGACGCGGCGCGACCCGTGCCTCCCGTCCGGGACGGCGACCGCTTCGTCTTCGACACCGGCGCCGTCACGGCGATCGTCGACGCGGCCGGGCACGTCGTCTCGCTCGTCGACCACGCGACCGGCCGTGACGCCGTCGCGCCGGGGGAGGCCGCCGCCGAGTACACCGTGTTCCGGGACACCCCGAACCAGTGGGAGGCGTGGGACATCGACCGCGCCTACCAGCGGCACGGGTCGGTGCTGCAGGCGACGAGCGTCACCGTCGAGGGGGACGCGCTCGTCGTGGTCCGCCCGTTCGGCCGCTCCACCGTCACCACCCGGTACACCGCGACCCAGGGGCAGCCGGAGATCGTCGTCGAGACCGAGGCCGACTGGCACGAGCAGCAGAAGCTCCTGAAGCTGTCGTTCCCGCTCGACCTCAAGGCCGACCAGGCCTCGAGCGAGATCCAGTTCGGGCACATCGACCGGCCGACGCACCAGAACACCTCGTGGGACTTCGCCCGCTTCGAGACGAGCGCCCACCGCTGGGTGCACGTCGCCGAACCCGGGTTCGGTGTCGCCGTCGCGAACGACTCCACCTACGGCCACGACGTCACCCGGCGGACCCGCGCCGACGGCGGGACCACGACGCAGGTGCGGGAGTCGCTGGTGCGCGGGCCGAAGTTCCCCGACCCCGAGGCCGACCAGGGCCACCACGTGTTCCGGACCGTGCTGCGGGTCGGCGCCTCGGTGCTCGACGCGGCGGACTCCGGGTACCGGCTCAACCTGCCGGTCCGTGCCGTGCCGGGGGACAGCGTCGTGGAGCCGCTCGTGACGGTGTCGTCGCCGCAGGTGTTCGTCGAGGCCGTGAAGCTCGCCGAGGACCGCTCCGGCGACGTCGTCGTCCGGTTCTACGAGGCACTCGGCGGTCGGGCGACCGACGTCGGCGTCGACTTCGGGTTCGCCGTCGCCGGGGTGACCCGGGTCGACCTGCTCGAACGCCCGCTGGACGGGGCCGGCCCCTGGGGCGACGGCACGCCCGTGGTCCTGACCATGCGGCCCTTCGAGCTCGTCACCCTGCGGGTCCGGCGAGCCTGAGGCGGACGCGAGACCGCGGCGTCGGACGGGGCTCTGGGTGCACCCGTCCGGCGCCGCTCGTGCGCCCCGGCCCGTCGGGGTCGGGGTCTGATCGTGTCCCCGAGAAGGGGGACATCATGCCACTCCTTCTGTGCGCCGGAGTCCTGCAGCCTGGGAATGTGTCCGAACGGCACCGCGCTTTCCGGCTTCTTCCCCGATCAGGGCCGATCACGCGCATACTGCGGACACGGAGATCATGCGCGCGTCGTCGACGGTCGCACTGTGTTTCTCCCTCAACCAGTCAGGTTCCGCAATGGCCACCTCCCCGCTCGTCCGCAGAGTCATGACGGGCGGTGCCGCGCTCGGCCTCGCAGCGTCGCTCGTCCTCATGGCGTCGTCCGGCGCCTCCGCCGCCACCGAGATCGACGGGCCCGTGAAGCTCGGGACCGCGGCGACCTACGGTGTGCTCGGCGGCAGTGCCGTCACCAACACCGGCCCGACCGTCGTCAACGGTGACCTCGGCGTGTACCCGGGGACCTCGATCACCGGGTTCGGAGCGGCACCGAACGGCGTCGTCAACGGCACCACCCGCACCCGGACCGAGGCGGCGCAGGCGCAGCAGGACGCCCTGGTCGCGTACAACACCGCCGCGGCGCTGCAGCCGAACGGTGTCGACGTCACCGACCTCGACAACCGCGCACCGCTCGTGCCGGGTGTCTACTCCGGTGGCGCGCTGAACCTGTCGGACAACAACACCCTCACCCTGAACGGCAACGCGCAGTCGACCTGGGTGTTCCAGGCGGCCTCGTCGCTGACGATCGGGAGCGGCACCCAGATCCTGATCACCGGTGGCGCGAGCTCGTGCAACGTCTTCTGGCAGGTCGGCAGTTCCGCGACCATCCAGACCTCGTCGCAGTTCCAGGGCACCGTCCTCGCGAACACCTCCGTGACGGCTGCCACCGGAGCGACCGTCCAGGGACGGCTGCTCGCGCTGAACGGCGCCGTGACGCTCGACACGAACACGATCACCCCGGCGCAGACCTGCCCGCCGCCCACCACCCCCACGCCGGCCGTTGCGCCGACGATCACGTCCGGGACGCCGACGGCCGCGACCACGGGTCAGCCCTACAGCTACACCGTGACCGCCACCGGCACGCCGACCCCGACCTACACCGCCACGGGTCTGCCGGCCGGCCTGACGATCAACAGCACCACCGGCGTCATCTCCGGCACCCCGACCGCCCCGGGTTCCTCGACCGTGACGATCACCGCCTCGAACGGCACCGGACCTGCTGACACCCAGGTCGTCACCGTCCGCGTCGTGACGCCCACGCCGACGCCGACGCCGACACCGACCCCCACCCCGACGCCGACCACTCCGGCACCGACGCCCACCACGCCGACACCGACGGCCACCACGCCGGCCGTGACGACCCCGACCGGCAGCCCGACCGGCGGCGCCGGCACCGGCAACGGGCGGACCCCGACCGGGACGCTGGCCTTCACCGGCAGTGACCCGACCGTCCCGCTGAGCATCGCCGGGGTGCTGCTGGCCGCGGGCATCGGCCTGACCGTCGTCGCCCGACGTCGTCGCGCAGCGCGGGTCTGACTCCGAGCCGCACCACTCGCACACCACACCACACGGCACCGCTCGTCTCCGGACGGGCGGTGCCGTGCTGTGTGCCCCGGGCCCGTGATGGTGGCGCTGGGCGCTGGGCGCTGGGCGCTGGGCCGTGGTCGCGAGTGACGGCGGGTCGACGCCCGCCCGTGAACCGGTCCAGCGCCTCCCGGCTAGCGTCGCGGCCATGGCCGTCACCGAGATCTGGCTCGTCCGTCACGGCGAGTCCACCGCGAACGTCGCAGCAGCCCGTGCGCACGCCGCCGGGGCCGACGTCATCGAGGTCGACCACCGCGACGCCGACGTCCCGCTGAGCCCCCTCGGCGAGGAGCAGTCGCGGGCACTGGGCGCCGAACTCGCCGAGCGCGGAGTCGACGACGTCCCCGTCGTGCTGTGGGTCTCGCCCTACCGCCGCGCGCAGCAGACGATCAGCATCGCGCTCGAGGCCGGCGGGCTCACCGAACCCCCGCGTCGGGTCGACGAGCGCCTGCGCGACCGGGAACTCGGCGTCCTCGACCGGCTCACCCGCAGCGGGTCGGCCAACCTGCACCCCGACGAGGAGCAGCGCCGGCAGTGGCTCGGCAAGTACTACCACCGGCCCGCCGGCGGGGAGTCCTGGGTCGACGTGATGCTCCGGCTGCGCACCCTGTTCGCCGACGTCGACCGCATCCAGGACGCCGACCGTCTGGTGATCGCCGCCCACGACGCGGTCGTGATGCTGGCCATGGCCGTGTGCCTGGACCTCGACGAGCCCGAGCTGATGGCCTTCGCCGAGGACCACACCGTCGCCAACGCGTCCCTGACCCGACTCCGACGCGACACCCTCGGCGGTCCGTGGACGCTCGAGGAGTTCTCGGGCACCGGACACCTCGACGAGGACCCGGACGCCGCCGTCACGAACACGAAGGCCGGAAGGACGACGCCCGTGTCTGAGCCGATCCCCGTCACCCCGAACCTGCTCCGCGGGTGGGCGTTGCCCGAGGTCGGCGGCAGCAAGTACGGCCGCGGTCAGGTGCTCGTCGTCGGCGGCGCCGCGAAGACCCCGGGGGCTGCGATGCTCTCGGCGACCGCAGCCCTCCGTGTCGGCGGTGGGCGTCTGACCCTCGCCGTCGCCGAGAGCGTCGCCCTGCACGTCGCGGTCGCCCTGCCCGAATCCGGGGTGCAGCCGCTCCCCGAGGACGACGGCGGGCACGTGGCCGTCGGCGCGATCCAGGGCCTGGCGGACGACCTCGGATCGGCGGACGCGGTGCTCGTCGGGCCCGGGCTCGACGAACCCGACGGCAGCCGCGACCTCGTCGCCGGACTCGCCTCGGCGGTGGGCGACGAGACGGTCGTCGTGCTCGACGCCTTCGCGCTCGGCGTCGCCGCCGACCTGGTCGACGAACTCGCTCCGTTGCGTGGCCGACTCGTGATGACGCCGAACTCCGGCGAGGCCGAACGACTGCTCGGCCGCGACAGCTCCGACGACCACACCGACGCAGCGGAGATCGCCGAGCGCTACGGCGCCGTCGTGTCCCTCGGCGGGGTCGTCGCCGCCCCGGACGGCCGCTCGTGGGCGAAGGGCACCGGTGCCGGCGGCCTCGGCACCAGCGGCAGCGGGGACGTCCTCTCCGGCGCGATCACCGGGCTGCTCGCCCGCGGGGCCGACGTCGCGCAGGCGACCGTCTGGGCGACCCAGGTGCATGCCGCCGCGGGGGACCGGCTGGCGGTGCAGGTCGGGCCGATGGGGTACCTGGCGAGCGAGCTGCTCGGCGAGATCCCGCGCGTCCTGGTCGAGTTCGGCGCCTGACCCGCGCGAGACCCCTCACCCGCGGAGCGACTCGACCGCCTTCTCGACCCGCCGCGCGCGCGTCTCCGGTGCCTTCCCCTGCGCCACCGGGTCGACCAGTGCCCGCTGCGGCGACCCGCGCCTGCAGGACGGTCGTCGTGAACTCCCTGCGGGCCTCCCGGCTGCTCGACCATGCGACGGGCCCCGATGACCCGGCTGTGTGTCACCTGGCGGAACCGTACAGGCGCACGCGCTGTTCTGCCACCGTTCACCGTTCCAGCACGGACCGGAAACCGGCCGCGTCCACGATCGTCCCGACCGGCGCTCTCAGCCGGACCGGCCCGACGGGTCGGACCCGAACTCGGAAGGCACCCCCGTGCAGTACAAGCGCACCCTCACCGGACTGGCCCTCGCCGCAGCGGCCGTCGTCACCCTCGCCGGCTGCTCGGCCACGAGCTCCGCCTCGACGAGCAGCAGCGACGCGAACTGGAAGACCGCCACCAGCGCCCAGGGCGCTGGTGGCATGGACGCCCTGGTGAAGGCCGCCAAGGCGGAGGGGCAGCTCAACGTCATCGCGCTGCCGCCGACCTGGGCGAACTACGGCAAGATCATCGACGGCTTCACGAAGAAGTACGGCATCAAGATCAACAGCGCGAACCCGAACGGGTCGAGCGCCGACGAGGTCGCCGCCGTGAAGTCGCAGAAGGGCCAGTCGACGGCGCCGGACGTGCTCGACCTCGGCAACGCGGTGCTGCAGCAGAACCTCGGCCTGCTGACGGACTACAAGGTCGCGAACTGGAGCGACATCCCCACGGACCTCAAGGACAAGGACGGAGCCTGGACCCGTGACTACACGGGCCTGATGTCGATCGGGTACGACTCGTCGAAGATCACGGACGCCCCCAAGGACCTGAGCGACCTACTCGGCTCCGAGTACAAGGGCAAGGTCTCGATCGCCGGTGACCCCACCCAGGCGAACCAGGCCGCCAGCGCCGTCTACCTCGCGGCGCTCGAGAACGGCGGCTCGGCCGACGACATCACGAAGGGCGTCGACTTCTTCGGCAAGCTCAAGCAGGCCGGCAACTTCCAGAACGTGCTGCCGTCGCAGGCCACCGTCGCCTCGGGTGAGACCCCCGTCGTCGTCCAGTGGTCCTACAACAACCTGGCCTGGGGCCCGGCAGCCGGCGCCAGTGGCAACAAGAACTGGAAGACCGTCGTCCCCGAGGGGCAGGCGCTCAGCTCGTACTACTCGCAGGCGATCAACAAGGACGCGCCGCACCCCGCGGCCGCCCGCCTGTGGCAGGAGTACATCGCCAGCCCGGAGGCCCAGAACCTGTACCTGCAGGCCGGCGCGTTCCCGTCGACCCTCGCCGCGCTCCAGAAGTCGGGCAAGGTCGACGAGGACGCCCTGCAGGCCGCCGGCGGCGCTCCGAAGGACTCCGTCGAGCTGACCGACGCCCAGGTGACCGCGGCCGCGAAGGTCCTGGCGGCCAAGTGGTCGTCGACGATGGGCTCCTGAGCAGCATGACCACCGCATCGGCCCCCGGGGTCCCGGCCGCCACGCTCGTCACGAGCGAGCAGGCGACCGCAGCCCGCGCGGGAACGCCCGCCGATGCCACCGCCCGCCGCGGCGCCGGACCCCGTGTCCGGCGCCGCGGCGGCATCGCGTGGCTCGGCCTCACCCCCTTCGCGGCGTACGTGCTGCTCTTCCTCGCCGTCCCGGCGGTCATCGCGGTCGGGTCCGGGTTCTTCGACGCGTCGGGCCACCCGACGCTCGCGAACCTCGCCGCGCTGGGCGACCCCAGCGTGTTGCGGGCCTTCGGCGGCTCGTTCGGGCTGTCCGCGGCCTCCGCCGTGATCGGCGCCGTGGTCGGTGCGCTCGTCTGCTGGGCGCTCGCCGCACTCCGACCGGACGGCATCGTCCGGTCGATGATCGACTCCGCCGCCAGCGTGCTGGCCCAGTTCGGCGGCGTGATGCTCGCGTTCGCGTTCATCGCCACGATCGGCACCCAGGGACTCGTCACGGCATGGCTCGTGTCCACGTTCCACTGGGACCTCAACGCCGACGGTGCCTTCCTGTACACGGTGCCCGGCCTGGTGATCCCGTACGTCTACTTCCAGGTACCGCTGATGGTCCTCACGTTCATGCCCGCACTGGAGGGCGTCAAGACGCAGTGGGGCGAGGCCGCCGCCACGCTCGGCGCGTCACGCCTCACCTACTGGCGCCGCGTGGCCCTGCCCGTGCTCGCCCCGGCGTTCTGTGGCTCGCTGCTGCTGTTGTTCGCGAACGGGTTCTCCTCGTTCGCGACCGCCGCGGCGCTCATCTCGCAGGGCGGCATCGTCCCGCTGACCATCCGCGCGCAGCTGACGAGCGAGACGATCATCGGCCTGCAGAACGTCGCCGGCGTCCTGGCCCTCGGCATGGTCGTCGTGATGGCGGTCGTGATGACGGCGTACTCGCTGCTGCAGCGTCGTGCGGCCCGGTGGCAGCGGTGAGCGCGGGAGCGCCGGCCCATCCGGCAGGTCCGGCCCGTTCCGCACGCCCGTCCCGTCCCGCCCGGACGGGAGGCCCGGCCCGCGTCCCGCGGTTCGGCACGGCCCCGTCACGGGGCACGGCCGCGGTCGTCCTGGTCGTCGTCGGACTGGTCTTCGCGGCGCCGCTGGTCGCGCTGCTGCAGTTCACCTTCCGTCAGGGCACCGACGGCAGCCTGACCACGGCGCACTACACGGCCCTCGCCGACCCGGCGAACGCGGGCACCTACCAGCCGGTCTTCGACGGCCTCGGCGCCTCGCTCCTGATCGCGGTCATCGCCGTCGCGATCGTCCTGCTCGTGCTGCTGCCCGCCCAGGTCATCACCGCCCTGCACCACCCGCGACTCCGACGCATCCTGGAGTTCGTCTGCCTGGTCCCGATCACGGTGCCGGTCGTCGTGCTCGTCGTCGGCTTCGTGCCCGTCTACCAGGTCGTCGCCCAGGTGTTCGGGTCCGGTGCGTGGACGCTGTCCTTCGCCATCGGCATCATCGCGCTGCCGTTCGCCTTCCGTCCGATCTCCGCCGCGATCACCGCGATGGACCTCATCACGCTGACCGAGGCCGCCCGGTCGCTCGGCGCCTCGTGGTGGACGGTGACCTGGCGGGTGCTCCTGCCGAACCTGCGGCGAGGCATCCTCGCCGCGTGCTTCCTCACGATCACGGTCGTCCTGGGCGAGTACACCCTGGCGTCGTTCCTCTCCCGCACCACCTTCCAGACCGCACTGCTGCTCGTGCAGGGCACCGACCCGTACGTCGCCGCGATCTTCTCGCTCGGCGCCCTGGTGTTCGGCTTCCTGCTGCTCGTCGCCATCGGCCGGATCGGGCAGCGCCGCACGCGCGTCCGTCGTCCCCACCCCAAGGACCCCGCATGACCACCACCGCACCCGCCGCCCCCGCGTCCCTGTCCGGCACCGGCGCCGTCGTCGAGCTCGACGCCGTCGAGAAGCGCTACGGCACCCACCGGGCACTCGCGGGGCTGTCCCTCCGCGTCGAGCCGGGCGAGTTCCTGTCGCTCCTCGGACCCTCCGGCTGCGGCAAGACGACCGCACTCCGGGCGCTCGCCGGGCTCGAGGCGATCGACGCCGGCGCCATCCGCATCGACGGCGAGGACGTGGCCAACACCCCCGCGAACAAGCGCGACATGGGGATGGTCTTCCAGCAGTACTCGCTGTTCCCGCACATGACGGTGCGGCAGAACGTGGCGTTCGGGCTCGAGATGCGCAAGGTGCCGTCGTCCGAGCGGAAGTCCCGGGTCGTCGACGCACTCGACATGGTGCACCTCGCCGACTTCGCCGACCGGTTCCCGCACCAGCTCTCCGGCGGCCAGCAGCAGCGTGTGGCACTCGCCCGCGCGCTCGTCACCCGCCCCCGCGTGCTGCTCCTCGACGAGCCGCTCTCCGCCCTCGACGCCAAGGTGCGGGTGTCCCTCCGCGAGGAGATCCGCCGCATCCAGAGCGACCTCGGCATCACGACGGTGTTCGTCACACACGACCAGGAGGAGGCGCTCGCCGTCTCCGACCGGATCGCGGTGATGAACGCCGGCGACATCGAGCAGATCGGCACGCCCGAGGAGCTCTACCGCTCGCCGTCGTCGGCGTTCACGGCGGACTTCGTCGGCCAGTCGAACCGGCTCGGCGGGGACCTGCGCGGCGGCGACGTGTTCGTCTACGGCTTCCGGGTGCCCGCGCTCGACCTGACCGTGGCAGACGGCCCGGTGCTGGCGTACGTCCGACCGGAGGACATCGCGTTCGCTGCCGAGGGCGTCACCGGACGGGTCGTCTCGTCGAGCTTCCTCGGGTCGATCCGGCGCACCACCGTCCGGCTCGACGACGACACCATCGTCACGGTCCAGCACGAGGTCGGCGACCGACGTGTGTCCGGCGACCCCGTCGCGGTCCGGTTGCTCGGCGCCCCGGTCGCGGTGGCACCCGTCTCCTGACGTTTCCGTCTCCTGACCGCAGGGGGCGGGGCGGACGCGGGTCGGGCCTCCCGTCCGGTCAGCGCTCGAAGCGCGCCGCGACCTCGTCCGCCAGGGCCGCGTCGACCCGTCGGCGCATGTTCTCCGGCATGTCCGGGAGGCTCGTGACCGGTGCCCAGAACGCCTCGGTGTTCTCGCCGTCGGCCGGGTACGGGTCCCCGGAGACCCAGCGGCAGGCGAAGACGAGGTCCATGTACTGGGCGCGGTCGCCGTTCGGGTAGGTCATCGGCTCCAGCGTCTGCACCCAGGCCAGGCGTTCGGCGACAGCGACGACGTCGGCCTCCTCGAGGACCTCGCGCTCGGCGGCGACGGCGGCTTCCTCGCCCGGGTCGACGATGCCGGTGACCGGGGTCAGCGCGCCGTTGTCGGCACGGCGGACGACGAGGAGCTCGCGGTCGTCGCCCTCGCCGCGGGTGACGACCGCGGTGACGCCGGTCAGCCAGAGCAGCTCGGTGCCGACCTTCTCGCGCAGGGACAGGACGAAGTCGGGGGTGGGCATGCCGCCACGCTACCGGGCTCGGCCGACGGGTCGGCCCCCTGTCGTCGACTGGTCATGACCAGTAGACTGCGCTCGTGGAGATCATCATCCTGCCCACTCCGGCGGAGGTCGGTCGCGTCGCCGCGGCCAAGATCGCGTCGGTCGTCACGGAGAAGCCGTCCGCGGTCGTCGGACTCGCCACGGGGTCGAGCCCCGAGGGCATCTACGCCGACCTGCGTCGTCGCGTCGAGGCCGGCGAGCTGTCGTTCGCGCAGGCCCGCGGGTTCGCGCTCGACGAGTACGTCGGCATCCCGCTCGAGCACCCGGAGTCGTACGCCAGCGTCATCGCCCGCGACGTCGTCGGACCGCTCGGCTTCGACCCCAGCCGGGTCCGCGTGCCGGACGGGCGCGCCGGGGACCTGGCGTTCGCCGCGAAGGAGTACGACGCCGCGATCCGTGCCGCCGGCGGGGTCGACGTGCAGATCCTCGGCATCGGCGCGAACGGGCACATCGGGTTCAACGAGCCGACGTCCTCGTTCGCGTCCCGCACCCGCATCAAGACCCTGGCACCGTCCACGCGAGAGGCGAACGCCCGCTTCTTCGACTCGCCCGACCAGGTGCCGACGCACTGCATGACGCAGGGGCTCGGCACGATCCTCGAGGCCCGCGAGCTCGTCCTCGTCGCGCAGGGCTCGGCGAAGGCGGACGCGATCGCCGCCGCGGTCGAGGGGCCGCTGTCGTCCTTCGTGCCCGGATCGGCGCTGCAGCTGCACGAGCACGCCACGGTCGTCGTCGACGAGGAAGCGGCCGCGGGCCTCCGTCTCGCTGACTACTACCGCTACACGTACGCCAACAAGCCGACCTGGCAGCGCTTCGAGTAGGGGTCAGACGGCGGCGGCCAGGCGGGACAGGCCCTCGCGGAGGGTCTCCTCGGAGCAGCCGAAGTTGAGCCGGGCGTGGCCGATGCCCTGGCGCCCGAAGTCCCGGCCGTTCGACAGCGCCACCTTCGCCTCGTCGACCAGCCGGAGCGCCGGGTCCTCGCCCCACGGCAGGGCCCGGAGGTCGAGCCACGCCAGGTACGACGCCTGCGGCTGCCGGTACCCCGCCCCGGGCAGCGCCGCGCCGAGCTCCTCGGCCAGGATCCGCCGGTTCGTGGCCAGCTCGGCGAGCAGGGACGCCAACCAGGGCCCGCCCTCCGAGAACGCGGCGACGCTCGCGGTGTAGCCGAGGATCCCGGTGCGCTCGACGACCTCGACCGGCATCCCGTCGAACCACGCCCGAGCCCGGTCCGAGGCGCCGATCATCAGGGCGCACTTCGTCCCGGCCGTGTTCCACGCCTTGCTCGCACTCGTCAGTGCCACCCCGAGGGTCGCCGCCTCCGGGCAGCAGTCGAGGAACGGCGTGAAGGTCGCGTCGGCATGCACGAGCGGCGCGTGGATCTCGTCCGACACCACGACCGCATCCCACTCCGCCGCCAGCCGGGCCAGCGCCACCAGTGACTGCCGGTCGTGCACCAGGCCGAGGGGGTTGTGCGGGTTGCAGAGCAGCACCGTCCGGGCACCCTCGGCGAACGCCCGCCGGACGCCGTCCAGGTCCATCCGCCACCCGGCCGTCGTGTCGTACGGGTCCGCGGTGCCCCCGGGGGCCAGGAGCGGCACCTCGGTCACGGACCCGCCCGCCTCGGTCACGTAGTCCCAGAACGGCGCGTACACGGGCGGCATGATGACGACCTGGTCACCGGGCTCGATCACCCGGCGGAGCGTCTCGACCGCCGCGACCGAGACGTCCGTCGTGGTCCGCACCAGGTCCGGGTCGACCGCCCAGTCCCACCGGTCGGCGGCGAAGTCGGCGAAGGCCTCGGGCAGCGCCCGGCCGTGGCCGACGTAGCCGGTGTCCCCGTCGGTGACCGCGCGCACCAGGGCGTCCCGCACGGGTTCGGCGAGGGCGCAGTCCATCTCCGCGACGAACATCGGCAGCACGTCCGCGCCGTACACGGTGTACTTCTCGCTCGTGCGGGTCCGGCGGGCATCGAACAGCGAGACCATGACGCTCATGCGGGTCATCCTCGCAGTCCGGACGGCCGCCGACCAGGGGCAGCGGCACACCCGACTCGCCGAACGGACCGGGCGTGCGGGCGACCACGACGTGAACACCACCCGACCGCTCCGTGACACCGCGTGCGTCCCCCGTCCGAGGGGGCTACCGTCGCCCTCGTGAACCGCTCCCGCGTGCACCGTCGCCCGCCCTTCCGTCCGGTCCCGCTCGCCGCAGCGGCCACGATCGCCGCGCTGCTCGGCACCGGGGTGGTCGCGGCGCCGGCCACCGCCGCCACCGCGACCGGTGCTGCGGGGGTGACCACGGCCTCCCGGCCGGTCACCGACCCCGCCGCCTCCGTCGACCCGTTCATCGGGACCAGCCACGACGGCAACACCTGGCCCGGCGCGACCGCGCCCTTCGGGATGATGCAGTGGAGCCCGACCGGCACGAAGGGCGACCAGACCTCGACCCCGGTCGCGAACGGCTACTCGTACGACGTGAACCGCCTGCGCGGGTTCAGCCTGACCCACCTCAACGGCGCCGGCTGCGCCCCGGGCGCCGCGGGTGACGTGCCGATCATGCCGATCACGACGGCCGTGACCACGTCGCCCTCCGCGGACACCACCGACGCGGTCTACGCCGCCGGGTACTCGCACGACCAGGAGTCCGCCAGCCCCGGCCGCTACTCCGTCCAGCTCGACAACGGTGTCCGCACCGACCTCGCCGTCACTACCCGTGCCGGCATCGGCGAGTTCGCGTTCCCGGCCGGGCAGGCCGCGAACCTGCTGTTCCGCACCTCGAACTCGATCAACGGCAGCGAGTCCGCCGACACCCGCGTCGACGCCCGCACCCGCACGGTGAGCGGCAGCGTCCTGACCGGCGGGTTCTGCAGCCGCCGCGCGAACGGCGGCGGCGCCACCAATCCCGACCGCCGCAGCTACTACCGCCTGTACTTCACGGCCACCTTCGACCGCGACTTCACGACGACCGGCACCTGGAAGGACGGGACCGCCCAGCCGGGAGGCACGCACGCCTCCGGTGGGGAGGGGTACCTCACCGGCGCCGACCGTGCCGGACGCGGCTCCGGCGCGTGGGTCGGCTTCGACGCGCGTCGCGGGGCCACCGTGCACGCCCGGATCGGCATCTCGTACGTCAGCGCCGCGGGCGCAGTCGCGAACCGGGACGCCGAGGTGCGGAAGCACGCGAGCGTGGCCAGCGTGGCGGCGGCGACCCGAGCCTCCTGGAACCGCGAACTGTCGCGCATCCGGGTCGGTGGCGGCACCGCGGACCGGACCACGCAGCTGTACACGTCGGTGTACCACGCGCTCATGCAGCCGAACACGCTGAACGACCGCGACGGCCGGTACCTCGGCCCGGACATGCGGGTGCACCGCATCGACCGCGGGCACCGCGCCGTCTACGGCACGTACTCCGGCTGGGACCAGTACCGGGCGCAGATCCAGTTGCTCGCCCTGCTGCGGCCGGACGTCGCCGGGGACATGGCCCAGTCGATGCTGCGGTTCGCCCAGCAGAACGGCGGGATCTGGGACCGGTGGCTGCACCTCGGAGCGCCGACCCACGTGATGACCGGTGACCCCTCCGCGGCGACGCTCGCCACCTGGTACGCCATGGGGGTCCGGAACTTCGACGTCCGTGCCGCCTACCAGTCGCTGCGGAAGCAGGCGACCGTGCAGAACGCCGATGCGCTGAGTGACATCGGGTGCCCGGGGCAGTGCCTCGCGCAGCGGCCCGGGCTCGACCAGTACCTGCAGCGCCAGTACGCGGCGAACGACGACTGCCACTGCTGGGGCGGCGCCGCCGAGACGCTCGAGGACTCGATCTCCGACAGCGCCCTCGGCTCGTGGGCCTCGTCGCTGGGACTGCGGTCCGACGCCCGGATGTTCGCCGCCCGTGGCACGTACTGGAAGAACACGTTCAACCCGGCCGTCGGGTACCAGGCAGCCCGGCAGGCCGACGGGTCCTGGACGCCCGGGTGGGCTCCGTCCACCGGCGTCGGCTTCGCGCAGGGGACCAGCGCGCAGTACACCTGGCTCGTGCCGCAGGACGTCAGCGGCCTGTCCGCTGCCCTCGGTGGTGACGCGGCTGCGGTCGCACGCCTGGACACCTTCTTCCACGACGAGTCCGGTGCCTTCGCGGTGACCGGCGGCGACGCGACGAAGTTCGACCCGACCAACGAGCCCGACATCCACACCCCGTGGATGTACAACGCGCTCGGCCAGCCGTGGAAGACGCAGGAGACCGTCCGCCGGGTCGTCGACGACGCCTACGGCACCGGTCCGAGCGGACTGCCCGGCAACGACGACCTCGGCACGATGAGCGCCTGGTACGTGTTCGCCTCGATCGGGCTCTACCCGCAGACGCCGGGACGGGCCGAGATGCTCATCGGCAGCCCGACGTTCAGCACGGTCGACATCCGGCGGGCGACCGGGCAGCGGATCGTGATCCGGTCCTCCGGCACCGACCAGTACGTGCAGGGTGCGCGGCTCGACGGTCGGACGCTGACGGGGTCGTGGGTGCCGGCGTCCTTCGTGAACCGGGGTGGCACGCTGTCGCTCCGGGTCGGGGCGACGCCGGACACCGAGTGGGCGACCGCCCCTCGGGACCGGCCGCAGGACCGGTAGCAGGGCACCCGGCCCCGTGTGCGAGCATGCCGCCATGCGGAGCCACCACGTCAGTCAGGTCATCCCGGCGGCGCCAGAGGTCGTCTACGAGTACGCGTCGAACGTGGACAACCTGCCGGAGTGGGCGGCCGGCCTCGCCCAGGGCGCCGTCGTCCGGGACGGGGACGAGCTGCTGGTCGACTCCCCGATGGGGCGGGTCGCGGTCCGGTTCGTCGAGCGGAACCACTTCGGCGTCCTCGACCACGACGTGACCCTGCCGTCCGGGACCGTGGTGCGGAACGCAGTCCGCGTGATCGGACATCCCGACGGCGCAGAGGTGGTCTTCACCGTCCGGCAGATCGAACTCGACGACGCCGCGTTCGCGCGGGACGTCGAGGCGGTCGCGGCCGACCTCGAGCGACTCGCACAGTGCGTCCGCCGCAAGCCCGGCAGCTGAAGTGCGGTCCGCGCACTGGTCCTGCGCGCCGAGCACTAGTGTTCGTGCCATGCAGCATCGCCGCCCCACCGCCCTGATCGGGATCGTCCTCGTCGTCTGCGGGGCCGTGATGCTCGTCGTCGGCGGCGTCAGCAACGCGAACACCCCGGCGGGGGACGCGGACATCGGCGCCGGTGCGTGGTTCGTCGGCGGGATGGTCGTCGTCCTGGTCGGACTCGTCGTCTGGGCGGTCCAGGGCGTCCTCGCGCAGCGCCGGGCAGCGCGCAGCCAGGGTCGCTAGTCCCCGGCCGGCCGGCCAGTCGTCCGCGCCCGCTGAGCGCCCTCGCCGACCGCCGGGTCCGAGGCTCCGGAGACTTCCCACAGGAGTGCTCCGCCGGGTCCGAACGCTCCCTAGGCTCCCGCTGTCAGACGACCGTCTGACGAAAGCCGACGACGAGCCGACGAGGACCCGATGAGCGCTGAGACCCCCGTGACCCCCGCGATCCCCACCACGACCACCGAGCACTGGACCGAGGGCGTGCCGCGCACCGCCGTCGACGCCCTGCTCCGCCCGGGCGGCCTGGCCGTCGTGCCGACCAAGGTCGGCTACATCCTGATGACCACCGACCGCGCCGGCCTCGAGCGCAAGTTCGACGCGAAGCAGCGCAACCGGAACAAGCCCGGTGTCGTGCTCGTCAGCTCGCTCGAGATGCTCCGGTCCATCGCCCAGCTCACCCCCGAGATCGACGCCCTGTACCAGCGGTGCTGGGACGAGGACGTCCTGCTCGGGTGCATCCTGCCGTGGAGCGACGCCGGACGTGCAGCGCTGCCCGAGGACGGTTCCGACGAGCTCATGACGGACACCCGCGGCACGTCCTGCTTCGTGATCAAGTTCGGCGTCCCCGGTGAACTCGCCGCCCGCGAGCTCTGGACGCAGCACGGCCGCTTCGCGTTCGCCAGTTCCGCCAACCCGTCGGGGACCGGCAACCGCGGTGTCGTCGCCGGCATCGGCGAGCGGATCGCCGAGTCCGCCGACGTCGTCATCGAGGCCGACGACTACGTGGCCTCGATCCAGCCGGAGGCGACCGCCGAGACCCGCTACGAACAGGGCGTGATGGTCTCGATGGTGGACGCGGCCGGTGTGCTCGTGCCGCAGCAGGACGGCCAGCGCTCAGTGACCCCGGCGCCGACGCTGATCCGGAAGGGCCTGGCCGTCGACCGGATCATGGGCCTGCTCGCCGACACGTTCACGAGCTGGGACTACCGGCAGGGCGAGTACTACTGATCGAGCGGCTGCCCGGCGCCCCACACCCGGAGCACGTCGAGCGCCGGTGACAGCGCGACCAGGTCCGCCGCGAACCCGGGCGCGAGCCGTCCGAACCGGTCGCCGAGTCCGATCGCCCGGGCCGGCACGCTGGTCAGGGCCGCCACGGCGTCGGGCAGCGACTGCCCGGTGAGCCGCACGGCGTTCCGCAGCGCGACGTCCTGCGTCAGCGTCGAGCCGGCGATCGTGTTCGTCCCGGTGACGTGCGCGACACCGTCCGTCACGGTGACGTCGAGCGACCCGAGTCGGTAGGGGCCGTCGGCAGCGCCGGCGGCCCCCATCGCGTCGGTGATGAGGGCGATCCGGCCGGGGGTGGCGCGGAACAGCGTGCGTGCGGCAGCCGGGTGCACGTGCACGCCGTCGAGGATGAGTTCGAGGGTCACCCGCTCGTCCTCGACGGCGGCACCGATCGGCCCGGGGCGGCGGTGGTGCAGCCCCGGCATCGCGTTGAACGCGTGCGTCAGGACGGTCGCGCCGGCGTCGAACGCGGCGCGCGCCTGCTCGTAGGTGCCGACGGTGTGCCCGACCGCGACGGTCACCCCGGCCTCGACGAACCGGCGGACGGCCTCGAGTGCACCGGGCAGCTCGGGCGCGATCGTCACCTGGCGGATCACGCCCTCGCCTGCGGCGAGCAGTGCCTCGACGGCGGCGGGTGTCGGAGCCACGAGGAAGTCCTCGTTGTGGGCACCCTTGTTGTCCGGCGACAGGAACGGCCCCTCGAGGTGCGCCCCGAGCAGCAGTGGATCAGTCGCCATCACGTCGCGGATCCGCCCGAGCGAGCGCACCAGGTCCGGCACCGGGTTCGCCACCAGGCTCACGACCGAGCGGGTGGTCCCGTGCGCCCGGTGGGCTGCCAGGGCCGCGCTGAAGTCGTCGTCCTCGTACGCCTGGGTCGCCCCGCCGTGTCCGTGCAGGTCGACGAATCCGGGCACCAGGGTCGCGTCGCCGAGGTCGACGACCTCGTCCGCGTCCGGTGCGACGCCCGTCCCGGCCTGGAGGATCGTTTCTCCGCCGACGAGCACCCACCCGTCCGGCACGGGGCCGGCCCCGTCGACCAGGCGGGCGGCGCGGACCAGGGTGGTGCGGGTCTCCAGGTCGTCTGGTCGACCCGCGTCGGACGGACGGCCGACGCGGGACGGGAGGCGCGCGTCGCTCATGCGGTCTCCCGCCGGGCCGTGACGATCCCGCTGACGGCGGCCACGACGACGAAGACGAGTCCGACGGCCGGGTGGCCGAGCGAGATCCAGGTGGCGCCGGCCGCGATGACGAGGGCGACCTCGACGATGGTCTTGCCGACCACGTCGGTCTCGATCGGCGAGCGCGGCGAGCGGAAGAAGTACCAGACCACCGCGGCGAACAGCGGTGCGCCGACGATGAAGAACAGGGCCGGGAACGGGTACGGCCAGGTCAGGTACCCCCAGTACGCCAGGGACAGCAGGCCGAAGGCGCAGACGACGAACCGGACGACGCTCCAGACGTCGATCCGTCGCTGCGAGGTGGCCGGAGCAACCGGGACGTGGTCGTCACCGGGGTCGATCGGGCTGCGGGGTGCGTCGCGCATGACCGGCCCTACTTGAAGATGATCGTGCGCGCACCGTCGAGGAGCACACGGTCCTCGGCGATCCAGCGCACGGCCTGGGTCAGGGTGCGGGACTCCTCGTCCTGCCCGATCGACACGAGCTCGGCGGGTTCCTTCGTGTGGTCCACGCGGACGACGTTCTGTTCGATGATCGGCCCCTCGTCCAGGTCGCTCGTGACGAAGTGGGCGGTGGCACCGATGAGCTTGACGCCACGGGCGTGCGCCTGCCGGTACGGGTTCGCGCCCTTGAAGCCCGGCAGGAACGAGTGGTGGATGTTCACGGCACGACCGGCCAGGGCAGCGCAGAGCTCGGGGGAGAGGATCTGCATGTACCGGGCGAGGACGACGAGCTCGATGTCGTGCTCGTCGACCGCCTCGAGGATCCGGCGCTCCATGGCGGCCTTCGACTCGGCGTCGGTGACGGGCCGGTGCTCGAACGGCACCGAGTAGAACGACGCCAGCTCGGCCAGGTCCGGGTGGTTCGCCAGCACCAGGGGCACGTCGATCGGCAGCTGGCCGCCGCGCTGCCGGTAGAGCAGGTCGTTCAGGCAGTGCCCGGCCTTCGACACGAGCACGAGGGTCCGCATCGGACGACCGACGACGTCGAGCTGGACGCGCATGCCGTAGCGCTCGACGACCGGGGCCAGGGACTCCTGGAAGGTCTGCCGGTCGACCGGCGCCATCACCTGCAGGCGCATGAAGAACGTGTTCGTGTCGGCGCTCGAGAACTGCTGCGACTCGGTGATGTTGCCCTCGGCCGCGACCACGGCTCCGGACACGGCGTGCACGATGCCCGGCTGGTCGTCGCAGACCAGCGTGAGGGTCCAGTGCGTGGGGTTCTCGGGCGTCGGGTCGGTCACCGGTTCAGGGTACCGGGGCGTCGACCGGGTCGCTGGCGTCACCGAGCAGCGGGCGCAGGGTCGCGACGAGGGCGGCGCTGCCGTCGGGGTCGTCGCCGAACCACCGGTTGCTGGCGTGCACGACCGGGTACGCCTGGCTCAGCAGGTCGCGGCCCGCCGGGGTCAGTCGGATCCGGGAGAGCCGGCCGCGTCCCCGCTCCGTGCCCCGGTCGAGCAGCCCGCGCTCGCCGAGTCCGGTGACGAGCGGCGTCATGCTCTGCGGCCGGACGCCCACCGCTCGTGCGAGGTCCGCCTGGCTGAGCCCGTCGGCCGCGGCGAGCTGCACGAGGACGCCGAACTCGACCGGGGTCAGGTCGAGCGGGTCCAGTTCGGCCGCCAGGCGTCGGGCGAGTTCGCGCGCGGCCCGGATCACGGTCCACGCGGCGATGGCGTCGACGTCGTCTCGCGTCGCTGAGAACTCCCGGGGCACACGTCGATCGTACGGCGTAGCGTTCGTTATCAGAAAGCTGATACCGAACGCCGCGGGTCCGGCCCGCACCACCAGGAGGAACCATGCGACACCATCGCAGTCACCGGCGCGACCGGCGACGTCGGCGGCAAGACCATCGAGATGCTGCACGCCGACGGCGCCGACGTCCGTGCCGTCGTCCGCCGCCCCGACCAGGTCCGGGCCTTCCAGGACCGCGGCATCGACGCCCGCCTCGCCGACCTGGACGACGGCGAGGCCCTGACCACCGCACTCGAGGGCGTCGACCAGCTGTTCATCGTCACCGCCGCCACCGAACGCCAGGCGGAGCACGGCATCACCGCGGTCCACGCAGCCCGTGCCGCCGGGGTCCGTGCGATCGTCCAGCTCTCCGGCGGGGACGCGGCGGAACACTCGCCGATGCCCTGGGCCAGTGCCATCTGGCGGATCGACCGGGCAGTCCGGGCGAGCGGCCTGGAACGCACGATCCTGCACCCGTCCGGCTTCATGACGAACCTGGTCCCCTCCGGACCGGCGATCCGCCGCGGGGTCTTCCCACAGACGATGGGCGACGGCGTCATCGGCTGGATCGACACGCTCGACATCGCCCGCGTCGCCAGCACGGTCCTGCAGGGCGGGGTCCACCACGGCGACGAGCCCGTCCTGACCGGGCCGGAACTGCTCGACGGCCGCGGTGTCGCCCGGGAACTCAGCAGCGGACTCGGCCGGCCCGTGCGCTACCTGCACCTGCCGAGTCGGGTCTTCGGCGGCATGCTGCGTCTGACCGGCATGCCCGCCTGGCAGGCCGAGGGGCTCCGGCAGCAGTTCGGCGTGGTCGCGCGTCGGGGGCTCGACGGGGTCGACGTGCTCACGCACGAGGTCGAGCGGATCACCGGCAACGCGGCGACCCCGCTCTCCGGGTGGGCGCGGGCACACCGGCGGGAGCTGCTGGGGCGGTGACCCGCCGGTCGCGAGACCGGGACGGGACGGACGGGAGGCCCGTGGCGGCCGTGCTGCGTGCCTCCCGTCCGGCAGACGCACCGGCGAGCAGCGCCGTCAGCGTGCGGAGATCGTGACGACCAGGTGCTCCTGCACGTACCCGAGCCAGTCGTAGACGTCCCGCAGCCCGACGCTGCCGTCGTCCTCGTCCAGCCCGTTGTCCGCCGTCGCACGGTCGACGATGCCCAGCCGGTCCGCGATCGTCAGCCGCAGGTCCGTCAGCGACCGGAGCCACGCCTGCTCGTCCGACCGGCTCAGTGCGCCCTCGCGGGAACCCGTCAGCCACTCGTGGACGACGGCCGCGTTCGCGGACTTGGCCGTGCGCAGGTCCTCCTGCGTGAAGCGGCGGAACTCGGCGCTGGCCTCGTCGTCCTCGGGGTAGGCGTCCGGGAACATCCGGACCGCAACCGGGTCCGTCGCCAGGTCGTGGTCCAGGACCTGGCGCAGCTGCTCGACCAGCGAGGTGAGGACGGCGCGCTCGCCGGCGGCCAGTCCGAGGTGCACGCCGTCGGCGCGGCGGACGAAGGGGATCACGCGGCGGGGGCCCGGTCGACGGTCGCCTGCAGGCCGTAGCCGTGCATGGCCTCCACATGGCGTTCCATCTCCTCGCGGTGGCCGGTCGCGACGACCGCCCGGCCGTCGGAGTCGACCTGGTGCATCAGCCGCTCGGCCTTCGCGCGCGGGAACCCGAAGTAGGACTCGAAGACGTAGGTGACGTACGACATCAGGTTGACCGGGTCGTCCCACACCACGGTCGTCCACGGGACGTCCGCGCGCACCGAGGTCCGCTCGTCGACGTCCGGACTCAGCATGGTCATGGAGTCAAGGGTGACACGAACCGGTGGCCTCGGTACGATCGAGGGGTCGCGACTGGCGTTGGATGGGTCACCATCGGGAAGCGACACCTGACACGGTGCGCGGCCGTACGCCTGGGCCGCAACCAATCGTCCACCCCGTCGTGCGTCTGCTCGGCGGTGTCGCGCCCCGGCGCGCCAGACAACGAGGAGTCCCGTGTCCATCACCGACCTGTCGCCCGCAGCGACCCAGTCGTCCTTCAACGCCCCCCTCTCCGAGGTCGACCCGGAGATCGCCGCCGTCCTGCAGCAGGAGCTCGGGCGTCAGCGCGACTTCCTCGAGATGATCGCCTCCGAGAACTTCGTGCCGCGCGCGATCCTCGAGTCGCAGGGCTCCGTCCTGACGAACAAGTACGCCGAGGGCTACCCCGGCAAGCGCTACTACGGCGGCTGCGAGTACGTCGACGTCGCCGAGCAGCTGGCGATCGACCGTGCGAAGGCGCTCTTCGGTGCGGCGTACGTCAACGTCCAGCCGCACTCCGGCGCGACCGCGAACGCCGCCGTCCTGCACGCCATCGCCTCGGCCGGGGACACCATCCTGGGCCTCGAGCTCGCCCACGGCGGTCACCTCACCCACGGCATGAAGCTGAACTTCTCCGGCCGGATCTACAACGCCGTCTCGTACGGCGTCGACCCGGAGACCTTCGAGGTCGACTACGACGACATCCGCGCCAAGGCCATCGAGCACCAGCCGAAGGTCCTGATCGCCGGCTGGTCGGCGTACCCGCGCCAGCTGGACTTCGCGAAGTTCCGTGAGATCGCGGACGAGGTCGGCGCCAAGCTCTGGGTCGACATGGCGCACTTCGCCGGTCTCGTCGCCGCGGGCCTGCACCCGTCGCCCGTCCCGCACGCACACGTCGTCTCCTCGACCGTGCACAAGACCCTGGCCGGCCCCCGCTCGGGCATCATCCTGTCCAACGACGAGACACTGTTCAAGAAGCTGAACTCGGCCGTGTTCCCGGGGCAGCAGGGTGGCCCGCTCATGCACGTCATCGCGGCGAAGGCCACCGCGTTCCTGCTCGCCGGCACCCCGGAGTTCAAGGACCGCCAGGAGCGCACCATCCGCGGCGCCCAGGCCCTCGCGGCCCGTCTGACCCAGCCCGACGCCAAGGGCGCGGGCATCGACGTCCTGACCGGCGGTACCGACGTGCACCTGGTGCTCGTCGACCTGCGCGAGTCCGAGGTCGACGGCAAGCAGGCCGAGGACCTCCTGCACGAGGTCGGCATCACCGTGAACCGCAACTCGGTGCCGTTCGACCCGCGTCCGCCGATGGTCACCTCGGGTGTCCGCATCGGCACCTCGGCGCTGGCGACCCGCGGGTTCGGCGACGCCGAGTTCGCCGAGGTCGCGGACATCATCGCGCTGACGCTGATGCCGAACCCCGACGTGGCAGCACTCTCGGCCCGGGTGAAGACCCTGACCGACGCGTTCCCGCTCTACGCGTGAGCGACACGACGGTCCCCCTGCCCGCCGAGCGGTGGGCAGGGGAGGGCTCCGCCGTGCGCATCGACGGCACCGCCCTCGCCGCCCGGACACTCGACGACCTGAAGGTCCGCATCGACCGGCTGCACGACCACGGCTTCCGGCCCGGTCTCGGCACGATCATGGTCGGACAGAACCCCGGCTCGGTGTCCTACGTCGCCGGCAAGCACCGCGACTCGGCGCAGATCGGGCTCGACTCGATCCGCATCGACCTGCCGGAGACCGCCAGCGCCGCGGACATCCGCGGAGCGATCCTGCAGATGAACGACGACCCCCGGGTCACCGCGTTCATCGTGCAGCTCCCGCTGCCGCAGGGGATCGACCCGATCCCGATGCTCGAGCTGATGCACCCCGCGAAGGACGCCGACGGCCTGCACCCGACGAACCTCGGCGAGCTCGTGCTCGCCGTCCCCGGTGGTGCCGGCACGATCGACGCCCCGCTGCCGTGCACCCCGCGCGGCATCGTCGCGATGCTCGAGGCGTACGACATCCCGATCCGGGGCCAGCACGTCACGATCATCGGCCAGGGTCTGACCGTGGGCCGGCCGCTCGGACTGCTGCTCACCCGCCTCGAGGCCACCGCGACGCTCACGCACTCGCTCACCGAGGACGTCGCCGCCGAGTGCCGCCGTGCCGACATCATCGTCGCGGCCGCCGGGGTCGCCGGGCTGGTGCAGCCGGACTGGGTGAAGCCCGGCGCGGCGGTCATCGACGTGGGCATCAGTCGCGTACTCGACGAGGGTACGGGCAAGGCCAAGCTCCGCGGCGACGTGGACCCCGCGGTCGCCTCGGTCGCCGGGTTCCTGTCGCCGACGCCGGGTGGTGTCGGTCCGATGACCCGCGCGATGCTCATGAAGAACGTCGTCGAGGCGGCGGAGCGCCACCTGCACTAGCCGCGCTGCCGTGCCGAGTCGGGTCCGCCAGGCCGAGCCTCGGCTGTGCGGACAGAATGCGGCGCACGTGCGCCGAGTCGGGTCCTCGTGGCCGAGCCTCGGTTGGCGCGGCGGCCGGGAGGCGCGGCGCGCGCCGACGACGGCGGCGCCGGACGGCGCGTGGCACCGTCGGCACCCGCAGAACCGCAACCGCCTCGCGCCACAGTTTCCCGTGGTGCGAGGCGGTTGCTGTTGTGCGTAGGCGCCGCAGGTGCGGCAGGGCGCGGCGCGCGCCCGCGGCCGCGCGCTACGCGTCGCGGCGCGCGCCCTGCGCCGCGCGCACCGTGAACACGGACGGCTCGCGGTACCCGGCGGCGGCGAAGGCTGCGGTGACGGCCGCGGCGATCCGGTCACGGGCCTCCCGGTCGACGAGCGCGATGGCCGCGCCACCGAACCCGCCACCGGTCATGCGCGCGCCGACGGCGCCGTGCTCGACCGCGGTCGACACCGCCAGGTCGAGCTCCGGCACCGAGATCTCGAAGTCGTCGCGCATCGACTCGTGCGAGGCGACGAGCAACGAGCCGATCGCCCGGGGCCCCTGCTCGCGCAGCGTCCGGACGGTGTCGAGGACGCGCTGGTCCTCGGTCACGATGTGACGCACCCGACGGAAGGTCTCGTCGTCGAGCAGCTCCTGGGCACGCGGCAGATCGTCGACCGACACGTCGCGGAGGGCGGGGACACCGAGCACCTCGGCGCCCTTCTCGCACGAGTCACGACGGGCCTTGTAGCCGCCGGTCGCGTGGGCGTGCTCGACGCGGGTGTCGACGACCAGGATCTCGAGGTCGTTCGCCTCGAGCGCCAGGTCCACCACGGCGGTGTCGAGCGTGCGGCAGTCGAGGAACACGACGGCGTCCTGCTCGCCGAGCAGCGACGCGGACTGGTCCATGATGCCGGTGGGGGCACCGACGGCGTGGTTCTCGGAGTACTGGCCGACGCGGGCCAGGGTCTTCCGGTCGAGCCCGAGGTCCCACAGGTCGGTGAACGCCAGGGCGACACCGCACTCGATCGCGGCACTCGACGACAGTCCGGCGCCGACCGGCACGTCCGAGTCGATGAAGACGTCGAACCCGGTGCGGTCCGACAGATCCGCGCCGGCCTGCTCGCGGAGCGCCCAGGCGATGCCGAAGACGTACGCCGACCAACCCGTCATGCGGGCCGGGTCGAGCTCGTCGAGGGACAGCGACACCGGGCCGCCCTCCGGGTCGAACGACGACGCGACGCGGATGACCCGGTCCTCGCGCGGCGCGATGTCCGACGTGGTCCGCCGGTCGATCGCGAAGGGCAGCACGTACCCGTCGTTGTAGTCGGTGTGCTCACCGATCAGGTTGACGCGGCCGGGGGCGGAGTACCGCACCGCCGGCTCGTACCCGAACACCTGCTGGAACGTCATGCTCGTTCGATCCCTCCTCGGATGAACTCGGCGGCCTTCTCCGGGACGAGGTCCCCGATCCAGGCGCCCATCGCGGCCTCACTGCCGGCCAGGAACTTCAACTTGTCCGCCGACCGACGCGGGGACGTGATCTGCAGCATCAGCCGCACGGTGTCGCGGCCGGTGTGCACGGGGGCCTGGTGCCACGCGGCGATGTACGGGGTCGGGTCGCCGTAGAGGGCGTCGAGACCGCGGGTGAGCCGCAGGTGCAGGTGCGCGAGCTCGTCCTTCTCGGCGTCGGTGAGCCCGGCGAAGTCCGGCACGTGGCGGTGCGGCAGCATGTGGATCTCGATCGGCCAGCGCGCGGCGAACGGCACGAAGGCGGTGAAGTGCTCGCCGGCGAGGACGACCCGCTCGGAGCCGCGCTCGTTCGCCAGGTGCTGCTCGAACAGGTCCGGGCCGAAGCGCTCGATCGACGACAGCAGTCGCTGCGTGCGCGGGGTCACGTACGGGTACGCGTAGATCTGGCCGTGCGGGTGGTGCAGGGTGACGCCGATCGCCTCGCCCCGGTTCTCGAACGGGAACACCTGCTGGATGCCGGGCATCGCGGACAGCGCGGCGGTGCGGTCCGCCCAGGCCTCGACGACGGTGCGGGCACGCGACTCGGAGATGGACGCGAACGAGCCGCTGGTCTCGGGGGAGAAGCAGACGACCTCGCAGCGGCCGACCGAGCGGAGCTGCCGGTTCAGGCCGACGTCCGACAGCGACTCGAGGGTCGACGGCGCGTCGTCGCCGACCAGGTCCGGCCCGAAGGACGGCGACCGGTTCTCGAACACCGCGACGTCGTACCGGCTCGGGATCTCGGACGGGTTCGCGGCCGTCTGCGGTGCGAGCGGGTCCTGGTCGGCGGGCGGCAGGAACACCCGGTTCTGCCGCGCGCTCGCGATCGACACCCACTCGCCGGTCAGGACGTCCTGGCGCATCCGGGCCGTCGCCGGCCGCGGGTCCAGGACGCGCTCGTCGATGCTGCGCTCGGCGGGCAGCGTCGAGTCGGCGTCGTCGAAGTAGAAGAGGTCGCGGCCGTCCGCGAGCGTCGTCGCACGTTTCGTGATCACCGCTGCACTCTACCCTCGCGCGAAGGGTTGCGAAAGCAAGTGGAAGCAGACGAAACTCGTGCTGTGACGTCTGACGAGCCTCCCGTCCTGCCGGCGCTGCTGCGCCAGGACCGCATCGTCGCGCTCCTGGACGGTGCCCCGGGCATGGTCCGGACCGCGGCGCTGGCCGCCGCCGTCGGCACGAGCGAGGTGACGGTCCGCCAGGACCTGGCCGCGCTCGACCGGGAGGCCCGGATCCGCCGGGTGCACGGCGGTGCCGTCCGCCTCGGGGCCGGGTCGCGTGAGCGCCCGCTCGAGGAGACCGCCGTCGAGAACAGCACCGCCAAGGCCGCGATCGGCCGTGCCGCGGCGGACCTGGTGCGCTCGGGGCAGTGCATCGTCCTCGACGTCGGCACCACGCCCGCGGCCGTCGCCGAGGCCCTCGTCGCCCGCGAGGACCTGGTCGACGTCACGGTCGTCACGAACTCGCTCACCACCGCGCTCGCGCTCGAACGGGCCGTCCCGCGGTTCACCGTCGTCGTCACCGGGGGCACGCTCCGACCGCTGCAGCACTCGCTCGTCGCACCGTTCAACGCGACCGTGCTGCCGATGCTGTCCGCGGACCTGGTGTTCCTCGGCGGCACCGGGCTCGACGTCGCGCACGGCCTGACCAACGTGAACCTGCCCGAGACCGAGGCGAAGCGGGTCCTCGCGGCGGCGGGCAGGCGTACCGTCGTCGTCGCGGACGGGTCGAAGTTCGGCCGGGCCGACATCGGCGTGGTGAGCACGCTGCAGGACGTCGACGTCGTCGTCACCGCGGGCGTCAGCGCGGACGCGGTCGACCCGATCCGGGCGGCCGGCGTCCACGTGGTCGTCGCGGACGGACCAGCGGGGACGACCCGCGCATCGGAGAGGAAGCAGACCCCATGAGCACAGCGGCCAGCACAGCAGCCCCCACGGGCGGTCAGTACCACCTGCGGCACGCCGGACCGGACGGTGTCGTCGAGGCCGTCGTCACCGAGGTGGCCGCCGGCATCCGCGAACTCCGGGTCGCGGGCTTCGACCTCACCGAGCCGTTCCCCGCCAGCGAGGCTCCGGCCGGGGCGAACGGCATCGTGCTCGCACCGTGGCCGAACCGCGTCGCCGGAGGTGCCTGGCAGCTCGACGGGGCGACGCAGCAGTTGGACATCTCGGAGCCGAAGTACGGCAACGCGTCGCACGGGCTGCTCCGCTTCGCGCCGTACCGCGTGGTGGACCAGACCGAGTCGTCGATCGAGCAGCAGGCCACGATCCACCCGCAGCACGGCTGGCCGTTCACCCTCGAGACCCGCGTGCACCACGAGCTGGTCGAGGACGGCATCCGGATCACCCACACGGTGACGAACCGCTCGGGTCGCCCGGCGCCGTTCGCCATCGGGTCGCACCCGTACCTGCGCGCCGGCGACACCCCGGCCGAGGACCTGGTCGTCCGGCTGGACGCCGCGACGGCGTTCACCGTCGACGACCGGAAGATCCCGAACGGCACGCAGCCCGTCGCGGGCACCGACCTGGATCTCCGCGCGGGCCGCCGTGCGGGCGACTCCGACCTGGACACCGCCTACACGGACGTGACGCCCGACGACGAGGGCATCCGTCGCACGACGCTGCACGGGCCGGAGGGCGACGGTGTCGAGCTGTGGCAGGACGCCTCGTTCCCCTACGTGCAGGTCTTCACATCGCGCGAGTTCCCCCGCGGAGACGGCAGGGGGCTGGCGGTCGCCGTCGAGCCGATGACCGCACCCGCCGACGCGCTGAACTCGGGCGAGGGGCTGCGCTGGCTGGGAGCCGACGAGTCCTGGACGGGCTCGTGGGGGATCCGCCGCGTCTGGTCCTGACACGCCGTCACTGGTTGGCTGGCTACCTGGCTGGGTGGTCGCCGTCGCGACTTCCGGTCAGCCCCGGCGCATCCGCAGGGCCTCGACGGCGAGTGATTCGCTGGGGTAGCGACCGATCTCCTGCGCCCACGCCGGGTCATCGCCGCGCAGCGCGAGGAAGTCCTTGCGCTGGCGGACGACGTACCCGAGCACGGCGGTGGCGGTCGCGACCTCGGTGAAGTCCTTGCGGATGTGGCGGACGCTGACCGCGGCCCCGCGCCGCAGTGCGTCGAGCAGCAGCTCGTCACTCATGGTCGTCCCGGTGACGGCGGCGAGCTCCACGAGGCGGCGCGCGTCACCGGTGGAGCTGGTCTGCGTGGCGTCGATGGGCTCGATCACGATGTACCCCGTTCGGTGTGGTTCGTTCAGTGCTGGTGTCCCGCGGTGAGCGGAACCAGGAACGACCATATCGAGGCGAATCCACCAGCCGGCTGAGCGGTGCACTGATGTGGACAGAGTGCCGGCCATGGATCACCTGGGGACGACTTGTACCCCGAGACGTCAGCTGGCGCGGCCCAGGTCCCACACCGGCGGCACGTACTCGCGGGACCAGCCCTCGCGGAGACGTGTCACCGCACGGTCGAAGGACTCGAGCAGGTCCATCTCCGGCCGGACCATGGACTGCAGCTGGAGCCCCTCGTACGTGGCCAGGAGCTGCTCGGCACCGCGGGACGGTTCCATCGTGTGCGGCTCGCGACCGGCGGCGATGTCCTGCATGAGGCTCTGCTGCACGAAGGCGTGGAACTTGCGCCAGCGGGCGTGCAGCATCGGCGCGAGCGGGTGCTTCGGCGCTGCGGCGATGTTCAGCGTCGAGGTCAGGAAGCGCATCAGCGACGGGTCCTCGACGTTGGCGGTGACGATCGCGCGGAGGAACCGGATGGTCCCGAACTCGGCGGCGAGGGGCGTCAGCGGCGTCGTGCGGCGGTCGTTCCACCGGTCGATCGTCGCCAGGAGCAGGCCGTCCCAGCTCGGGAACGACGCGTCGAGGGTCTCGGGGGTGGCGTTCGCCTCGTCGGCGACGCGGGCAGGGGTGACTTCGTGCAGGGGCAGTTCGTGGAGCACCCGGATCATCGCGTCGACGATCTGTGTACGGGTGAAGACGTCGTCGTGCGGTGCGGAGTCCATGGTGGGGCTGGGCATGTCAGCACCACATCACATCGTCGCCGTGCCGGGGTACCCCCACAACGAGCATCCTGTCCGCGGTGCGAGACGACGAGGAACCCGGAGGTGGTCCGACCAGAGGTGGGCCCCGTGGGGCTCGAACCCACGACCCTCGGATTAAAAGTCCGGTGCTCTACCAACTGAGCTAGAGGCCCTCGCCCCCAAGGGTATCGGGAGAGCAGCGCCTACACTGTCGCGGTGCCTCGCGAACACCACCGTCCCGTCCAGTTCACCGATGCCGAGTTCGCTGCCCTCCAGGGTGGTGAGGACCCGGCGCTGGTCAACCGCGTCGCCCACGACACCGCCAACGCGCTGCTGCACCGGGTGCGCGCGGACCCGGACCCGGCCGTCGTCGAGCGCCTGGTCACCTACACGGACGTGCACGGCATCGAGGCGATCGCGGAACTGTGGGCCCGCGTGGGTCCGCACACCCTGCCCGGGGCGCTGTGGCGGATCTACCTGGTCCGCACCGTGATCCGGCAGAACCCGGAGGAGATCGCGTACCTCTTCGAGCGGGGCACGGAGCTGATCGGCACGATCGACCAGGCGGTCGCGGGGGCCGAGGAACCGACGGGGCCGGCGGAGATCCTGACCCTGTCGGACCGGATCCTGCACGGCCTCTACACGGGGGACTTCGCGGTGGCGCTCGAGCGCGGAGCGGCGTTCGCGCGGCTGACGGCGGCGGGCGCGACCTCGGTGGCGGACGACGCCGACGTCTCAGCCGCGGAACGTGCCTCGGCGCTGACCACGCGAGCCTTCCGGCTGGCGGAGCTGGCCGAGGACCTGTCGGCCGCGGCGGCGATGTGGCGTCGCGAGAGCCTGGACTGACGCGGACGGCCCGAACAGCACGGCCCGACACGGACAGGGCGGGCACAGCCCGTCACGGACGCAGCCACCCACGACGGTGAGCCGACGGGCGGACCGCTGGCGCGCCTCCCGGCCGTGGCGCGGGAACCGTCCGGATCCGGACATGAGAAGACCGGGCCGCAGAAAGCGCCTCTCGGCGCGAGGCCGCTCGAAGCGGCGAATATTGGAGCCCGGGGCTTGCTGCGGCCCGGCGTCTCCAAGTGTACGAGACGTCTGCCGCGTCGTCCCCAGGTGTTCACTCTCGGTGGACAGATCCGACCCCCGGGCGCGCCGTCGCGCGCGGAGCGACCGGCCGGGAGGCGCGTCCCGGCCGCACCGTCGGCCCACCTCGGTCCGACAGCGGCCCACCTCGATCCGAAGCGTTCCTCACGCATTTCCGCCCCGACCCAATCCGACGGGGCGACGGTGCCGAATCATCACCGTGGGAGTCGCAAGACGCCCACACGAGGTCCCCGGACGACCCGGGCCCGCTCGCGGGTCAATTCCCTGTGGGTCGTCCGGGGACCTCGTCACACCGACCGGCACCATCCGCGCAGCGACCGCTGCCGTGACCCGATCCGAACGGGACCAGCTGATGACCACCGCGACCGCAGTCGCCGAGCGCTCTGTCCAGAGCGCGCGGTGGACGCCGTACACACGGGAAGGAGGAAAACCTGCAATGCTCACTCTCGTGGAAGGCGACATGGATGGTTGGACTCCCGCCGCGCCGGAGCCGGTGTCGGCGGACGACCTGCTCAGTCGGGTCGCGACCGGCGACCAGGCTGCCTTCGCCGACCTGTACGACGAACTCTCCGGTCGGGTCCTCGGACTCGTGACGCGGCTCCTCAAGGACCGCGCCCAGTCGGAAGAGGTCACGCAGGAGGTCTTCCTCGAGGTCTGGCAGCAGGCCACCCGCTTCGACCAGGCTCGCGGCAGTGCCGCCAGCTGGGTCCTCACGATGGCGCACCGCCGAGCGGTCGACCGGGTCCGGGCGTCGCAGTCCTCCCGTGACCGCGACACCAAGATCGGCATCCGCGACTTCGAGACCGACTTCGACTCGGTCTCCGAGTCCGTCGAGATCCGACTCGAACACGAACGCGTCAGCCGGGCACTCTCCCGCCTCACCGAGTTCCAGCGTCAGGCCGTGCAGCTCGCCTACTACGGCGGGTTCTCGCACAGCGAGATGGCTGAGAAGCTCGGGGTGCCGATCGGCACCGTCAAGACCCGTCTCCGCGACGGGATGATCCGACTCCGCGACGAGATGGGGGTGACGTCATGACCGACCGTCACGACGACCCCGAGCTGATGACCGGCTCGCACGCGTTGAACGCACTGACCGACGACGAGCGTGCCTCCGTCGAGCAGGCACTGTCCGACTCCCCGGAGCTGCAGCGCGAGTCCGACTCCCTGCGCGAGACCGCACTGGCGCTCGCGTTCGCGGTGTCGCCGATCGAGCCGTCCGCGTCGCTCAAGACGTCGCTGCTGGCGAAGATCCAGACCACGCCGCAGCTGCCCGCCCTGGATGACTCCCGCGTCATGCCGGAACCCGTCCGGGAGGCCCGCCACACGTCCGCCACGGACGTCACGCCCGCCACACCGGTCACCGACCTGCAGTCCGCTCCGGGGCGCGCCGCATCGACCGCTCGAGCCCGCTGGTTCCAGCGTCCCGCCGCGATGCTCAGCATGGCTGCGGCCGGCGCCGTCGTGCTCCTCAGCGTCGGCTTCGGCGTCGGCGGCACGCTGCTGCAGGACGACGGGGGAGCGCCGGCGACCACGCAGGCCGCCTCCGGCCTCGACCAGATCTACGCGGCCCCGGACTTCCAGCGCAGCACCGCCAAGGTCAAGGGCGGCGGCACCGCCACCGTCGTGTGGTCCGGGCAGCTGCAGCGGTCCGCGGTCATCCTCGACGGCGTCAGTGCGGCGCCGAAGGACAAGACGTACGAGCTCTGGTACATCGGTTCGCCGGAGTCCGGCGGCACGATCACGGCAGCCGGCCTGATGGACGACGTCGACGGTGGCGTCCGCTCGGCCGTCCTCCGCGGCACCATGGGCACCGGCGACATGATCGGCATCACGGTCGAGCCGGCCGGGGGCTCGGAGCAGCCCACGACCAAGCCGGTCGTCGCCGTCCCCACGTCCGAGGCGTGACCGGCCCCTGACGGTTCAGGACGACGCCCCCGTGACCACATCGGTCACGGGGGCGTCGTCGTGTGCGGGGCGGTCTCGTCGGGGCCGGTGGCTCGTCGTGTCCGGTCGGCCTCGTCGTGTCCGAGGGTGGGTCGGTCGTGGACGCAACGCAGGAGGCCCGGTGCCGTCCGTGGCGGACGTGCACCGGGCCTCCCGGCTGGACCGTCAGCAGACGGCCGTGGCGGCGATCACCCGAAGCGACCCGAGACGTAGTCCTCGGTCGACTTGACGGACGGGTTCGAGAAGATCGTCGCGGTGTCGTCGTACTCGATGAGGTGGCCCGGCTGGCCGGTGCCGGCGATGTTGAAGAACGCCGTCTTGTCGCTGACGCGCGAGGCCTGCTGCATGTTGTGGGTCACGATGACGATCGTGAACTCCTTCTTCAGCTCCTCGATGAGGTCCTCGATGGCGAGCGTCGAGATCGGGTCGAGCGCGGAGCACGGCTCGTCCATGAGCAGCACGTCCGGCTGCACCGCGATCGCACGGGCGATGCAGAGACGCTGCTGCTGACCACCGGAGAGGCCCATGCCGGGCTTCTCGAGACGGTCCTTGACCTCGTTCCACAGGTTCGCGCCCTGCAGCGACCGCTCGACGATGTCGTCGGCCTCGGACCGCGAGACGCGCTTGTTGTTGAGCTTCACGCCGGCCAGCACGTTGTCCTTGATGGACATCGTCGGGAACGGGTTCGGACGCTGGAAGACCATGCCGACCTGGCGGCGGACGATGACCGGGTCGACGCCCGGGGCGTACAGGTCGTCGCCGTCGATCTTGACGGAACCCTCGACGTAGGCGCCGGGGATGACCTCGTGCATGCGGTTCAGCGTGCGGAGGAACGTCGACTTGCCGCAGCCGGACGGACCGATGAAGGCGGTGACGGTGCGGGGCTCGATCGTCATGTCGACGCCCTCGACCGCCTTGAACTTCGAGTAGAAGACGTTGAGGCCGTCGACCTCGATGCGCTTGGACACGTGGATCCTTCTGGGTTGGGTGGTCGTCGGGTTGCTGTCGCGCTGGCGGGGGAGGCTAGCGGGGGAGCTTGGGCGCGAAGAGACGGGTGATGAAGCGGGCCAGCAGGTTGAGCAGCATCACGATGAGGATGAGGAGCAGCGCCGCGGTCCAGGCCCGGTCGACGAACGGCACCGGGTTGGCGCCCTGCTGCGAGTACTGCGTGTACGCGAACACCGGCAGCGTCATCATCGGGTCCTTGAACAGGTCGTAGTTCATGCTCGACGTGAACCCGGCGGTGACCAGCAGCGGAGCGGTTTCACCGATGACACGGGCGATCGAGAGCATGACACCCGTCGTGATGCCGGCGAGGCTCGTGGGCAGCACGACCTTGACGATCGTCAGCCACTTCGGCACCCCCAGGGCGTACGAGGCCTCGCGGAGCTCCATCGGCACGATCTTCAGGACCTCTTCGGTGGAGCGCACGACGATCGGGATCATCAGCACCGCGAGGGCGACCGAACCGACCAGGCCGAACCGGGCACCCGGGCCGAGGAACAGCGCGAACAGCGAGTAGGCGAACAGACCGGCGACGATCGAGGGGATGCCGGTCATCACGTCCACGAAGAAGGTGATGCCCCGGGCGAGGATGCCCGTGCCGTACTCGACCAGGTAGATCGAGGTGAGCAGACCGATCGGGACGCTGATGAGCGCCGCGAACAGCGTGATCTCGAGCGTGCCGATCAGCGCGTGCACCGCGCCGCCGCCCTCGGAGATGACCCCGCGCATCGAGTACGAGAAGAACTGCGCGTCGAAGCGTGCCAGCCCGTCGGCCAGGACCGTCCAGAGGAGCGACACCAGCGGCAGGACCGCGATCACGAAGGCGGTGATGACCAGCGACGTGATCAGCCGGTCGACGGCCTTGCGGCCACCCTCGACGATGCGGGAGACCACGACGATGAGGACGTCGAACAGGACCGTGCCGAGGAACACCGCGGCGACGACGTTGAAGTCCTTCGTGGCGCCGCCCGCGTTGAGCAGGGCGAAGACCAGGGCGAGGGCAACCCAGCTGCCGAGGAGCAGCAGCCACGGGACGGACTTGTGGAGCTTGCCGTTGGCGAAGACGTTGCCGGTGGGCTGACGGAGTGCGAGGGACATCGGGGTGCGACCTTTCCCGTCAGGACACTCGCTTGCGGACGATGTACCGCGCGAGCATGTTGATGACCAGGGTGATGACGAAGAGGATCAGGCCGGACGCGATGAGCGCGTTCAGGGCCGTCCCGGAGGCCTCGGCGAACTGCAGGGCGATGTTCGCCGCGATGGTCGACGGGTTCAGCGGGGTGAGGAGCTGGAAGGTGATGTTCGTCGACACGGACAGCACCAGGGCGATCGCCATCGTCTCGCCGAGCGCACGACCGAGGCCGAGCATGATCGCCGACACGATCCCGGACTTCGCGAACGGCAGGACCGACATCCGGATCATCTCCCAGCGCGTCGCGCCGAGGGCCAGGGCCGCTTCCTCGTTGAGGGTCGGCGCCTGCAGGAAGATCTCGCGCATGACCGCGGTCATGATCGGGATGGCCATCACCGCGAGGACGATCGACGCGGTGAGGATCGTGCGACCCGTGCCGGACAGCGGACCCGAGAACAGCGGGATCCAGCCGAAGTGCTCGTTGAGGAACGCGTAGAGCGGCTTCACCAGGCGGGCCAGGACGACGATGCCCCAGAGGCCGTAGACGACCGATGGCACCGCGGCCAGCAGGTCGATGACGTAGCCCAGGACGGGTGCCAGGCGGCGCGGTGCGTAGTGCGAGATGAAGAGCGCGATGCCGATCGCCAGCGGGACCGCCATGATCAGCGCGAGGAACGCGGACCAGACCGTGCCGAAGACCAGCGGGCCGACGTAGGTCCAGAAGTTCGCAGCGCTGTTCGGCAGGGTGCCCGCTTCGGCGTTGAAGGCCGGGATGCTCTGCCAGACGAGGAACGCCGCGACGAGGACGAGGACGAAGAGGATCAGGCTGCCGGCCGCGACGGAGGCAGCGGAGAACACCCGGTCGCCGATGCGGACGACGGCCTTCGGCTTGGACGGGGTGGCGATGTCCTGGTCTCGGACCGGTGCGGTCGTCATGGGGCTCCTGTCGGAGGATCGCGCCGGGTGAGCGCGAGGGGTTCGGGGGAGAGGTGGAGCGTCAGGGCCGTGACCGGTGCGGGAGGCCGCCGGTTCCGGCAGCTCGCTCCGGCGACTCGCGTCACGACGGGCGAGAGCCCGGACGCCGGTCAGGTGGGTGGGACCGGCGTCCGGGCGCTTGCGGACTTACTTGATGGACTTGACCGCCGCGGCGGCCTTCTCGCCCAGGTCGGACGACAGGGCGGCCGACTTGGCCTCCGTCGCCGCAGCCTTCTGCGCGTCCGCCGAGACGACGTACCCGAGGTACGCCTTCACGAGGTCGGCCTTGGCGCTGTCCTTGTACTCCTGGCACGCGATGGCGTAGGAGACGAGCACCAGCGGCCAGGCGTTCTCGGCCGTGTCCTTGCGGTCGATCTGGATGGCGAGGTCGTTGGTCTCGCGACCCGACGCGACGTCGGAGTCGGCGACGACCTTCGCAGCGCCCTCGGCCGAGATCTCGGTGGCCTTGTCGCCGACCATGAGCTTGGCCTTGTCGAGGTCACCGGCGCCGGAGTCGTCGATGTAGGTGATGGCGTTCGTGGCGCCCTGCATGGCCGAGGCCACACCGGAGGTCTTCGCCGCCGCGTCACCGACCTGGAACGGGAAGGTCTGGCTCGGCTCCTTGCCCCAGGCGTCGCCCGCGTTCTCCGACAGGTACTCGGAGAAGTTCTCGGTCGTGCCGGAGTCGTCGGAACGGTGCACGACGGTGATGTTGGCGTCCGGCAGCTTCACGCCGTCGTTGAGCGACGCGATCTCCGAGTCGTTCCACTTCGTGATCTTGCCGGAGAAGATGCCCGCGATGGACTTCGCGTCCAGCGTGAGGTCCGAGACGCCGTCGACCTTGTAGGCGATCGCGATCGGGGAGATGTAGACCGGGATGTCGATGGCCTTCGAGTCCGCGGCGCACGCGGCGAACGTGCCGCCGAGCTCGTCTTCCGACAGGGCCGCGTCGGAGCCGGCGAAGTCCGCGGCACCCGAGATGAAGTTCTTGCGGCCAGCGCCCGAACCGTCGGGCGAGTAGTTCACGGTGACGCCGGAGGCCTGACCCTGGAAGCCGGAGGCCCAGGTCGCCTCGGCGGTCTGCTGTGCGGAGGAGCCGGAGCCGGTGAGCGTGCCGGAGAGCTTCGAGTAGTCGACACCCGAGGAGGCGGCGGGCGACGACGAGTTGCCGCCGTTGCCAGCATCCTCGTTCGCCGCGCAGGAGGAGAGCACGACGGCGCCGGCGATCGCGATTGCCGCGATCGAGCCGATTCGCTTGATGTTCACAGGGGTCCCTTCGGGAATGTAAGTGCAGTGGGACCGCTGTGTGGTCCCCGGGCCGGTGCTGACCCGGGAGTGACTGTAGGGACGAGAGGTGACCGGGATGACGCTCCCCGGTGAACGGGAGGTGAACGCGACGTTCACTCGGTGCGGGTCGCCGGACACCGGGGAGGGCGCAGGAGCAGGATCGGGGCACGCTGCCCACCGGGCGGTGCTGCTCGGCGCTGTTGCTCCGCGCGGTCGCTCGGCGCTGCTGCGCCGCGCTGTTGCGCTGCGCTGTTGCGCTGCGCTGTTGCGCTGCGCTGTTGCTGTGGCGCGGCGTCAGACGCTGACGGAGTTGCGGTGCGTCTCGACGGCCACGAGTTTGCGCCCGGCGATGTGCATCACCGAGAACTCTCCGACCGAGAGCATGGCGGCGCGCCGCAGGTCGAACGCCGTCGCGTCGTCGGCGGTGTCGGTGGCGATCCGCGCGACGATGTCGGGCAGGACCGGACCGTGCGAGCAGAGCACCGCGGTCTTCGCCTTGTCGAGGCGCTTCCGCACGACGCCCTTGACGTCTGCGGTCCCCCGCTCGTGGGCGTCCTGGCTGATGTCCGGGGTGTCGGACACCCCGACCTTCGTCCGCGCCGACAGGGGTTCCACGGTCGCCAGGCACCGGGCCGCGGTGCTGCTGACGATCTTCTTCGGGCCGAACGCCGCGACCGGGGCAGCGGCTGCCCTCGCCTGGGCGCGACCGAGGGGCAGGAGCGGCCGGGTCGCGTCGGGACCGTCCCAGTCCGAGCCGGGGACGGTCTTCGCGTGCCGGAGGGCGATCAGGGCGAACGTGTCGTGCTCGTTCACGGCGGCACGTTCGGCGAACCGGTCGAGGATCGCGACGTCCCGTTCGTAGGTCAGACGTGCTCGGGCGTCGTCGATCGACACCCACTCGACGGCGGCGACCTCGTCGTTCGAGCGGAACGCTCCCGCGCGCTCGGCCTCTTTCCGGGACACCCGGGCCGACCAGTAGTGCACGACCTTGTCGCGACCGCTCGGCAGCACGTACTCGGCCAAACCGAGGGGAGCGCCGAGGTGCACGCGGTACCCGGTCTCCTCGTCGATCTCGCGGACGGCGGCCTCGGGGATGCTCTCGCCCGGGTCCACCTTGCCCTTGGGGAACGAGACGTCCTTGTGGTGCTCGCGGTGGATCAGGAGGACGAGGGGTTCGCCGTCCTGGTCACGCCACACCACGGCGCCGGCCGCGAGGACCGGGCCCGATTGCCCACCGCTCACCGAGTGGAACGCTTCCGTGCCGAGATGGTCCGCATGAGGACATTCTGCACGTCGGCGAGCGGGCGTCCGTCGTCGTCCGTCGAGTGGCGGCTCCACTCGCCGTCGGACTCGAGGTGCCACGAGCTGGTCGTCTCGGCCATCGCCAGGTCGAACATCTCCTGCACCTCGGTGATGTGCGCCGGGGTGGTGAGGCGGACGAGGGCCTCGACGCGGCGGTCGAGGTTGCGGTGCATCATGTCGGCGCTGCCGATGAAGACCGCGGGGTCGCCGTCGTTGTGGAACGCGAACGTCCGGGAGTGCTCGAGGTACCGCCCGACCACACTGCGGACACGGATCGTCTCGCTCACACCTTCGAGCCCCGGCTTCAACGAGCAGATGCCGCGGACCCAGATGTCGACCGGCACCCCGGCCTGGCTCGCCAGGTACAGGGCGTCGATGATCTGTTCGTCGACCATCGAGTTGACCTTGATGCGGATCCCCGAGGGCTTGCCGGCGCGGGCGTTCTCCGCTTCCGTCTGGATGCGCTTCACCAGCCCCTTGCGGAGGTGCAGCGGCGCGACCAGGAGGCGCTTGAACTTCTTCTCGATCGCGTACCCCGACAGCTCGTTGAACAGACGGGTCAGGTCCTTGCCGACCGTGTCGTCCGAGGTGAACAGCCCCATGTCCTCGTAGATGCGCGAGGTCTTCGGGTTGTAGTTGCCCGTGCCGATGTGGCTGTAGTGCTTGAGCGTCCCGCCCTCTTGCCGGATGACGAGCACCAACTTCGAGTGCGTCTTCAGCCCGACCAGGCCGTAGACGACGTGCACGCCGGCCTTCTCGAGCTTGCGCGCCCACGTGATGTTGTTCTGCTCGTCGAAGCGCGCCTTGATCTCGACGAGGGCCAGGACCTGCTTGCCGGCCGCGGCCGCGTCGATCAGCGCTTCCACGATGGGGGAGTCACCGGAGGTGCGGTACAGCGTCTGCTTGATCGCCAGCACGTTCGGGTCGGCGGCGGCCTGCTCGAGGAACGCCTGCACGCTCGTCGCGAAGGACTCGTACGGGTGGTGGACCAGGACGTCCCGAGCGGCGATCGCGCGGAACAGGTCGGGCTTCGTGTTCGGCTCGCCCGGCTGGAACTGCACCGGGGTCGTCGGTACGTGGCGCGGGTAGTGCAGGTCCGGGCGCGGCAGCTTCGCCAGTTCGAACAGTCCGCCGAGGTCGAGCGGCGACGGCAGGCGGTAGACCTCCTGCTCGGTGATGTCGAGTTCGCGGACCAGCAGGTCGAGGGTCACCGGGTCCATGTCCTCGGTGATCTCGAGCCGGATCGGCGGTCCGAACCGGCGGCGGAGCAGTTCGCGCTCCAGCGCCTGGATGAGGTTCTCGGCCTCGTCCTCTTCGATCTCGACGTCTTCGTTGCGGGTGATGCGGAACACGTGGTGCTCCAACACTTCCATCCCCGGGAACAGGTCCGGGAGGTGGTTCGCGATCAGGTCCTCGAGCGGGATGAAGCGCAGGCGGCCGGAGTTGTCGTCCGGCAGCTTGATGAAACGCGGGTAGTTCTGCGGAACCTTGAGGCGCGCGAACTCCTGACGCTGGGACTTCGGGTTCCGCACCCGGACGGCCAGGTTCAGCGACAGGCCGGAGATGTACGGGAACGGGTGCGCCGGGTCGACCGCCAGGGGCATGAGCACCGGGAAGATCTGCTCCGAGAAGTACTCGCGCATCCGCAGACGGTCGTCCTCACCGAGGTCGGACCAGTGCTCGACGTGGATGCCGGCGGCGTCGAGGTCGGGCTTCAGCGATCCGATGAACGCCTTCGCGTGGCGTTCCTGCAGCTCGTGGGCCTTCATCGCGATGTCGCGCAGGACGTCGCTGGGCGCACGGCCGACGTTGGTCGGGACGGCGATGCCGGTGTCGATGCGGCGCTTCAGGCCGGCGACGCGGACCATGAAGAACTCGTCGAGGTTCGAGGCGAAGATCGCCAGGAAGTTCGCGCGCTCGAGCAGCGGCTGCGTCCGGTCCTCACCGAGCTCGAGCACGCGCTGGTTGAAACGGAGCCAGCTCAGTTCGCGGTCGAAGTAGCGGTCGGAGGGCAGCGACTCGTGCTCGATCTCCACGACCTCGTCGAAGTCGTCGAGGTCGTTCGCGACGGAGTCGCCGTCGAGCTGCGGTTCGGTGTCCATGGCGACATCCTGCCACCAGCGCCCTGCACCGGGGGCTGCCCGGGTAGCGCCTGTGGAGACAGCGGGTGAACGGGCGGTGCTGCGGAGGACGGTGCGGGTGTCCACAGGCAGCGCCGAGCGGGTGGACGAATCGGTATCTTGGTCGAGGTGACGGCCTCCAGGGGGATCCGCTGCGGGGGCTCGTCGACCATCACGACCAGCACCGTCTCTCCGGGGGGACGAACCAGCATGGCTGGCCTGCTGCACGCCAACACCGATCCGATCGAGTTCGACGACGCCACCGCTGATGCGCTCGGCAGTGCAATGCGCGACGCAGCCAGTGCGATCAACGGGCAGGTCGGCAGCCGTCAGTCGTACGTGTCGACGGCATCGCAGGAGTTCCGCGGCCACTTCTCGGACCTGTTCACCGAGAACGCGAGCATCGCGAAGAGCGACGGCTCCACCATCTCGGACATGATGCGCACCGTGGCGGGCTGGGTCGACAAGATGAAAGCGGCCGCCGTGGAAGAGCGCGAACGCCGCCGCAAGGCGCGCGAGTGGCAGGAACAGCAGGCCGACCGCAACGGCTTCGAGAAGTGGTGGGACGACACCTTCGGCACCGGGAACCCGCCCGACATCGAGAACAAGCCCGCGCCTCCCTTCGGTCCGGCCGACGTCCAACCGAAGCCACGGCAGACGCCGTCGCCGGGCGCCGGAGGCGGGGGAGCCGGCACGTCGTCGGCCAAGCCCGAGGACCTCCGGTCCTTCGCCACCGGTTCGACGACACTGAACACCGAGTTGTCGGGCAGGCCCGCGCTGCTCCGCGGCAAGCTGGCTGACTTCGCATCCCAGTGCTCGTGGGGCACGATCGACGCTGACGGGCTGGTCGCCGGGTTCGAACGGTGGCTCGCCGCCAACGACCAGGACGCCGCGTGGGCGACGACCATCGCCGATGCCTTCGCCGCCGCCGGAGGCGAGGGCTCGGTCTCGACGGTCTCGGACGCCGCGCTCGGGGCAGCGCTCCAGGCAGCGGGAGTGTCCGCCAACCGGACCGACCTGCAGATCGATCCGCCCACGGCGTACGGCGCGCAGCCGACGACGGGGTACTCGATGGACCCGGTGAACACGACGACCGGCAACTTCCTCGAGCCGGAACTCGACCTCGCACAGAACATTCGCTCACCCGCTGACCACTTTCGTTGGAGGATTCGTGTCCGGCACCAAAGGCCCCCGGGCATCGATGCACATCGCGCCACAAGGATGAACAATGTCTCATAGCCTCGACCGACCTGGCGGCAAGAAGATCTCACGTCGCAAAGCCTGGCTGTCTTTCTCCGCATCGATGATCGCCCTTCTTGGGGTGTTCGCGATCTTTGTGTTCGGCCCGCTGGCGCTCCATGCTTACGACCGCGCGCACCCACAAGTCATCAAATGCGACGTGTTGCGGGCGGAAGCAACGTCGGTGAATGTGCAGTCCACGAACTTGTCCAGTACGAGAATCCCGCGGGTAGCGGTCAAGACCAAAGGGTGCGGTGCTCTCGCCGTCCAGCGGGGAGTGACCGTCGAGAACAGGGACCGGATCGCTGAAAAAATCGATGGTCGGACTTGCCAATTTGTGGTGGGAGCTGGTTCCTTCCAGATGCGTGCTTTCCTGGGTCTGTTTCGAGTTGTGCCCGAGGTGTCGAGTTACAAGATTGTCGATTGATCCATTCCCGCTCGTCGGCTTCCGATTGTCCAGCCAAAGCCGCCTCGTATCCTGAGAAGGAAGCTCTCACTATGCTGCAGTCACCTTCGTCGTGGATTTCATCTGGGGTACCAAGGGGCCGCGGGAATCGATTCTTGCCATTCCCCAAGGATGAGTTGAAGTTATGAGTCACAGCCTTGCCCGCGGTGATGGCCCCCGGATGTCGAAGCGCAAAGCTGCCATCGTCACTTCTGTCTTGGTTCTTTCCCTTGCCATCATTCTTTCGATGTTCATGTTCGGTCCGATCGCGCTCAGGGCGTACGACCACTCGCATCCGAAGATGCTCACTTGTGAGGTGTCTTCGGCTGAAGCGACGTCGGTGTCAGTTTCATCGACGAACCTGTCGAGTACGACCATTCCGCAGGTCGACGTCACGACCAGGAACTGCGGCGTTCTGACGATCCAGCGCGAAATCACTGACGAGAACCGCGATCGTGTCGCTGCTTCGCTGAAGCCGGGCGACTGGGAATTCGTCGTCGGAGCAGGGTCTTTTGATCTACGCGGGATGCTCGGGTTTCTTCGGGTGCGACCAGAGGTCGTGAGTTACCGAATTGCAGGGTGACCGTGTGATCGGTGGTAGCGAACGAAAGTATTCGAGGTCTGTGCAGTGGGTGGCGTCGCTGCTCGTGTTGGCGCTCTTCGCGATCGTGCTGTTCTTGTTTCTGGTCGGGCCTGAGATTCTCACCAGGTACGACAAGTCGCACATGACGACGATCAGTTGCAAGGTGACCGCCGCCTACGCTGGGTCGGCTTCAACTCGGTCGCTGAAGGGGGGAGGTACATCGTTGCCCCAGGTGGAGTACCGGTCGCCGGATTGCGGCAACCTCGTGTTGAGCCGAGGGCTCACTGCTGAGGTAGCGGAGAAGAGAGCTGCTGAGGTCGTCCGAGGTGAGCGTTATGACTTTCGGATCGGTGAAGGTTCCGCACGCCTCCGCGGGTTGTTCCAAGCTGTTGGCGTGGCTCCCGACGTCACCGCCGTGCGTGCCGACGGCGGGAACTGAACCGATCTGATACCCGCACGAACGCCACAGGCACGTCAGACGATCGCGAGGGGACAGACATGAACGAGACAGTTGCGAAAACGCTCGGTGGTCATCCGCGCGGGCGCCGTCGAATCCTCTTCGGTCGATTCGTGGCCGTGATCATGCTGTTCGCCCTCATTGTGCTCCCGGTCAGCTTCTTCGTGGGTGGACCCGCTCTGCTGAAGACCTACGATGCTGCGCACTTGATCAAGTTGCGATGCACCATTCGGTCATCGGAGCTGAACAAGACATCGTCCCGTTCCACGGGTGCAATCGGCACATCCGGCGCCGAAGTGCTGCTTGACACCAGCTGTGGAAGGTTCGTCTACGTTGACGGGGTCACTCTCACGAATGGTGACCAGGTCGCGGATCGCTTCCGAAGTGGGTCTGTTCAGACCTTTTCAGTGGGCAAGGGTTCCGTCGCGAATCGGGGCCTGCTCGAGTTCTTCCATCTGCTACCCGCAATTCAGGAGAGTGTTGCTGAAGTGCACGATGGGAAGGCTGGACTGCCCGATGACGTGGGGGTGATGAGACTCTGCGGCAAACAACCAGCGCGGACTCTGGGGGAGCGTGCGGCGGATTCAAGACCTGAGCGCGGAACAGTTCGTCAGGTTCGGCTGATCTGAAGGACGAGGGGAAGGGCCATGGGTCGATTGGAGCCCGATGCCAGTACGATGCCGAGGCGCTCGAAGCGGCGGGATCGTCTCGTCGCGATGGGCATCCTCGTACTGGTCGTTGTGGTGCCGGTGCTCGTGATCTTCGTCGGCCCGGTCACCCTGAAGGCGTACGATGCCCCCCCACCGCACCGAGGTGACCTGCGAGGTGCGCTCGGCCCGAACGGACGTCGGGTCGTCACGATCGGTCAAAGGCGTGGGGTCCTCGAGTAACCAGGTCGTGACCGAGACGCGCGATTGCGGGACGTTGACACTGCGCTGGGCTGTGACTGCCGGCAACAAACTATCCATCGCCGACGGCTTTGCGCCCGGGACGACATGGAACCTCGAGGTCGGGGCGGGCTCCTACCAGCTGCATCCGCTCCTGAACGACATCCGTCAGACAGTGTTCTTCACGGAGCGACGACGAGCGTCAAGCCCATCTGTTTCTGCGCCTACGTGTCCGTCGAGGAGCTACGGGGACCGGCGGCAGACAACCGTTCGGACGCAGCTCGTGACGGTCCAGGTACAGGAGGTGCTCGATGAAGTCGAAAACTGATCGAGGTACGGCTCAGCAACCGATCTCCCTGGTGGTCTCCGTCGCAGGGGTGATCATGGGAGACGTCTTCCCCGTCGTCTCTGTCGGAGACCGAGTTGCGGGGGTTCTGCCCATCGCTCTCATCGGCACCGCTGGTGGGCTGTTGATCATCGGCGGAATCTTCTATCTCTGCCCGGCGAGCGTCGGGTCGCCGGTGCTCGTGATACTGATGCTCGCCGTGATCTTCACCAGTCGTCAGTTCGGTGGGACATGGCTGATCCTCATCCCGAGTTTCATCGCGAGCGCCTTCGGAAGCGCGGTGCTCGGCGGTCATTTGCGTTTCCTCCGCTTGCGAGCTGCGCGAGGTCGGAGATCATGATGCCTGTTTCCAAGCGCAAGATGTCGAAGACAACAGCGCGGGTGTTGTTCGTGCTGTGGGCCGCCGTCATCGTCTTCGTGAGTTCGTTCTTCCTCGCCGGGCCGGCGGTGCTCCGGTCCTACGACGACGCACACCGCGTGCGATTGGTATGCGTGGTCTCTTCCGCGGAAGCGAGCACCGGATCTTCGCGCTCGGCGAAGGGCGTCGGCGCATCGACACCGCAGGTCGTCATCGAGTCACGCGAGTGTGGCAAGTTCGTCCTGCGTGAGGGAGTCACGAAGGACAACAGCCGTGACGTCGCATCGAGCTTCAAGAGCGGAACCAGGTACGACCTCGAGGTCGGCGACGGATCCTTGACGCTGCGGAGTCTGCTGCGAGTGTTCGGCGCATCTCCGGAACTGCTCGGGTACCGACCCGCATGATCTGTCGAAGGTCATCATGGAAGGTGCGGCATGGCTGAGCGCGTCGTGAGTACCGCAGCCGGATCTGACGCGGAGCCCGAACGACGACGAGGCGGAGTCCTCGTCGTCGTGATCCTGGTCGCGATGGCTCTGATCACGGTGCTGGTCCTCGGCGGGTCGTACGCGTTGCATGCCTACGACCGGTCCCACGTGATCTCCGTCACGTGCACCGTCACAGCCGCCGAGGGAGACGTCGGATCGAGCTCGTCTGGCAAGGGGATCGGATCGTCGTTCGAGCAGGTCGAGATATCGACGAGGGAGTGCGGACCGCTCGTGCTCCGGCGAGGGGTCACGGCTGAGAACAAGGAAGCGATCGCTGCTCGGATCGAAGGAGGAGGCCGGATCCGCTTCGAGATCGGCGCAGCTTCGTTCCGTTTCCGCGAAGTCCTCGTCGGTGTGCGTGAGCGAGTGGTCGTCTTCGGGTTCCGCGAGCAACCCTGATCCAGGGTGCCTCCCATCCGGGACGCGTCGGCAACGGCGAGGGACCGCGGAGCGTGGTTGTCACCCGACGTGGCCCGAACGGGGGAGTCCCGAGCCTGTGGAGAACGGAACCCGGGAGGTGCGCTGCCCGGCTAAGATCAACACGCTTGTCGGTTCTTGAGGGGGACGGTCGTCAATGTCGTTGCGCATGCTGCATCCAGGGGTACGAACGAGGAACGGCCGCGCGCTCGCCGTTGTCGCGGTGGCGGGTGCTGCTGCACTGGTGCTGTCAGGGTGCACCTCGTCGGACCAGACGATCGAGAAGCCGTCGCGCGTGCTGCAGACGGTCGACACGAAGCTGGCGGCGGACGGGTCGATCACCGCGATCTCCGACACTGCCATCTCGGTCGGTAAGGACGGATCATCGTCGTCGGTCACCGAGCACGACACCGCGAAGGCCGCCACCGACCTGCCGCTCCGCGTGACGACCCAGTACACGACCGCCAAGAAGAGCGGAACCGACCTCGCGGACCTGGCGGGATACTCCGGACGGGTCGAGATCGACCTGACCGTCGAGAACCTGACCGTGCGGTCCCGCAACCTCACGTACGACGTGGCGGGCGCCTCCCGGACGACGCCGGCTCTCGTCGGCGCTCCCTTCAGCATCGCGGCGTCGACCGTCCTGCCCGGCACGAAGCCGAGCAAGATCGTCACCGACACGTCCGACGACGCCACCGCGACGGACGGTGTCGTGAGCGCGAACGGCGACGGCGACGCGGTCGTGCAGTGGGGACGGCTGCTCGCTCCGCCGACGTCGGGCGCCAGCACGACCCTGCACCTCGTCGCGAACGTGGACGACTTCGCAGCACCGTCGTTCGACATGGCCGCGCAGCCGGGCATCTCGACGGACCTCTCCTCGACCGGTGTGGTGAACGCGGCCTTCGGGTCCGACACCGACTCCGAGCTGGCGCTGCAGCGGCGGACGATCGACCTCATCTCCCAGGTCAACGAGGTCCTGGCGCGCGCCGGCAGCACGATCACCGAGGTCCGGTCGAACCTCGAGACGACCTCCGCGACCCTCGGTGTCCGGACGGCCGAGCGGCTCAAGGAGAGCAGCTCGTCGCTGGCCAGCACGATGCAGTCGCTGTCGGGGCAGCTCGGCTCGCTCAAGGGCGACCTCGGGTCGACGGTGAGCGGGACCCAGTCCACGGTCCTCCAGCAGCTGCAGGAGACGACGACCAGCCTCGATGCGTTGCTCGGTGACACCTCCGCGACTGCTCCGGCCCCGGCCCTCGATGGTCAAGGGTGCGCCGCTGAGCCGCAGCCGGCTGCGGGCGGGGCCAGCGTCTACGGCAACCTGCTCCGCGTGTCCGCCCAGCTCGCCGGGTACGCCGAAGCCAGCGAAGCCTGCAAGCAGCAGGTCAGCACGCAGCTCGCAGCATCGGTCGGACCGACTGAGCCGACAGCGGAGAAGTGTGCGGCCGACGATGCGAAGTCGTCCCTCACGTGCGCGCTCTTCGCCTCGTCGACGACCATCACGTCTGCGCTCACCAAGCTCGTGTCGACTGGGGACGACCTGGCCGCCAGCCTGCAGCCGGAGCTCGCGCAGCAGGCGATCGACAGCTACGGCACGCTCGACTCGAAGCTCGCCGGGATCGACCAGGTCCTCGCCGACCTCGCGTCCGAATCATCGGGCGGGGTCGACGACCGCGAGGTGGCCCTGACCGCACTCCGTGAGCGCATCCAGGACGCCCTCAAGACCGTCGATCCACTGGTCCAGGCGGTCGGCGCAGTCCATGACCGCGCAGTCGGCGCTCGGGGCGTCATCGGCGAACTCGATGCCTCCGCAGGCGACCGGTCACTGCAGGGGCAGAACGCCGCCCTTGCCCAGCGCATCTGCCAGATGATCGCGCCCACCGATCCGACCGGCTTGCTGCCCACCCTGCCCGGGCTCACCGAACAGCAGGCTGACGAACTCCGGTCCTACCTGACGCGGACGCCGTGTGTCGATGATGGCGACGGGAAGACCTTGAACCCGCCGCTGGGCTACTCGGCCCCGATGGACGAGCGCCTCGATGCGCAGGCGAGTGACTGGGACGCCGTGATCGACAGCACTGACCTCAAGAAGCCGGAGAACGGCATCAGCTCGGTCATCGCGAACCTGCAGGACGCCCTCAACCGTGCGGAGAGCGCTCGCGTGGAAGCCGTCGACAAGATCGACGACAACGACGACAGCACGAGCGGGACCCTCGACGACCTGCGTGCGGCATCGGCTGCTGCGAACACGGCTGGCGACGACATCAAGGCCAAGCTCGACATGCTCAAGACCGAGCAGGACGCCCTCGCGCAGAAGGTCAAGAACGCCTTCGCGAACGCCAACGACGAGACCGCCAAGAAGATCGACGCCCTCATCGACCAGCAGGTCCGCGACGTCTCGAAGCAGGCGGAGAGCAGCAACGCAGCCGTCCTGAAGGCCTTCGACCAGTCGATCGCTGGTCTGCGCTCCACCTCGAAGGACGTCACCAACGGCGCCAAGGGCACGATCGACGAGCAGAAGGGCAAGCTCGAGCAGCAGAACTCCGCCCTGGCGAGTGCGGTCGACGCCCAGACGAAGCAGAGCCTCGCGCAGATCGACGCGAGCACCACCGCGTCGACGCGCGACGTCGAGGGCGCGAGCACGCTGCTCACCGGGGACCTCAACCGCGTGATGCTCGACCTCGGCGACCGCAAGGTCAACGGGTCCGGCATCCTCGGTGCGATGGCCACCAGTGCGGCGAAGTCCGACTCCGCCGACTACCAGCTGGCCCTCGCCTCGCAGAACGCCGCCGGGTACGCCAACGTCCGGGCCGAGGACGTGGCGGGCATCCTGCTGCAGCAGGAGCAGTTCCGCGCCTCGCTCGACGCGGCGACCGCCCTGCCCGCGTTCCGGATGGACGTGCCGAAGGGCGCGACCTCCACCACGCTGTACGCCTTCAGCATCGGAGCCGCACGATGACGCACCAGGCCGCCGAGGGCACGCAGGACGCCCGCGGCCCGCGGCAGCCCCTCGTCATCGTGGCCCTGGCGGTGCTCGTCATCGCGGTGGTCCTGGCCGTCGTGGTCTTCGTCGTCGACCGGAACACCCCGGCGGCCGAAGCCGTCCCGGCGACGATCCCGGTACCGATCCGGGTCGCCCACGTTCCCGACGGCACGAAGATCGGCGTCGTCGTGACGCTCGGCGACGGCGAGGGGTCCGAGTGGGACGAAGCCGCGCAAGGCGCCCTGGTGGCGGCGAAGCGCCTGACCCTCGGTGGGACCGACGTCGAACTCGTCACCCGCAACGACGGTGGCAGTGCGAGCGGGGCGAAGCGTGCCGTCCAGCAGCTCGTCGACAGCGGCGTGGCCGGGATCGTCGTGGCGTCGTCCGGGGCGCACGTCTCGGGTGCACTCGACGCGGCATCCGATGCCGGCGTCCCCGTGGTGCTCCCGTACGCGGAGGGCGGTGACGGGTCCTGGTCGACCGCACCGTCCCGGAGTTCGGTGAGCGCAGCGATGCAGCGCGCGATCCGCGGTGCCGACTCGCCGCTCCTCGTGGACCTGGGTGGCGGTGCGCCGTCCGGCATCCGGTTCGCCCACGTGATGGACGCCGCCGACTCGGCCGACGACGCTGCGCTCGCGACGACCGTGGCCGAGCGGACCGGTGCAACCCCGACGACCGCGACGTCGAACGCCACCGCCGCACCGACGGACACCGAGACCACGAAGCCCGACTCCGACGCGGTCGTGGTGAGCGGTCCGGCCGCCCGCCAGGGTGCGTTCGTCGCGGCGCTGCAGTCCGCCGACGTCACCGTCCCGGTCGTGCTCACCCCGGACGCGACGAGCCCGGCGTTCGGCACCGCCCTGGCCGAGGCGAACGGCAGCCTGTCGGGCACCTTCGTCTCGACCGGGGTCGCGACGGACGACGCGCGCGCCCTGACCTCGGATGCGCAGGGCCGCTCGATGTCCGCGTTCCTCGGCGGGGTCCGGGTCCTGGCCGACGACGCGGACGCGCAGAACCTCACCGCCGACCAGCCGTTCAGCGCGGTCGCGTGGGCCGCTGACTCGCGCAGTCACGATGCGGTCGTCGCGCTCGTCCGCGCCGTCGGTGCTGCCCGCAGCGTCGAGCCGTCGAAGGTGGCGGACTCGCTGTCGACGTTGCGTCTCGACTCGTCCGACGGCATCGCCGGTCCGGCGCTGGACTTCCGGCAGCAGCAGGCCCTCCGCACCGATGCGACCGTGCTCGCGGCCTCCTCGCAGACGCTCGGGCTGCGCCCGGCAACGACCGAGCAGACCGCCTCGCTGGTCTGGTTCCAGGACTCGACGGCTCGCTGACCTCCGGCAGAGCAGTACCCACCACCCCACGGACGAGGAGGAGCGCGCATGCGTCTGCTGATCGAGCTCGACGACCGACGTGAAGCGGTGGAGGTCGACGGCTGGGCGAACGCCAGCTGCCTCGGCGAACTGATCGAGTCGGCGATCGGCCTCGCGCTGGAGCCCGGCACGACCCTCGCGGTCGACGGGCACCGGACGAGCGTCGACACGCCCCTCCGTGACCTGGTCCTGCTCGAGGGCTCACGCATCGCCCGCACGCCCGAGGAACGCCCGCAGCTCGTGGACGGCTGGACGGTCACCCTGGCGGGTGGGCTCGTCACCGGTGCGGTGGTGTCCGTGCCACGGTCCCGGAGGCTCGTGGTCGGCCGCGCCCCGCAGGCGGACCTGGTCCTGCCCACCGAGAGCGCCTCGTGGGAGCACTGCACGATCGAGCGGGAGGACGACGGCGTCCGGATCCGAGACGCCGGCTCCACGAACGGCACCGTGGTGGCGGGGGAGTGGCTCGACGAGGACGGCGTGCTCGTCACCGTCGGCACGAGCGTCATCGTGGGCGGGGCGGTCCTGCTCGTCCGCCCGGACCTGCACGAGACGCCGGTGCCCGCGCCGGGCTCCCTGCCGAACCTGACCCCGGCGGCGACGGCTCCCTTCAACCGCCCGCCCCGTCCCGGCCGCAACACGGCGGTCGAGCCGGTGTCCCCGCCGACGAAGCGCGACGTGCCGCCGGCGTCGAAGTTCAGCTGGATCACCGTCGCCGCTCCGCTGGTCCTCGCCGGCGCGATGGTGCTCCTGCTCGGCGACGCCCGGTTCGCGCTCTTCGCCCTCCTCAGCCCGGTCACGGCGATCGGCATGTGGTTCGAGCAGAAGCACCGCCGGGCCAAGAACCTCAAGGAAGAGGACGACCGCTTCGCCGGGGCGGTCGAGGAGTTCAGCGGCGAGATCACCGCGGCCGCCGCCATCGAGGCCGCCCGGCGGCAGGAACTCGTGCCGGACCCGGCGAGCGTCGTCCGTCGCGCGCTCCTGCCGTCCACGACGCTGTGGCAGCGTCGCGCGGACGACGTCGACTTCCTCAGCCTGCACGCCGGCACCGGGGACGCGCCCTGGCGGCCGGAACTGGACTCGCGAGCGACGCAGACGAAGCTCGAGGACGACGCGAAGGCCGCGATCGAGTCGAGCAAGCTCACCGCCGCGCCCGTCGTCGCCGACCTCAGCGACGCCGGTGTGGTCGGGATCGTCGGTGACCGCGAGGGCGCCCTCGCACTGGCCCGCAGCCTCCTGGTCCAGGCGACCGTGCACTGCGGACCGGCCGACCTGACCGTCGGCGTGTTCTGTGACCGGGGCCGCGAGGACGACTGGTCCTGGGCCTCCTGGCTGCCGCACGCCCGCGTCGCCGGCAGCAGCACCGGCCAGCGCTGGATGTCGGCGCAGCGCGACCAGGGTGCGGCGGTCCTCCGGGGTCTCCGCGAGTCGATCGACGAACTGCCGACGCCGGAGCTGCTCGTCCTCATCGACTCCGAGGTCCTCACCGAGGGTCGCGACGCCCCGGCCCGCAGCCTGCTCGGCCACGGTCGGAGCGCGCTCGGCCAGGTGCGCCGTCCGGGCGAACGTCCGCGCCGGGTGAGCGGCATCGTCATCGCGACGAACGAGCAGCAGCTCCCCGCGGCTTGCACCACGATCATCACGGTCGGCGCGGATGCCGCGGCCACCGTCTACCGTCCGGAGGACCGGACCCGCGTCGAGGACGTCGTGCTCGCCGGCCTGTCGCCCGAGGCCGCCGAGCTCTGCGCCCGCCACGTCGCCCACTTCGACGACCCGGAACTCCTGGTGCCCGGGGCGTCGCTGCCGGCCCTCGTCCGCCTGCCCGACCTGCTGACCGACGCGGCCAGCGCCGGCGAACCCTCCGGTGCCGCCGCCATCCGAGCCGCCTGGGAGGCCCGCACCGGCTTCTCGACGCCGATCGGCTCGTCGGAGAGCGGCGTCCTCGAGATCGACCTCGTCCGCGACGGCCCGCACGGCCTGGTCGGCGGCACGACGGGCTCCGGCAAGAGCGAGTTCCTGCGGTCCTTCGTCGCCGGGCTCGCCGCCCGCAACGACCCGACGCGTCTGAACTTCCTGCTCGTGGACTTCAAGGGCGGCGCCGCGTTCGCCGCCTGTGAGCGGTTGCCGCACACGATCGGCACGATCAGCAACCTCGACGAGCAGCTCGCCGACCGGGCGATCCGTGCCCTCGAGGCCGAGCTCGGTCGTCGGCAGCGGGTGTTCGCCGCCGCGGGTGCGGACATCGACAACCTCGACGCGTACCTGGCGACGAAGCCGGCGGAGCCGATGCCGCGCCTGCTGTTCGTGGTGGACGAGTTCGCGATGCTGGCGAAGGACTTCCCGGACGTCCTCACCTCGCTCGTGGCGATCGCTGCCGTCGGTCGTACCCTCGGCGTCCACATGATCCTCGCGACCCAGCGGCCGGCCGGTGTGGTGAGCGAGGACATCCTCGCCAACACGAACATGCGCGTCGCCCTGCGGGTGCAGAGCCGCGAGGACTCCACGAACGTCATCGGCGTCCCCTCCGCCGCGGGCATCGGCCGCCAGCAGACCGGTCGCGCCTACGTGAAGCTCGGGCAGGACGACATCACGCCGGTCCAGACCGCGCTGGTCACCGGCCGTGCCCGCGACCTCCGCGCCGAACAGCCGGTCACCGTCCGCCCGACCGACGTCTTCGGTGTGCCGGCCCCGATCGCCTTCAGCGCTCCGGCGGCCTCGGACCTCACCGACCTCGACGTCCTCATCGACGCCATCTCGGCCGCCAACGACGAGGCCGGGTACGCCCCGCCCCGCCCGATCTGGCCGGAGGCGCTCGGCACCTCCGTCCCGCTCGACACCCTGGTCCCCGCCGACGGCCAGGCCGGCGCACCGAGCACGGTCCCGGTCGCCCTCGCCGACGACCCGGACAACCAGCGCCAGGTCACGACCGGGTGGGACCGCAACGAGGGCAACCTCATGCTCATGGGCATCCCCGGCAGCGGCACGAGCACCGCGCTGGCGTCGATCGCCCTGCAGCTCGCACGGACCACGAGCCCCGAGGACCTCGACCTCCTGGTGCTCGACATGGGTGCCGGTGACCTGGCCCCGCTCGCCGACCTGCCGCACACCAGTGCCTACGTCGGGTCCGGAGCCGGTGCCGGTGAGTTGCAGGCGCGCATGCTCCGCTACCTCCGGACCGAGCTCGACCGTCGTCGTGCCGCCCCGGGTGGTCGCCGCGCGGTCGTCCTGCTCGACGGTCTCGCCGCGCTCCGTGACGAGTACCAGGACTTCGAGGGCCAGCAGCTCCTCGACGCCCTGTACCGCGTCTACGCCGAGGGCCCGGCGCTGGGCATCTCCTTCGCGGTGACGACGACCCGCGCGAAGGCGGTCCCCTCGGCCATGGACGAGGTCACCACCCAGAAGTGGCTCTTCCGCCTCGCCGACCCGTACGACTACGCGACGATCGGTGTCCGCCCGAAGGACGTCCCGCCGCCGGTCCCGGGCCGCTTCATCGACTCGATCAGCAAGCTGCAGTCCCACGTCGGCACGCCGAGCGGCAGCCTGACCGAGGCCGTCCGTGCCGTCGCCGGGCAGTGGCCCGGCACCACGCCGAAGGCCAGCGCGGTCGGCCGGCTCCCCGGAGCCGTCTCCGTCGCCGACCTCGGCGTACCGGCCCGCTTCGACACCGAACCGTGGCACATGCCGGTCGGCATCGCCGAGGACGACCTCGGTACCGCCGTCCTCGAGGTCTACGACGGCGAACACGTCCTGGTGGCCGGTCCGGCGCGCTCCGGCAAGTCGTCCGTGCTCCTCGCCCTGGCCGAGTCGGCGCGGAACGCCGACGGCGTCCGACCGGCCGTCTGGGCCATCTGCGACCGACGCTCCCCGCTGGCCTCCGGCTCGTTCGACCGCGTCGCCGTCGGCGCGGACGAGGTCCCGGCGCTCCTGGCCGGCCTCCGCCTCGAGCGCGGTCCGGTGCTGTTGCTCATCGACGACGCCGAGCGGTTCGACGACGCCGACCAGAGCATCGCGTCGGTGCTGTCGACCGAACGCCCCGGCCTGTGCGTCGTCGCGTCCGGCCGGTCCGCCGACCTCCGCTCGATGTACAGCCACTGGACGCGGGCGGTCCGCAAGTCGCGGTGCGGCGTGCTCCTGCAGCCGGACGTCGACTACGACGGTGAGCTCCTCGGCGTGACCCTGCCCCGCCGCTCGCCGGTCGCGCTGACCGTCGGTCGTGGCTACGCCGCCTCGGGAGGCGCGGTCCGCCTCGTGCAGACCGCCTCCGCCGCCAGCTGACCTGCTGGCGCGTCGTCCGCCGTCGACGCGGCTTCGTCCGGTCCTCGGAATCGACGGACCTGCGCCGACGGCCTGCGCCGATCGGCCGCTTCCGCGTTGCAGACGGGCGGACGGGCGGACCGCCGGACGGGAGGCGCGCGGCGGCCCCGCCACGCGCCTCCCGTCCGCCGACCAGCCGGGCCCGACGGCCGAGCCGGGCCCGACGGCCGAGCCGGGCTCGACGGACTGCAAGGGCTCGACAGGCCACCGGGCTCGACGGCATGCACGGCCCCGACATCCCAGCCGGACCGCACGCGGCACCGACCTCAGTCGCGCGTGGTGATGCCGAACGGGTCGCTCTCGAGGTTCGTGAAGTTGCCGACCGTGGCCCGCACCGTGCAGGTCGGCGCCACCGACAGCGCGGTCACGACCAGCCCGTCGGACGACACCGCCAGCGCGCCGGAGCAGCCGTCGGCGAACCGGACGCCGGACTCTCCGCCGGCGACGTCGACGAGCATCTCGGACGGGCGCCCGGTACTCGGACTGCGGTACAGCGGGTTCAGCTCGTCCGCACCGCTCGGCCACACCGGCACCAGGGTGACGGGCAGCGTGGTCTGGCTGACGCTGCGGTCCGGGGTGCGGACGTCGATGCCCTGCAGTCGCTGCACCGGGTACGCGGTCCCGCTGACGGACTGGTCGGTCACGGCCGCGGTGGTGGCGGTGCCGACCGCGTCGAGCCACTCCTGCAGCGGAGAACCTCCCGCACCGGAGCCGGCCCCGGCAGAGGACCCAGACCCAGACCCGGATCCCGATCCCGACCCCGACTGGATCGTGTCCGCGGGGACCGTGGCCTGCACCGTGACGGAGCCGCCGGCCTCGATGTCGACGCCGGACACGCTCCACGCACAGGCGGTGTCGACGCCCGTCAGCGACGGCTGGTTCCGCTTCGCGCTGATGCCCTCGCCGCTCCAGGTCACGGCGGGGCAGTCGGCGCCCTTCGCGGCGGCGGGCAGGACCTCGAGCAGGCGCCCGGTCAGGGGAGCGGTCTGCGCGGCGTAGGTGATCGAGAGCTCAACGGTGCCGGCCGAGGCGTTGACCACCGCCTTGCGTGTGGTGGTCAACCCGGTCGGCAGCGGTCGGTCCTGCTGGTAGGCACTGGCACTCTGCGCGCCGGTCGCGCTGCCCCCGGGGCGTTTCTTCCCGGCGCCGGGCAGCCAGACGACGGCCGCGATGACGAGCACGACGACCAGGACGAGCCCGACGACGCCGAGCAGCAGCATCCGGTTCGTCATCCAGTCGGGTCGGGTGAAGCGGCGGCGGGTGGTCTCGACCTCGGCCGGTGCTGCCGGCAGGACGGGGCGTGCCAGCGGTCGGATGACGGTCTGCGAGCCGGCGGTGCCGAGCTCGGGACCGGGTTCGACGGGTGCGTCCTCGACCGGCACCACGGCGGAGGAGTCAGCGTCACCGGAATCGGTCGCGGCGAGGGCGCTCCCGACACCGACTCCGCCGCGCACGACCGTCGCGGGCCGCTCGACCTCGTCGAACGCGTCCGGGTCGTCGACGCGCTCGAGGGCCGGGGTGTCCCGCAGCGACCGGGCCAGACGACGGAGGGTCGCGGCGGCGTCGACCGCGGACGGCCGGGCAGCGGGGTCCTTCGCGAGCAGCGACGACAGCGCGGCCCAGAGGGCGTCGGGCACGTCGATCCGCGGCGGGGTGGAGGTCACGTGGCGGTACGCGACGGTGAAGTCGGTGCCCGGCCCGGCGAACGGCGTCCGCCCGGACAGCAGCTCGTAGAGCATCACCCCGGCGCCGTACACGTCGGCGGACGGACCGGAGCGCCCCTGGCTGATCGACTCCGGCGCCATGTACTGCGGGGTGCCGAGCAGGCCGGTGGTCTTGCGGTCCCGTTCGGCCACGACCGAGGCGATCCCGAAGTCCGACACCCGGACGTCGCCCGTGCTGCCGGTGGTCCACTCGTGGTCGAGCAGGACGTTGTCGGGCTTGACGTCCCGGTGGCTGACGTCCCGTTCGTGCGCGACGGCGAGGGCGTCGAGGGTCTCGGCGGTGATGGTCAGGGCGTCGCTCGGCGGCAGGGTGCCGACGGCGAGCAGCAGGTCGCGGGCGGATCCGCCGCCGACCAGGTCCATGACGATGGCGAGCCGGTCGCCCTCGACGACGAGGTCCCGGACGCGGACGATCGAGGGGTGGTCGAGCGCCAGGAGCACCGAGCGTTCGCGGACGAACCGTTCGACGACGTCGGGTTCCGCGGCGAGTTCGGCACGCAGCAGTTTGGCCGCGAACTGCTCACCGGTCGCGGTGTGCTCGGTCCGCCAGACCTCGCCGGACGCGCCGGTCCCCAGGAGCTGCACCAGCCGGTAGGACGCGCCGAGCGGCTCCCCCTCGCCGTACTGGGAGCGCTGCCCGTGCTGCCCGTACTCCGCCACAGATCCCCCGAACCCACGAACGCCGGTGCGTCACCGACGCTCCATGTTACCGGCCGGTCGTCCGCGCCGCGTACTGGACGTCGACCGTGTGGTCAGCGAACCCCTGCCGGCGGTAGAGCGCCAGCGCGGGCGCGTTGTCGCCCTCGACGTAGAGGGCCACGGCGTGCAGGCCGCGGTCGACCAGGCGTGCCGCTCCGGCGCGCATCAGGACCCCACCGAGGCCCCGGCCCTGCAGGTCCGGTCGGACGGCCACCGCGTAGTACTCACCGACGCCGTCCTCGACCTTGAGCCAGCACGAGCCTGCCAGTGCGCCGTCGGCGTCGCGCAGCAGCACCAGGTCGTCGCCGGAGAACCAGGCGTCGGACTCCCGGGCGCGCAGGTCGTCGAGCGTCATCCGCCCCTGCTCGGGGTGCGACGCGAAGGCCGCGGCGTTCAGGGCGAGCCAGTCGGTCTCGTCCGCGGTCGAGCCGGCCCGGAACGCGTCGAGTCGGTACCCGTCCGGGAGGCCCGGATCACCTGCCGACGTCGGCACCGGTGCGCGCAACTGCAGCAGCGTCCGCTCCGCGGACCAGCCCACGCGGGCTGCGAGGGCGCGGGCGGCGGGGTGGTCGCCGTGCGCCCAGGCCCGCGACGGCGGGTCCGCGAGGGCGAGCACCTGCTCGACGAGACGGGTCCCGATGCCCCGGCCACGGGCCTCCCGGCGGACGAACACCTCGACCTCGCCGTCGCGGACGACCGCGACGCCGGTGTCGTCACCGAGGACGTCGGCGCGGCCGGCGCGCAGGTCGACGAGGGTCTGGTCGGAGAACGGGGGAGCCTCGCCGTCGGCGACCGCCGCGTCGGCGAGCTGTTCGACGATCGCGAGCACTACTGGCCCTGCCCGCGGTCGTCGTCGTCGTGCACGTTGAAGCGGTAGCCGACGTTGCGGACGGTGCCGATGAGGGACTCGAGGTCGCCGAGCTTCGCGCGCAGCCGTCGGACGTGGACGTCGACCGTGCGGGTACCGCCGAAGTAGTCGTAGCCCCAGACCTCGCTGAGCAGCTGCTCGCGCGTGAAGACCCGGGCCGGGTGGGTGGCGAAGAAGCGGAGGAGTTCGAACTCCTTGAAGGTGAGGTCGAGCGGCCGGCCGCGGACCTTCGCGGAGTAGCTCGCCTCGTCGATGACGACACCGGAGGCCTGGATCTTCGAGCCGGTCTGGTTCTTCGAGGCGCGGCCGGCGTTCAGGCGGATGCGGGTGTCGACCTCGGCGGGGCCGGCGGACTCGAGCACGACGTCGTCGATGTTCCACTCGGTCGTCACCGCGGTGAGGCCGCCCTCGGTGACGACGAGCACGACGGGTGTCGTCGAACCGCTCGTGGCGAGGATCTTGCAGAGGGCCTTCGCGCTGACCAGGTCGGTGCGGGCGTCCACGAACATCAGGTCGCTCTGCGGGGCGTTGACCAGCTGGGCGGCCTCGGCGGGCACGTGCCGGATCCGGTGGCTCAGCAGGCCGAGGCTCGGCAGGACGTCGCCGGGCGCGGCCGAGGTGAGTACCAGGAGCTGTGCCACAGGACCTCCAGAGGGAGAAGACGTCGTTGCGCCATCCTAGTGAGCCCGGGGCGCCCACCCCGACGGACGGTGCAGCACGTGGCTGTCATGATGGGGACGTGAGCGAGACGACGCCCCCCGTGGGCCCCGACCCGGAAGTCGTGCCGAGCCAGCGCCGGCTGCGGCTGACGTCGGTCGTGCCGGTGTGGTTGCTCGCGGTCGTCGGGTCGGTGCTCGTGCTCACCCTGACGCAGAAGGACTCGTTCGCCTGGCTGCTGCTCGTCTTCGTCGCGGCCGTGTTCGTCAGCTTCGTGCTGCAGCTCGCCACGCAGACGAAGGACGGCCTGGTGGAGCGGATCAGCATCGCGTCGTCGGGGTCGTTCGTGGTCGTCCTCGTGACGGCGCTGATCCTGCTGGCGCGCTGAGCCTGCTGGCTTCTCGGTCCGGTCCGCGTAGACTTCCGGCATGGATTCGCTGCTTGCGCTCGAGCTCTTCTACGTGGGCCTGCTGGGCCTGGCGTCGCTCGCGATCGCCTTCATCTCGGTGACCGTCGTCGTCAAGCTCTTCAAGGGCCAGCGGTGATCGAACTCCCCGAGGGCCTCTCCGCCGAACTCGTCCCGCTGTCGTGGCTGGTCGGCGTCTGGGAAGGCACCGGAGTCGTCGAGTACCCCGTGGGCGAGGACGACGACGTCCGGACGTACGAGTTCGGTCAGCGCATCAGCTTCAGCCACGACGGCCTGCCGTACCTCAACTACTCGTCGACGACGTGGCTGCTCGACGACGACCACACCCCGCTCGCTGCCGAGATGGGCTACTGGCGGCTCGACCGGCCGTCCGAACCGGGCGACCGCGGTCCGGCGCTGCTGCTCGGCGACGGTCCGGTGCCGTTCTCGACCACGCAGAGCGTCGAGACCCTGCGCAACCAGACGAACGGCTTCGACGTCGAAGCGGCGATCATCCACCCGACCGGCGTCAACGAGCTCTACGTGGGCCGCGTCAAGCAGGGCCGCATCGACCTGGCGACCGACGCCGTGATGCGCTCCGCCAACGCCAAGGAGTACTCGGCCGCCACCCGGATGTACGGGCTGGTCGAGGGCAAGCTCTTCTGGGCGTGGGACATCGCCGCCCTGGGACGGGAACTCACCTCGCACGCCTCGGGGCAGCTCGCGAAGGTCGACTGATGGCCTCGCCGTTCGCCGTGCGTGACGGGTTCGTCGCATCCGCCACCGGGCCGGCCGCCCACTTCGGCAACCCGATCGGCGAGCAGCGTCTGCTCGCTCGCGGTCGTGCCGTCGTCGAGCTCGGTCTCGGGGTCGTCACCGTGTCCGGCCCCGACCGCCTGTCCTGGCTCAACTCGATCACGTCCCAGCTGCTGCTCGGTCTGGCGCCGGGCGTGAGCACCGAGACGCTGGTGCTCGACGCCTCCGGTCGGGTCGAGCACGCCGCACGGGTCGTCGACGACGGCGAGACCGCCTGGCTGCTCACCGAGCCGGCGGACGCCGAGCCGCTCGCCGCGTGGCTCTCGTCGATGCGGTTCATGCTGCGCGTCGAGGTCACCGACCGATCCGCCGACCTCGCGACCCTCGGTTGGTTCGACGGCGCCGACCCGCTGCACGGTGCCGAGCCACTGGCCATCTGGACCGACCCGTGGGCGTCCGTCACGCCCGGCGGGTGGGGCTACGCCGACCAGGAGGCCCACCCCGGCACCGACTGGACCCTCCGCATCGCCGTGGTCACCCCCGACACCGCTGCCCACGTGGCCGCGTCGGACGTTCCCACCGCAGGCCTCCTGGCACTCGAGGCCCTGCGGATCGCGGCCTGGCGTCCGTCGCTGTCCGACGTGGACGAGCGGACGATCCCGCACGAACTCGACTGGCTCCGCTCCGCCGTGCACCTGTCGAAGGGCTGTTACCGCGGGCAGGAGACCGTCGCGAAGGTCCACAACCTCGGACGTCCGCCACGGCGCCTGGTGATGCTGCACCTCGACGGTTCCGACGGCGTCGTGCCCGCGCCCGGCAGCCCGGTGCTGCTCGACGGCACCGAGGTCGGGCGGCTCGTCGCCTCGGCCACGCACCACGAGCTCGGACCGGTCGGCCTGGCGGTCGTCAAGCGGTCCCTCGACCCGACGGCCGTGTTGACCCTCGCGGCGGACGACGTCGTCGTTACCGCGGCGCAGCAGGTCATCGTCCCGCCGGGTGCCGGCGCGACGGCCGACGTCCCGCGTCTGCCGCGTCTCGGAGCGGTCCGCCGCCCGTAGTCCCGCCGCGCGGTGCTGCCGCGCGGTGCTGCCGCGCGGTGCCGCCGCGCCGAGTCTCGGTACTGCGGACACTTTCGCACGTGGTCGGCCGCCGATCTGTCCGCGTGGCCGAGTCTCGGCGCCGCGGACACTCCCGCCGGTCGCCGGTCGCCGGTCGCCGGCCGCGAGACCGTCCGCCTGGCCGAGTCTCGGTCAGGCGGGGGCGACCGCGGACCAGGGGACGCTGAGCTCGCCGAGCCGCCAGCGAGCGACCCCGTGCATGACCGGCCAGCCGCGGTCGCGCATGCCCCGGGCCGCCGCGATCCAGCGCTGCCGCGGGCCGTACGTGCCGAGTGGCGCCGCGACCGCCCACGCCAGGTCGAGGTCGCGGAGGAACCCGTGCACCCGCTCGCCGGGCACGTTGCGGTGGATGAGCGCCTTCGGCAGCCGCTCGGCCACGATGCTCGGGACGTCGAGCCCTGCCAACCGCAGCGCGACCGTGAAGGTGTGCGGGGCCTCCCGGTCGAGCGTGACCCACGAGGCGACCCGACCGACCTCGTTGCAGGTGCCCTCGACGAGCTGGCCGCCGGGCTGCAGCCGGTCCTGCATGATCCGCCACGATCCGACCACGGCGGACTCGTCGTACTGCCGGAGCACGTTGAAGGCCCGGATCACCGCCGGGCGTCGGCCGCTCGGCGTCGGGGTCTCGAAGCCGCCCAACCGGAACGTGACCCCGTCGCGGGTTCCCGCGTTCGCGATCGCCACGCGGGCGGGCTCGATCTCGATGCCGGTGACCTCGACGTCGGGCCGCACCCGGGCCAGGCGGTCGCGCATCTCGAGCGTCGTCGTCGGGCTCGCGCCGTAGCCGACGTCCGCGACGAGCGGGTCATCGGTGCGTCGGAGGACCGGGAGCGTCGCGATCCACCGGTCCACGCGACGGAGGCGGTTGTGCCCGGTCGTGCCACGGGTGACGGTGCCGATCGGCGAGGAGTTCCCGGGCATGCGACCAGGGTACGGGGGGAGCACCGCTCGGTAGACTCGGGCGCATGACCTCCACGCTCGTCCTGCTCCGTCACGGCAACAGTGACTGGAACCAGAAGAACCTGTTCACCGGTTGGGTCGACGTCCGGCTCTCGGAGCTCGGCGAGAAGGAGGCGAAGCGGGCCGGCAGTCTCATCGCCGAGTCCGGCATCGTCCCCGACGTCCTGTACACGTCGCTGCTGACCCGGGCGATCCAGACCGCCGACATCGCCCTGCTCGAGGCGGACCTGGCCTGGCTGCCGGTCAAGCGCGACTGGCGTCTCAACGAGCGCCACTACGGCGACCTGCAGGGCAAGGACAAGGCGCAGACGCTCGAGCAGTACGGCGAGCAGCAGTTCATGGAGTGGCGCCGCTCGTTCGACGTGCCGCCGCCCCCCATCGCCGACGACGCCGAGTGGTCGCAGGCCGGCGACCGTCGGTACGCGGACCTCGGCGACCAGCTGCCCCGGACCGAGTCCCTGAAGCTCGTCATCGACCGGCTGCTGCCCTACTGGGAGTCCGACATCACGACGGACCTCGGCGCGGGCAAGACGGTCCTCGTCACGGCGCACGGCAACTCGCTGCGGGCGCTGGTGAAGCACCTCGACGGCATCTCGGACGACGACATCGCGGGGCTCAACATCCCGACGGGCATCCCCCTCGTGTACGAGCTCGACGACGACTTCCGTCCGACGAAGCCGGCGTACTACCTCGACCCGGAGGCTGCTGCCGCCGGTGCCGCGGCCGTCGCGGCCCAGGGCGCGAAGAAGTAGCACAGCGGGTACAGCGGTGGCGCGGAGTGTCTCGACACTCCGCGCCACCGCTGTATCTGCCCCCTGGGATCAGGAGGCGAGGAGTGCGAACTCCGGTCCGAAGGACGGGTCCTCGTAGAGGTTGAAGCTGATGAGGACGGCTGCGGAGGTCATGCCGTTCATGCCCTGCTTGACTTCCGACTTCGCGACGTAGCTGTTGGTGACGTCGATCCGCCACGTGCCGTCCGGGTCCACCTTCGCGCGCCAGAGGCCGCCGTGGTTCTTCTTCACGGTGATCGTGGCGCCGGGTACGCCGGTGCCGACGAGCCATGCCGTCTGGTCGACGTGTCGGATGCCCTGCACGTCCGGCTGGGCGGGCTTCGCGGGCGGCGGTGGGACGGCTCCGGCCGGGATCGGAGCCTCGCCGACCCGCCAGACCGCGGGGCTCGAGAGGTGACCGCCGAGCCCCTGGCGGACGCTGAACTCCGTCGGGTCGTACCGGATCTCAGCGCTCCAGCGGCCGTCGGGCCCGACCTGGGTGATCGTGCCGAGGGGGGAGGCGAGTGCGCTGCCGCCCGGGATTCCGGTGCCGACGAGGTACCGCTTCCCGTCGCGGTCTTCGATGCCGTCGATCCCCGGCGACGGCGTGCCCGCGACGGTCTCGGCGACGCTCGACCGGGTGCCGAGGTCAGCGGCGCTCGAGGTGGCTGCCGATGCCGGGGCGGCGGCGCCGAGGGCGAGCAGGCCGGCGACGCAGCAGCTGACGGCTGCCGTGGTGATGCGCGTGGTGGTTCTGGTCATGGGGCTCCTTCGATCGCGGCCGTGGTCCGACCAGGAGCACCTTGCCGTGTCCTCCGGAGAACATGCGGTATGTGATGTCTTCGATCAGCTGAAGTGGGCGGCGATCTCCTGCACGAGCGATCCGACGTCGTACGGCCGATCAGTGGCGATCCGGACGACCGGTCCCACACCGACGGGGCCGGCGGTCGCCTCGTGTTCGTCCCAGAACGCCAGGATGTCGGTGAGGTCACCGTGGACCTCGTGGCGGACCGGCGGCGTGCCTGGTTCGTACCGTTCCCGGAGGCGGGCCTCGGCGGTCGCCCGGTCGACGTCGCACCACACCTCGACGACGCGGGGTGACCCGGCGGTGGTGAGTCCGGCCTCCAGGTGGTCCCGGTCACGTGACGGCAGCAGGACGGCGTCGACGACGACCCCGTTCTCGACCGCTCCGGCCATGGACCAGAGCGTGTCCATGGCGATGCCGCCGAGCGTGCGCGAGGGGATCATCGGGCCGGCGATGTCGGCGAGCGGCTCCTTCACCCGGTCCTTCGACAGGAAGGGGCAGCTGAGCACCTCGGCGAGGGCGGCGCCCACCGTGCTCTTGCCGGAACCGGGCATGCCGTTGACGATGATCGCGACCTGTGCCATGCCCCGATCCTCCCAGGTCTCACCCGGCGGAACGCAACGTGGGCGGCTGCGCGCAACGGAGTACCGCTGCGAGCAACCGCCCACCTTGCGTCTTGCGGGACCCAGCCCTGCGGGACCGGACCCTGCGGGACCGGACCCTGCGGGACCGGACCCTGCGGGACCGGTCCCGCAGGACCTGGGCCTCAGGCCGGGGACGTCGTGACGTTGGCTGCGCCGGCCCAGTCGCCGGTCGCCAGGTACTCGACCTTCTTCGCGATCGAGACCGCGTGGTCGGCGAACCGCTCGTGGTACCGGCTGGCGAGGGTCGCGTCGACCGTGTCGACCGGCCCGCCCTTCCATGCCTCGCCGAGCACGAAGTCGAAGACGCTGGCGTGCAGCTCGTCGACGGCGTCGTCCTCGTCGCGGATCTCGGCGGCCAGCGCGATGTCCTCGGTGGCGAGCAGGCGCGTGAGCTTCTGCGACATCGCGACGTCGTGCTTGCCCATCTCCTTGAAGGTGCCGCGCAGGCCCTTCGGGACGACCTTCTCGGGGAACCGCTGGCGGGCGAGCTGCGCGATGTGCTCGGCCATGTCGCCCATCCGCTCGAGCGACGAGCTGACGCGGAGGGCGGTGACGACCACGCGGAGGTCACGGGCGACGGGTGCCTGGCGGGCGAGGATGTCGATGGCGACCTCGTCCAGCGCGGATGCTGCCGCGTCGATCTTCGCGTCGTCGGCGATCACCTCTTCGGCGAGGGAGACGTCCGACTCGCTGAACGCCTCGGTGGCTCGGGTGATGGCGGACTCGACGAGCCCGGCGATCTCGGTCAGACGCTCTTGGACGTCCTGGAGCTCCTGCTGGAACACTTCGCGCATGGGGGAGGGCCTCTCTCTGCGTACCGGACGAGTGTCGTCAGCGCAGGTGAACGGTCGGTGACCTGCGGCTGAACGGTTCGCGATCCGGCCTGCTTCCGGCGGTGAACGGCATCCGAACCGCGTGTGACCACTCCTACACTGGCGGCATGGACAACGCGTGGCTCGTGCCACTGTCGATGCTCCTCGGCGGTGTGTTCGGCGCGGGCGTCGTGGTGCTGATCATCACCGCCGAGCGGACGGCACGTGCAGCCGACGTGGCGGAGCGGAGCCTGCCCGACGGGGTCGCGGCCGTGATCGCCACGATGCACAACCCCGCCGTGGTCGTGGACCCCTCGAACACCGTCGTCGCGGCGTCGCCCCAGGCGCTGGCGGTCGGCCTGGTCGTGCGCCGGAAGCTCGTGCACGACGAGCTCGCCGCGCTGGTGGACCGGGTCCGGCGGAGCGGGGAGATGGGCGCCGAGGACCTCGAGCTGCCCCGCGGCGGCCGTGGTGACGTGATGGGCTACCTGAGCTTCCGGGCCGCGCAGCTCGGCAACCGGTACGTGCTCGTGACGGCGGACGACCTGACCGAGAGCCGTCGCATCGACGAGGTCCGGCGTGACTTCGTCGCCAACATCTCGCACGAGCTGAAGACCCCGATCGGCGCGATCGGCCTGCTGTCCGAGACCCTCGTCATCGCCGCCGACGACCCCGCACACGTCCGGAAGTTCGCCGCGCAGCTGGTCACCGAGTCCGAGCGACTGGGGGCACTGACGAAGGACATCATCGAGCTGTCCCGGCTGCAGTCCGTCGACGCGCTCGAGGCCAGCGAGGAGACGAGCATCGACAAGGTCGTGCAGGCCGCGATCGACGGCAACGAGGTCGTCGCCCGCGCCCGGGGCATCGAGCTGGTCCGCGCCAAGAAGTCGAAGCTCCGCGTGATGGGGGACCCCGGTCTGCTGCAGGTGGCGGTGTCGAACCTCATCGCGAACGCGGTCAAGTACTCCCCGGACAACACCCGCGTCGGCGTGGGCGTCCGCGGCACCAAGGGCTTCGTGGAGATCGCCGTCACCGACCAGGGTGTCGGCATCCCCGAGGCTGACCTCGACCGCGTGTTCGAACGGTTCTACCGCGTCGACCCCGCGCGCTCGCGAGCGACCGGCGGCACCGGACTGGGCCTGGCGATCGTCAAGCACATCATCAGCAACCACGGCGGTGACGTCCGCGTCTGGTCGCAGCCCGGCAAGGGCTCGACCTTCACGATCCGCATCCCCGAAGCCGACCCCGAACTGACCACAGCACTCGAAGAGCAAATGGAAGAGCAGCCATCGTGACCAAGATCCTCATCGTCGACGACGAGCCGGCCCTGAGCGAACCCCTGGAGTTCCTGCTGCAGCGAGAGGGCTACGAGACCGCCGTCGCGGCCGACGGGGTCACCGCCCTGTCGAAGTTCGACTCCGAGAACCCGGACCTCGTCCTGCTCGACCTCATGCTGCCCGGGCTCTCCGGCACCGAGGTCTGCCGGCAGATCCGCACCCGCTCCAACGTGCCGATCATCATGCTCACCGCGAAGGACTCCGAGGTGGACATCGTCGTCGGGCTGGAACTCGGTGCCGACGACTACGTGACGAAGCCGTACTCGACGCGCGAGCTGCTGGCTCGCATCCGCGCGGTGCTCCGTCGCCGGACCGAGGACGACCCGGGCGACATGGGCATCCTGCAGGTCGGCGGGATCCGGATGGACGTCGAGCGCCACACCGTGAGCGTCGACGGCTCCGAGACGCCGATGCCGCTCAAGGAGTTCGAGCTGCTCGAGCTGCTGCTCCGCAACGCCGGTCGTGTGCTCACCCGTGGGCAGCTCATCGACCGGGTCTGGGGGTCGGACTACTTCGGCGACACCAAGACGCTGGACGTGCACATCAAGCGGATCCGCTCGAAGATCGAGCGCGTTCCGAGCACGCCGGAGGTCCTCGTCACCGTCCGCGGACTCGGGTACCGCATCGAGGCGTAGCCGGCGCGGCGGGGTCCGGCCGGCTCGGAGTCGCCGGCGGCTCCGCCGCAACGGACAGACGGGAGGCCCGGGGCCGGTTCATCGGAACCGGCCCCGGGCCTCCCGTCCATCGCTGGTGCACCGCACGGTCGTGCCGTGCGCGGCGATCAGTTCGTGCCGCTGTCGCCTTCGGAGGAGTCCGACTGCGAACCGCTCTGGGTGCCCGGAGCCGTGGCGTCGCCGGTGGGCTGGGTGCCGCTGTTCGACGGCGCGGTCGGCGTCGAGGTCGGGGTGGGAGTCGGTGCGAGCGTCTCGTACTGCTCCTGCGCGCTGGTGAGGACCGGCACCGTGGCCGAGGCGCCCTCGGCACCGTCGTACGAGAAGTACATCTTCACGAGCGACCCGGGCTTCGCGCTGACGTCGTCGAAGTCGACGGTGTCGTGCTGGCCGTCGTCGGCCAGGACGGTGGTGTCGTTCGCCGGCACGACGACGGTCTGGTCGACGCCGTCCACCTCGAGCGTGACGGTGCGCTCGTCGTTGCCGGTGTTCACCAGCGTGCCGATGAAGCGCGCGTCCTTCCCACTGTCGGAAATGAGCAGGGCGTTCCGCACGTCGATCGTGCCGGTCGACACGTCCACGCCGTCGGTGATCTGACGGATCTCCTGGGTGCGGGACGGCGACAAGAATTCGCAGCCGGTCGCACCGAGGGCGATCGTCGCAGCGACGGCGACGGACACGAGTACCCGAGCTCGCAAGAGGTTCCTCCGGAAGTTCACGATGACGGACCATGCGGCCCTGGCCCTCATCCTACCCAGCCGCCGGTGGGGCCGGACGTCAGGGTGGGTGGCCGGCCCCCTTACCCGAACGCCCCTTGTGGTAAACTGGAGGTCTGGGAACGGAGCCTGATACATGCAATTCGAGGTCGGCGAGACCGTCGTCTACCCCCATCACGGGGCGGCAACCATCTCTGAAGTCAAGACTCGCGTCATCAAGGGCGAGGAAAAGGTCTACCTGAAGCTTCGGGTCACGCAGGGTGACCTGACGATCGAGGTCCCGGCGGACAACGTCGACCTGGTCGGCGTCCGCGACGTGATCGGCAAGGAAGGGCTCGACAAGGTGTTCGAGGTCCTCCGGGCCCCGTTCACGGAAGAGCCCACCAACTGGTCGCGCCGCTACAAGGCGAACCTCGAGAAGCTCGCTTCGGGTGACGTCATCAAGGTGTCCGAGGTCGTCCGCGACCTCTGGCGCCGCGATCAGGACCGCGGCCTCTCCGCGGGCGAGAAGCGGATGCTGGCCAAGGCGCGCCAGATCCTCATCTCCGAGCTGGCCCTGGCCGAGAAGACCGACGAGGACAAGGCATCGACCGTCCTCGACGAGGTCCTCGCGTCCTGACGCCCGCTTGCGCACCACGAACGACACGACGACCGCACCGGCGCAGAGCCCAGCTCTGGCAGCCCGTGCGGTCGTCGTCGTTGCGGCCGGCTCCGGTACCCGCCTCGGCCTCGGCACCGCGAAGGCGTTCGTCCCGGTCGCGGGGGAGCGCATGCTGGTCCGCGCCTTGCGGACGGTCCTGAGCCTCGCCGAGCCGACCCTGGTGGTCGTCGTCGCACCGGCCGACCGGATGGACGAGTGTCGTGCGCTCGTCGCCGACGTCGCCGGAGCCGCTTCCGGGTACACGACGGTCGTGCCGGGAGGCGCGGATCGCCACGCGTCGGTCCAGGCTGGCCTGGCCGTGCTGCCGGACTCCGTCGAGACCGTGCTCGTGCACGATGCCGCGCGCTGTCTGACGCCGGCGTCGCAGTTCGAGCGGGTGTTCGCCGCGGTCGGGTCGGGCGCCGACGCGGTCGAGGGTGGTGTCGGGGTGGTGCCGGCGCTGCCCGTCACCGACACCGTCAAGCGGGTCGCCGGCGACGTCGTCGTCGAGACCGTCGACCGGTCCGCACTCGTCGGGGTCCAGACCCCGCAGGGCTTCCCGCTCGCCGCACTCCGTCGGGCGTACGCCGTGGCGGAGCAGGCCGAGACCGACGACGCCGGGGTGTTCCAGGCAGCCGGCGGTGTCGTCCGCACCGTGCCGGGTGACGCCGACGCGTTCAAGGTCACCACGCGGTGGGACCTCGGTCGTGCCGAGGCCGTCGTCGCCGAACGAGCCGGAGTCCGCTCCATCGACCCACGAGTCGACGTCCGCGTCGGGCTCGGCGTCGACGTGCACGCGTTCGACCCCGACGTGCCGTGCCGCGTCGGCATGCTCGACTTCCCCGGCGAGCCCGGCCTCTCCGGCCACAGCGACGGGGACGCGGTCGCCCACGCGGTCTGCGACGCCCTGCTCTCCGCCGGTGGTCTCGGCGACATCGGCGGCCGGTTCGGCACCTCGGACCCGCGGTTCGCCGGCGCTTCCGGGGACGTCTTCGTCCGTGGTGCCGTCGAACTGCTGCGGGACGCCGGACTCGAGCCCGTGCGGGTCACGGTCCAGGTGATCGGCAACCGCCCGCGCATCGGCGCCCGTCGTGACGAGATGCAAGACGCCCTGGCCGCGGCGGTGGGCGCTCCCGTGGCGGTGTCCGGCACGACGACCGACGGTCTCGGCTTCACCGGTCGTGGCGAGGGGCTCGCCGCGATCGCGACGGCGCTCGTCCGCTCCCGCTGACGCCGTCGGCCCGTTCTCCACAGGCTGCGGGCCGCCCCGTGTCACCGGTGGGGACGCCCTCTAGGCTTGTCGTGTGACCGTTCGCCTGTACGACTCCCGCGCCGCCGACGTCGTCGACCTCGTGCCCCTGGTCGACGGACAGGTCAGCATCTACGTCTGCGGTCCGACGGTGCAGTCCTCGCCGCACATCGGGCACCTCCGGTCCGCCCTGGTCTACGACATCTGGCGTCGCTGGCTCAGCCACCGCGGGTACCGCGTCACGCTCGTCCGCAACGTCACCGACATCGACGACAAGGTCCTCGACCTGGCCGCCGGCACCGACGAGCCCTGGTGGGCGCGCGCGTACCGCGTCGAGCTCGAGTTCACGGCCGCGTACACGGCGCTCGGCATCCTGCCCCCGACCTACGAGCCCCGGGCGACGGCGAGCATCCCGCAGATGCAGGACATCATCACGCGGCTGGTCGAGCGCGGTCACGCCTACCCGGCAGCGGACGGCAGCGGGGACGTCTACTTCGACACCGCGAGCTGGCCCGGGTACGGCGCCCTCACCCGGCAGCGGCGTGACGACATGGTCGACGCCACCGACGCCGATCCCCGCGGCAAGCGGGATGCCCGTGACTTCGCGCTCTGGAAGGGCAGCAAGCCGGGGGAGCCCTCGACCGCCAGCTGGGACTCGCCATGGGGCGCGGGTCGCCCCGGGTGGCACATCGAGTGCTCCGCGATGTCCCGGCGCTACCTCGGCCCGGCGTTCGACATCCACGGCGGCGGACTGGACCTGCGCTTCCCGCACCACGAGAACGAGCTGGCACAGTCGACCGCTGCCGGTGACGCCTTCGCCTCGTACTGGCTGCACAACGGACTCGTCTCCGTCGGCGGCCAGAAGATGTCGAAGTCGCTCGGCAACTCGATCTTCGCAGCGGACTTCCTCGACGCCGCACGTCCGGTCGTCGTCCGCTACTTCCTCGGCGCCGCCCACTACCGGTCGACGATCGACCACCACGACGGCTCCCTGGCCGAGGCCGAAGCCGCGCTCGACCGCATCGAGGGCTTCCTCGCCCGTGCTGCCGAACGCCTCGAAGGCGTCCGACCGACCGACGCCCCGGCCGTGCCGCAGGGCTTCGCCGACGCGATGGACGACGACCTGGCGGTGCCCCAGGCGCTGGCGGTGCTGCACGAGACCGTCCGCTCCGGCAACGCCGCGCTCGACGCCGACGATGCGGAAGCGCTCGGCGTCGCGTACCATCAGGTGGCTGCGATGGTCGAGGTGCTCGGCATCGACCCGCGTGCACCGCACTGGTCGGGTGGGGCGCACGGCACCTCCGCAGCACCGCTCGCCGCCCTCGTCGAACGCCTCGTACAGGAGCGCGCCGACGCCAGGGCCGCACGGGACTTCGCCACGGCCGACCGCGTCCGGGACGATCTCGCAGGCGCGGGCATCACGATCGAGGACACACCGTCCGGAACACGCTGGAGCATCGCCTGAACACGGCAGTGCCGAACAGGAGAACTGCATGAAGAACGTCTCGGGGAGCAAGAAGGGTCGTCCGGGCGCTGTCCGTACCGGCCGCAAGGGCAACAAGCAGGTCGGCTCCGGCGGCCAGGGTGCCCAGGCACTCGAGGGTCGCAAGCCGACCCCGAAGGCCGAGGACCGCCCGTACCACCCGGCCGGCAAGCGCAAGGCCGCCAAGGAGCGCTTCGAAGCGGCCCGCACCCGTCGTGGTGGCAGCAGCGCCTCGGCGCCGCAGACCCGCACCGGTGGTCGCCCGCCGGCTCGGAAGACCGACGACAGCGAGCTGGTGACCGGTCGCAACTCCGTGCTCGAGGCGCTCCGCACCAAGACGCCGTCGACCACGCTCTACGTGGCCGCCCGCATCGAGGTCGACGATCGCGTCAAGGAGATCCTGACGCTCGCGAACCACCGTGGTGTGCCGATCATGGAGATCATGCGCCCGGAGCTCGACCGCATCACGGGGCACGACAGCGTGCACCAGGGCGTCGCGCTCAAGGTCCCGGCGTACGAGTACGCCGTGTCCGAGGACCTGGTCGAGCGGGCGTTCTCGCGCGACCAGGTGCCGCTGCTCGTGGCCCTCGACGGCATCACCGACCCGCGCAACCTCGGTGCGATCATCCGCTCCACGGCGGCGTTCGGGGGCCACGGCGTCATCGTGCCGCAGCGTCGTTCGGTCGGCGTGACCGCGTCGGCGTGGAAGACCTCCGCCGGTGCCGCCGCCCGCACGCCCGTCGCGATGGCCCCGAACCTGACGCAGACCCTCAAGTCGCTGAAGTCGATGGGCCTGTTCGTGCTCGGACTCGACGGGGACGGGGACGTCGAGCTGGACGCCCTGGCACTCGCCGACCGGCCGATCGTCATCGTCGTCGGTTCCGAGGGCAAGGGTCTGTCCCGCCTGGTCACCGAGACGTGCGACGCGATCGTGTCGATCCCGATCTCCAGCGCGACGGAGTCCCTCAACGCCGGCATCGCGGCGAGCGTCACCCTGTGGGAGGTCGCGCGCCGCCGTCGCTCCGCGTAGCGGGCACCAGACGACACCCGGGAGGCCCGGTGCCGGTCCACGAGACCGGCACCGCGCCTCCCGGGTGTCTGGTACCTGCCTGCCGGCCCGTTTGCGCCACGCCCGTCGCCCCTGCCGACCGGTCACGGATCGTCGTTCTGACGCGCCCGGACCGACGGTCTTCGACCGTTCGGCGGCGGGGGAGCGGGGTGTCGTGACCGCTCGCGCCGACGGAGCGGCACGGGCCGGGAGGCCCGGGGCGCGCCCGCCCCGCGCGTCACGCCGCAGGGACTCGCCGTCGCCCCCTTGCCGAGTGGTCACGGATCGTCGTTCTGACGCGTCCGGACCGACGGTCTTCGACCGCTCGGCGGAGGGAGAGCGGGGGGTCGTGACCGCTCGCAGCAGCGCTCGCCGGCACGCGGCACCGCCCGCCGCTCGCGGCAGCGACTGCACCGCGCCGCCCGCAGCGCCTCAGACGGACGCGCGCCAGTCGTCGACGTCGTCCTCGTCGTCGAGGGGCAGCGCGATCGACGACGTCGGCGGGTTGATCAGCGTCCGCTCGTCTCGGCGGTGCCGCAGCACGTCGTTGATGTACGCGGTCGTCGCCTCGGGCAGCGAAACCGACCGTTCTTCTTGCTGGGACATGAACCAGCGGTGCTCGAGCAGCTCGTGGAACACCTCGGCCGGCTCGAGTCGCCCACGCAGGTCGCGGGGGATGGCCCGGACGACGGGCTCGAACACCCGCGAGACCCACTCGTGCGCGACCATCTCCTCGTCGAGCTCCTCGCGGCCGTTGCGTGCCCGGTACGCGTCAAGGTCGTTGAGCAGTCGTCGGGCCTGGTTCTCCTCGGCGTCGAGACCGGTCAGGCGCAGCAGTCGACGTTGGTGGTGTCCGGCGTCGACGACCTTCGGCTGGATCCGGACCTGGGAACCGGCGTCGGCCGTGCGGATCGACAGCTCCTCGATGTCGAAGCCGAGGGCGTTCAGCCGCTCGACGCGGTCGTTGATGCGCCACCGCTCGGCCGCGTCGAACTGCTCGGTGCCGGTCAGCTCGGTCCACAGGGTGCGGTACTGCGCCACGATCCGGTTCGACACGTCGACGGGGTCCGCGTTCTCGTCGAGGCGCCCGCCGGCCTCGAGGTCCAGGAGCTCCCCGGCGATGTTCACGCGGGCCACCTCGAGGTCGTTCTCGCGTTGCCCGTTCGACAGTCCGCCCGGGTAGAGCTTGCCGGTCTCGGCGTCGACCAGGTAGGCCGCGAACGAGCCGGCGTCACGCCGGAACAGCGTGTTCGACAGCGAGACGTCACCCCAGTAGAAGCCGATGACGTGCAGCCGGACGAGCAGGAGTGCGAGGGCGTCCACGAGCCGGGTCGCGGTGTCCGGGCGCAGCGTCTGCGAGTACAGCGCGCGGTACGGGAGCGAGAAGCGCAGGTGCCGGGTGACCAGGACGGGCTGGAGTTCCTCGCCCTCGCGGCCGACCCGGTTGGTGATCACCGCGACGGGGTCGACGCACGGCACGTCCATCCGCTGCAGGGTGCGGAGCATGTCGTACTCGGACCGGGCCAGCTCGGCGCTGGTCTCCTTCACCGCGACGACGTACCCGCTGAGGTGCACGAACCGCACCAGGTGGCGCGAGATGCCCTTCGGCAGCGCGACGATCGTCTCCTCCGGCCAGGCGTCGAGGGGCAGGTCCCACGGCAGGTCGAGCAGGCCGGGATCGACGGTGGCTGCGGTGATGGTCATGGAGTCGGGCACGGCGGGTTCCTCTGGGTACTGGGACGAGAACGGACGGGAGGCGCGGTGCCAGCTGGCACCGCGCCTCCTGTGAGTGACTTCCAGCGTTACGCGCTGATGACGGCCTTGTCGTCGAGGCGCTCGCCCGACTCCGAGTCGAACATGTGCACGTGGCCCTGCTTCGGGCTCACGACGACGGTGTCGCCGATCGACGGGTGGTTGCGGCCGTCCACGCGGGTGACGATGTCGGTACGGGTACCGTTCACGTCGGCGTGGCCGTAGAGGTAGCCGTCGGCGCCGAGCTCTTCGACGACGTCGACCGTGACCGGCAGGCCCTCGCCCGAGTTCGACACGATGATGTCCTCGGGGCGGACGCCGACCGTGACCTGGGCCGAGCGGGCGTTCGACAGCGTGTCGCGGTCGACCGGGTGGTTCAGCGTGCCGAAGGTGATGCCGCCCTCGACCACGGAGGCCGGGAGCAGGTTCATCGCGGGCGAGCCGATGAAGCCGGCGACGAACACGTTGTTCGGCTTCTCGTACAGGTCGCGGGGGCTGCCGACCTGCTGCAGGATGCCGTCCTTGAGGACCGCGATGCGGTCACCCATGGTCAGGGCCTCGGTCTGGTCGTGCGTGACGTAGACGGTCGTGACGCCGAGACGACGCTGCAGCGACGCGATCTGCGTACGGGTCTGGACGCGGAGCTTGGCGTCGAGGTTCGACAGCGGCTCGTCCATGAGGAACACCTGCGGCTGACGGACGATCGCACGGCCCATCGCGACGCGCTGACGCTGACCACCGGAGAGCGCCTTCGGCTTGCGGCCGAGGTACTGCTCGAGGTCCAGGAGCTTCGCGGCTTCCTGCACGCGGGTGGCGCGCTCTTCCTTGCCGACGCCGGCGATCTTGAGCGCGAAGCCCATGTTCTCGGCGACGGTCATGTGCGGGTACAGCGCGTAGTTCTGGAACACCATCGCGATGTCGCGGTCCTTCGGCGGGACGTCGGTGACGTCGCGGTCGCCGATGCGGATCGCGCCGGAGTTGACCTCTTCGAGGCCGGCCAGCATGCGCAGGGACGTGGACTTGCCACAGCCCGAGGGGCCGACGAGGACGAGGAACTCGCCGTCGGCGACGTCCAGGTCGAGGGAGTCCACCGCGGGGCGGTTGCCTCCGGGGTACAGACGGGTTGCCTTGTCATAGGTGACGGACGCCATGAGCGTTCGGTCCTCTCCACCGGCAGGTACGTGCCGGACGATCCGTAGTGAAGCGACGACCCGCGAGGGCCGGCGGATGGTCGTCGTCGACCATCACTGGTCATACAACACGAGTTCTCCCAGCGGCGCCAGTGCGCAGCTGCCGGTCCACGGGGCGTTCCCTGCTGGTTGGCTGGTTCCCATCGGCCGCCACTACAATCGGCGGGTCCGTCCGCCGACCGGGGGGAGGCCGAGCGGACACCGACCAGGAGGACAGCCGCACGATGACCAACCGCCCTGAAGGTGACGCCCGCGCCCAGCGGAACGCGCGTCGCGCCGCCGCCCGCGAGCGAGCCCAGCGCACCCGCGCCCAGCAGAAGCGTCGCCAGCGCGGTGCCCGGCTCGGACTGCAGATCGGACTCGGCGTGGTGCTCGTCGCCGCCGCCACGATCGTGACGCTCGTGCTCGTGAACTCCTCGCGTCCCGCCGGACCCGGCCCCGACACCATGGCCGACGGCGGCATCACGATCAGCACCGGTCTGAAGGCGGTCGACCCGGCAGCCGCGTCGACCGCGCCGTCCCCGAGCGCCACTGACTCGGCCGACCCGGTGCGGATCACCCTGTACGTCGACTACCTCTGCCCGATCTGCGGCGCGTTCGAGTCCACGAACAGCGAGTACATCGAGGGCCTGGTCGACTCCGGTGCCGCGACGATCGACATCCACCCCGTCGCCATCCTGTCGAACCGCTCGCAGGGCACGAAGTACTCGCTCCGTGCGGCGAACGCAGCAGCCTGCGTGGCGCAGGAGTCGCCGGACTCGTTCTTCGCCGTGAACAAGGCCCTGTTCGCCAAGCAGCCGGAAGAGGGCACGCCGGGCCTGACGGACGAGCAGCTCGGCTCGCTGATCACGAGCATCCCGGGTGTGCGGCACGGCTCGACCATCGAGTCCTGCATCGAGGACCAGCGTTACGGCAAGTGGGTCGACGAGCGCACCACCGCGGTGAGCGGCGGCGACATCCCGGGTTCCGACCTGACGACGTTCCCGGGTACCCCGCTGGTGCTGGTCAACGGCCAGCAGTACCAGTACACGACCGCGTCGACGAACGACGAGTTCCGCACGTTCGTGGTCTCGGCCGCCGACAGCACCGACTCCACGCCGACGCCGACCCCGACGCCGAGCAGCTCGACGTCCGGGACCCCGTCGCCGTCGGCCACCGGGAAGTGACCGGCCGTCGCTCCTAGAGCGACGAGCCGGGGACGCTGAGCGTGTCGCAGCTCGTCGCCCCGCGTTCGTAGCCGCGCTCGAACCACCGCTGCCGTTGTTCGCTGGACCCGTGCGTGAACGAGTCCGGGTCGACCTGACCGGTCGCCTTCTCCTGGATGCTGTCGTCACCCACGGCGCTCGCCGCGGACAGGGCGTCGGCGATCTGGGCGCGGGTGACCGGCTCGAAGAACGTCGAGCCGTCGGCGGCCTTCGTCGTCGCCGCGTCCCCGACCCAGGCGCCCGCGTAGCAGTCTGCCTGCAGCTCGACGCGGACGCTGCCGGACGAGGCGCCGGTGCCGCTGCGGTCGGTGTCCGCGAAGGTGCCCTGCAGCTGCTGCACGTGGTGGCCCCACTCGTGCGCGACGACGTACATCTGCGCGAGCGGCCCACCCGAGGACCCGTAGGTCGACTTCAGGTCGTCGTAGAACGCGGTGTCGAGGAAGATCGCACGGTCCGGCGGGCAGTAGAACGGCCCGGTCGCCGCCGATGCTGTGCCGCACCCGGTGTCGGTCGAGCCGTCGAACAGGAAGAAGTCGGGCGTCGAGTACGACGTGCCGAGCTCTTGTGACTCGGCGCTCCAGTACGCGTCGAGCGACTCGGCGGCGCCCTCCATCCGGCATTCGACGTCGGCGTTGGCGTCGCGGCCGGTCTGGCACTCGGCGATCGGTGTGGCTTCGGCGCCACCCTGCTGGATCGGGGTGAGGCCGCCGCCACCGCCGACGAGCCCGCCGAGGTCGACCCCGGTGAACTGGGCGATGAGGAAGACCACGATCGCGGTGACACCGAGCGCGCCGCCGCCGATGGCCGTGGTGCGCCCGCGGCGCTTGACCTTGCCGCCCTGCAGCCGGGTGTCGTCGTTGAACGTCATGCCCCGAATCTACGGACCGGCGGCCGACCATGCCCGGAACCGGCCCGTGGCGACGCCGGCGGGTCAGGTGCGGACCAGCGGCTCCACCGCCGCCAGGTCCGCACCGATCCCGACGTCGACGAGTTCGATCCGTCCGGCGAGCGTCGCCGCCGGTCCCCGGAGCAGCCCGGCCTTCACCCCGCCGAACGTCACCGTGACGTCGGCGTGCAGCACGTGGTCGTCCGCGATGCCACCGGTGTCCACGTCGATGCCGCTCGGCACGTCCACCGCGACGACGAACGGCGCACGCTGTTCCCGGGCCAGCTCGCGGAGGCCGGCCACGACCTCCCGCGCCGGTGACCGCAGCGGTCCGCCGCCACCGATGCCGAGGATCCCGTCGAGCACCAGGTCCGCCTCGAGGGCGGCCTCCCGGCCGACCTGCGCCAGCCGCTCGCCGACCGGCGGGGTCGCCGCGTGCAGGATGTCCGCCGCACCCGACGCGGAACCGCTCGCACCGTCCGTCACCGGGTCGTCCAGGAGGCGCGCGCCGGCATCCCGGGCCGCTGCCAGGCCCGCCTCGTGGACACGTGAGCCGACGCGCAGGACCGTGACGTGCCTCCCGGCCGACGCCAGCCGCGCCCCCGCGAACAGGGCGTCCCCGCCGTTGTCGCCGCTGCCCGCGAGGACCAACACCGAACCCGGGCCGTCCCCGGGACGGACCGCCGGGTCGTCCAACAGGTCGCCGACGATCGCGGCCAACCCGTCGGCGGCCCGCTGCATGAGGGGCTCGCCCGCCGCCAGGTGCCCTCGTTCTGCCGCTCGGATCTGATCGCTGCCGTACCCGTCCATGCGAGCCACTGTGCCCCCGCTACCCTGGGCAGGCCATGTCTCTCGTCCCCGAAGCGCCCCGCCCCCGGGTGGTCATGTCCCCGGACGGCCTCCCGCTCGCCACCTACGACTTCGGAGACCCGGACGCCCCCGCGGTCGTCGCCGTGCACGGGTTCGCCTCCGGCGCGCTGCTCAACTGGCACGCCGCCGGGTGGACCCGCGACCTCGTCCGCGCCGGCCGCCGGGTCATCGTGTTCGACCAGCGCGGCCACGGGGCCAGCGGCAAGCCGCACGAGCCGCACGGCTACTCGATGGACCTGCTCGTCGACGACGTCACCGCGGTCATCGACACCTACCTGCTCGACGACGTCGCGTTCCTCGGGTACTCGCTCGGCGCCCGCGTCGGCTGGCACGCAGCCGAACGGATGAGCGACCGGATCTCACGCGCGGTCCTGGGCGGCATCCCCGACGCCGACCCGATGCGGCGCGTCCGCGTCGACCAGGCGCGCGCGTTCATCACCGACGGCACCCCGGTCGAGGACCGCGTCACAAACGGCTACCTGACGATGGCCGCCGGGGTGGAGGGCAACGACCTGCGCGCGCTCGTCGCCATGGTCGAGGGGATGCGGGACAGCATCGAACCGACACCCGAGAACGCGCCGACGCAGCCGCTGCTGCTCGCCGCGGGCAGCGAGGACGGCATCAAGGACAGCGCGCTGCGCCTCGCCGAGACGGCGCCGCACGCGACGTTCTTCGAGATCCCGGGGCGGAACCACTTCAACGCCCCGACGTCGCGGCACTTCCGGGAGGCGGCGATCGCGTTCCTGGGGGAGTCGGACTGACGCAGGTGCTCCGGTCGGGGCGGCCGGTCCGGCCTGTCTTGCCTGTCCGGCGACCGCTGACGGGTACTCGTGGGCCCTCCCGCCGCGGAGGCCGCGCGGCGTAGCGTCCGCGCCATGGAACACAGACTCCTCGGCAACAGCGGGACAGTGGTGTCGTCGCTGACCCTCGGCACCATGACGTTCGGCAGCGAAGCCGACGAACCCACCTCCCACGCCATCATCGACGCCTTCGTGGCCGGCGGCGGCACCTTCATCGACACGGCCGACGTGTACTCGGGCAACGAGTCCGAGCGGATCATCGGCCGCTGGCTGCAGGCCCACCCGACCGAGGCGCAGCAGGTCGTCCTCGCCACCAAGGGCCGCTTCCCGCAGGGCGACGGTCCCAACGACCTCGGACTGTCGCGCCGGCACCTGCGTGTCGCCCTCGACGCCTCGCTCGAGCGGCTCGGCGTCGAGCACATCGACCTGTACCAGATGCACGCGTGGGACGCCCTGACCCCGATCGAGGAGACCCTGCGCTTCCTCGACGACGCTGTCTCGGCCGGCAAGATCGGCTCGTACGGCTTCTCGAACTACCTCGGCTACCAGGTCACGAAGGCCGTCTACGAGGCGAAGGCGCACGGCTGGGCAGCGCCCGTCACCCTGCAGCCGCAGTACAACCTGCTGGTCCGCGACATCGAGCACGAGGTCGTGCCCGCCTGCCTGGACGCCGGCATCGGCCTGCTGCCGTGGTCGCCGCTCGCCGGTGGCTGGCTGTCCGGCAAGTACCAGCGCGACGAGGCCCCGACCGGCTCGACCCGTCTGGGGGAGGACCCGAAGCGCGGCATGGAGGCGTGGGAGGCCCGCAACGCCGACGAGCGCACGTGGCAGGTGCTCGACGCGGTCTCGACCGTCGCCGAAGCACACGGGGCCTCGCGCTCCCAGGTGTCCCTCGCCTGGCTGCTCGCCCGTCCGGCCGTGACGAGCGTCATCCTCGGCGCCCGGACCGTCGAACAGCTGCAGGACAACCTCGGCGCCGCGGACCTGGTGCTCGAGGACGCCGAACTCAGCGCGCTCACGGACGCCAGCGCACCCCGGGTGGACAACTACCCGTACGGGACGGCCGGGGTCGCGCAGCGCGTGCGGAAGATCAGCGGCGGACGCTGACCCGCCGCGACGCACCGGTGGCGCCGGATGATGCGGGAAACCGCTGATGTGGTCCGGGGGCGTGGACCCGGCAGCCGTGCCGGTGTCAGGATCGGTGCACGGCCGGCTGGTTACCGAGCCGAGCGCCTCGGAGCACCCCTGATCCGTGCTCCTGCGCCGGAGCCCCGAGCCCCCCGCTCGGGGCTCCGCCCTCTCCGGGCAGCGCGGTGTCGTGCCGAGCCCGGCCGCTTGGCTCCGTCCCGTTCAGCCGTTGCGTAGGATCTCGCAGGTGCTGAGTCGCCGTACCCCTGGGATGCTCGACCGCGCGGGGGTCAGGATCACCGCGTTGGTCCTGCTCGCCGTCGCTGCCGCCTACCAGTGCTTCTGGCGCATCGGCTCCGCCAACATCGGCGGTGACGAAGCGACGTACGTCAAGGCGGGACTCGCCTACGTGCACGGGCAGTTCGACCAGAACCGCGAGCACCCGCCGACTGCGAAGTACCTGTTCGGGCTCGCGCAGCTGATCGGCGGGCCAGGAGCCCTGGCGCCTCGGGTGCTCGTCGCGTCGCTCGTGGTGCTCGGCGCCGCGGTCATGTTCGTCTGGCTCCGAGCCGAGGTCGGCTTCTGGTCGGGCTTCGCCGCCGCCACGCTCTGGACGCTGACGCCCCGCGGTGGAGCGGGTGAGCGGCTCGACCGTGTCGCACTGCTCGATCCCGTGATGGTCTTCTTCGCGATCACCGCCCTGTTCGCCATCTGGATGTGGATCCGCACCGATCGATGGTGGTGGGTCCCGCTGTCCGCGGTCCTGATGGCGGCCTCCGTGACGTCGAAGGTCTCCACGCTCGTGCTGCTGCCGGTGTTCGTGCTCGCCCCGGTCCTCTTCGGGCGCTGGCGTGCACTGCTCGTCGCGGCGGTGGTGTGGGGAGCGACCTTCGTCGTCGCCGTCGTGGCGCTGTACGCCCCGATGGGGATGCGCTCGGCTGTGCTGTACATGCTGACGTTCCAGGAGGGGCAGAACGAGACCGGTCACCTCGTCTCGCTCGCTGGCCGCACGTACCAGTTCGCTCCGTGGTGGGCGAACTGGTGGTTCCTGCTCCACGGCGTCGGCACGCCCGTCGTCGTGGTGCTCGCCGTCGGGGTGCTGCTGGCGTTCGTCGTCCGACCGGACCGGTTCGTGGTGTTCCTGGTCGCGCCGCTGCTGCTGCTCGTGGTGTTCTACTCGGTCGTGGCCGAGATCGCACTGCCGACCTACTACGCCGCCTGGATGCCGTTCATCGTGATGCTCGCGGCCGTCGGCATCGGGCGTCTCGTGCAGCTCCGACCCTGGTGGCTGACGAGCGCCGTCGCGGTGGTCCTCGTCGGGGTGGCCGTGCTCGGCAGCCTGTCCACGGCGTCGACGATCTGGGAGTCACGGTCGACCGGCGTCGCCCGGCTGCTGCCGCTGCTCCGCCACGAGGGTGTCCGGCAGGGCAAGGTGTTCTTCGGTGCGATCACGCCGAGCGACTACGACCAGTACGTCGGCGACCGCGGTGTCCGCGACGTCGTCGACGCACCGTTCGTCGCCATCGTCGTCGGGCACGACCGACGGTTCCCGCTGCCGGCAGAGGTGCAGGAGCTGCTCGCGCACGAACGGGCGTCGTTCGACCGGGTCAGGCTCGACGGCGTCGTCGCGTGGATCCCCGACGGCGAGATCGTCCGGACGCAGGACGGCGGCCTGACAGTCCGGCGCTGACCGTTCGGCGCCTGACCGTCCGGCGCTGACCGTCCGGCGCTGACGATGGTGCAGAGGGCCGGCAGCGGGACTTGAACCCGCAACCCCCGTATTACAAGTACGGTGCGCTACCAATTGCGCCATGCCGGCTGACCCGACCATCGTACCGGCCGGGACACGACGACGGCGCCCGGGCCGCAGCCCGAGCGCCGTCAGCGACCCCTACTTCTCGGCCGAGAAGTTGAGCGAGACCGAGTTCATGCAGTACCGGTCGCCCGTGGGCGTCCCGAAGCCGTCCGGGAACACGTGGCCGAGGTGGCCGCCGCAGTTCGCGCACCGGACCTCGGTGCGGGCCATGCCGAGGGACTTGTCCTCGATGAGCTGCACCGCCGCGGGGTCGACCGACTCGTAGAACGACGGCCAACCGCAGCCGGAGTCGAACTTCGTGCCGCTCTTGAACAGCTCCGCACCACATGCCGCACACGTGTAGACGCCGGCGCGCTCCTCGTCGAGGAGTTCACCGGTCCACGGGCGCTCGGTGCCGGCCTGGCGGAGCACGGCGTACTGGTCCGGCGAGAGCTCCTCGCGCCACTGGGCGTCGGACTTGTCGACGTTGTATGCCATGTGCGTACCTCCTGGTTCCGACCGGGACGGGTGTCGACCGGTCATCGTGCGTCGCTGGACTAAACTCCGCGGGATGTCCGGTCATTCCGTCCACCGTGCCCGCTGGGAACACCTGACGACCGACGGACTGTACGACATCGTCCGGCTGCGGAACCGGGTGTTCGCCCTCGAACAGCGCGTCACGGCCGAGGACTTCGACGGCCGCGACCGCGACCCGGACACCGAGCACTGGTGGACCGAGCAGCGGCTGACCGGCGACACCGAGACCCCGGTCACCGGGTACCTCCGCCTGGTCCGACCGGCCGCCGCCGAACCGCACCCCGCCGACAGTGCCGCGCCGACCCGGGTGATCGGCCGGGTCGCGACGCACCCGGACCACCGCGGACAGGGCGTCGCCAGCCGACTCGTCGCCGCCGTGCTCGCCGAACACGGACACGAGGCGTTCGTCCTGCACGCCCAGCAGTACGTCGCCGCGCTCTACGAACGCCACGGTTTCGTCCGCTTCGGCACCCCCTACGACGAAGCCGGCATCACCCACGTCGGCATGTACCGCCCGGCGTCCTGATGGACACCCGGCAGCGCTACCGCACCTACGCGGACCGGATCGCGTCCGTCTCACCCGCGTACGCGGCCTGGGCCCGCTCCGTCGACGACGACCTGGTCGCGCTCCTCGACGAGGTCCCCGCCACCCAGCGGCAGCCCGAGCTCCTGTTCGCGGTCGCCCGACGTCTCGGCGCCGACCCGACCGACGCCGGTTCGCTCCGCGCCCTCGGACGGGAGGCCCGCCCCGCCCTGGTCGCGGCCCTCACCACCGCCACGGTGCAGGCCAACGACCCGCGCCGGCTCGCTCCCGTCGTGCCCGTGCTCGCCGTGCTCGCCGCATCGACCGACCGACCGCTCGGCCTGCTCGACGTCGGCGCGGCGGCCGGGCTCTGCTCGATCCCGGACCGGGTGACGCTCGACCACCGGCAGCTCGACCGCCCCGACGGAGCACCGGGGCCGCTCGTCCGGGTGCACACCGCGGTGCCGGGGCCCGCCGTGCACCTGGTCGCCGACGTCACCGGGACACCTCCAGGACGGGCAGCGCGGTCGATCCGGATCGGGGCGCGGGTGGCGCTCGACCCGAACCCGATCGACCCCGAGGCACCGGGCGCGCTCGAGCGACTCGTCGAGGCCGTCCCGCCGGAGGCGACGGACCGGACCGCCCTGATGGCGGAGGCGTTGCGGGCGACGCTGGTGGAGCCTCCAGTCCGGATCCGCGGTCGCGTGCCGGAGGACCTGGACCGGGCCCTCGACGCCCTGCCGGACGACTGCGAGCCGGTCGTGATGACCACCGGGACCCTCGTGTACGTGCCGGGTGCCGGGCGGCAGCAGCTCGTCGATCGCCTGCGTGCGCGTGGCGTGCACTGGGTGGCGCTCGAGCGGACCGGGATCCTCGCCGGGGTCGCGGCGACGCTGCCGCCCGACGTCGACCCCGCCGATCCGGACGCGTTCGCGACGCTCTCCCTCGACGGTCGGGCGCTCGCCGTGTCCGACGCGTTCGGCACCCGGGTCCGGTGGTTCGGCCGGACGCTCGGCTGAGCGGGTTCCGCGACAGTCCAGCGCCGTGCCAGGGTCGACCCGCCGAGCGCCCCTACGATGTGCGAGACCTGCAACCCGTCCGCGATCGGAACCAGTGTGACCGCCCTCCCCGCCGACGAGCTCACCGAGCTCGCCAAGCACGTGCTCGCGTTCGAGCACGAGCGGGCACGGCACGACCGGACGAAGGAAGCGGAGATCCGCGTCGAGTTCGACTGGTCGCCGACGCGGTACTACCAGGTGTTGAACCGGGTGATCGACTCACCGGCGGCCCTGGCGTACGACCCGCAGCTGGTCACCCGGCTGCAGCGTCTCCGCCGGGCCCGGACCAGTGCCCGTGCCGCCCGCAGTTTCGTCGCGCCCCCGGCCGACCACGAAGGACGTGAAGAGGAACGATGACGAGATTCCCGCGAGACCGGTTCGACGACGTCACCGACGGCCCGCGCGTCGGCGCGCACCGCGGTGCCACCCGTCGGGGTGGCGGCTGGGTCGTGTTCGCTTGGGCGGCCCTCGCCACCGGCGTCCTGGTCGGTGTCGGCGTCCTCGTGCTCGCCCTCGCCAACGGCAGCGTGCAGTTCACCGAGGGCAGCGGTGGGGCCTCGTCGGCGCCGTCCTCCTCGGCGAGCCCGACGCCGTCCAGCGGTGCGGCCGCCGGGTCGGAGCCGTCGGACCAGGCCTCCACGGAGGCCCCGGCGGCGGGTGGGTCTCCGACCGACCAGGGGTCGACCACCCTCGTCGTGCTGAACGGGACCTCGACGACGGGTCTCGCCGCGAACGCCTCGTCGAAGCTCGCCGGCGCCGGGTGGAAGGTGACGTCCACGGGCGACGCCGGTACCACCGGGTCGACGCAGACCATCGTCTACTACCAGCAGGCGTCGCAGGCAGCGGTCGCCCAGGGCATCGCGAAGTCGCTCGGGACCTCCGCGGTGCAGCAGTCGTCGGCCTTCCCGAACGCCGACGTGTCGGTCGTCCTCGGCGCTGACTTCACCGGCTGAGACCGCTGATCCGGCGCCCTGTGTTTCCAGCAGGTTGCGGATCGTGGCTCGCCGCGTGAAATAGGTGTCACACCCCTTGCCGAAATCGTGACACTCGGTCAGAGTCACCAGTGGTCACCCCGTGATCGCGACATGTCCTCACTTCAGAGGCGGTGCCGCGTGACCGGGAGAGGCGACACGGCCTCGGACCCGACGGATGCCATTTGCGATGGCGCCGTCGTTCGCACCAGCAGTACCGCAGGGAGCAAGGAACATGGCCAACGGAACCGTGAAGTGGTTCAACGCCGAGAAGGGCTTCGGCTTCATCACCGTGGATGGAGGGGGCCAGGACGTGTTCGTGCACTACTCGGCCATCGACATGAACGGCTACAAGGTCCTCGAGGAGGGCCAGGCAGTGACGTTCGACGTCGGGACCGGGTCGAAGGGCCCGCAGGCCGAGTCGGTCCGCCCCGCCTGAGTCGCAGAACCGCTCGCGAACGCGTCGTCCCCGTCGGGGGCGGCGCGTTCGTCATGTGGCACTGCCGTCATGTGGGCACTGCCGTCGAGTGGGCACTGCCGTCGAGTCGGTGGCCGCTGCGGGCCGGGCCGACCTGTGGAAGCGGGGCGAGCCTCCAGACTGTGTTGCACTCTCGGGTGGCGAGTGCCAGAATCGGGCTTGGCACTCGGTCACACTGAGTGCCAGAACGACCCCGATGACGACGTCCGGGAGGGACGAAGAACTCACATGGCAAAGATCATTGCTTTCAACGAAGAGGCCCGACGCGGCCTCGAGCGCGGCCTCAACCAGCTGGCCGACGCCGTGAAGGTGACGCTCGGCCCGCGCGGCCGCAACGTCGTCCTCGAGAAGAAGTGGGGCGCCCCCACGATCACGAACGACGGTGTCTCCATCGCCAAGGAGATCGAGCTCGACGACCCGTACGAGAAGATCGGTGCGGAGCTCGTCAAGGAGGTCGCCAAGAAGACCGACGACGTCGCCGGTGACGGTACGACCACCGCAACGGTGCTCGCCCAGGCACTCGTCCGTGAAGGCCTGCGCAACGTCGCGGCCGGCGCCGACCCCATCTCCCTGAAGCGCGGCATCGAGAAGGCCGTCGCGGCCGTCTCCGAGCAGCTGCTCGCCGACGCCAAGGAGATCGAGACCAAGGACCAGATCGCCGCCACCGCGTCGATCTCGGCCGCTGACCCGACCATCGGCGCGCTCATCGCCGAGGCCATCGACAAGGTCGGCAAGGAAGGTGTCGTCACCGTCGAGGAGTCGAACACCTTCGGCACCGAGCTCGAGCTGACCGAGGGCATGCGCTTCGACAAGGGCTACCTGTCGCAGTACTTCGTCACCGACCCCGAGCGTCAGGAAGCCGTCTTCGAAGACGCGTACGTCCTGATCGTCAACTCGAAGATCTCGAACATCAAGGACCTCCTGCCGGTCGTCGACAAGGTGATCCAGGCGGGCAAGCAGCTCCTGATCATCGCCGAGGACGTCGACGGTGAGGCCCTGGCCACGCTCGTCGTGAACAAGATCCGCGGCATCTTCAAGTCCGTCGCCGTCAAGGCCCCGGGCTTCGGCGACCGTCGCAAGGCCATGCTGCAGGACATCGCGATCCTCACCGGCGGACAGGTCATCTCGGAAGAGGTCGGCCTCAAGCTCGAGAACGCGACGCTCGACCTCCTCGGTCGTGCCCGCAAGGTCGTCATCACCAAGGACGAGACGACCATCGTCGAGGGTGCCGGCGACGCCGAGCAGATCGCCGGCCGCGTCCGTCAGATCCGCTCCGAGATCGAGGCGACCGACTCCGACTACGACCGCGAGAAGCTCCAGGAGCGCCTCGCGAAGCTCGCCGGTGGCGTGGCCGTCATCAAGGCGGGTGCCGCGACCGAGGTCGAGCTCAAGGAGCGCAAGCACCGCATCGAGGACGCCGTCCGCAACGCGAAGGCAGCCGTCGAAGAGGGCATCGTCGCCGGTGGTGGCGTCGCCCTCATCCAGGCCGGCAAGGTCGCGCTCGACGGTCTCTCGCTCGAGGGCGACGAGGCAACCGGCGCGAACATCGTCCGTGTCGCCATCGACGCGCCGCTCAAGCAGATCGCGCTCAACGCCGGTCTCGAGCCGGGTGTCGTCGCTGCTCGGGTCCGCGAGCTCGAGTCCGGTTGGGGCCTCAACGCCGCGACCGGCGAGTACGTCGACCTGATCGCCGCGGGCATCATCGACCCCGCCAAGGTCACGCGTTCGGCGCTGCAGAACGCTGCTTCGATCGCCGGTCTGTTCCTCACGACCGAGGCCGTCGTCGCCGACAAGCCGGAGAAGAACCCGGCCATGCCGGCCGGCGACCCCACGGGTGGCATGGACTTCTAGTCCGGACCTGCTCGGCAAGGGCCCTCGTACGCTTCGCGTGCGGGGGCCCTTCCGCGTGCCCGGCGGCCTGCGGCCGGGCGGCGGCCTGGCGGCCTGCCGGCCGGCCGACCGGTCACGACTCCCCGCTCACCTCCGCCGAGCGGTCAGGAAACGTCGTTCTCCGCTCGTCCGACCGACGATTCGAGACCGGTCGGCGGCGTGCGTTCGGGCGCGTACGGGGCTGGCCCGTCCCGCACTGGAGGCGCGGCAACCGTCGTTCTCCACAGATACGTCAGCGGTCGTGCACGCTCCACACGGGTGTCCGAAGCTCGGGGATGCGCACACCTCGCCCCCTTCCCGACCCGTGGCAGGAACGACCGTTCCGGGTTCGGGACGCCGTCGATGCCGGCATCAACGCCGAGCGACTGCGCCGACGAGACCTCGACATCCCGGTCCACGGAGTCCGCGATCGAGCGGGAAGTCGAGGCTTCTCGGAGTTCGTTGCCGCCGTCGCGCTCGTCATGGCGCCCGACCAGTTCTTCAGCCACACCACTGCTGCCCGGCTCTGGGGCGCACCGCTTCCGCGGATTGTGCAGGACGGCGGCGAGGTGCACGTCTCGACGATCGGGGACGGCGTCCGGATGCGACGGCCCGGTGTGGTCAGCCATCGCATCGCCGCATCGATGCCTGTCGAGCTGGACGGCCGGAGCATTGCGAACCCGGCGGACACTTGGTTCCAGTGCGCAGGACTGCTCGGGGCCGGAGCCCTCGTGGCAGTCGGCGACCACGTCGTCGGCAGGAACCAGCTCGCGACCATCGACGAGCTGCGAGCAGCGGTCGTCCCGGGCGCTCGACACGTCGTCAAGGCTCGTACCGCGCTCGAACTCGTGCGGGTCGGCTCCGAATCTGCGATGGAGACCTGGTGGCGATTGGCGGTCGTCGAGGCGGGGTTCGACGAGCCGGAGCTGAACCTCGAGGTCCACGACGGCTCGGGGCGCTTCCTCGGCCGCGTCGACATGGCGTGGCCCGAGCACCGGATCGCGCTCGAGTACGACGGGGACCACCACCGAGAGCGTGATGTCTTCCAGCATGACCAACAGCGAGACAACGGTTTCGTGGTCAACGACTGGATCGTGGTGCACGCCACCGCGGCGGATCGTGCCCGACCGGCGGTCCTCTTCCAGCGCCTCCGTCAGGCGTTCGCCCACCGACTGGTCACAGGTCGTCGGTTCGTGATCTGACGGAGGCGGTGTGGGCCTCCCGTCACGAGCGGTCAGACGGCTGCGGCGCGCCGTCGGCCCTTCGCCGAGTGGTCACGAACCGTCGCTCCCGCCGACGGAGAACGACGTTCTGTGACCGCTCGGCGGAACTGAGCGGGGAGTCGTGACCGCTCGGCAAGGCGGGGCGAGGCGGGGCGGCGGCGGGGCGAAGCGGCGGCGAGGCGGGCCGGGACGGCCGCCCCGCGCGAAGCGACCGTCAGGACAGGGCAGGGGTGGCGGGCGCGCCCTCGCGCGGCAGCAGCGGCAGCCACACGCGGAAGGTGGCACCGCCGCCGGGGGTGTCGAACACCTCGACCGACCCGTGGTGCGCGTGCACGATGCCCGACACGATCGCGAGTCCGAGGCCCGAGCCGCCGGTGTCACGCGCGCGCGAGGTGTCGGCACGCCAGAAGCGCTGGAAGATCTTCTCGCGCAACTGCGGCGGGATGCCCTCACCGTGGTCGATGACGTCGATGTGGGCCATCTCGCGCTCGTCGTCCACGCCGATGCCGATCTCGATCGGGTCGTCGTGCTCGGTGAACCGCATGGCGTTGCCCATCAGGTTCGTGACGATCTGGCGGACCTTGTTCTCCTCTGCCAGGACGATCGGCGGTCGCTTGGGCAGCACGATGGTCGGCAGGGGAGTGGTCTCGTCGGTCGGGTTCTTGGTGTCGAGGCTCATCGCCCGGGTACGCCGAGCCCGGAGGCGCGCGATCGTCTGGCGTGAGAACGCGATCGGCCCGGTGGTGTTGAGCGGCGGCGAGGCGGGGACGGACGGGCTGCCGGAGACCTCGACAGCGGCACCGAAGGAGCTCATCGGTCGGACCGCCTGCGGGACGTTCTCGCCGGTGAGGGAGTCCTCGACCAAGACCTGGATCTCGCGGTCCGGGTTGGAGGCCATCGTGTCGAGCGCGGAGTCGCGGGCGATGGTGACGAGGTCGACCGGGCCGAGCTCGAGCGGTTTCGACTCGTCGATGCGGGCGAGCTGCAGCAGGTCCTGCACCAGGAGGCCCATGCGCTTGGCCTCTTTCTCGATGCGGTCCATCGCCTGCGCGACGTCCTCTTCCTTGCGGAGCGCGCCCATCCGGTAGAGCTCTGCGTACCCGCGGAGGGACACCAGCGGCGTCCGGAGCTCGTGCGAGGCGTCCCCGACGAAGCGGCGCATCTGGTCGATCGTGCGCTCGCGGTCCTCGAACGCGTCGTCGATCCGCTCGAGCATGGCGTTGAGGGAGCGGTTCAGCCGGCCGACCTCGGTGTTCGGGGTGTCCGCGTCGAGGCGCTGGTTGAAGTCCCCGGCAGCGAAGCGGGCAGCTGTGTCCTCGACGTTCCGCAGCGGGTCGAACGTGGCGGTGACCAGGAGGCGCGTGAGCATCGCCCCGAGCAGGATCACCGAGATGCCGAACAGCAGGAAGATGACGGTGAACTGCGCGATGGTCTGGTCGGTGCCGGCGCTGGAGACCGCGACGAGCACGTAGCCGGTCTCGGTGGCCCCGGTGGAGAGGTTCTGCAGGTTCGCGGGGATGACCTGGGCACGCCACTCGTGGTTGTGCTGCTCGTCGTACAGGCTGAAGGGCGCCGAGGTGGAGGCCGCCGACGAGAAGCGCACGCGGGAGACGTCCGGCTGCGACGGCGACTCCGTGTCGCAGATCTGCTTGCCACGACCGTCGTACGCGGCGACGTAGGAGCTCTTCTCGAGCACCATCGACAGCTTGCAGTACTGCTCACCGTCACTGACGTTCTGGCCTTCGAGCTGCGAGCTCGTGGTCGTCACCTGCGTGTCGAGCTGTCGCATCAGGTACGTACTCAGCACCGTCATCGTGCCGAGCCCGGCGACGAGCAGGCCGAGCGCGACCAGGAGGACGGTGATCCCGGTGATCTTGGTGCGGAGGGAGATCGCGTCCCACCAGTGACTCATTCGCGCGTGCATGCTTCCCCAACAGTAAGCGGCGGCCGCCGGAGAGAACCCGACGGCCGCCGACAGTCAGCTGTGACTGCTCAGGAGGCCTTGGTCGCCTTGAGCATGTAGCCGAAGCCACGCTTGGTCTGGATGATCGGCTCGGCCGAGTACTGGTCGAGCTTCCGACGGAGGTACGAGATGTAGGACTCCACGATGCCGGCGTCGCCGTTGAAGTCGTACTCCCACACGTGGTCGAGGATCTGCGCCTTCGAGAGCACGCGGTTCGGGTTGAGCATGAGGTAGCGGAGCAGCTTGAACTCGGTGGGGGAGAGCTCGATCTGCGCATCGCCGATGGTGACCTCGTGCGTGTCCTGGTCCATCGTGAGTTCGCCGGCGCGGATGATCGCGTCTTCTTCGTCGTTCATCGTCCGGCGCAGGATCGCCTTGATGCGGGCGACGATCTCGTCGAGGGAGAACGGCTTCGTCACGTAGTCGTCGCCGCCGACCGTGAGGCCGGTGATCTTGTCCTCGGTGTCGTCCTTCGCCGTGAGGAAGAGGATCGGCGAGGTGTAGCCCGACGAACGGAGGCGCTTGGTCACGCCGAACCCGTTCATGTCGGGGAGCATGACGTCGAGGATGATGAGGTCCGGCTCCTCTTCGAGCACGGCGGAGATCGCCTGTGCCCCGTTCCCGACCGCCCGCACGGCGAAACCGGCGAAGCGAAGCGAGGTCGTGAGGAGATCGCGGATGTTCGGCTCGTCGTCGACGATGAGGATCTTGGGTCCGTCGGTCATGTGACCATCATCTGGCTGTTCCCTGGCCGCTTCCTGGGAGCCGTTCGTGTGTCGGCTAGGGACCGTCGCAACCGGCGGCGCGCGTCGCTACGCGACCGGCGCAGCCAGCTGGTCGGCGTCGAGGATCGTGTACGAGTACCCCTGCTCCGCCAGGAACCGCTGCCGGTTCTGCGCGAAGTCCTGGTCCACCGTGTCGCGGGTCACGAGCGTGTAGAACGACGCCGGCACGCCGTCCTTGTTCGGCCGGAGCAGACGCCCGAGCCGCTGGGCCTCTTCTTGTCGGGACCCGAACGAGCCGGACACCTGGATCGCCACGGTCGCGTCGGGCAGGTCGACCGAGAAGTTCGCGACCTTCGACACGACGAGCACGTCGATGCTGCCTTCGCGGAACGCCTGGTAGAGCCGTTCGCGCTCGTCGACGGGCGTCGCACCGGTGATCTCGGCGGCGTCGAGGGACGCTGCGAGTTCGTCGAGCTGGTCGATGTACTGCCCGATCACCAGGATCTGCTCACCGCGGTGCTTCTCGATGAGGTCGCGGACCACCGGGGTCTTCGCCGGGGACGTCGCTGCCAGTCGGTAGCGCTCGTCGTCACTCGACGCCGCGTACTCCAGGCGGTCCTCGTGGGACAGGTCGATCCGGACCTCGTAGCACTCGGCGGGGGAGATGTATCCCTGCGCCTCGATCTCCTTCCACGGGGCGTCGTAGCGCTTCGGCCCGATCAGGGAGAACACGTCGCCTTCGCGACCGTCTTCACGCACCAGGGTCGCCGTCAGTCCCAGGCGTCGACGGGCCTGGAGGTCCGCCGTCAGCTTGAAGACCGGTGCGGGCAGCAGGTGCACCTCGTCGTAGACCACGAGCCCCCAGTCGAGCGCGTCGAGGAGCGAGAGGTGCGTGTACACGCCCTTCCGACGGGCCGTGAGGATCTGGTACGTCGCGATCGTGACGGGTCGGATCTCCTTGACGCTGCCGGAGTACTCGCCGATCTCGGCCTCGGTCAGGGTGGTGCGGCGGAGGAGCTCCGTCCGCCACTGCCGTGCCGAGACGGTGTTCGTGACGAGGATGAGCGTGGTCGCCTTGACGGTCGCCATCGCCCCGGCACCGACGAGGGTCTTGCCGGCGCCACAGGGCAGCACGACGACGCCGGAGCCCTGCTGGAAGAAGCTGTCGACGGCCTCGTGCTGGTACGGCCGGAGGTCCCAGTCCGCGGTGTCGAGGTCGATCTGGTGCGGCTGCCCCGGCGTGTACCCGGCGAGGTCCTCGGCCGGCCAGCCGATCTTCACCAGCTCCTGCTTCACCTGTCCGCGGGCCCACGCCTGCAGCTCGACGGCGTGCTCGGAGCGTCGTTCGCCGAGCAGCGGCTGGATGCGCTTGGACCGGACGACCTCGGCGAGGACCGCCGGGTCCGACGCGGTGAGCACGAGGGCGGGCTGCTGCTCGAGCTCCTCGCCCGGGGAGTTCGCGATGACGGGGGCGTCCTCGCGCTCCTCACGCCGGATGACGAGCCGGCCGTACCGCGAGACGGTGTCCTCGATGTCCACCGTCACGCTCTGCGGCACCGGGAACTTCGCGAACCGTTCGAGCGTGTCGATCATCGACGCTGCGTCGTGCCCGGCAGCACGCGCGTTCCACAACCCGAGCCGCGTGATGCGGTACGTGTGCACGTGCTCCGGGGCGCGTTCGAGCTCGGCGAACACCGCCAACGCGTGCCGGGCGTCCTCAGCCTGAGGGTGCGCGACCTCGAGGAGCACGGTGCGGTCACTCTGCACGATCAGCGGTCCGTTCATGACGGATCAGCCTAGGCGGCGCAGCCGGTGCGTGACCCGGTTGTCCACAGCACGACCGTCAGGCGTCGCTCTCGATGCCGACGACGAGGGACAGCGGCAGCGTCCGTTCGACGTCGACCGCCGTGTCCTTGCCCCGGACACGTCCGGCGGCGACCGAGGTCGGCACGATCGAGAACGGTCGTTCCGATCCGTCCGGCATCCGCACGGTGACGCGGATCGGCGTGCGACCACGCACCGCCATGTCGATCTGCCGCGCCAGCCACTCCTGCTCCGGTTCCGCGTCGCCGCGTTCCGTCGTCAGACGCAGACGCTCGACCAGCGCCCGTGCCGCCTGCTCCGGGGACCGGCTCGGTGCGCGTCGTCGGACGGGAGGCCCGGATCGCGTCTCCGGGCGCGCCCCCGCTGCGAGCACGGCCGGGTACCGCTGGTCCTCGAGCGCGCTCGCCACGACGTGCGGCGGGTACTTCGTCACGAGGGTGGTCAGGTCGGGCCGCTCCCACGCCAGCTGTCGGAGTTCGGCGTCGACCCCGATGAGGTCGAGCTGCTCCGGTGTGCCGTGCAGCACCGAGCCGAGGTCCCCCTCGCCACGGTCCACCACGACGCTGCCGTCACGGGTCGCGACCTGGTCGATCAGGTAGGTCAGCGGCTGCGGGACCTCGGTCGCGCCGATCCGGGTGAACAGCGCCACCACGTCGTCACGGGTGCGGCCGTCACGGAGGGCACGGCGGATCGAGTCCTCCGACACCCGGTACCGCGCCGCGAGCCCGGGCGCCTCGAGGTCGGCGACGGCGCGGAGGTCGTCGTCGTCGTCGGGTGCGAGCGGACCCGGTGCGATGACGGTGAGGTCCGGCTGCAGGTACACCCCGTCGACGGTGCCGGGCAGGTCGGCCGCGGCCGCAGCACGAGCGGCGTCCGGGTCGTCCCCGAGCAGGGTCCGCCCGGTCGTGGTCAGATGCCCGTCGACCGCGAGCCCCAGGACCCGAGCCGTCCCCGAGGCGTCGAGCAGTGCGGCGTCGAGCCAGCGCGAGCCTGCCGGGTACGCCCACCGACCGAGCGACACCAGGTCACCGAGGTCGTCGTCCGCGAGGTCGAGCACCTCGGCCACGGCGGGGTCGAGCGCCGCCCGCCAGTCGTGCACGACCGTGGCCCAGCGCTCCGGCCACGAGGACCGCAGCCAGGTGTGCCCGGAGTCCGAGACCTTCCACGAGCCGTCTTCCGGGTGCGCGGCCCCGATCCGGTCGAGCAGCGCCAGACGGTCCGGTACCGCGGCCGCGTCGGCACCCGCGCGCTCGCCGAGCTGCCTGGCGAGGGGCGCACCGATGCCGCCCTTCGCGAGTTCCCGCACGGCACCGGCGTCGGCGGCGCGGAGGAGCTCGGCCAGCACCGTGAGCGTCTCGAAGGCGTGCTCGGCACCGGCAGCGCGGGAGCGGTCGTCGTCGGCGACCGACTGGCGGTCGGAGGTGTCGGGGCGGGCCGGTGCCGCGCCTCCCGGAGCGTCCGTGACGAGTTCCGGGCGTGCGGCGAGTCGTGCGGCGACCGCGTCGTCCACCGCACCGGAGTCGTCGGCGAGGCCGAGCGCGACGGCTGGGGCGAGGTCGTCCGGTGAGCCACCGTCACGGAGTGCGACCAGCGCGCGGCGGGGCAGCCGCTCGATCGCGGCGTCCACCGCGTCGTCGGTGCGGAGTGCCTCGGCAAGGTCGAAGAAGTCCGCGATGTGCTGCGGACCGGACTCGCCGAGAGCGGCGGTCGGGAGTGCGCGGGCCAGAACGAGTCGTTCCAGCGCGTCGTCCGGGAGCTCGCGCAGTCGTGCGGCGAGGTCCGTCGTGGTCGTCATCGTCCTTCGCCGGCGTCCGGGGCGGACGTCAGCGCGCCTCTGCGCGGTGCTGCCGGGCCTTGCGCGTCCAGGTGATGGCCAGGAGCGTCAGCATGAGCACGAAGGCGATCGGCGGACCGAAGTAGACCACCCCGAGCGCGACCGGCCAGATGCCGTCGCCGGGGATCTGCTTCATCGTCAACCACCCGATGATCATGACGACGAAGCACGCCAGGATGAGGCAGACGATCCCCCCGACCATGAACGCGAGCGTGCGTTCGGTACGATTGAACGTCGCCGGGGGTTCCGCAGCAGTGCGGGGGTCCCCGGTGGATCGGGTCGGCTTGGCCATCGACCCAGGATATCCGACGCACCGCGGCCGTCCATGTAACGAGGAGTCCCAGCATGCCCAGCGGCAAGGTCAAGTTCTACGACGACCAGAAGGGCTTCGGCTTCATCTCCGGAGACGACGGCGACCAGGTCTTCCTGCACGCCTCCTCCCTGCCCGACGGTGTGACCACGGTGAAGGCCGGCACCAAGCTCGAGTACGGCGTGGTGCAGGGCAAGAAGGGGACCCAGGCGCTGACCGTCCGGATCCTCGAGGCCCCGCAGTCCCTCGCCAAGATGACCCGGCGCTCCGCCGACGACATGGCCGTGATCGTCGAGGACCTCGTGAAGGAACTCGACCGGATCAGCGGTGACCTGAAGCGCGGTCGCTACCCGAAGAACGGTGAGCGGATCGCCACCATCCTGCGACACGTCGCCGACCAGTTGGACGCCTGAGATGACCACCGACCTCACCGAGCTCGCCCGCGGCGCACTGCTCGAGATCACCCCGGAAGCCACCGTCGGCAGCCCCGTCGGCACCGTGGACGAGGGCGACGGCGTCGTCTCCGTCCTCTTCGCCAACCGCATGCCCGGCTACCCGGGCTGGCGCTGGACCGTCAGCATCGCCCACGTCGAGGGTGACGAGCCCACCGTGCTCGAGGTCGAACTGATGCCCGGCGACGGGTCGCTGCTCGCCCCGGAGTGGGTGCCGTGGTCCGAGCGGCTGGCGGACTACCGCGCGGCGCAGGACGACGAGGGTGACGAGGAGTCGGACGAGGACGACGACGAGGACGACGACTTCGACGCGGACGACGACGATGACGAGTCGGACGACGATGACGAGTCGGACGACGATGACGAGTCGGACGACGATGACGACGACGAGTCGGATGAAGACGAAGACGACGACGAGGACGACGTCCCGCCGCCTCCTGCCCGTGGTCGTCGCCGCACCCGCCGTGTCCGTCCGGTCGACCCGGACGACGACCTGGACCTCGAGCAGCTCGACAGCACCGAGGTCGACCCCGGCTTCCACCGTTCCTGACCCCGCAACACGCGCTGTCTCCGCGACACGCAACGGGGGCGGCATCTCGCAGCGGTACTCCGTTGCGTGATGCCGCCCCCGTTGCGTTCCGCGGGAGGGTGCGGTCTAGCTCGCCAGGGCAGCGACCACGTGGTCGATCGCCCGCGTCAGCAGTCGCACGTCGTCCGGGTCGATCGCGGTGAACGTCGCGACGCGGAGCTGGTTGCGGCCGAGCTTCCGGTACGGCTCGGTGTCGACGATGCCGTTCTGGCGGAGCGTGGCGGCCACGGCCTTCGCGTCGACGGAGTCGTCGAGGTCGATCGTGACGACGACCTGCGACCGGTGCGCCGGGTCGGTGACGAACGGCGTCGCGTAGTCGGACGCCTCGGCCCAGTCGTACAGCGTCGCGGACGACGTCTTCGTGCGGAGGTCCGCCCACGCCAACCCGCCGGACTGGTTCATCCACCGCACCTGGTCGTCGAGGAGCAGCAGGGTCGTGATCGCCGGGGTGTTCAGCGTCTGGTTCAGCCGGCTGTTGTCGACGGCGTTCTTGAGCGACAGGAACTCCGGGATGTACCGGCCCGACGCGGCGATCCGCTCGACCCGCTCGATCGCGGCGGGGGAGAACAGTGCGAGCCAGAGCCCGCCGTCCGACGCGAAGTTCTTCTGCGGCGCGAAGTAGTACACGTCCGTCTGGTCGACGTCGAACGCGGCACCACCGGCAGCGCTCGTCGCGTCGACGACGGTGAGCGCGCCGGGGTCCCCGTCGGCGCGGACGACCGGGGCCATGACGCCCGTCGAGGTCTCGTTGTGCGGGTAGGCGTAGACGTCGACGCCCGCGACGATCTCGAGCTCGGCACGGGATCCGCCCCGGGCCTCGACGACGTGCGGTGCCTCGAGCCAGGGTGCGCCGGCGGCCTTGGCGAACTTCGACCCGAACTCACCGAAGGACAGGTTCTCGGCCCGGCGCTCGATGAGGCCGAAGGCCGCGGCGTCCCAGAAGGCGGTCGAGCCGCCGTTGCCGAGGACGACCTCGTAGCCGTCCGGCACCTGGAACAGGTCGGCGAGGCCCTGGCGGACCGATCCGACCAGGTCCTTGACGGGCTTCTGGCGGTGCGAGGTCCCGAGGACCGTGGCGCCGCGGGTGACGAGGGTCTCGAGCTGCGCTCCGCGGATCTTCGACGGACCACATCCGAAGCGGCCGTCGGTGGGGAGGAGGTCGGCTGGGATGACGATGTCTGCCATGGGCCGATCCTAGCGACGGCGCGGGTCCGCCCGACCCGGACCGACCGGACGGGACGGCGGACCGGCGGCTGCGGGGCGGGGCCGTGCCGGGCCTCCCATCCGCCGTCCGCGCACAGCGCACGGTGTCGGTGCCGGCTGGTCGGTCCCAGCAAGTAGTGTGGGTCGGGCTGGGCCCGGACCATGAGAGGCGGACCGTGACCGATCTCGTCGACACCACGGAGATGTACCTCCGCACCATCCTCGACCTCGAAGAAGAGGGGATCGTGCCCCTGCGCGCCCGGATCTCGGAGCGCCTCGGCCACTCCGGTCCGACGGTGTCGCAGACGATCGCACGGATGGAGCGCGACGGTCTCGTCGTCGTCTCCGGGGACCGGCACCTGGAGCTCACCGACACCGGTCGTTCCCGCGCCACCCACGTGATGCGCAAGCACCGGCTGGCGGAGCGCCTGCTCGCCGACGTCATCGGCCTGGACTGGGCGTTCGTCCACGACGAGGCCTGCCGCTGGGAGCACGTGATGAGCGAGCAGGTGGAAGTGCGCCTGCTGGAGATGCTCGGCAACCCGACGGAGTCGCCCTACGGCAACCCGATCCCGGGGCTGGCGGAGATCGGTGGCCCCACGGCTGCCGGGTTCCTCGACGGCGTGCACAACATCGTGGCCGCGACCGACGACACCGACGCCGTGGCGACCGGGGTCATCCGCCGCCTGGGCGAGCCCGTGCAGTTCGAGCCGGAGCTGCTGCACCAGCTGCGGTCGGCCGGCGTGATGCCGGGTCGGACGGCCAGCGTGCAGCGAGCCGGGGCGTACGTGTCGGTCCGCGTCGAGGGCGAGGACTCGGGCATCGAGCTGCCGACCGAGGTCGCGCAGCACGTCTACATCAGCGTCGACTGAGAAGCGAGACCAGGACCTGATCGACGGGAATCCCTGGTGGATGGCGGGACGATGACGACGACGACCACCACACGATGGACCACGGCGAGGCGCGCCGTCGCGGGCGTCCTCGTCATGACGGCCACCACCGTGCTCGCAGGCTGTGTCCTGCGGGGACCCGACACCGCAGCATCAGGACGCACGGAGCCGACCGTGGACGCCGACACCGCGAAGCAGCAGATGATCGAAGCCGTCGACGACGCCACCGAACGACTCGGTGGGGAGTGGAAGGCGCGCACCGGCCCGGACTACCCGGAAGACTGCGAACTCGAGGACGGCACGCCAGGGGCGCAGTGGCGCTCCCTGACCGGGAGCACGCTCGAGGGGTCGCCCGACGAGGACGCCACCCGGATGGAGGAGCACTGGAAGTCCCGGGGGATGCAGGTCGTCCGCCGAGAGTCGAGCGACGGTCCGGCGGTCATCGGCAGCGGTGGCGGGAAGATCGCGTCGGTCAGCGCGTACGCGTACCCCGGGAACTACACCGTGCAGGCGGTCTCGCTGTGCTTCCCCGGCAACGCCGACGACATCGCCGAGGACCTCTCCGGCGAGTGACGTGTCGCCCGCCGGCACAGCCCGGTCCGAGCTCGCGCCTGGGTCCTCGTGGTGGCGAACCATAGGGGGTACAGGTCGGGGGTACAAACACCTTTGCGGACGTACAAGAACCGGACGCACCGGTCCGAAGCCTTCGGTGGCGCTCTGACCAGGGTTTCTTCACCTGTTCGTTACCAGATCACGGTTTCATCTCGACATGGCGACAGCACACCCGTACACTCGACGAGTCCCCGGGAGCAGCGATCGCGGGGGCCCGTGGCAGGACGTCTCATGACCCGTCTCCTGCCTGAGTCGGAAACGATGACGAACGGATGGGGTCGTACGCGCCGGGTCACCCTCCCGGCGAGTGCTGACGAGGCGCCGGAGACTCCCCCTTGACCCACACCGGAACCGCCGCGGACGACTCGACGACCGCGAACCCGACGAACACCGGTGACGCCGCAGCTCCCCTCACCCGCAGGGCAGCACGCGAAGCAGCGGAGCGCGCCTCCCGCCGCCCGCTCGCCCGCACGGCGTCCACCCCGGCCCGCACTGCCTCCGCACCGGTCGCCCGCACGCAGGCCCCGCGCTCGGCGTCCACCCCGGTCCGTGCCGGCAGCGCCCTCGGCGTCGCCCGCACCGCGACCCCCGTCGCGAAGCCGACCGCTGCCTCGCGCAAGCGCCGCTTCATGGCCCCCGTGGTCCTTGCGGTCGCCGCCGGCATGTTCGGCACGATGGCCGTCCCCGCCGCCTTCGCGAGCACGCAGCCGAGCACCACCGCCGAGACGGCCCAGCAGTCGCTCGTCGCCGCCCAGTCGCAGGAGTTCGACGTGTCGGCAGCAGCCGGCGTCGCCGACACCTCGCGCGACGGCTTCGATGCGACCTCGACCGCGACGCTCACCGCCCGCGCCGACGCCGAGCGCGCGAAGCAGGTCGAGGCCGCCCGCGCCGCTGCTGCCGCCCAGTACGCCTACAAGGGCAAGACGGCGAAGGACTACCTCGCCAGCTCGACGACGAACACCGCGAACGCCGCGAGCACGACGTCGTCTGCCGCGCCGGCCGCCACCCCGGTCCCCGCGGGCACGCCGTTCTCGCTGCCGGCCGTCGTCGCCACCGCGAAGCAGTACATCGGCACCCCGTACGTCTTCGGCGGCGCCACCCCGGCCGGCTTCGACTGCTCCGGGTACGTCATGTACGTCTACGCGCAGTACGGCATCAACCTGGCGCACTCGGTCCCGCTGCAGGACCAGGCCGGCACGACGATCCCGACGTCCGAGGCCCAGCCCGGTGACGTCGTCATCTTCAACAACGAGGCGCACGACGGCTTCTACATGGGCAACGGCATGATCATGGACGCGCCGAAGCCCGGCGGCGCGGTCTCGATCCGCCCGATCTGGACGAGCGACTACCACATCGTCCGCTTCGGGATCTGACGACCAGACCCACCCTCCGGTGACCTCGTCCGACGCGCTGCCGTCGAGCATGTGAACACCGTCAGAACCGGCCCCGCACCTCTCGTGCGGGGCCGGTTTCTGGGTTAGCCTGCACGCATCGGTTCGACTCGACCCGAACGGGAGACCACATGTCGACGTCACGCACGACCCGCACCATGGGTCGGCGCGCGCACGTCGACATACGGACGACCACAGCCTGCGTGCCCCGGCACGCGCGCGACTGACCAGAGCACTGCCCTGACGGGTGGTGCTCTTCGTGTTTGCGGACCTCCCCGCCCCTGGCGGAGCGGTCCGGCCGGCCCCTGCCCCGGGGCGCCGGTGGCTCTGATCACCCGCTCGACGCCGACCGGCCCGGTGCCCGTACCGCCTGGAAGCCGTCCAGGCACGTCGGAAGGGAACCCATGCGCACTCTCGTCCTCAACGCCGGTTACGAGCCCCTCGCGGTGATCTCGTTCCGTCGAGCCCTGGTCCTCGTCATGAACCAGAAGGCCTCCGTCGTGGCCGCCGACACCATGCACCCGGTCACGGGCGCGGCCGTCAGCTTCGACCGTCCGTCCGTGATCATCCTCACCCGGTACGTGCGGATCCCGCAGTCCCGGCTCATCCCGGTGTCCCGCCGCGGGGTCCTCCGCCGCGACGCCAACCGGTGCGCCTACTGCGGCCGGAACGCCACCACGATCGACCACGTGCAGCCCAAGTCGCGCGGTGGCCGGGACTCGTGGGAGAACCTCGTCGCGTGCTGCCTGGCGTGCAACAACGTCAAGGGGGACCGCACTCCGCGGGAGATGGGCTGGGCGCTGCGCTTCCCGCCGAAGGCCCCGCACGGGTCGGCGTGGGTGGTGCGCGGGATCGAGCGTCCGCAGCCGGACTGGGACGAGTACCTGGTCGCCGCGTAGGCGGCGTCGCTGCCGCGAGGCGGACGGGAGGCCCGTGGTGCGGTGACCACGGGCCTCCCGTCCGACGTCGGCTCGCCGACACCTCGCGCTGCGGAGTGCGTCATCGTCCCGGGGGAGCCGGTGTGGCTCGAGGCGGGCGCGAGCGGCTCGTGAGGAGGACGTCGGCGACGACGAAGGCGAGCAGGCTGACGCCGAGCGCGGGCAGGAACGCGCCGATGACGATCGCGCCGACCGCCACGAGACCGGAGCCCCACCACGGTGCCTTCGCGAGGGCGCCGGCGGCGGGGGCCCGCCCGACGCGCCCACCGGTCGGGCGGCGCTGCCACCACATGACGTAGCCGAAGACGACCATCACGGCGATGCCGAGCGCGGTGACGAACAGCAGGATCTGGTTCGGCAGTCCCCACATCGTCCCCATGTGCGTGTCGATGCCCCACCGGGCGAGCTTCGCGGGCAGCGAGTAGTTGTCGAAGTCCGTCTCGGACACCACGCTCATGTCCCGCGGATCGATCGCGACGGAGTTCACCGCGGTCGGGTAGGACCGCTTGATCTCCGCGACCGTCCACGCCTGGTCCGCCGACGTCGGTGGGGTGATCTGCACCTCCGTGGAGTGGATGTTCGCGTGCTCCGCCGCTGTCAGGACGTCGTCGAACTCCGCCGGCGTCACCGATGCGGACCCGGTACCGGCCGCTGCGGCTGGAGCGTGGTGGGCGGCGTGCTCACCGCGGGCAGGCGCGGTACCGGCGTCGGGGAGTGCGGTGTCCAACGTCGGGGTGCCCCAGCTGAGCGCGGAGCGGAGCTGGTCGACGTTCGCGCCGCCGAACTGCGACCAGGTGATCCCGGTCGCCGACAGGAACAGCGCACCGAGGAGCAGCCACACGCCGGTCGAGGCGTGCCAGGAGGAGGTGCGCCGGTAGCCGCGCACTCCGCGCGCCGGGCGGACCATGTCACGCTTCGCTCGGGTCTTCCGGATCCGGGCCACCCACAGGCCGAGCCCGGCCAGGGAGACGACGCCGAGCCAGGACGCTGCGGTCTCGCTGTAGAGCCGGCCGACGTCACCGAGGAACAGGGACCGGTGGAGGGTGTCCACCCAGGTGCGGAACGGCAGTGCTCCGGAGGTGCCGTAGACGAGCAGGTCACCACGGACCTCGGCGGTGCCGGGGTCGACGAAGACCGCACGGTCCTGGGACTCCATCAGCCCCGCTTCCGCGTACATCACCCGCGTCGTGGCGCCGTGCTCGGGTGCCGGGCGGACCGCGGCGAGGGTGTCGTCGGGGTGGTGTCGGTCGATGTAGGCCTGGGCCGCGTCGATCTGTTCCGCCAGTGGCTTCGCCGCAGCGGCCGACGGCGCGGTGAGCTCGTGCTGGTACAGGCCGTGCTCGATCGTCGGACCCAGTGCGTACACGGCGCCGGAGAGTGCGGCGATGAGGATGAACGGGCCGACGAAGAGGCCGGCGGAGAAGTGCAGGCGGAGCAGGAGCTGCCCGAACCAGCCGCGCTGTCCGTCCCGCGACGACCGAGGTGTCGCGGGGGCAGGCGGTGGCGTCGCGGCGGTGGGGCGGTCGTCGGTGGCGGTCATGGCTTCCGGTCCTCAGCTCGTGGGGATGAACGAGAGCGCCATGCCGGCACTCATCAGCAGCAGGAGCACGCCGTCGAGGCGCGCGAGGGGGTGTTGCCGGACCCGTGCGGACGCGGTCAGACGCACCAGCAGCCAGACGGTCGCGGCCACGAACACGACGACGAGGACCCAGCGGATCGGCGTCCATCCCGCCCAGGCGGCGTGCATGCCGCCGCCGCCGCCGGTCATGTCCATGTCCGGCATCGACATCGCCGTCCCGCCGGCCATCGGCAGCATCATGACGCCCATCACGATCATCGCCGCCATCATCACCACGTGGTAGGCCACCACCAGTCGGCCGGAACCCCCCGGCCCGTGGTGCGCGTGCCCGCCGTACCGGCCGTGTCCGAGCGTCAGGACGAGGTAGAACAGCGTCGCGGCCGCGAACACGACGACCTGCAGGACCGGTGGTGCGAGGGTCGTGCCCCATGACCAGGGCATCGCGAGCATCGCGACGCTCATCAGCACGTGGAAGACGTCGCTGAGCCACGAGACCCCGGTGCTCCCGGAACGGACGGTGAAGCCGAGGTACCCGACCGCCGTCACGGCGAACACCACCGTCAGCAGGACGGACAGCGGCAGGCTGTGTGACACGGGGACGGACCTCTCGTCGCGGGAGTGAGCGGTGCCACTCTACAAGTTGTAGAGACATTTTTTCTACGTCATGTAGAGTCGCGGCACGATCGACGGGCGGTGGATCACTGCTGGCGTTCTACGTCTTGTAGAATGCGTCCCATGGAGCGCTTCGAGTACCACGTCGTCGGGATGACCTGCGAGCACTGCGAACGTCGCGTCGCCGGCGAACTCGGAGCCATCGACGGCGTCGTGTCCGTCACCGCGGATGCCGCGACGGGTCTCGTGGTCGTCAGCGCACCGAGTCGGCCCGACCCTGCGGCGGTCGCCGGAGCGGTCGACGAGGCCGGCTACGAGCTCGCCGGTGCCTGACCCCCGGGCGCCGCTGGACCCGGACGCGTCGTCGGGCCCGCCGTTCCGCGGAGCGGCGGTGGTCCGAGCGCTGCCCTGGGTGGGAGCCGGTGTCGCCGTGGTCGTCGTCGCGGTGGCGGTCGAGATGCTCGGATCGTCGTCGTACGACCGGCTCAGTCGCGGGTATCCCGGCACGGTCACCGCGATGGCGAGCGCGCTGCTCCGCCTCGTCGCGGACGTCGCCGGTGGCCTGACCGTCGGAGGCCTCGTCACGGCAGCGTTCCTCACTCCCCGACGGTCCCGGACCACCGTCGTCGGTCACCGCGACCTCGCCGTCGTCCGGCCGGCGGCCACCGTGTGGGCGACCGCTGCGGTGCTGCTGATCGCCGTGGACGCCGCTGATGCGAACGGGCAGCCGATCGCGAAGCTGCTCGAGCCGGGAGCGATCGGGTACCTGGTGCAGGCCAGCTACCTGCCGGGCGCGTGGATCGTGGTGGCGTGCATCGCGGTCACGATCCTCGCCGCCGCGTTCGTGGTCCGCAGCTGGGTCAGCGTCCTGCTCCTGGCCGGCATCGGCGCCGTCGGGCTGCTCGCACCCGTGATGGTCACCCAGGTCCTCGTCGGCCCGAACCACGACTTCGGGAGCGACGCCGCCGTGTTCGCCGCTCCCGCGTTCGGCATCTGGATCGGCGCGACCGCCAGCCTCGAACGTCGCTGGCGGAGCGGGAGACCCGGCCGGACCACGCTCCGTCGGTACCGGGTCCTCGCGCTCACGGTCTGGGGCGTGTGGCTGACCGGGTCCGTCGTCATCGCCGCCGTCGAACTCGCCGGCTCCGTGCCGTGGGCCGTGCCGACGGGGATCCTGTTCGCCGTCCAACTCGGCGTCGTCTCGGCAGTCGCCGGCCCGGTCCTGCTCAGCACGCGGCGGTTCGCGACCCCCGGCGCTCCGGCTGCGCTGTCGGCGGTGCTGTTCGTGGCGGCCGGGATCGGTGTGGTCATGACGCGGATCCCGCCGCCGGTGTACTTCGTGCCCACCGACGCGCAGCAGCTCTTCCTCGGCTACCGGGTCGACACGCCCCTCACCCCCGTCACGCTCTGGACCGCGGGCCGGGTCGACATCCTCTTCCTCGTCGTCTCCCTGGTCGGTGTCGGTGCGTACGCCGCTGCCGTCGTCCGGCTCCGGAGGCGGGGCGACCACTGGTCGAACGGCCGGACCAGCGCGTGGATGCTCGGCTGGGTCACCGTCGTCATCACCACGTCGTCCGGGGTCGGTCCGTACTCGTCCGCGTCCTTCGCCGTGCACATGGGGCTGCACATGAGCCTGAACATGCTCGGTCCGCTGCTGCTCGTGCTCGGCGGTCCCGTCACCCTGTTCCTCCGAGCGACGACGGCGCACCGTCGCGACGACTTCGCCGGCCCCCACGAGTGGCTCGTGGCGGTGACGCACTCGACGCTGCTGCGCGCGACGTACAACCCGGTTTACGTCCTCGCCGTGTTCGTGGGGTCGTACTACGTGATCTACCTCACGCCGTTCTTCGGCTGGGCGATGCGGTACCACTGGGCGCACCAGGCGATGACCCTGCACTACCTCGCCATCGGGTACGTCTTCTACGCGCTCATCATCGGCGTCGATGCGCCGCCGCGTCCGCTGCCGCACATCGGCAAACTCGGGCTGGTGCTCGCCGCGATGCCGTTCCACGCGTTCTTCGGCGTGGTCGTGATGACGAGCACCGACCTCCTCGCCGGGACGTACTTCCAGTACCTCGACGTCCCCTGGATCGGCAGCCTCGCCCACGACCAGTACGTCGCCGGCGGCATCGCCTGGGCTGCCGGCGAGCTGCCGCTCATCGTGGTCGTCATCGCCCTCGTCACCCAGTGGGCGAAGCAGGACGCCCGGCAGGCGAAGCGCACCGACCGGCACGCCGACCGGGGCCTCGACGACGACCACGAGCAGTACAACGCCATGCTCGGCCGACTCACCACCCGCGACGACGCGCGCCCGTCCACCGATCGCGAGCCCGCCGGCGGCCGGCCGACGCTGATCGTCACCGATCACCGGGAGCAACCGTGACCACGACCACGTCGCCCCTCGTCGGAGAGCGCCTCGAGCTCGACATCGGCGGGATGACCTGCTCCGCCTGCGCCAACGCCATCGAGCGCAAGCTGGGCAAGCTCGACGGGGTCACCGCCTCCGTCAACTTCGCCACCGAACGCGCCACCGTCAGCGGGATCGGACCCGCCGACGCCCCGACCGCGATCGCCCAGGTCGAGCGCGCCGGCTACACCGCCGCCGTGCACACGCCCGGCGACGACGCGTGGAGCGTACGAGCCGCGGAGACCCGGACGACGACGCTCCGCCGACGCCTGACCGTCGCGGCGCTGCTGACGATCCCGCTGTGCGACGTCACGATCATCCTCGCCCTCGTGCCCGCCTGGCGGTTCCCGGGGTGGCAGGCGCTCTGCGTCCTCCTCGCGGTCCCGATCGTCACGTGGGCGGCATGGCCGTTCCACCGGGCGACGCTCCGCGGGCTGCGGCACCGCAGCACGAGCATGGACACGCTCGTCTCCCTCGGGGCCGTCGTCTCGTTCGGGTGGGCGCTCTGGACCCTGTTCGTCGACCCCGCCACCACCCCGGGCTACTGGCTCGGCTTCGGTACGACCCCGGCGGGGGCCGACTCGATCTACCTCGACGTCGCGGCCGGCATGGTGACGTTCCAACTCGCCGGCCGCTACTTCGAGAGCCGCAGCCGCCGGCGCGCCGCTGACGTCCTCGAAGCCATCGGCGACCTCGGCGTCACCGAAGCGCAGGTCCTGGTCGACGGCGAGGAGCGCACGACGCCACTCGGCGCCGTCCGCGTCGGCGACCACGTCGTCGTGCGCCCCGGCGGCCGGGTCCCCGTCGACGGCACCGTGACGGACGGTGCCGCCAGCGTCGACACCTCCGCCATGACCGGTGAGTCCGTCCCGGTCGAGACCGCTGCCGGTGACCGGATCGTCGGTGGCACCCTCGTCCAGGGCGGCCGGCTCGTCGTCCGTGCCGACGCGGTCGGCACCCGGACCCGCCTGGCGCAGATGGCGGCGGTCGCCGACGACGCGCAACGCCGGAAGGCCGCGGTACAGCGGACCGTCGACCGCGTCACGAGCGTGTTCGTGCCCGTCGTCATCGGCATCGCCGTCCTCGTCGCCGCCGGTTGGCTGACCAGCGGCGCCCCCGTCGCGACCGCCATCACGAACGGCGTCGCCGTCCTCATCATCGCCTGTCCCTGCGCGCTCGGGCTCGCCACGCCCACGGCGCTCATGGTCGGCGTCGGCCGCGGCGGCCAGCTCGGTGTCCTCATCAAGGGCCCCGATGCCCTCGAGGCGAGCGGACGAGTCGACACCGTCGTGTTCGACAAGACCGGCACCCTGACGACGGGTCGGATGACCCTCACCGCCATCGACACGTTCAGCACGGACGCCGACACCGCACTGACGACCGCCGGCGCCCTCGAAGCGGCGTCCGAACACCCGATCGGCAAGGCCATCGCCGCTGCGGCCAGCGCACGGGTCGGCGCACCGGGGCCCGTCGTGGACTTCGTCGCGCACGCGGGCCTCGGCGCCTCCGGATCCGTCGCTGGCCGGCGCTGCGTCATCGGCCGGCGTGCGCTCCTGGAGGACACCGGAGTGGTCGTCGCCGCCCGTGTCGCTGCCGTCGCTGCAGAGCGGGAAGCATCGGGCGCGACCGTGGTGCTGCTCGCCGTCGACGGTGCGGTCGCTGCGGTCCTCACCGTGCAGGACACGCTCCGGCCCGGCGCCGTCGAGGCCGTCACGCAACTGCGGGCGCTCGGGCTCCGCACCGTCCTGCTCTCCGGAGACTCGGAGACCACCGCCGCGGCCGTCGGAGCGGAAGTCGGTGTCGACGAGGTGATCGCCCGTGTCCTGCCCGACGAGAAGGCGGGACACGTCGAACGGATGCAGGCGGACGGACACCACGTCGCGATGGTCGGCGACGGTGTCAACGACTCCGCGGCGCTCGCCACCGCGACCCTCGGCATCGCCGTCGTCCAGGGCACCGACATCGCCATGAAGGCCGCCGACGTCATCATCGTCCGCGAGGACCTCCGCGCAGTCGTCGACGCCGTGCAGCTCTCCCGCAGGACGCTCCGCACCATCCGGGTCAACCTGGTCTGGGCGTTCGGCTACAACGTCGCTGCGATCCCACTGGCCGCGGCCGGCCTGCTCAACCCGCTCATCGCGGCGGCAGCGATGGCGCTCTCCTCCACGCTGGTCGTCTCGAACAGCCTGCGGCTGCGCTCCTACGGGCGGTCGTGACGGGCCCGTCCTGACGGCCCCGGTCGCCGCGGCAGCGGCGTCGCTGCCGCGAGGCGGACGGGAGGCCCGTGGTGCGGTGACCACGGGCCTCCCGTCCGACGCCCGCGCGGCTCGTACCGGACGGCTCAGCGCGCGCCGGTCGCCTCGAGCAGTGCCGCCGGAGGATGCGCGACGTCGGTGATGCCGCCGTCGACCAGGGTGACGAGCCCGTCGAGGGTGCCGCGGTGGCCGAGGTCGTGGGTGACGAGCAGCGTGGCGGTGCACTGTTCGTGCGTCAGCTGCGCGATGAGCGCCATGATCGCTGCGCCCCGCTCCTGGTCGAGGGCGCTGGTCGGTTCGTCGACGAGCAGGACGGACGGTTCGTTCACCAGCGCCCGGGCGATCGCGACACGTTGCCGCTGGCCGCCGGAGAGCTGCGCCGGACGCTTCCGGGCGTGCTGCGCGAGTCCGACCGCGTCGAGCAACTCGTCGGCACGGCGGCGGACCGCGGCGCGTCGTCGGTGTCCGTCGCCGCCGAGCTCGGCCATCACGAGCAGCTGCTCGCGCGCAGTGAGGGCGGGCACCAGGTTCGACTGTTGGAACACGATCCCGATCTCGTTCCGACGGAGCGCCGTGGTCTCGTTCCGGGTGAGGGCGGCCGCGTCGACGTCGTCGATCCACACGTGCCCGGAGTCCGGTCGGATCAGCGTCGCGGCCACGGCGAGGAGGGACGACTTGCCCGAGCCGGACGGGCCGGTGATGCCGGTGACGACCCCGTCCGGCGCCGACAGTGAGACGTGGTCGACCGCGGTGGTGCGCGAGTCGCCGTCCGGGTAGGTGAGGGTGACGTCGTCGAGTCGGATCATCGGTTGCTCCCGAGGGCGGTGAGGGGGTCGGCGCGGGTGACGGTGCGGAGCGCGACGGCGGCGCCGGCGAGTCCGAGGACGACCATGACGGTCGCCGGCAGGACGGTGGTGAGTGGGCTGAGCAGGAACGGCAGGGCTCCGCCGGCGAGCGCTCCGAGGACCGACACGAGGCCGATCCCGACACCGATCCCGACGAGCAGGACGACGAGTGCCTGGCCGAGGGCGTCGCGGACGAGGGACGCGTCGGAGGCCCCGAGCGCCTTGAGGACGGCGATGTCGGCCGAACGCTGCATGGTCCAGACCGTGAAGAACGCACCGACGACGAGCGCGGAGACGCCGAAGAGCATGACGATCATCAGCCCGAGCGACCCGACTTCGGACGTGAAGGTCTGGAGGGCCGGCAGGGTCATCAGCGGCGAGGCTGCGGCGGTGTGGGTGCGAGCCGCGGCAGCCGCCCAGTCCGGTGTCCCGGAGACGGCGAGCACCGTGGCGGTCCCGTCGCCACCCAGCCGGCGGTCGGCCTGCGCCCAGGCGTCGGGGGAGAGCGCCACCACCGGCGTGTGGCTGTACCAGGCGTCGCCGCCGACGGTCGCGACCCGGTAGGTGGTGCCGGTGATCGTGACGCGGTCCCCGACGCCGACGTGGAGGTCGGCCGCAGCGCCGGAGGACAGCCCGACCGTCTCGTCGGTGGTCGGCGCCAGGTCGGTGGTCATGGACCTCGGGGCGCCGTGCGGGACGCCGAAGAGGGCGACCGCGACGGCGGACGAGCTACGCGGAGCCGTCGCACGTCCCTCCGCGGTCGCCCGGCCTTGGGCGATCCCGACCGGGGTGACCTCGTCCACGCCGGCGGTGTCCCGCCACGCGGCCACGGTCGACGTGCCGATCGAGGACTCCGAGAACGACGGCTTGCCGTCCACCGGCTGCTGGAGGACGAGCCGGTCCCCGGGGAGCCCGAGGACGGCGGACACGTCCTGGGTGGCGAGCCCGCCGGTCAGCCCGGCGAGGAAGCCGACCAGGAGGGTGATCAGGGCCACGACGGACCCGATCAGCACGAACCGGCCACGGGCGGACCGGAGGTCACGCCAAGCGACGAACACGATGGTTCCTTCCCGACGTCGGGGGCGTTCCCCGTCGTCCCGACCAGCCTCGCCGGGGTCCGGTCCGGTGCCATCGAGGAGAGGTCGACTCCTCGGGTACGACTTCTGGTTGATCCGCCGTGTGCCCGCCGGCCGTACGCTGCAACGGACATGCCTCACAGCACCCTCACGCCCGTCTTCGTCGGGCTGCGCACCGGACTGCACGTGCTGTTCGCCGCGCTGCTCGCGCTCGTCGTCGTCCGGGTCGTCGTCGTGCAGGACGACACCGTGTGGGCGGAGTCCGGCCTGGCCGCACTGTTCGCGGTGCTCTACGTGTTCGGTGCCCGGGTCGCCACCGTCCGGGGCCGGCACCGAGCCCTGGTCGGCGCGCTGTGGATCGCGGCGCTGACGACGGTGTGGGTCGCGCTGCTCGTCCTCGTGCCCGAGGCGGCGTACCTGGTCTTCCCGCTGTTCTTCCTCTACCTGCACGTCCTGCCCCGGATCGTCGGGCCGGTGGCCGTCGTGGTCGCGACCGCGATCGCGATCGTCGCGCTCGGCGTGCACGGCGGCTTCACGGTGGGTGGGGTGATCGGCCCGCTGGTCGGGGCCGGCGTCGCGCTGCTCATCGGCCTCGGCTACCGGGCCCTCGCCCGTGAAGCCGCCGAGCGCGAGGCACTCGTCGCGGAGCTGCTGGCGACCCGGGACCTGCTCGCGGCGACCGAACGGCAGCAGGGGGTGCTCACCGAACGCGCTCGTCTCGCACGGGAGATCCACGACACCGTCGCGCAGGGGCTCTCGAGCATCCAGATGCTGCTGCACGCGGCCGAAGCCGCCGACGGCGACCGACCGGGCATCGACCACATCCGCCTCGCCCGGTCCACCGCGGCCGACGGTCTCGCCGACACCCGCCGGTTCATCCGCGAGCTCGCGCCGCCGTCCCTCGACGCCGGCCTCGCCGCCGCGCTCGGACGCCTCAGCCAGCAGTGGCGACGTGACGGCCTCCGCATCGAGGTCGCCGTCCCGACCGGAGGCGCGGACCTGACGATGGACGTCCAGACCGCCCTGCTGCGCATCGCCCAGGGAGCCGTGGCGAACGTCGCGCAGCACGCCGACGCCACGACCGTCGACATCGGCCTCACCCTCTCCCCGACCGAGGCGACGCTGGTGGTGCACGACGACGGCGTCGGGTTCGACCGGGACCGCGTCGGCCTCGACACCGCCACCTCCGACTCGTTCGGCCTCCGCGCGATGGCCGAGCGCGTGGAACAGCTCGGCGGCGGACTCACCGTCGACAGCGCGCCCGGCCGGGGCACCACCGTCACCGTGGTCGTGGATCGGGGCGCCGCATGATCCGGGTCGTGATCGCCGACGACCACCCCGTCGTCCGCGCCGGACTCCGGGCACTGCTCGACAACGACGACGGCATCGAGGTCGTCGGCGAGGCGGCGACCGCGGACGAGGCGGTCGTCCTCGCCACCTCCACCGAACCGGACCTCGTGCTGACCGACCTGCAGTTCGGCTCGGGCCGCTCCGGAGCCGATGCCACCCGGGCGATCCGGGCAGCGGACGCCCCGCCGTACGTCCTGGTCCTCACCAACTACGACAGTGACGGCGACATCCTGAGCGCGGTCGAGGCCGGGGCCAGCGGGTACCTCCTCAAGGACGCGCCGCCGGAGGAGCTCCTCGCCGCCGTCCGGGCCGCTGCCGCCGGCGAGAGCGCCCTCGCACCGGCGATCGCCGGTCGTCTGCTGGCGCGGATGCGGGCACCGCGGGTGAGCCTGTCCGTACGGGAGATCGAGGTCATGCAGCTCGTCGCCGGTGGCGCCTCGAACGGCGACGTGGCGGCGCGGCTGCACATCACCGACGCCACCGTGAAGTCGCACCTGGTGCACGTGTTCTCCAAGCTCGGGGTGAGTTCACGCACGGCCGCGGTGTCCGAGGCCAGGAGCCTGGGCATCCTCCGCTGACCACGGGCGCGTCAGCCGTCGCCGGGCGCGCACCAGGACGGACGGGAGGCCCGTGGCGGTGTCGCCACGGGCCTCCCGTCCGTCGTCTGCCGGCTCCGGCAGGGCTCTGCCTGCTCGGGCAGGGCTCTGCCTGCTACGGCAGGGCTCTGCCTGCTAGGGCAGGTAGTACGTCGGGTTCGGCAGCTTCACGGACCGGTCGGCGGAACCGCCGATCAGGTCGCTGTACTGGTCACCGACGTTCGCGACGATGTCGTAGCTGCCACCGGCTCGCGACTCGATGAACGCGCGGGTCTGCGACTTGTACTCGATCGTCGTGCACTTGGCCGTCGCGCAGTGCACGTACGACGGCTGCTGCGAGGTACCGGTGCCGGTCCACTTCGTGAAGTAGGTGCGGTGTCCGTCCTGCTCAGCGGCGAACTGGGGGAAGCCCACCCTGTGCAGGTTGTCGATCGTGGCGGTCTGCTGCGCCTCGTTGCGCCCGGTGAGGCCGATGACCGTGCAGCCGGAGCGCTCGGCGACGGACACCAGGTTCGTCATCGAGGGCGTGGCCGGGAACCGCTCGTCCTGCACCCAGACGTCCTGCTCGGCCGGGTCGAACACGAAGTGCATGTCCGCGACCTCCATGTCGTAGGTCCAGAGGGTCGTGTCGTCCGCGTCCAGGACGATCGCCGGGTTGCGGTGGCGACGGTCGGCCGCGGTGCACGCGGCGGCGACCTGGGGGATCTGGCGCGCGACGATCGACCGCATCTCGCGGATGTACGGGCTGTCCGTCTTGTTCGCGATGCCGGTACCGGGGTCGCCGGAGTACGTGGCGATCGTCGCCTTGACCGAGTCGATGTTCGGGATGCCCTCGCCGCCCTGCGTGCGGCCGGACGAACCGTCGGCAGCCATGCGGAAGCGCGTCTGTGGGGCGAGCTTCGGCTCACGGACACCCGGCAGGTTCGCGGAGGGCAGGTAGTAGGTCGGGTTCGGCAGCTTCAGGGTCGCGTCGGCGAAGCCGCCCTGCAGGTCGGACCACTGGTCGCCGACGTTCAGCGCGATGTCGTAGCCCAGGTCCTGCTCGATGTGCTTGCGGGTGAGGGCCTTGTACTCGACCGTCGTGCACTTCGCCGTCGCACACGTGACGTAGCTCGGCTGCTGTGAATCACCCTTGCCGGTCCACTTCGTGAAGAAGTGGTCGTCGGTGAAGCCCGAGTACCCGACCTTCGCCAGGTTGGCGAGCGTCGCGGCCTTCTGGTCGTCGTTCCGACCGGTCAGCCCGAACACGGTGAAGCCGACCTTCTGCGCGGCGGCGACGAAGCCCACCATCGACGGGGTCGCCGGGAAGCGCTGGTCCTGCACCCAGACGTCCTGCTCGGTGGGGTCGAACACGAAGTGCATGTCCGCGACCTCCATGTCGTAGGTCTCGAGCGTGGTGTCGTCGGTGTCGAGGACGATCGCCGGCTTCTCGTGACGCCGGACCGCGCGGTCGTAGGTCTTCTGCAGGGAGCGGGTCTGCTTCGCGACGATCGAGCGCATCTCGCGGATGTACGGGCTGTCCGTCTTGTCCGCGATGCCCGTGCCGGGGTCGCCGTAGTAGGCCGCGATCGTCTTCTTCACGGAGTCGATGTTCGGGATGCCCTCGCCGCCCTCGGTCTTCCCCGACGAGCCGTCCGGCGCCATCGTGAAGTGGGTGCGAGGCGTCAGGTGGCGGTCGGCGCGGCTGGTCGCACTGCTGCTGGCCGTCGTGCTGCTCGCCGTGTGGCTTGTCGTGGTGGGGGCGGTCGTGGTGGCGTTCGCCGCCGTGCCGCTGAGCAGGGCACCGGCGAGCGCGGCCGCAGTGACGGCGGCGACCGCGGCGGAACGGCGCGCGGGGGAGGGGAGGGTCATGCGGGTCCTTCGGTCCGGGACTGCCCCCGACCGGGGGCCACGGCTGACGCTAGCTGGGAGAGTGCCGTGCGTCCAGAGTCTGTTGCCGACTGCACCAGCGGGAGCGTTCTGCGGCTCCCGCTAGAGTGGTCGGGCCGGCCTCTGTAGCTCAATGGAAGAGCAGTTCCGTCCTAAGGAAAGGGTTGGGGGTTCGAGTCCCTCCAGGGGCACAAACAAGCGGAAGTACGGGGGTCCGCAACCCCCAGTTCCACCCAGGTCAACGTTTACTCAACGTTTATGACCGCCGCTCCGGCACGAAAAAGCGGCTGCATCCAATTGGATGCAACCGCTTCGTCGGGGCGGGGTCAGTCGGTCGGCGTTTGCGTCGGGGCGAGCGTCTGCAGGGCTGCTCGCGCGTCAGCGGGTGCCTTCCTCGCCTTCGGCAGGTAAGACTCCGTCGCGGTGGCCTCGCTCGCGTGACCCAGAAGGGCGGTAGCGGCAGCCACGCCACCTTCGTCCGCGGCCGCCCGCCCGGCGGTCCGGCGGAAGGTATGCGGCGTCACCCGCAGGAGGCCCACCCGCTTGCGCACCGTGCGGAGAGAAGTACGCGCGCTGCGAGCGCTCACCATCCCGCCGTCACGGCTCACGAGAAGGAAGCCTTCGGGCCCAGCAGCCGAGGCGAGGTTCCCGAGAATCTCGACGACGAAAGGCGGTGCGAATATAGCGCGGGCCCCGTCTGGGCCGCTCTTCGTATGAGCCTGAAGGAACGGTTGGCCGTATGCGGGGGTGATTACGGCGCGCCGGATGTGTACGAGGACTCCATCTGGATGCTCCCACTCGATATCCCTGGCCTGCAGCGCAATCGCTTCGGAGATACGGAGGCCCAGGCCCAGCATCAGCTCCACCATGGCTGGCACGTACGACCGCTGCCGCATCCCGCGGAGCCCCTCGCGCAGCGCTTCGAGGTCCGCCGACCCGAGCCATCGCTCGTCGTCGTCGCGGGGGTCAGCCCTGGGGTGCTCGTTGCTGAGGGGTTTCAAGCCGCTGACCGGGTTCGAGGTACGCCACTCCCACGCCACCGCAGCGCCGAGCATCTGATTAAGCAGCGTACGAGCGTGTTCAGCCTGCACACGGCGAACTTGGCGCTCTTCGAAGAGCCAGCTGGCGAGTACGTCGGCGCGCACGTCCCGCACCGGTGTTTCCCCGAGCTTGGGCAGAATCAGTCGGTCGATGACATCGCGGTACGCCAGACGCGTGTTTTCGGCGAGGCGCCCTGCGCTCTTCATCGCCCACCACTTCTCTGCGAGCTCGGTTACCGTGGGACCACTTGGCCCGGTGGGCTCCTGCTCCAGCTCTGCTTTGAGCGTGGCGAGCTTCGCCTGCAGGGCGCGCCGAGCCGCACCCGCGGTTGCACCTCTCGCTTCGATCTGCTTGGAGGGCCCCCTAGCTACACCGAGACGGGTCTTCGCGACGACATACTTCCTCTGCAGGAGTTGCCCGTCATCTCCGCGTACTGCGGCCACTTCCGTGGTGCTGATTTCACCGTGCTGCCCGGCGGGGAGCTTCTGCCGCCCCATCAGGCGACCCGCGCAGCGTCAAGCCACGTGAGGATGACGGCCCGGTCGTAGCGCACACGGCCGCCGATCTTGAAGTAAGACGGGCCGACTCCGGCGGAGCGCCAGTTGGCGAGCGTCTTTGGGCTTACACCGAGGAGGGCGGCGACGTCGACATCGGAAACGAGGTCTGGGAGAGGGAGGACAGTGGCGGTCACGATGGTGGTTTTCTGTGTGAGGTGTCCCGGCCGCCAGGTGGCCGCCGGGGCACGCGTTCGCGTGCTCTCCTCCTATGCGCGGGAGCGGGAACCAGCGGGACGCTCCATGAGATGCCAGAGAAAGCCCTGGTCAGACTTGCTTGCACCCACTCCGGTCTATCCGCGCATACCTGCATTGTGCCGTTGCTGCATTTGACCCTTCCTGCTGGCCCTGACCGGGCTTTCTTCAGTGTGGATGAGCATGTGCTGTCGGCTGCTGTGCTGGCACATGCTTTCCCAGGGCTCACCGCCACCACTCTTGCTGCTCCGGTCACGTCCGCATGCCAGGCAGCGGAGCGTCGGTACTGAATGCAAGTGCGCGGCCGTACACCGGAGCCTCTGATGAGCGGGCCGCGTACTACGCGCCCCGGCACACACCGGTCGCAGTCTCCTTCTGGCGCCCTCGGCTTCCCACGCTGTACCTGCTATATACGCAACTGCCGGCGGGAGTCGCTCCCGACGGCAACGTGGTGGTCGTGCGCGCCGCGGCCCCGGCGCCCACGATGTTTCGGCTTCTTTGTGAGAGCGGCGTGGTGGATTTTCCGTAGCCGCTCACTCCTGGCTGAGTAGCTCCGCCGCCGCCTGATACGCCGCATTCCCACCAGCACTCACCATTTCGACGACTTCCACCGCCCGCTCGTGCTTCCGCGCCGCTTCCGCGAACGCCGCAGGGACCGCTTCGGCAGCACCGCGGATGGCGGCACGGAGATGGGCGTCGGCGGGGCTGTGAGCGTCGGTGATGCGGGTTTCGAGGAGGGCGAGAACGGTCCGTGTCGCGCGGGTCACGCTGCCGATTTCGCCGGCTACGAGTGCCGGGCCGCGGTCACCCCAGTGCTCGATGAAGCCCCCGGTGAGGATGAGGGCACGGGGTATCGGTAGGGGCTCGACGGTCTCGAGGAGAAGATGGGCAGCTTGAGGTTCGGCGTCGGTCAGGGCATCCCACAGGAGCCCGTAGAGCTCGAGGTCTACATGGCAGAGGAGCCGGACCAGAGGCGGTGCCACGGCGCCTTGATATTCGGGGGTTTCGCGCCACCGGCGGATGATTCCGGCTTGCACCCACCGCCGATGTTCACGGACGCGGAGCGCGAAGTGGTCTTTCTCACTCCATCTGACGTTCACGGGTGAGATATGTGCGGATGCCGTGGGTGCGGGCTCAGCTGCCGGCCCCGGCGCGATGCCGGGACCTTTCTCGTGTCCCCCGGGGTCGGCGGGATCTCGCTCGAGCTCAACCAGTTTCGTACCCCGTTACCCGAGCGCGATGAGGCCGACATTACCCGAGCGCGATGAGGCCGACGATCGACGCGAGAATCGGCCCGAGCACGATGACGAACAGGACGACGGCGAGGACTGCCGGCCGAGCGCTGATACCGCGGTCGTGAAGATGGACAGGAGGCTGAGGAGGCCTGCCTCGGGCTGCCGGGTCTTCGTCCGGACATCTAGCTTCGATGGGCTCGTCGCAGGGTCAAACTTCGGGTCCAGGCAGGGCGACTGCCACCAAGAACCGCCACTGACGCTAGCGCGATAACGGACTCCTTCTGAAGCGGTTGGCCAGAGCACTTCCCCGAGTGATGATTCGAGTTTGGCGATGGTCTCAAGGTCCGGCCAGGTGCGGCCCTCCATGGTCGCGCGAAGAGTTCCAGGAACGACGCCGGCGGTCCGACCTGCCGCGCGAACGCTGCCATCACCGATGACTTCCCGAAGGCGGACCGCGAAGCGACGCGCATATTCGCCGGCAAGCACGTCGGACGGTGCTGAGGGCCAGTCCGCGTCAGCTCGCTGGGGCGCTTCCGCGACGTACGAGGCACATCGGCAGCGTATAGCTAAGGGCTGACGTGTCGGCGCCTCGCCCTACCCTGAGGTCGTAGGAGACGGCCAAAAGGGGCAGGGTGACCGGAGCAAGGAACGTTGGTGGGTCCGCACAGTCCACTGGTGCTGAGGACCTGTCGATGCTGAAGGTGGACCCGGTACGGATCCACGTCGCGAACTGGTTCCTCGGCGGAGTACCAGATGACATGGGCGCGTTCGTTGGCTGGGAACTTATTCGCGACGGCGACGACTTCATGGGGCGAAATGAGGAGAGCGTCTCCGGTTCGAAGCCGAACCTGGTCCGGTGGTCCCGGTTAGGGCTGGAGGCTGACCCTTCCGACGAGCGCGGCTATCAGCGCGTGGTCGAGCGACTGTCGAAGTACGACGAGATTGGGCCGGCGCCCGGCTCATGGGAACGAGCGGTCCGCTTGAAGCAGACGCTCCTCGAACGCCATCCGACAGAGGCGGTGCAGGCGCTTGCGGGATTCCGGGCGCTTGTGGTCGGGACGGAGGAGGCAAAGGATCTCCCTGCCGTCCTTGCCGGGGCAACTGCGGGGCTTCGTGAAATGGTCTTTCCTCATGCAGCGATGTATCTAGTGGAGTCGACGGAGCGTCTCGGCCGGCGATATGGCGTTGCGCGCGCGATGCTGAACGTTGGCGACCGTCCGCCGGAGCCCACTGGGGACGGCGACACGTTCACCTCGTCGTTGAAGCTGATGGAGGACATCAACCTCGGGCTCGGTGCTTACCTCGAACCGCTCGTCACGAGCCTCAGTCCGCATGTGTGGGCGACGACCGCGCCCAGGCTCGGAGGTGTGCTTGTGTTCACGTTTGGCAAGGCGGTCGAGCCTCGCCCGCTGCTCGACCTGGACCTTCTCGCACTGTCAGAGCGGTCTGCGCAGATCGAGCCGTTGAAGGATGTGCGGGAGATTCCGCACGCGGCGTTCAAAGCAGCCCTTCGGTGGTGGGTGGATCGGCTCGACTTAGTCTTCTCGCACCTCACCCAGCCGGCCAACTACGTCGTCGACGGGCAGTACCACCCGCCGTCCGCTGTCGAGCGACTGCTCACCTTCGAGCAGCTGTGTCGCTCCGTCCAAGTCATCGGGTCTTCCCGGGACGGTCATGCGCGGCGGCTCGCGCTCTTCCATACCCTCGACTCACTCGCGGGCCTCAACCGCACACTCACACGTGATCGAGCGACCACCCTCTCGAAGATGGAAGCTGTCCTCACCGACCTCGAAACGACGCTCCCCGGGGATGTGCAACTCGTCCTTTTGCCGCGTGCTCGCGCGGCCGTGGGGGCACTGCGCGAGGTGGGGAACGGGTTCTTCATGCGGTCACGACTCCAGGACGGGGGCGTAATGTTGCCCGACAAGAACGGCATCGACGTCCTCGTGCCGCTCGCCACCGCCGCTCGTGAATGGCTCACCGCGCTCCGCAACAGTCAGCACGGAATGGACAAGACCCCGACCGCGCGCACCCGGGCGTTGCTCGCTGCGCACTCCGGCGCCCTCGACCCACGCATCACCGACCTCGCGTGGCTCGCGCTCCTCGAGGTGCTCGCGCATCCAGAGCTGCTCCTTCGGCGGTCGCGGTGATCGGTTCCGAAGGCCGGAACGAGTCACTTCCTCGCAGCACGTCGATGTCACCGTCGAAGCGGTACCGTCGCAGCGCCCTCGGCTGTGTAGCGTTTAGCGCCCCTTCACCGGGCTTTTTTGCGGGACAGGCGTACGGCAATATCCCTGGTCAGGCATGGGTAAACAACGAGAGCCGGCGATGGCAGCAACTGCCGTGTAGCGGTGAACGACCGGCTTACGAGACCGCGGTCGCCCTCTAGTCTCAGCAAATCAACGCACTCGTCGCCACCGCGGTCGCCATGCTCGCTGCTGTCAGTCCGAAGACGGGCGCCACGATTCCTCTGTGGGCGTTCGTCCTCGTGATCGTGGCGATCGTCGCTGTCGGAGTCACCATGTTTCTTCGCCGCAAGCGCTGACTGTCCCGCGGAGAACTGGGGCGTCTCGTTCGGTAGCGGATCGGCATTCGGACACGTCATCGGAAGCCGACGGAGGTATCCGCTTCGCTGGTGCTGCGCGTCCACGACCGATAGACAGTGAGCCACGTCCAACG
>NZ_JAXCWN010000009.1:0-98629 GCF_034045095.1 Curtobacterium sp. CFBP9011
AGATCAAGTAACACCCGGCGCGTCACAGACGCACCAGCACCACGAGAACGCCGCCCCGGCACACGCCGGAGCGGCGTTCTCGCGTTCCCGGACCAGCCGCCACACGGACGGGCGGCCCGGGTCACCTCACCCGCGTCGGCGCCACCACGGGTGCGGTCGGGTCCCGGCCGCCTGCGCGGCCGCAGCCGACGCGGCGGCCGCGGCACGGGCCTCCCGGCGGTCCCGCCAGCGGGCGACCTCGACCTCGACGTCCCGCATCGGCGTGACCACCGGCGGTCCGCCGAGCAGCTGCCGGCGGGCCTCCTTCACACGGGCGTTGAAGTCCACCAGGACGTCGCGGACGTCGGACTCCACTGAGAGTGCGTCCAGGTGGTCATCGAGCTCGGCGTCCTCGGTGCGCAGGGCGAGGGCCGGCGGCGCGATCCCGCGGATGTCCTCACGCTCGATCTTCGACTTGATCCACCAGTCCGGGTCGTGCTGCCCGTCGAGCCCCGGCAGCGGCTTGCCGTGGTACGGATTGCCCTCGAACACCCCGCGGCGCTCGGCTTCGGCGATCCGTGCTCGGGCGTGCGCGGCGACGTCGGCGGCCTTGAGCAGCTGCCGTTCCTCGCGCTCCGCACGCACCTCGTCCGGGTCGAGCGAACCCCGCTCGACCTCGCTGTCCACGAGCTGCTGGTACCGGTACCGCGCGGCCTTCCGCAGGCGGTCCATCCGGGCGTCGACGTCGTTCATCGTCCGTCCATGATGCCCCGGGCGCCCGACAGGGGCACCCAGCGGCCCCGGACCGGAGACGGACCCAGCCGTCGGGGTCCATCGTCATCCTCGTGGAATCCCTGCCCCTCTGGTTGCTCGTCCTGGTCTTCGTCGCGGGTGCCGCCGTGATCTGGATCGCCGGCATCCAACTGTCCAAGACGACCGACGTCCTCGACTCCCGCCTGCACCTCGGCAGTGCGCTCGGCGGGCTCATCGTGCTGGCCGTCGCGACGAACCTGCCCGAGATCGCCATCACCGTCAGCGCCGGACTGTCCGGGTCGATCGAGGTCGCGGCGGGCAACATCCTCGGCGGCATCGCCCTGCAGACCGTCGTGATCGCCGTGCTCGACGCGTTCGGCAGGCGCGGTAAGGGCGTCAAGCCGATCACGTACCGCGCGGCGTCGCTGACCCTGGTGCTCGAAGCGGTCGTCGTCGTCGCCGTGCTCGCCGTCGTCATCGCCGGCAGCCAGCTGCCGCCGGACCTGGTCGTCGCCCGACTGACGCCGGACGTGGTGCTCATCGCGGTGATCTGGGTGATCGGGCTGTTCCTGGTGCAGCGCGCGAGCAAGGGCCTGCCGTGGCACGAGAGCGGTCATGCCCCGGACGCCAGCCCGCACGCCTCCGGGCACCGGACCCGCAAGCAGGACACCGAGCCGATGAGCACGCGGAAGGCGGTGGTCGTCTTCGCGGTGTCCGCCCTCGCGACCCTCGTCGCCGGTGTCGTGCTCGAACGCGCCGGGGACGCGGCTTCGAGTCAGATCGGGCTGTCGGGCGTGCTCTTCGGGGCGACCGTCCTGGCCCTCGCGACGAGCCTGCCGGAGATCTCCACGGGCCTCCAGGCCGTCAAGCAGGGTGACGACAACCTGGCGGTCTCCGACATCTTCGGCGGCAACGCCTTCCTGCCGGTGCTGTTCCTCGTCGCCACCGTGCTGTCCGGCAAGGCGGTGCTGCCGCAGGCGAACGCCAGCGACGTGTACCTGACCGCCCTCGCCGCGCTGCTGACCCTGGTCTACGCGGTGGGACTCGTGTTCCGGCCGCAGCGTCGCATCATCGGGATGGGCGTCGACTCGTTCGTCGTCGTCGTGATGTACATGGTCGGCGTCGCGGGTCTGGTCGCGATCTCCCTGGCCTGAGGGTCAGTCCTCGTCGGCACCGTCCTCAGCGGTGACCTCTTCGATCGTCAGCGCCGCCTGGATGAGCGCCAGGTGCGACAGCCCCTGCGGGATGTTGCCCATGAACTCGCCGCCCTCGCTGATCATCTCGCTGAACAGGCCGACCTCGTTCGCCTGGTCGACCATCTCGTCCATCAGGTGGCGTGCGTCGTCGTGGCGGCCGACGCAGGCCATCGCCGCGGCCAGCCAGAACGAGCAGGCGACGAACGGGGACTCCTCGTCCTCGATGCCCGAGTAGCGGTAGACGAGCGGGCCGCGCTGCAGCTGCTCCTCGATGGCCCGGATCGTCGACTCCATCCGGGGTCCCCGGTCGAAGGCCGACATCGCGTGCAGCAGGATCGAGGTGTCCAGGGCGTCGGACCCCGGGTACATGACGTAGTACCCGCGTTCCTCGTCCCAGCCGTTGTCGCTGACCCACTGCTCGATCAGCTCGCGGTTCTCGATCCACTTGTCCCGCGGGCCGTCGATCATGCCGGCGTCGTGCAGTTCCGCCGCGGCGTCGAGTGCCTGCCAGCAACCGATCTTGCTCGACACGTAGTGCTGGGTGTCCTCGAGCTCCCACATGCCGGAGTCCGCTTCCTCCCAGCGGTGGCAGGCGTCGTCGGCGAGCTGCTGCAGCACCTTCGCGGTCTTCCGGTCCAGGACGTTGCCGGCACGGACGTACTGACGCATGATCTCGAAGACGTCGCCCCAGACGCCGAGCTGCAGCTGGTTGCCCGCCCGGTTGCCGACCGTGACCGGGCCGATGCCCTGCCACCCGGGGACGTCGCGCTCCTCGACCTCGTCGGTCTTCGAGCCGTCGAGCCGGTAGAAGATCGGCATCGTCTCGTCGTGGTCGGCGATGGTCCGCATCACCCACGAGACGGCCGCGTGGGTCTCCTCGCGCAGGCCGAAGCGGGTCAGCGCGTGCACCGTGTAGGACAGGTCGCGCACCCAGGCGAAGCGGTAGTCCCAGTTCTTGCCGCCGGTCCGGTCCTCCGGGAGGCTCGTGGTCGGGGCCGCCGCGATGGCGCCGGTCGGCGAGTAGATGAGCAGCTTCAGCGCCAGGGCGCTCCGCTGCACCGCCTCGGCCCAGGGCCCGTCGTACGAGAACTCCGACGACCACTGCGACCAGTTCTCGATGGTGCGGTCGATGCCCGCCATCGTGCGCTCCGGTTCGGGCATGAAGATCGGTTCGTCGTGCGTGCCGACGATCGTCAGGATGTGCTTCGAGCCCTCGGTGGTGTCGAAGCGGCCGGAGAACCGGGGACCGTCGTCGTGCACCGGGTCGAAGCCCTGCTCGACGATGGCGATGGTGACCCCGTCGATGCCGATCACGGTGCCGTTGGCGGTGTCCAGGCGCTTCGGCTCGGCCGTGTTGAGCAGCGTGCCGGGCACGACCGCCCACTCCATCTCGACCGAACCACGCACGCCCTGCACGCAGCGGCCGATCTCGGCCCAGGGCAGGCGTCCGGCGACACCGGTCACCATGGCGTCCGTGACGGTGACCTGGCCGGACGGCGTGGTCCAGGTCGTGACCAGGACGTTCGTCCCCGGCAGGTACTGCCGCTCGACCTCGACCTCGGCGCCGCCGTCGGCCGGGCGCAGGGCGATGTGTCCGCCGTGCTCGGCGTCGACGATGCTCGCGAACACCGGGGGTGAGTCCATGCCGGGGATCGGCAGCCAGTCGATGCGACCGTCGCGGGCGATGAGCGCCACGGTCCGACCGTCGCCGATCGCGCCGTAGGAGCGGAGCGGGACGTACCCGTCGGTGCGCTCCTCGTTCTCGGTGGCGTCGGGGGTGTCCCGTGTCCGTTCGGTCATGGCTCCATCGTGCCCGCACCGGCTCGACGTGCCGCGCACGGCACGTACCCCGGCCGTGCGCGGCGGGGCCGGGCCGAGCCGGCTTGCGTCGGGTGCCGTGACCGCGCTACGGTGCTCGGTTCTGCCCGGACGGGCGGACCGTCACCACGACGTCGTCCGACAGGGACCCACCATGCAGAAGATCACCAACCGACTCCTCTCCTGGGCATCGATGCTCGAGGAGCAGACCGAACAGCAGGCGCGCACGACCTCCCGGATGCCCTTCGTGTTCCCACACCTCGCGCTGATGCCCGACGCCCACCTCGGGCTCGGCGCCACCGTCGGGTCCGTCATCCCCACCCTCGGCGCGGTCATGCCCGCGGCCGTCGGGGTCGACATCGGCTGCGGGATGATCGCCGTCCGCACGCAGTTCTCGCGCGCCGATCTGCCCGAGGACCTGCGACCGCTCCGCGAGGCGATCGAACGGGCGATCCCGCTGTCCGCCGGGGCGACGAACCAGACCGTCGTCGCGACCGCGGCACCGCGGATCGCGGAACTCGAGGCGCTGGCCGTCGAAGCCGGCTTCGACCCTGCGGAGGTGCTCGCCGGCTGGCGGAACCAGCTCGGCACGCTCGGTTCCGGCAACCACTTCATCGAGGTCTCCCTCGACGAGGAGGACCGCGTCTGGCTGTTCCTGCACTCCGGATCCCGCGGGGTCGGCAACAGGATCGCCCAGCGACACATCGCGGTGGCGAAGCAGGCGATGGAGCGGTGGTGGATCGCGCTGCCGGACCCCGACCTGGCCTACCTCGTCGAGGGCACCCCCGAGTTCGACCGGTACATCGCCGAACTGGGGTGGGCGCAGCACTTCGCCCTGCTCAACCGCGAGGAGATGATGGACCGTGTCGTCCGGCAGCTCGCCGAGGTCGTGGACACCGAGGTGCAGGAGCTCGAACGCATCAACTGCCACCACAACTTCACGCAGCGGGAGACGCACTGGGGCAAGTCGGTGTGGGTGTCCCGGAAGGGGGCGATCCAGGCGAAGGCCGGGCAGCCGGGGCTGATCCCGGGGTCGATGGGCACGGCGTCGTACGTGGTCGAGGGGCGGGGGAACAAGCCGTCGCTCGAGTCGTCTCCACACGGGGCCGGTCGCTCGTACTCCCGGTCGGCGGCACGTCGGACCTTCATGCACGAGCAGCTGCGCGAGGCGATGGCGGGCATCGAGTACCGGGACACCGATGCGTTCCTCGACGAGATCCCGGCGGCCTACAAGCCGATCGACCAGGTGATGGCGGACGCCGCCGACCTGGTGACGGTGCGGCACACGCTGCGGCAGATCGTGAACGTCAAGGGGGACTGACCCGGCGGGACGACGGACGGGAGGCCCGGGCCGACTACGCCCGTACCTCCCGTCCGTCACTGACCGTTCAGGACTCCGCTGGTTCAGGACACCGGGGTACCGAACCAGGACGCCTGGTACGTCTTGCTGAAGAGGGTCGGGGTGACGCGCTTGCCGAAGCGGATGTCGTACCCGCCCGAGTTCGCCACGTCGATGCTGAGGCTGAAGTGGCCGGTGGCATCGGTCTTGCCCGCGGCCGTCCAGCCGGTGCCGGCGGCGATCTCGATGTCCTTGTTCGGCAGGCGGGTCTCGCCGGTCACGGTCAGGCGCTTGCCCGCGAGGGTGCTCTCGGTGATGACGAGCTTGTTGCCGGAGAACTGGTGGCCGCCGACGCCCTGCTGGACCGAGCTGGCCCACGTGTAGTCGGACGACGAGACGGCCGCGTTCGCCGGGATCGAGCCGACGAGCGGGGCGCCGAGCGCGAGGGCGAGGCCGGCGGCGGCGAGGGTGGAGGACTTCTTCATGTGTGGTGCTTCCTGTTGCTGGGGGATCGGGGAGATCGGGGCTCAGTACTCGACGACGTAGAACGTGCGGGACCCCGAGCGGTTGCCCTGGTCGTCCGTGGCGAAGAGGCGGTACTCGCCGTACCCGTCGTCCTGCGGGACGGTCACCTGCAGCTGGCCGCGAGCGCCCTGTCCGGCGAGGCTGAAGGTGGCCACCTCGCGCCATTCGCCGTCGATGCGCTGCTCGGCGTGCACGAGGCCACCGGCGCCGGGGATGAGGACCTCGGCGGTGTGCGAGGCTCCGTGCCCGTCGACGGTGAAGAGGTCGGCGTCAGCGCCCTCTTCGTCGTTGGTGGACTCGGCCCAGGCGCCGTCGACGGTCCGGACGAAGGGGGTGAAGAGGGTCTGGGTCTGCGCGGCGGACACGGACGAGGGGGCGGACACGGTCGCGGCGTTCGCCGGGATCGAGGCGACGAGCGGGGCGCCGAGGGCGAGGACGAGACCGGCGGCGGCCGCCAGGGTGGTGCGCTTCTGCATGGTGCTCCTGAGAGAGAGGGTGGTCGACACCGGCCGGTGTCGCTGCGGTCCCGTAAGCGTCCGCCATCCCTCTGAACACATTCCGCGTGTGATATCTCAGCGGCTGCTCGGACAGGAGGGTCCGGATCGGGCAAGCTCGGAGCCGTGACCGACGCAGCCCAGGACGCAGCCCGAGAGACCGGACGACAGGCGCGCCGTGTCGCCGACAGCCGCTGGTTCGAGACCACGGCCCGCGCGGGCTTCGTCGGGACGGGCGTCGTGCACCTGCTCATCGGCTACCTCGCCGTCCTGCTCGGCATCGGCAACGCCACCGCCGGCAGCGGTGCGCAGGGATCGCAGTCCGGCGACACCGACCAGTCCGGTGCGCTCGCGCAGATCGCGTCCGTCCCCGGCGGCGTGTTCCTGCTCTGGGTCGTCGCGATCGGCACCGCCGCACTGACCGTCCGCCTGGTCGTCGAGGCCGTCGTCGGTGGACGGACCGACGACGCTCGTGCCTGGCTCGCCCGGGCGAAGAACGCCGGCAAGGCGGTCGTCTACGGCGCCATCGCCTACTCGTCGGCCAGCTACGCGCTCGGTGCCGGCAAGAGCTCCACCGGTTCGAGCCGCAGCGCTGCGGCGACCGCCCTGGCCACGCCCGGCGGCGTCGTCCTGCTGGTGCTCGTCGGCGCGGTGGCGGTCGCCATCGGGGTCGGCCTCGTCGTGATCGGCGTGCGCGGCTCATGGAAGAAGCACCTCCGCCCGCAGCCGGAGTCCGTGCGCCGGACCGTGGCCGTGCTCGCCACGCTCGGGTACATCGCGAAGGGCGTCGCCGTGGTCATCGTCGGCGTCCTCATCGCCGTCGCCGGCATCCGCAGCGACCCGGACCAGGCGACCGGGCTCGACGGGGCGTTCGACGCGCTCCGGTCGATGCCGGGCGGTTCCGTCGTGCTCGTCGTGGTCGGACTCGGCTTCGCGGCCTTCGGGCTCTACAGCTTCGTCCGCGCCCGGTACGCGCGCATCTGAGCGAGCGGCATCCGGTCTCGACGCACGGTCCCGATCGCGCAGAGGGGATGGTGGCGGCCCGCGACGCCCCGGCGATGCGAAGATGCATCGTCGCGTCGGCGACACGCCCGATGAGTCGTCACGCCACGCGCGACGCCCCCACCGAAGACGAGGAAGCATGGCCCCGACGGACGCACCCCGGGAGCACGCCGGACTGCTGGCCGGCCGGTACCGGCTCGAGCAGGTCATCGGTCGGGGCGGCATGTCCGTCGTGCACCACGCCTGGGACGAGAGCCTGGACCGCCCCGTCGCCGTGAAGCTCTTCCACCCGGGCATCGTCGACATCGCCCGCCAGGAGGCCGAGCAGGGCGTCCTGGCAGCGCTCGACCACCACAACCTCGTCAGTCTGCTCGACGCCGGGGTGGTCGAGGACCAGCACGGGTCACTGCAGCGCTTCATCGTGATGGCGCTCGTGCACGGCCAGGACCTCGAGGAGCGGCTGGCGCTCGGGCCCCTGGCGTCGCGGCACATCGCCGAGATCGGCTACGACATGGCCGAGGCGCTCGACTACATCCACGCGCAGGGCGTCGTGCACCGGGACATCAAGCCGTCGAACATCCTGCTGGTCGACTACGGCAACGGCTCCGACCGGGCACGCGCACGGCTCACCGACTTCGGCATCGCCCTGGCCGCCGGCGTCGAACGGCTCACCGCGGACGGCGTCACGACCGGCACGGCCGCCTACCTCAGCCCGGAACAGGCCCGCGGCGCGGAGGTCGGTCCGGCGAGCGACGTCTACTCGCTCGGCCTGGTGCTGTTGCAGTGCTTCACCCGGCGGCGTGAGTTCCCCGGGTCGCTCGTCGAGTCCGCCCTCGCCCGGCTGTCCCGCGACCCGGTCGTCCCCGAGCCGCTGCCGGAGCACTGGAAGCACGCCCTCGCCGCGATGACGGCGCAGGACCCGCGCGAGCGCCCGGTGGGTGCCGACCTGGTCGCGCTCCTCCGCCACGTCGTGATCACCGACACCGCGGAGGCTCCTCCCGCCGACCCGACGTCGGCCGGCGTCGCGCACGGACCCGGGGCCGACACCGTCGGCTCGGCCACGTCGTCGACCGCAGCCGGTCCCGTCACCGGTGGGGGTGCCTCCAGGCCGATGCCGGGCGACCCCCGGACCGACGCGTCGCGACCCGCGACCCTGGACGTGCTCCCCGAGGAGGCGCTGCAACGGACCACGAAGATGGCCGCGCGTCTGTTCGACGCCCCGATCGCCCTCATCGAGGTGCTCGACGAGGACCGCGAGTGGTCGCAGTCGTACGTCGCCGACGGTGTCGACAAGTCCGCGCGGAGCATCAGCTTCCGGAACGGCTTCGCGCCGGTGCCGGTGCCGGTCGTGATCCCGGACGGGTCCACGCACCCGGAGATGCGGAACAGCCCGCTCGTCACCGGACCGCTCGGCATCCGGTTCTACGTCAGTGTCCCGCTGGTCCGGCACGACGGCGTCGCCGTCGGCACACTCGCGGTGCTCGACTCCCGGCCCCGGACGGCCGACGAGGCGGACATGGCGAACCTCCGCGACCTCGCCGCGCTCGCCGTGACCCAGCTCGAACTGCGCCAGGAGTCCCTGCGCACCACGAGCGACTCGGTGCCGATCCTCCGCACCGGGCAGGGCGCGCACGCGGCACCGGTGACCCATGACGGCACGGCCGTCGGGCCCGAACACGCCGTCTGAGTCCGCACCCGGCACCGTCCCCGGGCACGCGTGACTAGCGTGTGGGGCGTGGACATGGACGACGACGCACCCCGGACCGACGAGCGGATCGCTGACGAGTACCTGACGGGCGAGCGGCTGCCCGTCGGCGGTGTCCCGGAGCAGGGCGACGACCTCGGCGACGCCGCCGTGGACGAGGACGAGGCGACCCCGGTGGCCCCCGACATCACCTACGACGAGCAGCTCTACCCGGCCCGGCCGCGTCGACTGCGGCCGCGGGTGAACCTGCGCGGCGGCAGCCTGCAGCGCCGGTTCTCGGACCCGCGTGCCGCCAACGGCGAGAACCCGGCGTACATCGAGTGGCTCGTCCGGCAGTCGATGCTCAAGGACGCCGACGTCCTCAGCCGCCAGCTCTCCGGCACGCCGGCGATGTGGCGGAACCCCTACGCCCGGCCGGACGCCCGCCGTGCGGTGTCGACCTCGGACGTGTGGTTCACCGCGTACCCGATCTCGCTCATCACCCGTGAGGGCGAGTCGTTCCTGACGGCGCTCGCCGACCCGCAGCTGTGGTCCGCGTTCGAGCGCATCGGCATCAACGGCGTGCACACCGGCCCGGTCAAGCGTGCCGGCGGCATCCGCGGGTGGCAGGAGACCCCGAGCGTCGACGGCCACTTCGACCGGATCGGGACCCAGATCGACCCGACCTTCGGCGACGAGGAGACCTTCCAGCGGATGACCGACGTCGCCGAGGAACACGGCGGCAGCATCATCGACGACATCGTGCCGGGCCACACCGGCAAGGGCGCCGACTTCCGCCTGGCCGAGATGGCCTTCAAGGACTACCCCGGCATCTACCACATGGTCGAGATCCCGCCGGAGGAGTGGTACCTGCTGCCCACCGTGCCCGAGCACCGCGACTCGGTGAACCTGGACCCGGCGACCGAGTCCGCCCTGGCCGAACGCGGCTACATCATCGGCGAGTTGCAGCGCGTGATCTTCCACCAGCCCGGCGTCAAGGAGACGAACTGGAGCGTCACCGCGCCGGTCGTCGGCGTCGACGGCACCACCCGGCGCTGGGTGTACCTGCACTACTTCAAGGAGGGGCAGCCGTCGGTCAACTGGCTCGACCCGACCTTCGCCGGCATGCGCCTGGTGATCGGCGACGCCCTGCACTCGCTCGGCGACCTCGGAACCAGTGCGCTCCGACTCGACGCGAACGGGTTCCTCGGCGTCGAGAAGAGCGCCGAGGGCGCGCCCGGTTGGTCGGAGGGCCACCCGCTCTCACACGCGGCGAACCACGTCATCGCCGGGATGGTCCGGAAGGTCGGCGGCTTCACCTTCCAGGAGCTGAACCTGACGATCGAGGACATCCGCGACACCGGGGCTGTCGGCGCCGACCTGTCGTACGACTTCATCAACCGGCCCGCGTACCACCACGCCCTGGCCACCGGGGACACCGAGTTCCTCCGCCTGACGCTCCGCACCTCGCTCGAGCTCGGGGTCGAGCCGGTCAGCCTGGTGCACGGCATGCAGAACCACGACGAGCTCACCTACGAGCTCGTGCACTGGGCGACCCTGCACCAGGACGACCTCTACACGTTCCACGGCGAGGAGACCCGCGGCGGGGCGCTCGCCGAACGCATCCGCGCCGACCTCACCGCGGCGCTGACCGGCGACGCGGCGGACTACAACCTGGTCTTCACGACGAACGGCATCGCCTGCACGACGGCCTCGCTCATCGCCGCGACGCAGGGGCACACCACCCTCGACGCCGTCACCGACGAGCACGTGCCGCAGATCCGCGACGCCCACCTGCTGCTCGCCGCGTTCAACGCCTGGCAGCCCGGCGTCTTCGCGATGTCCGGCTGGGACCTGCTCGGGTCGTTGACTGTGCCGCAGGAGACCGTGGCGGACCTCATCGCCGAGGGCGACACCCGGTGGATCGAGCGCGGCGCGCACGACCTGCTCGGCGTCGCACCGGACACCGAGCGTTCGGCCTCGGGCATGCCCCGGGCCCGGTCGCTCTACGGTCCGCTGCCGGAACAGCTCGAGTCGCCCGACTCGTTCGCGTCCCGCCTGGGCGAACTGCTGCGGGTGCGGACCGAGTACGGCATCGCCTCGGCCCGACAGGTCGACGTCCCCGAGGTCGCGCACCGCGGGATGCTCGTGATGGTGCACGAACTCGAGTCCACCGACGAGACGGGCGAGCCGGTCGTGCAGATCACCGTGCTCAACATGACCGACACCCCGTTGGACGGCACCATCCGGTCCGAGTCACTGCCGCACGGGGCGACGGTGGTCGACGCCACGGACCACAGCGAGCTCGGCACCGTCGACGACCTGTGCAGCTTCCCGCTCCGCATCGACGCGTACGGCTCGCGGTTCCTGGTGCTCCGCCGGAACGTCGAGCAGGGGGCCTGAGACCGTGCCGGCGAGCGCGACCTCCGGCCCCGCCCGGGTGTTCAGCGACGTCCGGGCGACCCTGGCGGAGAGCATCGTCTGGGACCCGGCGCAGGGGGTCGGCCGCTGGGTCGACATCCCGAACGGCACGCTGACCACCGCGGACGCCGACGGTCGGGTGCTGCAGACCACGCAGCTCGATCCGCCCCTGCCGTCGTTCCAGCCGCGTGCCGGGGGTGGCTTCATCGCCGCCCAGGACGACACCGTGGTGCTGACCGATGCCGACGGGCACGTCGAACGTGAGCTGGCCGGTGTCACGCACGCCAACGACGAGATGCGCTTCAACGAGGGCAAGTGCGACCCGTTCGGCCGGTTCCTGGTCGGCAGCATGGACCCGACCGACGGGCCGCCGGCCGGCGCGCTCTACGCGTTCTCGGCGGATGGGTCGGTCGCGGTGCTGCGGAGCGGGTTCGGCACCACCAACGGCATGGAGTGGAACGACGACGGCTCCGAGATGTACGTGACGGACACCGACACGAACACGGTCTACCGGGCCTCCTACGGACCCGACGGTCTGCTCGGCGACCTCGAGCCGTTCATCGACGGTGCCGCACACGACGGACTCGTCCGCGACGACGAGGGCTGCTTCTGGGGTGCGATCTACGGCGAGAGCAAGGTCGAACGGTACGGCCCGGACGGAGCGCACCTCGAGACGGTGGAGATCCCGGCCCCGAACGTGACCTCGGTGGCGTTCGGTGGGACGGACATGTCCCTGCTGCTCGTCGGGACCGCGCGGGAGAACCTGACCGAGGACCAGCTGGCACGCTCCCCGCACTCCGGCTCGGTGTTCGCGGTGCCGACCCGCGTGCACGGGCGCCCGGCGTTCCCCTTCGCCGGCTGAGTGTCCTGCCGGGCTGGCGACGCGCGCCGCGGTCGCAGCGGAGGACGCCCGCGGTAGCCTGGGCGACCGCCAGCCACCGCGAGGAGCGCCCATGAACGACGAGCACCACCCGGGTCACCCCGTCCCGACCGGCGCCCCCGACCCGGCCGGCGAACTCGCCCAGGCCGAGGACGCCGACGTCGAGGTCCGCGTCGACCGCATCGCCGTCGACCACACCTACGTGCGCGTCAGCTCGATCGGCGAGCCCGGTGAGCGCGCCTTCGTCCTGGTCGCGGGGCTCGGCATCGCGTCGACGTACTACGAGCGGCTCGCCCCGCACCTCAACGAGAACGGACCGGTGCACGCGCTCGACCTGCCCGGTTTCGCGGGGGTCCCGCGATTCCGCGGCGGCGTGTCCATCGAGCGGTACGCCGACGCCGTCGAGAAGGTCATCGACGACCTCCGCCTGCACGACCCGGTGCTCATCGGCCACTCGATGGGGACGCAGGTCGTCGTCGAGGTCGCAGCCCGCCGCCCGGACATCTCCGACCTGGTGCTCATCAGCCCGGTCCTCGACCCGGCCGCGCGGTCGATCCCGAAGGCCGCGCTCCGCTTCCTCCGGTCCGCCGTGCACGAACCCGCCGCGGTCCGCTGGCACGCGGTCACCGCGTACGCGCTCTGCGGGTGGCACTGGTTCCGCAAGGTCCTGCCGAAGATGATCGCCTACCCGATCGAGGACCGCGTCGCCGACGTCCGGGCGCACACCCTGGTCGTCCGCGGCGAGCACGACGCACTCGTGCCGCGCTCGTGGGTCCGGCAGCTCGCCCGCGCCCTGCCCTACGGCGTGCTCCGCGAGGTCGTCGACGGCGCACACTCGGTCATGCACGCCCAGGCCGACGCGGTGGCGCAGCTCGCCGTCGCCCACGTCGACGGTCGGTTGCCCGACCGCGGGGTCTCGTCGTTGCAGCGGGTCCGGGACGACTCCACCGCGACGGACCTGGACCGCCTCGGCGCGACCGACCGCTGGCTGGTCGTGAAGTCGCGGTTCATGGAGGTGTTCGGCATGGCGAAGGGCGACGACGAGCAGCTCGAGGCCGCCAAGTCCGCGCACGCGGTCGCGATGGCCGACCACGACGGCATCCCGGTCGACCCGGACGAGCGCGACGAGGTCGTCGACACGGTCGCGCCGGAACGCGGCGGGGACCGGCGCCCCTTCTGACCACGGCCGTCGGGCGGACGGACTGGAGGCCCGTGACCGGTTCCGCAGAACCGGGCACGGGCCTCCAGTCGGTCACCGCCGGATCCGACGACCGACCCTGCCCGAACGACTCAGCCTGGTCGACCGGCTGAGGGCGATCAGTCCGCGCTGATGAGACCGGGCAGCGCGTCCGGCGTCAGCGCGTGCGCCTCCGCCAGCACCTTCCGGGCCTCGTCGGTCTTGCCGGAGACGTTCACGAGCAGCACACCGGCGACCAGGTCGTCGTCACCCAGGTGGTAGACGACACCGGTGACGTTCGGCTCGGCCCAGTCCTCGACGGTGCGGAGCGACGAGGACACGACGCCGACGGCCTCGTACCCGAGGTCGAAGACGTTCGAGTAGAACATCGGCGTGTGGTCGTACGTCTCGCCGGCGCCGGCCAGGTTGCGGCCCGCCTGCCGGCCCTGCTGCTGGGCGTTGTCGACGTGCTCGACGCGGCGGGTGCCGAGCAGGCGGTCCGGGTAGGACGCGACGTCACCGGCGGAGAAGACCGCGGGGTCGTCCGTGACGAGCGTCGACGACACCGTGATGCCGTCGTCGACCGCCAGACCGGCGTCCTCGGCGAGCTGCGTCGCGGGCTCGATGCCGAGGCCCGCCACGGCGGCGTCCGCCGTGATCGTGGAACCGTCGTCGAGCGTGAGCGTGACGCCGTCCGCGGTCTCCTCGCCGGACTCGACGCGGCGGCCGGTGCGGACCTCCACGCCGGCGTCGACGAAGCGCTGCTGGAAGGCGGCCGCGAGGCCCGCCGGGAACATGTGGCCACCGAGCACGTCGTCGGGGGTGACGAGCGTGACGCGGGCACCGCTCTGGACGAGCCCGGCCGCGACCTCGGTGCCGATGTAGCTGCCGCCGACGACGACCACCTGGGCGTTCGCGTCGGCGTGCCGGCGGAGCGTGCGGTAGTCGGCGGCGCTGCGGTAGCTGAGCACGCGGTCGGACGGCGCGAGCCCGGGCAGGTCACGCGGGTGGCCGCCGGTCGCCAGGAGCAGCCGCTCGTAGCCGACGACGGTGCCGTCGTCGGTCGTGACGGTCTTCGCGTCCCGGTCGATCGACGCGACCCGGGTGCCCAGGACGAAGGTCGCCCCGGTCTCCTCGGTGTGCAGGTCGACCTTGTCGTCCCAGTTGAAGTCCGGGTCGGTCCAGAGCTTCTTGGACAGTGCCGGGCGGGCGTAGGGGCGGTCGACGTCCTCGCTGATGATCCCGATCGAGCCGTCGGGGTCGAGCTCGCGGATGCCGCGGGCAGCGGAGTCGGCGACCATCCCGCCGCCGACGATGAGGTAGCGGTGGTCGGTCATGGTTCCTCCGTCAGATGGTGGCGACCGAGCCGGAGTCGACGCGGTAGTTCGAGCCGTTCACGAAGCTGGCGAGCTCGGAGCACAGGAACGCGACGACGTTCGCGACCTCTTCCGGCTCACCGCGACGCTTGAGTTCCATGTACGGACGCTGCTCGTCGAGGAAGCTCGAGATCGCCTCGTCGAACGAGGTGCCGAGCTGCTTCGACCGCTTGTCCATCATGGCGTCGGTCATCGGGGTGTGGATGAACGCGGGGGAGACCGTGTTCACGAGCAGCCCCTCCTTCGCGTACGAGCGCGACAGGCCCTTGGCGAACGAGAGCACCCCGGCCTTGGCGGCGCAGTAGGGCAGCTCGTCGTCGTACGGCTGCGAGGCGTCCTCGGACACCAGGTAGACGATGCGACCCCAGCCGCCGTTCCGGAGGTCCGCGATGAACTCGCGGGTGATCCGGACCGGGCCCATCAGGTCGACGTCGAGCGTCTCCTGCCAGCCGGCCTCGTCGATCTCGTGGAACATGCCCTGGGCGCCGGTGACGCCGGAGGACTGCACCAGGATGTCGATCTCGCCGACGGCGTCCCGCACCTTCTCGTGCAGCGCGGCGAGGCTCTCGGCGCTGCGGACGTCCGCGGCGAACGCGTGCAGTCTGCCGACCGGCGCTTCGAGCTGGTCGGCGCTGGTGTCGAGCCGACTCTGGTCGAGGTCGGTGACGACCACGGTCGCACCCTCCGCCAGGAGGATGCGTGCCGTGTTCCAGCCGATGCCGGAGTCACCACCGAAGACGAGAGCGGTCTTGCCCTGGATCCCGAGGTCCACGTGCGACCCGCGGCTCAGGAGTGCGCGGACGCTTCGGCGGTCGCCGGGCTGGTCGCGGCGGCGAGCGGCGTGCGCGGCGTGCGGTTCTCGGCGGAGACCATCCAGGCGAGCTGCTCGAGGCGCTCGATGAAGCCGTGCAGCAGGTCGGCGGTCGTCGGGTCCTCCTCGTCGACCTCGTCGTGCACGTCACGCATGGTGCCGGTGGCCTGGTACAGGCGGAGGGTCACCAGGTCGATCGCGTCGTGCGTGGCGACCTCGCCCTCGGGGAACGCGTCGAGGTGGCTGGTCGCGGAGACCGTGGCCGAGCGGCCGTCCGGCACGGCGTACAGCGCACGCATGCGCTCCGCGGTGTCGTCGGCGAACTCACGGGCGGCGTCGACGATCTCGTCGAGCTGCAGGTGGAGGTCACGGAAGTTGGTGCCGAGGATGTTCCAGTGGGCCTGCTTGCCCTGCAGGTGCAGGTCGATGAGGTCGACGAGGACCTTCTGCATGTTGGCGGCGAGCTTGTCCGATGCGTGCATGTGACGACTCCTTCTTCGCGGGACCGGCCCGTCACGGGCCCGACCCTTCGCTGGACTGACCACTCCGGTCTACGCGCTCCGCGGCGGGGTCTTCCCAGTGGGTGTCGAGGAACCGTCCCCCGGCTGTGGTCGGGCGTCGATGTGGTCCGTCGTCAGTGTGCGACGACGGGCGGGTCGACCTGGTCGACGGCGACGCGCATCTCCTCGAGGAACATCGCGACCACCCGGGCGTCGGTCGCGGACAGGCCCTCGGCGATCTGCATCATGCGGCGGTGCATGATGCCGAGCGTGGCCCGGACCTCGGCGTCGGTCTCGACGGTCGGCACGATGATGAGCCCGCGTCGGTCGGTGGGGTGCGGCTCACGACGGACGTGCCCGCTCTTGACCAGGCGGTCGACCAGGATCGTCGTCGACGCGGACGAGATCCTGAGGTACGCGGACAGGTCCTTCGGGCTGACCGAACGGCCCGCGCGCTGGGCCTGCAGCAGGTGACGGACGGCGAGCAGGTCGGTCTCGCCCATGCCCATCGAGTCGCGGGTCCGGCGGCGCATCGCCGTCTCGGAGGCCCGGTAGCGGCGCAGTGCGTTCAGCACGGCGACACCACGCTGGGTGGCGTCGTCGTCCGGGAACCAGTAGCCGGACGGCTCCGTGATCTCCTGCGTCGTCATCGGATGATGATAAGCCGTCAGGTGCCCAGGCTGTCGAGTGGTCCGGACGGAGTGCGGTACCGGGGACGCGACGGACGGGAGGCTGCCCACCCGCTGGTGGGGAGCCTCCCGTCCGTCATCGGCCGGGTCGTGTCGGTTCGGGCCCGACGCGATTCCGGGGGTGCGACGCGATCCCGGGGCGCGCCGCGACGGCGGGCGTCGTTACGCGGCGACCGGCTCGGCGGCTGCGTCGGCCAGCGCGGTCAGGGCGCCGCGGACGAGGCCGACGACCTCTTCGTCCTCACGCGGGTGCGTCTCGGCGAAGCGGACGACGGACTGCGGGATCGCGACCTTGACGTCCTCCAGGACCTTCGCGCCCGCGATGCCGGCGGCCTTGCGGGCGTCGTCGTGTGCCCAGACGCCGCCGTACTGCCCGAAGGCCGAACCGATGACGGCGAGCGGCTTGCCGGAGATCGGCGAGGCACCGAACGGACGCGAGGCCCAGTCGAGCGCGTTCTTCAGCACGGCCGGCATCGTGCCGTTGTACTCAGGCGTGACGAGCAGGACGCCGTCGGCGTCGGCGATGGCCCGGCGGAACGTGACCGCGGCCTCGGGCGGGGTGTCGCCGTCGATGTCCTCGTTGTAGAAGGGCAGGTCGACGATGCCGTCGAAGACCGAGAGCTCGATGCCCTCCGGAGCGTGCTGGGCGGCTGCCTCGGTGAGCTGGCGGTTGATGGATCCGGCGCGGAGGCTTCCCACGAGCGCGACGATCTGGGTCATGGCGTTCCTTCCTGACAGTGATGGTTTCAGCGACAACCAATGGTTCGGGCGTCGGATTCCCCCGCCGACGAGGCGGGCGTGTCACGGGCCTCCCGCCGTGCGGAGCCGCCGTCGGTAGTGTCGGCGACGTGACCCCGAGACGCACGCCGAGCGACACGCCCCGCACCCCCGACCCGAACTGGTGGCGGCAGGCCGTCGTCTACCAGGTCTACCCGCGCAGCTTCGCGGACTCCGACGCGGACGGCATCGGCGACATCGCCGGTGTCACCAGCCGGGTGCCGTACCTGTCCGAGCTCGGCGTCGACGCGATCTGGCTGTCGCCGTTCTACCCCTCGCCCCTCGCCGACGGTGGGTACGACGTCGCCGACTACCGCGACGTCGACCCCAAGCTCGGCTCGCTCGACCGGATCGACGAACTCATCCACGCGGCGCACGAGCACGACCTCCGCGTCGTCGTCGACCTGGTGCCGAACCACACCTCGGACCAGCACGAGTGGTTCCGCGCCGCGCTCGCCGCCGCTCCCGGCTCGCCGGAACGGGCCCGCTACGTGTTCCGCGAGGGCGCCGGACCGGACGGCGAGCAGCCGCCGAGCGACTGGGTCTCCAACTTCGGCGGCAGCGCCTGGACCCGCGTGCCGGACGGCCAGTGGTACCTGCACCTGTTCGCGCCCGAGCAGCCCGACCTGGACTGGACGAACCCGGAGGTCCACCAGGACTTCGAACACACCCTGCGCTTCTGGTCCGACCGCGGCGTCGACGGGTTCCGGGTGGACGTCGCACACGGGCTCGCGAAGGACCTGTCGGAGCCGTACCGCCCGTCGAACGAGCAGGACCTGCCGCTCGACGGCTCGGACCCGCTGTACGACCGCGACGAGGTGCACGAGATCTTCGCCGCCTGGCGGAAGGTGTTGAACAGCTACACGCCGCCCCGTGCCGCGATCGCCGAGGCCTGGGCACCCGCACCCCGCCGGGTGCTGTACGCCCGGCCGACCGAGCTCGGACAGGCCTTCAACTTCGACCTGCTCGAGGCCCCGTTCGACGCGACCGAGTTCCGCACGCTCATCGCGCAGAACCTCGAGGGTGCCGCGACGTCCGGCGGCTCGAGCACCTGGGTGCTGTCCAACCACGACGTCGTCCGGCACGCCACCCGGTACGGACTGCCCGACGGCACCGACACCGACGAGTGGCTGATGTCCGACGGGGAGACTCCGCCGCTCGACCGGGAGGGTGGACTCCGACGCGCGCGGGCGGCGACCCTGCTCGTCTTCGCACTGCCGGGCTCGTCGTACGTCTACCAGGGCGAGGAACTCGGCCTGCACGAGGCGCCCGCCATCCCGCACGACCAGCTGCAGGACCCGAAGTGGCTCCGCACCGGACACACGGTCAAGGGCCGCGACGGCTGCCGCGTGCCGATCCCGTGGACCGAGGACGGGCCGTCGTTCGGCTTCGGCGACGCCGCACCGCACCTGCCGCAGCCGTCGGACTTCGGTTCGTCGAGCGTCGAGGCCGAGGACCGCGTGCCCGGCTCGACGCTGTCGTTCTACCGCGAGGCGCTGTCCGCCCGCAGCCGTCTGCAGCAGGGCGAGGAGCTCGAGTGGATCGAGACGTCGTCGCCCCAGGTCGTCGCGTTCGCGCGGCACGACGGGTGGCGGTCGTACACGAACTTCGGCCCTGAGCCGGTGCCGATGCCCGAGGGCGCGGTCGTCGTGACGTCGGCCCCGCTGACGGACGGCGAGCTGCCCGGGTACACGACGGTCTGGGTGGCGTAGCCGCTCGGGTGCTGCGGCCCGGGGCGTCCTGCCCCGGGCCGTCCTGCGTCTGGCCGTCCTGCCCTTGGCCGTCCTGCCCTTGGTCGTCCTGCACAGGTGGGAGGCCCGGGGCATCCCTCCACAGGTCGGCGTCGCCGTCCTCCACGTGGGTGACCGGGTCGCCACGATCGTGGCATGACACATGACACCGAACGCACCTGTCCACCGCCCGTCTCCACCCGCCCGGCCCCTCCTGGCCGCCGCGGGCTCCGCCGGCGGGCCGCCGGCGCCGCGGTCGCCGTCATCCTGGCCACGGCGATCCCGCTCGGCGCCGACGGGCCCGCCGCCGCCGACGATCTCGGCTTCCCGTTCTCGACCGGGTTCGCCACCGCCGACGGCGGCACCCTGAGCGGTGACGCGCACATCGTCGGCGGTCGGCTCCGGCTGACGGACGCCGTCAACAACGCGGCCGGCGCGTGGGCGATGGACGACGCGTTCCCGTCCGACCGTGGGCTCGACATCGAGTTCGACTACGCGATGTACACGCCGGACGACAACGGGGCGGACGGCCTGCTCCTGTCCCTGTCGGACGGTTCCGTCGCACCCGGGGTCGGCGCCTACGGCTCGGCGCTCGGGTACTCGTGTCGCTCCGACCGCAACCAGGGGTCGTCCACCTGCACGCTGCCCGGTCTTCCGGGTGCGTTCGCTGCGGTGGCGCTCGACCAGTACGGCAACTTCTCGCTGCCGTTCAACGACAGCGGCCCCGGGCGCACCCCGGACACCGTGACCGTCCGCGGGTCCGGTGACGGGCTGACCGGGTACCGCTTCGCGCAGCACGCCGTCGTCGGCGGTGGCGTGGCGACCGGCTCACCGACGACACGGAAGGTCCACGTCGTCCTGCAACCCGAGGACGACGGTCTGACGCTCACCGTCCAGCTGTCCTCCGCGGGCGGGGCGCTCCGGACCGTGCTCGACCACGTGCAGCTGCAGGGCCCGGGCCAGGCGCCGCTGCCGAACACCCTGCGCCTGGGCTTCACCGCGGGCACCGGGTCGTTGCGCAGCGCGCACGAGATCGACGCGCTGCGCGTGGCAGCACCCGCGGACCTCCGCATCGAGCACGACCTGCCGCCGGTCGTCGCCGGGGACCGCGTCCGCTACACCGTCACCGCGTCGAACGTCGGCGTCAACGCGTCCGACCCGAGTGCGGTCACGGTCGACGTCCCCGACCAGCTGCGGGACGTGCGGTGGACGTGCAGCGTGCCGGGTCGGTCGACCTGTCGCGAGGCCTCCGGTACCGGCGACGTCGCCACCGCGGTCGGGCTCGAGCGCGGTGCGGCGGCGACGTTCACGATCGAAGGACTGCTCGACCCGGGAGCCTCCGGCCAGATCGACAGCACGGCGCGGATCGACGCCGCACCCGGGCTGTCGGACACGAACCCGGCGGACAACACCTCCCGGGCTGCGGCACCCGTGACCGCGATCGCGCAGGTGACGACCGGCAAGAGCGTCACCCCGGACCAGGTCGCGCCCGGCGACGAGGTCGAGTACACGATCACGGCACGGAACGCAGGCCCGTCGACCGCGCGGGACGTCGGCGCGATCGACGACCTGCCGGCGCAGCTCGAGTTCGTCGGCTCCGGTGCTCCGGACGGCACGTGCACGGCCGCGGCGCAGCGGGTCACCTGCGGCGGGGGCGGAGACCTGGAGCCCGGGCAGGAGCACGCCTTCCGGTTCCGGGCACGGCTCGACCCGACGTACTCGGGCGACGGGTCGGACGTGGTGAACGTGGCGACGGCGACCTCGCCCACGGACCCCGACGGCGGTGAGGAGTCGCCGGAGGTGCCGATCCAGGTGGTCGACCCGGGTGACCCTGGTGACCCTGGTGAGCCCGGGGACACAGGTGGCCCTGGTGACCCTGGTGACCCCGGTGACCCTGGTGACCCTGGTGACCCCGGTGACCCTGGTGACCCTGGTGACCCCGGCGAGCCCGGGGACACTCACGCGCCGGACGCGACGCCGACTCCGGGTACCGGTGCGGTGCCGGGCGCGGTCCCCGGCCCCGGCGGACCGAGCGACCCACCCCCGGCGGACACCGGCCCGGGGAACGCCGCACCACCACGGTCGGGAGCGCTGGCCTACACCGGCGTGCAGGGCCTCGCGCTCACGGGGCTCGCCGCGCTCGTGCTGATCGGCACCGGGGCGACCGTGTGGATGCGCCGCCGTCGGACAGCGACCGGAGCGGACCCCGCCGAGGTGCAGCACGGTGGTGGAACGGACCGGGACGCCGAGTCCGAGCAGTGCGACGGATCGGGCCAGCTCGCCACGTCGGGCCGGTGCACCGTGTCGAGCCTGTTCGCCGAGCTGGGCGAGCGACCCGGACCGGGGTAGTCGCCGGGCGGGGTGGGCGGACAGCCCACCCCGCTGGCGGTCCCGCTGCCGGACGGGTGCCCACATCGACGGCGGTAGGATCGACCGTACGAACCGACAGCCCGAGAGAGGTCCCGTGTCCCACTCCGTGGACGACGCCGAGCAGCGAGCACGGTACTGGCCGGTCCCGGTCCTCCGGGCCGTCCCCGCCGCCGTGATCGCGATGGTGATCACGTTCTCCCCGAACCACTCCGCCGGCTTCGGCCTGGTGCTGTTCGGGGTCTTCGCCCTCGTCGACGGCGCGGTCCTCGCCTGGGGCAGTGCCGTACGGCTCCCCGGTGACGACCGCTCGCGGCGCTCCGGCCTGGTGCAGGCGGCACTCTCGATCGTCGCCGGCATCGCCGCGCTCGCATGCACCGGACTCGGACTGCCCGCGTTCATCAGCCTCGTCGTGGCGTTCGCCCTCCTGACCGGCGCACTCGAACTGTCACAGGGTGTGCGGGCCCGTCGGCGCTCGCCGTTCGCCCGCGACTGGACGACGATCGGCGGCCTCACACTGCTGCTCGCGATCGCGTTCCTCCTGACGCCGCCGGACTACTCGCAGCAGCTCGGCGGGGTGGAGAAGGTGACCGGCACCCTCGACGCGCCGATCGTCCTGGTCGGGCTCCTCGGCGCGTACCTCGCCATCGCGGCGGTCTTCCACCTGATCGCCGGCCTCTCGCACAAGTGGGGAACGGCTGCCCCGGCGGCCACCCCGGACGGAGCACCACACGCATGAGCACCCCCACCCGCCGCGACCGTATGCGTCCGGCCGAGCTCCTCGGGATCTCCGCGGTGATCGCGGTCGTCGTCGGGCTCGTCGTGCTGATGTCGACGCGTGAGCTCACGCTCTCGCTGGTCTTCCTCGGCGTGAGCTTCGTGGTCGTGGTCGTGGTGATGGCCATGCTCCAGCTGACCTCGACCACCGACCAGGACGACAACGACATGCTCGGCGGCCACGAGACCCCCGGGCGAGGAGACGACGACGGCTTCCACTGAGTCCGCGACCCGACGAGCCACGTCGGGGCCGCACCGACCCGAGCAGGGTGACCCGGGCCTCCCGTCTCGCTACCGGCACCGGTACGTGATCCTCGCGGTCTGCTGCATGAGCCTGTTCATCGTCTCGATGGACGCCACCGTGGTGAACGTCGCACTGCCCTCGATCGGCCGTGAACTCCACAGCACCATCGCCGGTCTGCAGTGGACCATCGACGCCTACACGCTCGTCCTCGCCAGCCTGCTGCTGCTCTCCGGATCCACCGCGGACCGGATCGGCCGGCGCACCACGTTCCAGGTCGGCCTCGCACTCTTCACGGCGGGGTCGCTGCTGTGCTCCCTCGCGCCGAGCGTGGGGTGGCTCGTCGTCTTCCGCATGGTCCAGGCGGTCGGCGGTTCCATGATGAACCCGGTCGCGATGAGCATCATCACGGCCACGTTCGACGACGCGAAGGAGCGGGCCCGTGCGGTCGGCGTCTGGGGTGCCGTCGTCGGCGTCTCGATGGGTGTCGGGCCGCTGGTCGGCGGGGCGCTGACGGACACCGTCGGGTGGCGCGCGATCTTCCTCATCAACGTTCCGATCGGCATCGCCGCGGTGGTCCTGACGTTCCTGTTCGTGCCGGAGTCCCGCTCGCCGAAGCCCCGGAAGCTCGACCCGCTCGGGCAGGGCATCGTCATCGTGCTGCTCGCCAGCCTGGTCGGCGGCCTCATCGAGGGACCGCGTCTCGGCTGGGCGTCACCCGGTGCCCTCGGGCTGTTCGTCCTGGCGGCCGCGGCACTCGTCGCGCTCGTGGTCGTCGAGGGCCGCACCGCCGAGCCCCTCATCGACCTGCGGTTCTTCCGGAGCATCCCGTTCTCCTCCGCCGTCGGCACCGCGCTCGTGGCGTTCGGTGGGAACGGGGCGTTCCTCTTCCTCAGTGCGCTCTACCTGCAGGAGGTCCGGGGCATGACCCCGTTCCAGGCCGGCCTCTGGACCCTGCCGTCCGCGCTGATGACGATGCTCGTGTCGCCGATCTCCGGCAGGCTGATCGGCACCGTGGGCACCCGGGTGCCGCTCGTCCTCGCCGGCATCGGGATCGCCGGAGCCGGGGCGGTCCTCACGACCGTGCAGGCGTCCACCCCGATGTGGGTCCTCGTCGCCGCGTTCGTGCTGTTCGGCTTCGGGTTCGGCATGGTGAACGCGCCGATCACGAACACCGCCGTGTCGGGGATGCCCCGCGCGCAGTCCGGGTCCGCGGCCGCCGTCGCCTCGACCAGCCGGCAGACGGGGGTGTCGCTCGGCGTCGCCCTGGCCGGCACCGTCACCGGAGCGAGCGCGGTGGCCACCGTGGGCTCCGGGTTCGCGGTCGCCACGCACCCGATGTGGTGGATCGTCGTCGGCATCGGGGCGGCGATCGTCCTGGTCGGCTTCCTGTCCACCACGGCCGCCGCCCGACGGTCCGTCGAGAGCATCGCCCCGCTGCTGCGCGGCTGACCCCAGCGCCGCACCTCAGCGCTGCGCGTCACCTCAGCGCCGCGCGGCCACGATCGCCCGGGCCAGCGCCTGCGTCGCCCGGTTCGGCTCCGGGTCGCTCCGCATCGCCAGCCCGATCCGCAGCGGTTCGACCGCGTCCTCGAGGTCCAGGACGGCCCCGTCGTGGCGGACGCCGGAGTCCGGCACGACTCCGACGCCGATGCCCGCCGACGCGAACCGCACCACGGCGGGCATGTCGTTCATCTCCGCGACCACCCGACGCCGGATGCCGAGTCGGTCGAGCACGCCGTCCAGGATCATCCGGTTGCCGAACCCGTGCGCGGTGTCGACGAAGGACTCGTCGGCGAGTTCGGCGAGCGACACCGACGTCCGACCGGCGAGCGGGTGGTCGGCGGCGACGAACACCCGGAACGGCATCTCGCGGAGGGGCTCGACGACGACGCCGGACGGGATCGTCGGCAGCCCCGTGTACGCCAGGTCGAGCCGTCCCGCGACGAGGTCCTGCACCAGTCCCGTGGTGCCGCTCGGCGAGGTCATCAGCTCGACGGCGACCAGCGGGTGGCGCTGCCGGAACCCGCGCAGGACGCCGGTCAGGTCGACGATGTCCATGCTGGTGAAGATCCCCAGACGCACGCGTCCGCGCAGTTCTGCGTCGGACACCGCGGCCAGGTCGCGCATCCGGTCGAGGGACTCGAGGACTGCGCGGGCGTGGGGGAGCAGGTCCTCGCCGGTGGCGGTCAGGACGAGCCGACGTCCGCCGCGCTCGAAGAGCCGCACGCCGAGGGTCCGCTCCAGGCTCGCGATCCCGGCCGACACGGTGGACTGCGCGGCCCAGAGCCGTTCTGCCGCGCGGGTGACGCTGCCCTCGGCGGCGACGGTGACGAACTGTTCGAGCAGCCGGGTCTCCATACGGCCCATCATCGACCTGATCGATGGCGGGCATCAAGACGATCCGTTTGACCCGATGGGTGCTGCCCGGGAGCATCGGAGCATGTCATCCGTCATCGAATCCCCGGCGACCGGCTCGACGGCCACCGCTCCGGCCCCTCGCGGCCGTCGTGCGCACACCCGTCGGCGCCACGGCTTCGGCTTCTGGGCCGTCGCCTTCGCGTTCACCGCGGTGATGGCCTTCGCGACCGTCCCCGCGCCGCTCTACGTCATCTACCAGGCGCGCGACGGCTTCCCGACCTTCACGACGACGATCGTCTTCGCCGCCTACGGCCTCGGCGTCGTCGGGTCCCTCTGGCTCGCCGGACACCTCAGCGACGTGCACGGTCGCCGGCCGCTGATCCTCGTCTCGATCGCCCTCGAGCTCGTGGCCGCCGTGCTGTTCCTCGTGTGGAACGACGTCAGCGGCCTGATCGTCGCGCGGCTCGTCACCGGGCTCGGCGTCGGCACCCTCACCGCCACCGCGACCGCACACCTCGGGGAACTCAAGGTCCGGGCGACCGGTGACGAGTCCTCCGCCAAGGGTGCGAGCGTCGCCGCGGGGGTCGTCAACCTCGGCGGGCTGTCGCTCGGAGCGCTGATCGGCGGTGCGCTGGCCGAGTTCGTCGGGCAGCCGCTGATGGTGCCGTACGTGGTGTTCGTCGTCGCCCTCGTGATCGCGTTCGTGGTCGTCCTCGCCGTCCCCGAGACCGTCGACCGCCCGACCGGACCGGTGCCGTACCACCCGCAGCGGCTGCGGGCCCCGGAGGGTCAGAGCGCCGCGTTCTGGGCCGCCGGCACCGGAGCCTTCGCTGCCCTCGCCGTGCAGGGGCTCTTCACCTCGGTCGCGCCGACGTTCCTCGGCACCACCTTCCACGTGACCGACCGGCTGGCCGCCGGCGCGACGACGTTCGGTGTCTTCGCCGCGAGCGCGCTGTCCCAGGTCGTGTTCGCGAAGCTGCCGCAGCGCACGCAGATCCGCCTGGGTGTCGTCCTGCTCGTCGGTGGCCTCGCGGTCCTGGCGGTGTCCGCGGTGCTGCTCCAGGTCGCCGGCTTCATCGGCGGCGGTGTGGTCGCGGGTGCCGGCGTCGGGCTCCTCTTCCGCGCCTCGATCGGCAGCGCCGGTGCGCTCGTCGGACCGGAGGAACGTGGTGGGGTCCTCGCCGCCACCTTCCTCATCGCGTACGCCGGGCTCACCGTCCCGGTCGTCGCCGTGGGTGCGGCGCTGCTCGTGCTGCCCACCCTGCCGGTCCTCATCGGGTACGTCGTGCTGGTCGCCACGCTCGCGGTCTTCGCCGGAGCGCGCCTGGCCGCACGCGCCTGACCGGCACGCGCCTCCCGTCCGAGACGGGCCCGTCTGCGTGAGACGGGCCCGTCCGCGTGAGACGGGCCCGTCCGCGTGAGACGGGCCCGTCCGCGTGAGACGGGCCCGTCCGCGTGAGACGGGCCCGTCTGCCCACGACGCCGCGCTTCTGCCCACGACGCCGCGCTTCTGCGCACGACGCCGCGGTGTTCAGCGGCGTCTCGGGCATCGAGCGGCGTCGTACCCGAACGGTGCCGCCGCCGACGCGCACGGCCCCGTCTGCGCGAAGCGGGCACGTCTGCGCGAGACGCCGCGTTCCACGCGAGACGCCCCGGAGTTCGGAGGCGTCTCGCGCACCCGGCGGCGTCGTACCCACACGGCGTCGGGACTCCGCCGACCCCTCCCGGCCGGCGGCACACCACGCGGCACCCGCCCGTCACGCACCCGACCGTCACGCCCCCAGCCGGGAGGCCCGCCCCCTCCGGCATACTGGCCGCATGCCCGCCAAGCGCTCCCGCTCCACCCTGACCGGCATCGCCGCGGCGGTCGCCGCCGTCGTGGTGATCGGCGGCTTCGCGCTGACGAACGCCCGGGAGGGCGACGACACCGTCCGCTCCGCAGCTCCCTCGGCCACGGCGACCGACCCGAGCGAGCAGGGCACCGGCACCGGCGGCACCGGCAGCACCGATCACACCGGCAGCACCGAGAGCACCGTCGCGGTGATCGCCCGGTCCGGCCCGGACCTGCCCGGCTCCGCGGTCCTCGACCGGTGCAACTCGGACGGCCGTGCCGCGGTCGCGCGGTACGACACCGCGGCGCTCGGCGACGTCGTGCTGCAGTGCGGCACCTCGGCGCAGGGCTACGAGCACATCCGCGTCCGGCACACCCGCGACTGGCAGGACGTCCTGTCCGGTCACACGACGCAGCGGGACTGGGACGACGCCATGCTCACGGCGGTCCGGACGGCGCTGACGAACCCGCAGAAGGGGCTGCCCGTCGACGCCGGGGACGGCAAGGTCTGCTACGCCGCTCCCGTCCGCTTCGACGATGGCAGCGCACCGAGCCCGGACGGCTTCGTCAAGGTCATCGTGTCGGCGACCACCGAACGCGTGATCACGGCCTACCCGACCCGCGACTCCGACTGCTGACGAGCACGAGCAGCAGCACGAGCACGAGCACCAGCGCCCGGACCGGCACCGGTCAGACGTGCACCTCGTGCTCGTGCCGCTGGTGCGACGCGGGTTCGAGCTGGAACGTGGAGTGCTCGACCGGCACGTCGAAGTGCTCGGCCACGCACTGCTGCAGCTCGTCGAGGATCGCCGGCGCGTGCGCGGTCGTGAAGCAGTGGTCGTCCACCACGACGTGCGCGGTCAGGTTCGGGACCCCGGTCGACACCAGCGTCGCGTGCAGGTCGTGCACGGCGATGACGTGGTCGAGCTGCAGGATGTGGCCACGGACGGCGTCCAGGTCGAGGCCGCGCGGTGTCGCCTCGAGCAGGACGTCGGCGGTCTCGCGGAGGAGCTTGACGGCGCGGGGCATGATGAGCAGGCCGATCAGCAGTGCCGCGACCGAGTCGGCGCGCTGCCACCCGGTCAGGAACAGCACGACGGCGGCGGCGATGACGGCGACCGAGCCGAGGGTGTCGTTGAGGACCTCGAGTCGGGCCGCCCGCGAGGTGAAGCCCTCGCCCGACGCCCGCACGAGCACCGCGAACGCGACCAGGTTGCCGATCAGCCCGACGAATCCGAAGACCAGGAGCGGGCCGGCCTCGATCTCCTCCGGCACGAACAGGCGCTGCACGGCGGAGATCACCACGTAGACGCCGACCGCCAGCAGGATCGCGGCCTGTGCGGTGGCACCCAGGACCTCGGCGCGCTGGTAGCCCCAGGTCCGTCGGGCGGTCGGGGTGCGGCGGGCCAGGCGGGTGGCGACCAGGCCGATCCCGAGTCCGCCGGTGTCGACGACCATGTGCCCGGTGTCGACGAGCAGCGCGAGGGACCCGGTGACGACCGCACCGACCACCTCGGCAAGCAGGATGCCCGCCGAGATGCAGAACGCGATCAGCAGCGCCCGCTCGGACGCGTGGCCGTGCGCGTGGCCGTGGTCGTGTCCCATGTCGTCCATCGTAGGAGCCGCGTCCGACGCCGTGCCAGGATCGGGAGCGTGACCCGGTCGCCGTACGAGCTGAGCGCGTCCGACGACGTCTTGGCGGCCCTGCACCCGAGACTCCGCACCTACTTCGGCGCCGTCCCGCCCGGGCACGTCGGCCGAGGCTCCGGCGTGTTCACCGTCGTCGGCACCCCGCGGCGCTGGCTCTGGCCTGTCCTCGGCGTCCTCGCACGGGACGCGGTGGTGTTCCCGGTGTGGGAGCACGACGTCCCGTTCACGGTCGAGAACCGCCCGGTCCACGTCCGGCGTGGCCGGTCCGGCAGGTCCGGCCGGTCCGGCAGGAGCACCGACCGGGAGGCCCGCCCCGCCGTCCGCGCGCACCGCACCTTCCACTTCGCGAGCGGTGACCGCACCATGGTCGACGCGATCACCGCAGAGCCCGAGGGCCTCGTCGACCACCTCGGCCGGCACGGCCGCGTCAGCGCGCTCCTCGCGGTGACGGTCCCGGCGACCGGACCCGACGCCGGGGCGCTCCGCCTGGTCTCCACGCGGGTGTCGGTGCACGCCCTGGGACGGGAGTGGCGCCTCCCGGCCGCCCTGTCGCCCCGTGTGGTGCTGACGGAACGATTCGATGACGATGCCGACGTGCAGCGCGTGTCCCTGACGCTCTCCGCTGTCGGGCTCGGCACGCTGTACCGGTACGAGGGGGCGTTCCGGTACGCCGTCGTACCCGACGACGTGTGACCGGAGCCGAGAGGACAGCATGGACGAGCAGCAGCAGCGGCGTGTGGTGGTGGCGGGAGCGAGCGGCTTCGTCGGCCGGTACCTGCAGGACGCCTTCCGCGCCGAGGGGTACCAGGTCGTCACCGTCGGCCGCACCGGCGACGCGGTGTGGGGCAACACCCTGCGGATCCGCGAACTCGTCGACGGCGCCGACCTGGTCGTGAACATGGCCGGCAAGAGCGTGAACTGTCGGTACGGACGGCGGAACCGGGCCGAGATCCTGCGCTCCCGGGTCGACACCACGCTCGAGCTCGCCGAGGCGATCCGGACCGCCGAGCACCCGCCGCCGCTCTGGCTGAACGCGTCGACCGCGACCATCTACCGGCACGCCGACGACCGCCCGCAGGACGAGGCGACCGGCGAACTCGGTGAGGGCTTCTCGGTCGGGGTCGCCCGCGCGTGGGAGGACGCCCTCTTCGCCGCGGACCTGCCCGGCACCCGGCGTGTGGCGCTGCGGATGGCGATCGTGTTCGGCGATGGCAGCGCACTGCTCCCGCTCCTGCGGTTGGCGCAGGCCGGACTCGGCGGCCCGCAGTACGACGGGCCGTGGTTCCCGACCCGGGCGCGTCTGGCCGCCGGCACGTACCACCACGACCGGCACACCCGAGGACGGCAGCGGTTCAGCTGGGTGCACATCGACGACGTCCTCGGGGCGATCCGCTTCATCCGTGACCACGAGGACCTCGACGGCCCGGTGAACGTCACGAGCCCGGAGCCCTCCGACAACCGCACGGTGATGGCGACGCTGCGGGACGCCGTCGGACGCCGCTTCGGTCTGCCGACCTGGCGGTGGATGCTCGAACTCGGGTCGTTCGCGATCCGCACCGAGACCGAACTGGTGCTGAAGAGCCGGTGGGTGGTGCCGACGCGGCTGACCGAGGCGGGCTACGAGTTCCGGTACCCGCACCTGCGTGGGGCGCTCGCCGGGATCATCGCGGAACGGCGTCAGCACCGGGGCTGAGCTCGGCCGGGCTGACGGCCGCCGGGCCGTCGTGCGGAGGCTCGTGAGACGCCCCCGTCTCCGCGCGACGCCCTGATGCGCTCGAGACGCCGCCGGATGTCGCGTCGTCTCGGCCACTCGGAGGCGTCTCGGCGCCGGCACCGGTGCCGGTGCGGGCTCCGGCGCCGGCACCTCCCACCCGCGCAGGCCGCGACGACCACAGCACCGCGCCCACGACGACCGCCCCCGCGAGCACCTCGACCAGGTCCGGGACCTCACCGAACGCCGCCCAGGACGCCAGCACCCCGACGACCGGCACGAGCATCGAGAACGGTGCGACGGTGCTCGACGGGTACCGGCCCATCAGCCGCGACCAGATGCCGTAGCCGACGACGCTCGCCGCCAGCACGATGTAGAGCACGGCCAGGTCGGCGGGCAGCGCGTCGGCGGTGAACGCGGTGCCGAGCGCCTGCCCGATCCGGTCCGGTCCCTCGACCAGGAACGACAGGACCGCCATCGGGATCGGCGGCACCACGGCCCACCACAGGGTGAGGTGCAGCGGGTTCACCGGTCCGGCCTTGCGGGTCGCGACGTTGCCGATCGCCCAGCCGAGGGCACCGCAGAGCACGAGCACGACGGGTAGCAGTGCGGCGGTCTGCGCCCGGTGCAGGGCGATCACGGCGAGGGCGGCCACGGCGACCGAGATGCCGACCACCTGCCGCGCGCTGAGGCGTTCACGGAGCAGGACCCCGGCGAGCAGCACGGTGAACGGCGCCGACGCCTGCACCACGAGCGAGGCCAGCCCCGAGGGCATGCCGGCCGCCATGCCCAGGTAGAGGAACGCGAACTGCAGCACACCGAGGGTCGCGCCGACCAGGACGATCCACCGGAACGGGATCGGCGGCCGCGGGACGAACAGCAGCGTCGGGACGGCGAGCAGCGTGAACCGGAGCGCGGCGAGCAGGAACGGCGGGTAGTGCTCGAGGGCGATCGCCGTCGCGGGGAAGTTCAGTCCCCAGGCGACGGCGACGACGAGGGCCAGGATGCGGTCGCGGAGCAGCACCGGACGATCGTCCCGCACCCCCACGAGGTAGCACCAGCGCACGTTCCGACAGCGTCGTTGTAGGGTCCCTGCATGGTCGGCTTCGACATCGCCCTGCTCCCCGTCCTCCGCGAACTCGCCGAGCGGGGCAGCGTCACCGCGGTGGCGACGGCCACCCATCGGACGCCGAGCGCCGTGTCCCAGCAGCTCCGCACCCTGCAGCGCCAGGCCGGCGTCCCGCTGGTCGAGCGCGTCGGCCGCGGCGTCCGGCTCACCGAGCACGGGCGGGTCCTGGCCGGCCTCGCCACCGGCGTCGCCACCGCCCTGGCGACCGTCGAGTCCGCCTGGAGCGAGCACCTGGACGGGGCCACCGGCACGGTCGACCTGGCGGTGTTCCCGTCGGCCGCCGAACTGCTGCTGCCCGGCCTGCTCACACGGATGCGCGCACACCCCGGCATCGCCCTGCAGCTGTCCGACGTCGACGTCAGCGAGGGGGAGTTCGCCCCGCTCACCGCGGACCACGACGTCGTCATCGGTCACCGCCCGGACGGTGCCCGCGGCGCGGACCGCCGGAGCGTCGAGACCGTCCCGCTGCTCCGGGAACCGCTCGACGTCGCCCTGCCGCTCGACCACCCGCTGGCCGGTCGGCAGCGCGTGGGCATCGAGGACGTGGTCGGCGCGACGTGGATCGGCGTGCCGGAGGACTACCCGATCGACCGGGTGCTCACCGCGATGGCCGCCGCGACGGACACGCCGCCCGAGGTCGCCTTCCGCACCATCCACCTGCCCGTGATCGAGAACCTGGTGGCGGCCGGGCACGGCATCGCACTCGTGCCGCGGTACACCTCGCGGACGCGTGCGCCGGGCCGGTTCCGACTGGCGACCCTGGCCGACGTGCGCGCCGGTCGGCGGATCGAGGCCCTCGTCCGCCCCGACCGGGCCGTCCGTCCCGCGGTCCGGGTCGTCCTGGAGGCCCTGGTCGCCGAGGCCACGTCCGTCACCTCCTGAGGCGGCCTGGCCCGGCCCGCACCACGTCGCTACGCACGATGCGTATTGCCCTGTTCGCCAGGAGCCGCTACGCTTCAGGCGTAGCACGGGGGGTGTTACGGGGCGACCGGTCGTCCGGAGCGTGGTTGAGGGGGTCGGGTGATCGGGCTGCATCGTCAGCCCGATCGCGCGAACGACGCGACGACCGGCCCGCCCCGCCCTCCCGGCTCGACCGTGCCCGTCCGTGACCGCTCGACGGCACCCGCTCGACGGCACCAGCTCGACCGTGCCCGTCCGCCGGGGCCGTGCCCAGAACGGGCCGATCGGCGGCTCAGGGCCGGCCGCGCGCCTCCTCGATCTCCCGCAGGAGCGCCGTCAGGCGGTCCAGGTGCTCCGCCGTCACGTCCTGGTTGAGCGTGCGTGCCGCGTAGAGGCTGACCGGACTGGTCCGCTCCGCCAGCGTGAACCGCAGTGCGGCGTCGATCGTCTCCGTGAGCTGGCTCTCCGGCCCGGTCAGGTACGACGGGTCGATCTCGAAGTACTCCGCGACGGCCCGCAGCAGTCGCTCGTCGTCGACCACGTACCGGTTGCCCAGACGCATGTACTCCCACCGGGAGCGGCTGAGCTTGACGTCCCGGTCCGCCAACCAGTCGCGGATCTTCGGGTACGTCACCGGGCCGCCGTCGGGCGCGGTGACGGTGCTGCAGAGCAGGTGCAGCTTGCGGGCGAGCTCCGCGCGCTGGGTCTGCTGCGCGGCGGTGAGCTTCTCGTGACTCATGGGGTGGACTCGATCCGTTCCGGGTCTCGTGCGGGGTGCTCGTCGTCGGGCCGGTTGAGGTCGTCTGGCCGGCCGAGATCGTCGGGTCGGCTGAGGTCCTCGATCAGCGAGTCGGTGACGCCGGTCGTCGCGGCGACGCCCATCATGCGGATGACCACACGTTCGTACCCGCGTGGCCGGAACTGACGCAGCCGGATGTTGTCCTCCAGCTCTGCCCACCGCTGGTAGAGCGCGACCTCGGCCTCCTCGCCCCGGCTGCGGAACGCATGCCGCCGTCGGACGCTCCGCGGGTACACGCTGAACTCGGGGTGCGCCTCCATCGCGCGGTCGGTGATCGGCAGGCTCACCAGCAGGAGCAGGCGACGCCAGACCGGCACGACGACCGGGCGGGCGGCCGCGAACACGACCCCGGCCGCGGTCAGGCTGGCCATCGACACGACGGCCACCTCCCACAGCGGGTCGACGATGCCCGACATCGCGAAGTCCCGGTCGACGAACAGCCGCACCGCTCCGGCGGCCAGGCTCTCGGTGATCCAGGCGAGGTCGACGAGCGCGGCGAGGCCGATCAGCCAGACGCCCCAGCGGGTCGTCCACTCGCCGTACAGCGGCAGCCCCCGGAACGCCACCGCGGCGACCTGCACGCCGTACAGCCCGACGCAGACCGGCAGCACCGCGGCGAACAGCTCGCGCGTCGGCTCACCCGTGTACCGACCGAGGAACGGGTCCGAGACGGCCCAGTCGCTCATCGCGAAGAGGACGACCTGCAGGGCGACGGCCACCAGGACCAGACCCCAGGTCAGACGCTCGCGGACCGGGCGGCGCTCGCCGTGCTCGGCGCGGATGACCATCACCTGCAGGCAGCCGAGCGCGACGACGACCGCGGAACGGTAGAGCAGGTTCGTGACGTTGTGCCCGCCGAGCAGACCGTCCACCCACAGGTAGACGAACGGGGCCTGCAGCGTGCAGCCGAGCGCCCAGACGAGCACCCCGGGGACGAGCATCGATCGGGGACCGGTCTGGTCCGCGGCGTCCGGGTGCGCCGGCAGCGGCTGGCGCACGTTGGGGGAGAGCATCGACAGTGCGGCGAGCCCGACGGACACCACCGTCACCACACCCGCCACGAAGACCCAGTCGTCCAGCACGTTCATCCGCCGAACACCCGCCCGAACTTGACGTCCCGGCCGCGGCCGCGTGCGTACCGCATCACCCGGACGCTGAGCTCCACACCGACGAGCTCCGCCAGGCGTTCCTCGTCCTCGGAGAAGTCCGTGTGGCCGTAGAGGAACTCGAGGTCGGGCGTGTACTCCTGCTCCAGGGTCTCGCCGGAGCGGACGAGCCGACCGCTCGGCACGAACCCGTCGACCTTGTCCTCGACGAACCGCGCGAACCGGGGGTCGATGCCGCGGGACTCCGACGGTCCGTCCGGGCTGATGAGCATGTGACCGTGTTCGTGGTTGATCACCACGAGCTGGGTGCCGGAGGGCGCCGGCGGGTAGGAGACGACCGCGGTGCCGTCGTCGTACCCGGCCCAGAGCCCGTGCACGTCCTGGTGTGCCAGCCCGCGGACGAGCCGGTAGGTGACCTCACGCCCGGTCACCTCGCGCACCAGCCGGCGGATCGCGGTCATCGACACCGCGCCCGGCAGCCCGTGGTCGTCGACGATCTGCACGGCGGTGTCGCGGTTCACGTCCCTGGACACGGATCCCGCTCCCCACTCCTGGCCCCGGCGGGGCAGCCTGCACTCCCGACGCAGTCAGCGTAACCGTTCCCGCCGTCGGCAGGGGCTGCGCCGGTAAGCTCGGTCCCCATGCAGGACACGAACGCCGAACAGCCCTGGGACGTCGTGGTCGTCGGCGCCGGCCCCGCCGGTGCCACCGCCGCCCGACACGCGGCGCTCGGCGGTGCCCGCGTCCTGCTCCTCGACAAAGCCACCTTCCCGCGGTACAAGACCTGCGGCGGCGGCATCATCGGTCAGTCCCGGCGGCGGCTCAACGACCGTGCCCTGGCGACGATCGAGGCGGACCTGCCCGAGGTCGGTTTCTCGCACCGGATGGGCCGGGTGACCCGGGTGCGCACCGAGGCCCCCTTCGTCGCCATGGTCGACCGTGAGCGGTTCGACCAAGCGAACGTCGACGCCGCGAAGGAGGCCGGGGTCGTCTTCCGCGACGGCGCCAACGTCCGCGCGCTCAGCGACGAGGACGGTCACACCCGCCTGACGCTGGCCGACGGGGACGAACTCGTCGCCCGCGTCGTGATCGGCGCCGACGGCTCGGGTGGCCGGGTCGGCCGCCACGTCGGTGCCGTGATGGCCGTCACGGACCTCGGTCTCGAGGTGGAGGTCCCCCGCCGCCCGGAGGACGCCGCCACCGGTGTGCTCCTCGACTGGGGCCCGCACCCGGGCACGTACGCGTGGGTCTTCCCGAAGACCGAGACCCTGACCGTCGGCGTCATCGAGCAGAAGGGGCACGCCGACCAGACCCGTCGCTACCTCGACGACTGGATCGAACGCCTCGGCCTGCACCCGACCGACCAGGACCGCAGCAGCGGCCACCTGACGCAGTGGCGCACGAGCGACTCCCCGCTCCGCCGCGGGACGGTCGTGCTCGCGGGGGAGACCGCGGGCCTCCTGGAGCCGTGGACGCGCGAGGGGATCTCGTTCGCACTGCGGTCGGGGGAGTGGGCCGGCACGGCGGCCGCCGCGTACACCGCCGGTGACCGCACGGCGCTCGACCGGTACGAGTCACAGGTGCGCGCCGAGCTGGTGCCCGAGATCGACGCCGGTGCGCAGCTGCTCCGCGTGTTCACGCGGTTCCCTGCCGGCTTCCACTTCCTGATCTCGAAGACGCCGTTCGGCCGCGGCTACTTCATCCGGTTCTGCCGCGGCGAGACGACCCTGGCCCGGGCCTTCCGGCACCGCTGGGTGCGGAAGGTCACCGCCTGGCTCGCCTGAGCGGACCGACCTGGCCAGCCGGACCGGCCTGGTCAGCCCGATCGGCCGGACCACCTGGTGGTCCGGCCGCGTCGCGGCTCAGACCTCGAGGTGGTCGACCAGCTCGTCCGCCAGGCCCGTGTAGGTCGCCGGGGTGAGGTTCGTCAGCCGGGCCTTCGCGGCGTCGGAGACGTCGAGCCCGTTCACGAACGCCACGAGCTCCTGTCGCCCGATGCGCTTGCCCCGGGTGAGCTCCTTGAGCATCGCGTAGGGGTCCTCGATGTCCGACTGCCCGGCGGTGACCTCGGCGCGGATGACGGTCTGGATCGCCTCGGCCAGGACCTCCCAGTTGCGGTCGAGGTCCTCGGCCAGGCGGGGCTCGTTCACCGCGATCTCGCCCAGGCCGCGGCGTAGGTTGTCGAGCGCGAGCAGCGAGTGCCCGAACGCGACGCCGATGTTGCGCTGCGTGGTGGAGTCGGTCAGGTCACGCTGCAGACGGCTCGTGACGAGGGTCTCGGACAGCGTCGAGAACAACGCGGACGAGATCTCGAGGTTCGCCTCGGCGTTCTCGAACCGGATCGGGTTGATCTTGTGCGGCATCGTCGACGACCCGGTCGCGCCGGCGATCGGGATCTGCGTGAAGTACCCCATCGAGATGTAGGTCCACACGTCGGTCGCCAGGTTGTGCAGGACGCGGTTCGCGTGCCGGACCCGGTCGTAGAGCTCGGCCTGCCAGTCGTGCGACTCGATCTGCGTCGTCAGCGGGTTCCACGTCAGGCCGAGGCCCTCGACGAACTCCTTCGACAACGCGGGCCAGTCGGCCTCCGGGTCCGCCGCCAGGTGCGCGGAGAAGGTGCCGGTCGCGCCGGAGAACTTGCCGAGGTACTCGCCGCGCTCGACCTGCGACAGGATCCGCTCGAGCCGGTAGACGACGACCGCGATCTCCTTGCCGAGGGTGGTCGGCGTCGCGGGCTGGCCGTGGGTGTGCGAGAGCATCGGCACGGCGCGGAGGCTCGTGGCCATCTCCCGAAGGCGCTCCACGACCGCGCGTGCGGACGGCAGCCAGACGTGCTCGACGGCGTCGCGGACGGTCAGCGCGTACGAGAGGTTGTTGACGTCCTCGCTGGTGGCGGCGAAGTGCGTGAGCTCGGCGACGGCGTCGAGGCCCAGGTCGCTGAGCCGGCGGCGGACGAAGTACTCGACCGCCTTCACGTCATGGCGGGTGGTGGCCTCGATCTCGGCGAGCTCCGCGATCTGGTCCTGGCCGAAGTCGTCGACCAGGGCACGCAGCGCGGCCTTGTCGTCGACGGACAGCGGGGAGGTGGTGAACATCGCGTGGTCGGTGAGGAACACGAGCCACTCGACCTCGACCCGGATCCGGGCACGGTTGAGCCCGGCCTCGGACAGGTGCTCGCCCACCGTGTGCACGATCGGGTAGTAGCGCCCGTCGAGCGGGCTGATCGGCTGCGGGGGAAGGGGGGTCATGGGGCTCCCTGGCGGACTGCCGGCTCGAGCTGGTGGAAGAGCGCCCGGCAGGCCCGTTCGACCGTGCTGAGCACCCGGTCGAACTCGTGTCGGTCCGCGTAGTACGGGTCCGGCACGTCGGCCTGCTGAGGCCAGGCGTCGTCGTACCGCAACAGGAGCGTCACCTTCGCGGCGTCGTCCATGGTCGGGGCCCACGAGCGCAGGATGCGTTCGTGGGAGCGGTCGAGTGCGACCACCAGGTCGAGGTCCGGGAACCGGTCCGGGTCGAACTGACGGGCGCGATGCCTGCTGCCATCGTATCCGCGTGCCGCCAGCGCTGCGATCGTGCGCTCGTCGGCGGGTTCCCCGACGTGCCAGTCCCCGGTGCCGGCGGACTCGACCACGAAGCGGTCGGCCATGCCGGCGTCGGCGGCGATCTGCGCGAAGACGATCTCGGCCATCGGGGAGCGGCAGATGTTGCCGCTGCAGACGAAGGAGACACGGAAGGTCGACGGGGCGCCGGCGTCCATGGTCATGGGGACATCATGGCGCAGCCGGGGGCCGGACGCGATGCCAGGCCGTCAGGCGCGACCGCGGCCACCCAGGACCGGACGGGCGACCAGGCCGACGAGCCAGGCGAAGACCGCCAGCACGAAGGCCCCGACGATGCCCCAGCCGAAGGACTCCACCGACAGGCCGAAGCCCAGTCCGGTCGAGATCCCGGCGACGATGAGCAGCAGGACCGCGTTCACCACGAACGAGATCAGCCCGAGCGTCAGGATGTAGACGGGGAACGCCACGATCCGGATCAGCGTCCCGATCACGGCGTTCACGATGCCGAAGACCAGCGCCACGAGCAGGTAGGTCAGGACGGTCTCGACCGGACCACCGTCCCCGAAGGAGTCGACGGTGACACCGGTCACGATGAGGGTGGTGAGCCAGAGGGCGACGGCGTTGACGATGAGCCGGACGAGGAACCGCATGGCCACCATGATGCATGCCCTCCCCGCGAACGGGCCGCCGGTACGCTGAGCCGGTGACCGACCAGCCCGCGCAGACCGTGCACATCCGTCCCGAGATAGCCGTCCTGCCGCCGTACAAGCAGGGACGCCAGGCCGCTCCGGACGCCCTCAAGCTCTCGAGCAACGAGAACCCCTTCCCGCCGCTGCCCGGTGTCGTCGAGGCGGTGCAGGCCCAGACGGCGTTCAACCGCTACCCCGACGCCACCGCGCTCGCGGTCCGTGCGGTGCTCGCGAACCGGTTCGGCACCACCGTCGACGAGGTGCACGTCGCCCCGGGCAGCGTCGCGATCCTGCACGAGCTGGCGAAGGCGACCTGCGCCCCGGGTGACGAGGTCGTCTACGCCTGGCGGTCCTTCGAGGCCTACCCGGGCGTCGTCACGGTCGCCGGCGCCACCAGCGTGCAGGTGCCGAACCGTGCCGACGGTGGGCATGACCTCGACGCGATGGCCGACGCGGTCACCGAGCGCACCCGGATGGTGCTGGTCTGCACGCCGAACAACCCGACCGGGCCGATCGTCACCGGGGCCGAGTTCGCGGCCTTCATGGCGCGGGTGCCGTCCTCGGTGCTCGTCGTCCTGGACGAGGCGTACGCCGAGTTCGTCACCGACGTCGACGCGGTCCGGGGTCCGGCGCTGCTCGAGCGGTACCCGAACCTGGTGGTGCTCCGGACGTTCTCGAAGGCCTACGGTCTGGCGGGCCTCCGTGTCGGGTACGCGCTCGGACCGGCATACGTCCTCGACGCCGTCCGTGCGTGCGCCATCCCGCTGTCCGTCACGGCGCAGGGGCAGGCAGCCGCGCTGGCCAGTCTCGAGCGCGAGGACGAGCTGCTCGGACGGGTCGCCGAACTGGCCGAGCGCCGGGACCGGATCCGCGCCGGACTGCTCGAACAGGGGTGGGACGTGCCGGAGGCGCAGGGCAACTTCGTCTGGTTGCCGACGGGGGAGCACACCGCGTTCGCCGCCGAGGCCTTCGAGCACGCCGGGCTGATCGTCCGGGCGTTCGCCCCGGAGGGCATCCGGATCTCGATCGGCGAGCACGAGGCTGTCGCAAAGCTCCTCGAAACCGCAGGTGCCGTTGTGGAACGTCTCACAACGACGGCTCCTGAGCGGCCGGTACGCTGACGAACATGTTGTTCCGCGCCGCGGCTCCTGCGACGACCCCCGTCCAGCTCCTCGATCCCGAGGGCCGGTTCGTGGAGACCGACGAGAACGCCGAACTCGCCGCCGTCGCCCGGGCCCTCCCTGATGAGACCCTGCTCGCCATGCACCGCCAGATGGTGCTCACCCGACGCTTCGACCACGCTGCCGGCAACCTGCAGCGCACCGGTCAGCTCGGGCTCTGGGCGCCGAGCCACGGGCAGGAGGCGGCGCAGGTCGGTTCCGCCTTCGCGCTCCGCCCCCAGGACCACCTCTTCCCGTCGTACCGCGAGCACGCCGTCGTGATGCAGCGCGGGGTGGAGCCGATGGAGATCATCTCGCTCTTCCGCGGTCAGGCCCACGGCAACTGGGACCCGGACGCCCGCGGCAACACGCACATCTACACGCTCGTCATCGGCGCCCAGACCCTGCACGCCACCGGCTACGCGATGGGCCAGGCGCTCGACGGCGTCGTCGGCACCGGCGACCCGGACGTCGACGAGTGCTCGATCGTCTACTTCGGCGACGGCGCGACCAGCCAGGGCGACGTGAACGAGGCGTACGTGTTCGCCGCGTCGCACTCGGCCCCGGTCGTCTTCTTCCTGCAGAACAACCACTGGGCGATCTCGGTGCCGGTGTCGGTGCAGTCCCCGACGCCGCTCGTCGACCGCCCGCGCGGCTTCGGCATCCCGAGCATCAAGGTCGACGGCAACGACGTGCTGGCCTCGTACGCGGCGAGCCTCGTCGCGACCGACCACGCCCGCAGCGGTCAGGGGCCGGCGTTCGTCGAGGCCGAGACCTACCGCATCGGCGCGCACACCAGCTCGGACGACCCGACCCGCTACCGCGGCGACGACGAGCTCGCCGGCTGGGTCGCCCGCGACCCGATCACCCGGTCCGAGACGTACCTCCGCAGCAAGGGCGTCACCGACGCCCAGTTCGCCGAGTTCGACGCCGAGGGCGAGCAGATCGCCGCCGACATCCGCACCCGCACGAGCGCCCTCCAGGACCCGCCGATGGAGGCGATGTTCGACAACGTGTACCGCGAGCCGCACCCGCGCATCGACGAGCAGCGCGCGTGGCTCCGTGACTACGAGGCCGGCCAGGACGCAGGAGCCCACGCATGAGCACCACCGAGCAGCTCTTCGACTACACGCTGCGTTCGCACCCCGGTGCGGGCGAGGTCCCCGAGGACCCGACCCCGACCCTCCCGATGGCGAAGGCGCTGAACGCCGGCCTGGCGAAGGCGATGGAGTCCGACGACAAGGTCCTGCTGATGGGCGAGGACATCGGCCGTCTCGGCGGCGTCTTCCGCATCACCGAGGGCCTGCAGGACCGCTTCGGCGCCGACCGCGTCCGGGACACCCCGCTCGCCGAGTCCGGCATCGTCGGCACCGCGATCGGCCTGGCGCTCCGGGGCTACCGACCGGTCATCGAGATCCAGTTCGACGGCTTCGTCTGGCCGGCGTTCAACCAGATCACCTCGCAGCTGGCGAAGATGGCGAACCGGCTGCCGGCGCACATGTCGCTGCCGATCGTCATCCGCATCCCCTACGGCGGGCACATCGGCGCGATCGAGCACCACCAGGAGAGCCCGGAGACGTACTTCGCGCACACCCCCGGTCTCCGCGTGGTCAGCCCGAGCACGCCCAACGACGCCTACTGGATGATCCAGGAGGCCATCGCGTCGAAGGACCCGGTCGTCTTCTTCGAGCCGAAGTCGCGCTACTGGCCGAAGGGCCAGGTCGACCTGGTCGACGGGCACGTCCCGATGCACACGACCCGCGTCGCCCGCACCGGCACCGAGGTCACCCTCGTCGGTCACGGTGCGATGGTCGCGACGCTCATGCAGGCCGCCGACATCGCCGAGGCCGAGGGCACGAGTTGCGAGGTCGTCGACCTCCGCTCGATCTCGCCGATCGACTGGGAGCCGCTGCTCGCCTCGGTGCGCAAGACCGGCCGCCTGGTCATCGCGCAGGAGGACTCGGGCTTCATCAGCGTCGGCAGCGAGATCGCCGCGACCGTCGCCGAGCGGGCGTTCTACACGCTGCAGGCGCCGCCGCTGCGGGTCTCCGGGTTCGACATCCCGTTCCCGCAGTCGAAGCTCGAGCACTTCCACCTGCCCGACGCCGACCGCGTCCTCGAGGCCGTCGACCGCGCCCTCGCCTACTGACCCGCACCACTCCCGTACGACCGAACCCTGCTGAAGGAGCCGACGTGGCCGTCGCCGAATTCCCCCTGCCCGACGTGGGGGAGGGCCTGACCGAGGCCGAGATCGTCCAGTGGCGAGTCGCCCCCGGTGACGAGATCGCCGTGGACCAGGTGCTCGTCGAGATCGAGACCGCGAAGTCGCTCGTCGAGCTGCCGTCGCCGTTCGCCGGCACCGTCACCGGTCTGCTCGTGGCCGAGGGTGACACCGTCGAGGTCGGCAGCCCGATCATCCGCGTCGAGTCGGACTCGGCCGCCGCAGGTCAGCCGGGAGGCACGGCCCCCGTCGCCGACGCCGCTCCCGTCGCGCAGGCCCCGGCTCCGGCCGTCCAGCCCCCGGCAGCGTCGGCCCCGACTCCCGCAGCGTCGGCCCCGGCAGCGCAGGCACCCGTGCCCGCTCCGGCCGCCGCCGCTCCCGCTCCCGCACCGGCAGCGGCAGCGGCTGCTCCGGCACCCGCCGCCGCGGCACCCGCCCCGGCACAGGTCGCCGTGGACGCCGGTGTCGTCGGCGCCGACGAGGGCTCCGGCGCCGTGCTCGTCGGCTACGGCTCCGCCACCTCCGCGCCCTCCCGCCGGAAGCCGGGCGCCCGCCGGGCCGCCGCCGCCGCTGCCGAGGCGAGCCGCGCCTCCAGTCGTGAGGTCGACCTGTCCTTCGAGACCGACGAGGGCGAGGCGACCACCGCCGACGCCGTCGCCGCGCAGGGACGTCGTCCGGCGCGCCCATCGATGCCGAGTGCCTCGGCGCTGCAGGTGATGGCGAAGCCGCCGATCCGGAAGCTCGCGAAGGACCTGGACGTCGACCTGACCACCGTCGTGCCGACCGGCCTGGCCGGCGAGGTCACGCGTGACGACGTCATCCGGCACGCCCAGCAGGCCAGCGTCTTCCGCAACATCGAGACCCCGGAGTGGGGCGACGTCCGCCAGGAGACCATCCCGGTCAAGGGCGTCCGCAAGGCCATCGCGACCGCCATGACCACGTCGGCGTTCACCGCGCCGCACGTGTCGCTCTTCGTGGACGTCGACGCGACGCGCACGATGGAGTTCGTCAAGCGCCTCAAGGAGTCGCCGACGTTCGCCGGGGTCAAGGTCAGCCCGCTCCTCATCATGGCGAAGGCCGTGATCTGGGCCGTGCGCCGGAACCGCTCGGTGAACTCGTCGTGGACCGACCGCGAGATCATCGTCCACCACTTCGTGAACCTGGGCATCGCGGCGGCGACCCCGCGTGGGCTGATCGTGCCGAACATCAAGGACGCGCAGGACATGTCGCTGCTCGAGCTGGCGAAGGCCCTCGAGGAGATGACCATCACCGCCCGTGACGGCAAGACGAGCCCCGCGCAGATGGCCGACGGCACGATCACCGTCACGAACATCGGTGTCTTCGGCATGGACACCGGCACGCCGATCCTCAACCCCGGTCAGGTCGCCATCGTCGCCATGGGCACGATCAAGCCGAAGCCGTGGGTCGTCGACGGGGACGTGCGTTCGCGCATGGTGACCACCATCGGCGCCTCGTTCGACCACCGGGTCGTCGACGGCGACGTGGCCTCGCGCTTCGTGCACGACGTCGCCTCGGTCATCGAGGAGCCGGCGCTGCTGCTCGACTGAGTGGTTCGCGGTTCGCGGCAACTGGTCCCGGGTCCGGGTCCGGTCTCGGGTCCGCCAGGGTCCGGGTCGCGCGGTCTTGGTGTGCCGTTCACGTCGATGTCGGCGGAGCGGAGGATGATCGAGACATGGTCCACCAGCTGCTCGTCCCGCAGCAGGAGATCCGGACGGGTCGCCTGGTGCTCGCGCCCGTGACGCCCGCAGACATCGACGCGGTCCACGAGCTCTTCTCGGACGCCCGGACCTGGACGCACCTGCCGACCGGACGCCACACCTCGCGCGCCGAGACGCAGGACCTGGTGCAGCGCAAGATCGGCGGCCGTGTCCGGCACGGACTCGGCTCGTGGACGATCCGGGCGGCGGACTCCGGCGTCTTCCTCGGCATCGGCGGCGTCGACCGCACCGCCGGCGGCGTCTGGAACCTCGGCTACCGCCTGGCTCCGGAGCACCACGGGCACGGCTACGCGACCGAGGTCGCCCGGGCCGCGGTTGACACCGCCCACGCCCTGCTGCCGGACGTGCCGGTCACCGCGCGGGTGCTGACGAACAACCCGGCCTCGGCACGCGTGCTCGCCCGGGCGGGCCTCACGCAGGTCTGGCAGGGACCGACCCGGACCACGGCGCCCGAGGGTGTCGAGTGCCAGGCGTGGAGCGACCGGACGCTGACCCCGGCGCAGCTGGACTGGCTCGTCGCCAACGCCTGACCCGCCGGCTGCAGGTCTCCCGCGGGGCGGTTGCACGCGCGGGCCCGGCCGGTACTGTGGGTGAACTGGTCATGTCCGCACAGGACCACCTGATCCACACGAGGAGTCCGCTTGCCGAGCCGCATCACCGAGGGTGCTGAACCGAAGCATCAGCAGCTGCGGCGGATCCTGCTCGACCAGATCACCACCCGCCTGGCGCCGGGGGCCGCGATCCCCTCGGAGCGGCAGCTCATCGCCGAGTACGGCGTCTCACGCATCACCGTGCGGGAGGCCCTGGGCCAGCTGGTCAACGAGGGTCACCTCGAGCGCGTCCGCGGCAAGGGCACCTTCGTCGCGAACCGTCCGATGCAGTCGACCCTGCACCTGGCCTCGTTCACCGAGGAGATGCGCGCGATGGGGCACGTGCCGACGACGGTCGTGCTCGTCCGGGAGGAACGGGTCCCGCCCGCCGCGACGGTCGCCGCCCTGCACCTCGGGGACGGCGAGACCGCACTGCACCTCAAGCGCCTGCGGATGGCCGACGGTGCCCCGGTGTCCGTCGACGACGCCTGGCTCGCCGCGGACGTGTTCCCCGGCATGCTCGACCACGACCTGTCCGGCTCGATGTACTCGATCGCCGACCAGGTCTACGGGCACCCGATCGACCGGGCGCAGCAGACCGTGGCCGCCAACCCGGCCACCGACGACGTCGCGACGCTGCTCGGCACGAAGACCGGGGCGCCGCTGCTCGAGTTCGACCGGGTGTCGTACTCCGGGCCGCGCGCGGTCGAGCACGCCCGCAGCTGGTACCGCTCGGACCGCTACCGGGTGCAGATGGAGGTCACGGCTGCCCGCCCTGCACGGGTCTGACGACGGACGGGCCGGGAGCGAGCAGCTGCTCGCTCCCGGCCCGTCCGGTCGTCGTGCTGGTCGGTCGTTCAGACCTCGAAGAGCGCGTCACCCTCGGCGACGGTGGTGCCGACGGTGTCCTGGGGGACCGAGTCCGGCGTCGAGCCGAGCACGACGACGGGGACGACGGGGGAGTAGCCCGCAGCGGTGATGGCCGCCGGGCTGAACCGCACGACGGGGTCGCCCGCGGTGACGATGTCGCCCTCCTTCGCCAGGAGCGTGAACCCCTCGCCCTTGAGCTTCACGGTGTCGATGCCGACGTGCACCAGGACGTCGGTGCCCGCGGCACCCTGCAGGGCGAACGCGTGCGGGTGCAGCTTGACGATGGTGCCGTCGACCGGGGCGACCGCGGTGACCTCACCGGTGGTGCCGGTCGGGTCGACGGCGACGCCCGCACCGACGAGCTGCTCGGCGAACACCGGGTCCGGCACGTCCGAGAGCCCGACGACCGGCCCGGCGAACGGCGTGCGGACGACCGTCACAGTTCGTCCTGGATGTCCTGCGCCAGGTTGTCGGCGATGGGGCCGACGATGACCTGCCAGCCGGTGCCGCCACCGACGACGGCCTGCGCGCCGGCGGCCTTGAGGGCGTCCTTGTCGACGAGGTCGCCGTCCTCGACCTCGACGCGGAGGCGCGTGATGCAGCCCTCGACCTCGTCGATGTTGTCGGTTCCGCCGAGTGCGGCGATGATGTCGGCAGCCTTGATGTCAGCCATCTGTTTCCTCCTCGTTACGGGTTCGCTCACAGGTTGACATGCAGTCCACGGTCATCGACACTACGAACTGGTCATGACCGGACAGGACCGGACCTGGCGACACTGCCGAGGGTACCTGCGCCGTCCACGCGACTCAACTCACCCCGAACAGCTCCACCCGATGACGAGAGGAACTCCGATGAGCACCGCTGCCACCACGGACGTGCCGGAGAAGAAGACGCCGAAGAAGCAGTCCCGCTTCTTCGCGAACGCCCAACGGCTGGGCCGGAGCCTGCTGCTCCCGATCGCGGTCATGCCGGCCGCGGGCATCCTCAACCGGATCGGGCAGCCCGACCTGCTCGGTGCGATCCCGGGCTTCGAGACCGGTGCGAGCGTCATCGGCTCCGCCGGCAACGCGATCTTCACCTGGCTGCCGCTGCTCTTCGCCGTCGGCATCGCCATCGGCTGGGCCAAGAAGTCGGACGGCACGACGGCACTGGCCGCGGTCGTCGGCTACATGGTCATGTACGAGGTCTTCAAGACCATGTCGCCGATCGTCCTGGCGGGCGTGAAGGACGCGAACGGCGACCAGGCGACGATCAACTTCGGCGTCCTCGGCGGCATCGTGATGGGCCTCGTCGCCGCCGGGCTCTGGCAGAAGTTCCACCGCACGAAGATGCCCGACTTCCTCGGGTTCTTCTCGGGTCGCCGCCTGGTGCCGATCCTCACCGCGGCGGCCGGCCTGGTCATCGCCGTGCTGATGTCCTTCGTCTACCGCTACTTCGACATCGGCCTGACCTGGGTCGGCGAGCAGGTCACGTCGCAGCCGGTCGTCGGTGGCGGGATCTTCGGGTTCGCGAACCGCATGCTCATCCCGGTCGGCCTGCACCAGCTGCTCAACTTCTTCCCGTGGTTCCAGCTCGGCAGCTTCAACGGCCCGAACGGTGTCGTCGCCGGTGACATCCCGCGCTTCCTGGCGGGCGACCCCACTGCCGGCATCTTCCAGACCGGCTTCTTCCCGATCATGATGTTCGCCCTGCCCGCCGGTGCCCTGGCGATCTGGCGCAACGCCCGCCCCTCGCAGCGCAAGCTCGTCGGTGGCATCATGCTCTCCGCCGCGCTGACGTCCTTCGTCACCGGCATCACCGAGCCGCTCGAGTACTCGTTCATGTTCGTGGCCTGGCCGCTCTACGTGATCCACGCCGTGCTCACCGGTACCTCGCTGGCCCTGGTGAACGCGCTCGGCATCCACGACGGCTTCTCGTTCTCGGCCGGCGCGATCGACTACGTGCTGAACTTCGGCAAGGCGAAGGGGGCGATCTGGCTCATCCCGATCGGCCTGGCGTACGCGGCGGTCTACTACTTCCTCTTCAGTTTCGTCATCAAGAAGTGGAACCTGCGGACGCCGGGTCGCGAGCCGGAGGACGAGATCGCCTCGGCCTCGGTCGACGACCTCACCAAGGCGTAGTCACGTCGCGACGCGACCGGACGCACGACGGGAGGCCCGGTGCCAGCTGGCACCGGGCCTCCCGTCGTCCCGTCGGTAACGGTTTTGACAATCGTTCTCATGTGGCGCTAGCGTCGTCACCATGCACCCCCGCCTCCTCGCCCTGCCGCTCGTCGTCGGCGCCGCCGCGCTCGCCCTGACCGGGTGCGCGACCTCACCCGCCTCGTCCGACTCCGGAGACGGCAAGGTCCGCGTCGTGGCATCGACCAACGTCTACGGCTCGATCGTCGAGCGCATCGGCGGCGACCACGTCGACGTCACGAGCATCCTCGAGGACCCGTCGCAGGACCCGCACTCGTTCGAGTCGAGCGCGAAGACGCAGCTCGCGGTCTCCAAGGCCGACCTGCTCATCGAGAACGGTGGCGGCTACGACGACTTCATGACGACGCTGTCCAAGGCTGCCGACACGAAGGCGCCGACGATCAACGTCGTGCAGCTCTCCGGCCTGCAGAAGTCCGGCGACACCGAGTTCAACGAGCACGTGTTCTACAGCTACCCGACGATGGTGAAGCTCGTCGCGGACGTCTCCGAGCGGCTCAGCAAGCTCGACAGCGCGGACGCCAGCACCTTCCAGGCGAACGCGAAGACCCTCACCGGCAAGCTCCAGGAGCTCGAGTCCCAGGTCGCCTCGGTCGAGAAGACCGTCGACGGCGAGAAGGTGGCGTACACCGAGCCCGTGCCCGGGTACCTCTTCGACGCCATGGGCCTCGACAACGTGACGCCGGAGGCCTTCTCCGAGGCGATCGAGGAGGGCGACGACGTGCCGCCGGCCGCACTCAACGACACCCTCAAGCTCTTCACGAGCGGCGAGGCGAAGCTGCTGGCCGTCAACGAGCAGACCTCCAGCGCCGAGACCGAGCAGGTCCAGAAGGCCGCCGAGAAGGCGGGCATCCCGGTGGTCGGTGTCACGGAGACGCTCCCGAAGGGGGAGGATTACGTCTCGTGGCAGCAGGCGAACATCGACGCAGTGACGGCGGCACTGAAGCAGTGACGACGACCCTCCAGGATCCGGACCGAGCCGCCACTGCCGAGCGCAGTGGCGGCTCCGCCGTGCTCGCGCTCCGGGACGCCGGGCTCGCCTACGGCAGCCGTCGGCTCTGGGACGGGCTCGACCTCGACGTCCAGCCCGGCGAGTTCGTCGCCGTGCTCGGGCCGAACGGCGCCGGCAAGACCTCGCTGCTCCGCACCGTCCTCGGCCAGCAGCGCCTGACGAGCGGGTCGATGTCGTTCCTCGGCCGTCCGGTCCGTCGCGGTCACCGGAGGATCGGCTACATCCCGCAGCAGCGGCTGATGGACTCAGGTACCCCGTTGCGCGCCCGCGACATGATCGCGCAGGGCGTCACCGGGCACCGCTGGGGCATCCGACCGGAACGCCGTGCCGAACGCGAGCGCATCGACCGGATCGTCGACGAGGTCGGCGCCACCGCGTTCGCCGACGCCCCGGTCGCCGAGCTCTCCGGCGGCGAGCAGCAGCGCACCCGCGTCGGACAGGCCATCGCCGCCGACCCCGCTCTGCTGCTCTGCGACGAACCCCTCATCTCGCTCGACCTCCGGCACCAGCGCGGCGTGACCGAGCTGATCGACCGGCAGCGTCGACAGCAGGGCGCCGCGGTGCTCTTCGTCACCCACGACGTGAACCCGATCCTCGACGTCGTCGACCGGGTCCTCTACATCGCCGGCGGACGCTTCCGGATCGGCGCCCCCGACGAGGTCCTGCGCGCCGACGTCCTCAGTGACCTGTACGGCACGCCCGTCGACGTCGTCCGGACCATGGGCCGCATCGTCATCGTCGGTGCGAGCGACGCCCACGACACCGCGGGCGACGGGCACCACCACTGCGAGCCCGGTCCGCACACCACCACCCCGGACGAAGGACGGATCTGATGGACATCTGGTCGACCGTCTTCTCGTTCCAGGACTACGGCGAGCTGCTCGTCCTGGTCCGCAACTCGATCATCGCGGGGGCGGTGCTCGGCGTCGTCGGCGGCCTGATCGGGCCGTTCGTCGTCGCCCGGAACATGCCGTTCGCCGTGCACGGCATCAGCGAGCTGTCGTTCGCCGGGGCCAGTGCGTCGCTGCTCCTCGGCGTCAACGTCGTCAGCGGGTCGGTCGTCGGGTCCCTGGTCGCGGCGCTGCTCATCGGCCTGCTCGGCAGCCGGGCCCGCGACCGGAACTCGATCATCGCCGTGCTCATGCCGTTCGGGCTGGGCCTCGGCATCCTCTGCCTGGCGCTCTACAAGGGCCGGGCGGCGAACAAGTTCGGACTGCTCACCGGCCAGATCGTCTCGGTCGACAACCCGCAGCTCGGCATGCTCGTCGCGATCGCCGCGGTCGTGGTCCTCATCCTCGTGGTCATCTGGCGTCCGCTGATGTTCGCCTCGGTGGACCCCGACGTCGCCGCGGCCGCGGGCATCCCGGTCCGGACGCTCGGGCTGGTGTTCATGCTCGCGCTCGGACTGGCCACCGCGGTGTCGGTGCAGATCGTCGGAGCGCTGCTGGTGCTCTCGCTGCTCGTGACCCCGGCCGCCGCCGCACTGCGGGTGACCGTGAACCCGGTCCTCGTGCCGGTGCTCTCCGTCGTCTTCGCCGTGACCTCGGTCGTCGGCGGGATCCTCCTGGCCCTCGGCGGCGGCCTGCCCATCAGCCCGTACGTCACCACCATCTCGTTCCTCATCTGGGTCGTCTGCCGGGTGCTCGGCGCCCGGAAGGAGCGCCGTGGACGCGACCGCGTGTCGGCGCGGGAGCAGCACGTCGACGGCGGGACGAGCCTCCCGACCGCACCGAAGCAAGGAGTCGCAGCATGAACGCCGTCCAGAAGCCACGACGCAACACCTGGCAGCGCGAAGCGGTGCGCGGGGCCCTCTCGGAGACCGAGGGGTTCGTCAGCGCGCAGTCGCTGCACGCGCACCTGCGGGACGGCGGCTCCACCATCGGCCTGGCGACCGTCTACCGGGCGCTCTCCGACCTGGCGACCGAGGGCGACGCCGACTCGCTGCAGCAGGACGGCGAGTCCCTCTACCGGGCCTGCACCACCGACAAGCACCACCACCACCTGATCTGCCGCGTCTGCGGTCGGACCGTCGAGATCCAGGCCGACCCGGTCGAGGAGTGGGCGCGCGCCACCGCCGCCGCGAACGGGTTCTCGAACGCCAGCCACGTCGTCGACGTGTTCGGCGAATGCGCCGAGTGCACCGCCCGTGCCGCTGTCCGAGGTGGCGCGTAGTCTCCGCGACATGCACGTGATCCTGGTCCCCGGGTTCTGGCTCGACGCGAGCGCGTGGGACGACGTCGTCCCGGTCCTCCGAGCGGCGGGGCACACCGTCGACGCCGTCACCCGCCGTGGGTCGACGCTCGACGAGCAGGTCGCCGACCTGGTCGCCCGGGTCGACTCCGCCCCGGAACCCGTCGTGCTCGTCGGCCACTCCGGCGCTGGTCCGATCGCGTACATGGCCGCCGACCAGCGGCCGGACCGGGTCCGGCACCTGGTCTACGCCGACACCTTCCCCGGACCGGACGGCGGCTGCGTCAACGACGAACTGCCGGTGGTCGACGGACAGGTGCCGCTACCGCCGTGGGACATCTGGGAGGCGGCGACCCTCCGCGGCATGACCCCGGAGATCCGCGCCGACGTCGAGCGGCGGGCGGTCCCCGAACCCGCGCGGGTCACCTCGGACCGGTTCCACTACGCCGACCCCGCGCGGCACCGGATCCCGGCGACCGTCATCACGTGCGAGATCGCTCCGGACGAACTGGCCGGCATGGTCGCGGATCACCAGGTGTGGGCCGCCGAGCTCGTGGCGACCGAGGAGCTCGAGATCGTCGGGCTGCACACCGGGCACTGGCCGATGTTCACGGCGCCGCAGGAGCTCGGTGCGATGATCGTGCAGGCGCTGGCGCCCCGCCCGACCGACGGGGTCTGAAGCGCCGGCATCGCTCCCGGCTCCTGGCTCGCGGCTGCCGGCTCGCGTCCTCCGGCGCCTCGCCCGGTCGGGAGGCCCGGCTTGCGACGCGCCCGGCCGTCGCGTAATGTGGGCCGCTGGTTCTCCGCGCCTGCGCGGAGTACCCGTTGTTCTGCCCTCCGACCGTCGCGAACGCCGCGGTCGCGTGGTACCGGATCCGAGCCTCCTGGCCCGGATGTGCTGACCCAGGTCGACCTCGTCGATCCGGACCGCCGCCGGTCTGGGCGGTGCGCACACCCCCTCGCCGGGCTCCTCGCCCAGACGATCCGTCTGGTGCCGACTGTCCAGCGCGTGTGCACCAGGCAAGTGACCTTGGGTGCAGCCGATCGGCTGCACGGTATTCATCAGGAGGAAACCATGGCTGCAGTGTGCCAGGTGACCGGCGCCGTTCCCGGCTTCGGTCACAACATCTCGCACTCGCACCGTCGGACGAAGCGTCGCTTCGACCCGAACGTGCAGAAGAAGACCTACTACGTGCCGTCGCTGCGTCGTAACGTGACGCTCAACGTCAGCGCCAAGGGCATCAAGGTGATCGATGCTCGCGGTATCGAGTCCGTCGTGGCGGGCATCCTCGCCCGTGGGGAGAAGATCTGATGGCGAAGCGCGGTCAGGACATCCGTCCGATCATCAAGCTCCGTTCCACTGCGGGCACTGGGTTCACCTACGTGACCAAGAAGAACCGCCGGAACAACCCCGACCGTCTCGTGCTGAAGAAGTACGACCCGGTGGTCCGCAAGCACGTCGACTTCCGTGAGGAGCGCTAGGCCATGGCGAAGAAGAGCAAGATCGCGAAGAACAACCAGCGCGCCGTCATCATCGAGCGCTACGCCGAGCGTCGCCTCGAGCTGAAGAAGGCCCTCGTCGACCCGAACGGCACTGACGAGTCCCGCGAAGCGGCCCGCGTCGGCCTGCAGAAGCTGCCCCGCGACGCGTCGCCGGTCCGCTACCGCAACCGTGACGCCATCGACGGTCGCCCCCGTGGCCACCTCGGTGAGTTCGGCATCAGCCGTGTCCGCTTCCGCGACATGGCCCACCGTGGCGAGCTCCCCGGCATCACGAAGAGCTCCTGGTAAGCACCAGTCCCCCCGACGCCCCCGCGACCTCTCGAGGTCGTGGGGGCGTCGTCGTTGTCCGGGGGACGTCATCCGCCGACTCCGGGTAGCACCACGGTCGTCACATCCGCCACATCAGCCACTCCTGTCCCTCGGGAGGCCCGGAAAACCGGGCGAGTCGACCGGAAACCCCGGAACCGGCTGGTAGGTTCATCAGCGGTTCCCCGGGCCCTCGGTCCGGTCGGGCCCACGCTCGGGGCAACCGTCCCGCAGCATCCGGACGTTCCGCGTCCGACCCATACGCAAGAAGTCCGAGGAGGACATCCAATGGCTGACAAGTCACTGAACCGCACCGAGCTCGTCGCTGCCGTCGCCGCCGAGTCCGGCCAGAGCCAGGCCACCGTCAACGGCGTCGTCGACGCGCTCTTCGCCGTCGTCGGCAAGTCCGTCGCGGACGACACCAAGGTCACGATCCCGGGCTGGATCGCCTTCGAGAAGACCCACCGTGCCGCGCGTACCGGCCGCAACCCGCAGACGGGTGAGGCCATCGAGATCGCCGCGAGCGACTCGGTCAAGGTCAGCGCCGGCAGCAAGCTCAAGGCGTCGGTCAAGTAAGACCGCTCAGCTCCACGGAAGGGACGGCGTCCGCGCCGTCCCTTCCGTCGTTCCCGGGAGGCCCGTGCGCTGTCCACAGGTCGGCCCGCGCGGTTGCGGTGGCGCGCTTGCCAGCGCCTAGGCTTGACGGGTGAACCGCATCGCGCGCATCGCCGGCCCCGGCGTCCTGCTGCTCGCGGCGTTCGTGTCCCTGCTCGTGGCGCTCGTCGTCGGCGGTGGTGCCGACGCCGCGCTGATCGCGGACCCCGGTGCCGTCGTCCGCTTCGGGCTCCCCATCGCGCGGATGCTCGTCGACCTGTCCGCCGCAGCCGCCATCGGTGGGCTCGCCCTCGCGACGATCGGGCTCTCCCGCACCGCGCCGGAATGGGACCGTGCGATCGACGTCGCCGCGGCCGCTGCCGGTGTCTGGACGGTGACCTCGGCGGTCACGACCTTCTTCACGTACCTCAGCGTCGCCGGCGGGGCGGTCAGCCTGGACGCCAAGTTCGGGCAGTCGATGGGCGTCTTCCTCACCGGCACGGACCTCGGGCTCGCCTGGCTCACCACCGTGCTCGTCGCCGCGGCGGTCACGGTCCTCTGCTTCGCGGTGCGCTCCCGCGGCATGGTCGCGCTGACGACCGGCGTCGCGCTGATCGGCCTCGTGCCGTTGACGCAGCAGGGCCACGCAGCCGGTACCGCCAGCCACGACGCCGCCGTCACCGCGCTCGGGCTGCACCTGGTCGGCGCCGCGCTCTGGGTGGGCGGACTGGTGATGCTCGTCCTCATCCGCGACGTCGTCCCCGGGGCCCGCCTGGCCGCCGTCGTCGGTCGGTACTCGAGCATCGCGCTGGGTTGCTTCGTGCTCGTCAGTGTCTCTGGAGTGGTGTCGGCGCAGATCCGGATCGGTGCGTGGGCGGAACTCGGCAGCCCCTACGGGGTGCTCGTGCTCGTCAAGGTCGGGGCGATCGTCGCGATGGGCGTCATCGGTGCCGTACACCGGAAGCGCGTCATCTCCGCCCTGACCGCGGCGCCCGCGAAGGCCCGTCCGTTCTGGACGCTCATCGTCGTCGAGCTCGCCGTGATGGGCGTCGCCTCGGGCTTCGCCGCTGCACTCGGCCGCACCGCGACCCCCGCCGGACAGCTGGCGCTGAGCAAGACCAGTGACCCGACGCCGGCCGAGGTCCTCACCGACGACTCGCTGCCGGCCGCCCCGGGTTCCTGGGGCTGGCTGACGAACTGGAACATCGACCTCTTCTGGCTGATGGCCGCCGTGCTGCTGGTCGCCGCCTACGCCGCCGGGGTCGTGCGCCTGGCCCGACAGGGGCGGTCCTGGCCGGTCCGTCGCTCGGTGGCCGCCGGCGTCGGGATCGTGGCGCTCGTCGTCGCGACCTCGGGCTCGTTGCACACCTACGACCGGTACCTGGTGTCCGCGAACGTCGGCGCGCACGTGCTGCTCGGGCTCGTCGTCCCGGCGCTGGTGTGGGCTGCGGCGCCCGTGCAGCTCATCCGGGCCGCGGTGCACCGGCGCACGGACGACAGCGCCGGGGTCGCCGAGTGGACCACGGTCTTCGTCGACAACGCCGTCGTGCGGTACCTGGTCCAGCCGTTCCCTGCGTTCCTGCTGCTCGCAGGGCTCTGGTGGGGGCTGTACGCCACCGACGTGCTGCGCTGGTCCGTCAGCGACGCGATGGGTCGCACGGTGGTCGACCTCGTCTTCCTGCTCGTCGGCCTGCTGGCGCTGCCGACACTGTTCACCCCGATCGCCCTCGGCGCCCGCCGTCCGTCGACCGCGGCGTTCCTGGTGCGTGCCGTGGGTGCGGTCGTCGTCGCCGCGGGCACCGTCTCGCTCGGGATCGCGATGCAGGGACCGCTCGGGCTGCTGCAGGCGTCCTGGTTCGGAGCGATGGGCCGCACGTGGGGCCCGGATCCCCTGGTCGACCAGGCTCGCGCGGGCACAGTGCTGATCGTCGCGGGCGTGCTCGTCGTCGTCGCGGTCGTCGCCGTCGGTCTCGTGCGGCTGCGGAGTGCTGCCACGGGCCTCCCGGCCGGCAGCGGGGCGACGGTCGGCGAAGACGGCATCGCGAGCGGTGTCAGCGCCGGATCGAGCGCCCGGTGAGCGTCGAGCTCTCCGCTGAACAGCGGGCGGTCTTCGAGTACATCGAGTCGACGCGCGACCACGTCTTCATCACCGGACGCGCCGGCACCGGCAAGTCCACGCTGCTCAACCACCTGTCCTGGAACACCGAGAAGCAGGTCGTCATCTGCGCCCCGACCGGCGTCGCCGCGTTGAACGTGGGCGGACAGACGATCCACTCGCTGTTCCGGCTGCCGATCGGCCTCATCGCGGACGCCGAACTGCGGCAGGGGCCGGACACCCGGAAGCTCCTCAACACCATCGACACCCTGGTCATCGACGAGGTGTCGATGGTCAACGCCGACCTGCTCGACGCGATGGACCGTTCGCTGCGCAAGGCCCGCGGGCGGCAGTTCGAACCGTTCGGCGGCGTGCAGGTCGTGATGTTCGGCGACCCTTACCAGCTGCCCCCGGTGCCGGGCGACGGTGACGAGCGGGCGTACTTCACCGACCACTACCGGTCCATGTGGTTCTTCGACGCCAAGGTGTGGCTCGAGGCCCAGCTGCACATCATCGAGCTCGCCACCGTGCACCGGCAGCGGGACGACGCGTTCGCCGCCATGCTCACGGCCGTCCGCCACGGTCGGGTCACCGCCGACGTGGCGCAGCAGCTCAACGAGGCGGGGGCCAGACCTGCGCCCGACGACGCGATCACCCTCGCCACCCGGAACGACAGCGTCTCGCGCATCAACAAGGCCGCGCTCGAACGGTTGCCGGGCAAGCTCAAGACCGCCAAGGCCGACGTCAACGGCGACTTCGGCGGGCGGAACTACCCGGCGGACGAGGCCCTCGAGCTGAAGCCCGGCGCGCACGTGATGTTCCTGCGCAACGACCCGGACCAGCGCTGGGTGAACGGCACGCTCGGCATCGTCCGGAGCATCCGCGACACCGTGTGGGTCAGCGTCGACGGCGAGGACTTCGAGGTCCAGCCGTCGGTGTGGGAGAAGTTCAAGTACTCCTACGACCCGGACAAGAAGGAACTCAAGAAGGACACCGTGGGGGAGTTCCAGCAGTTCCCCCTGCGTCTGGCCTGGGCGGTCACGATCCACAAGTCGCAGGGCAGCACCTACGACCGTGCGGTCGTCGACCTCGGCAACCGGGTGTTCAGTGCAGGGCAGACCTACGTGGCGCTGTCGCGGCTGACGTCCCTCGACGGGCTGTACCTGACGCGCCCGTTGCGGCCAGCGGACATCATCGTGGACCTCGACGTGCGCCGCTTCATGTCCGAGTCACCCCGGGTCGTCGCGACCCAGCTCGAGGCCCCGAAGCCCGCGGCCGACGCCCCGGACGAGCCCGAGGCCTGACGCCGACGCAGACCGCCGTCGCTCGACCGACCCCTCCTGCTCCTGCCGAGGTCGCACGACGTGCCGCTCGTGTCCGTCGAGGTCGCACGATGTGCCGGCTGGGCGGGCGGCCGGCGGCCGTTCGTGCGACCTCGGCGGTGGCCCGGCGGCCGGTCGTGCGACTTCGGCGAGGGGGGGAGACGGTCCGGTGCTCGTCGCCCCGGGTCGCACGACGTGCCGCTCGTGTCTGTCGAGGTCGCACGAAGTGCCGCGTGGGCGGGCGGTCGGCGGCCGTTCGTGCGACTTCGGCGTCGGGCCGGCGGCGGGTTGTGCGACTTCGGCGGGCCGGCGAGCGGCGGGTAGTGCCCCCCCGCTACGCACCGCACGCACCGCCCCCCCCGCACGCACGACGACGCCCGCCTGCCGGAGCGGCAGACGGGCGTCGAGGGGGAGCAGGTCAGGCGCGTGCGCCCGCTGCCCGCAGTGCGCGGAGGTTCTCCTTGTCGGCGCTCAGTGCGGTGAGCAGCAGGACGACGGCGACGATGGCGTGGAAGACGTTGTCAGTGGTGTTCAGCGCGAAGACGTTCGCCGAGGTGTTCGAGAACACGAACCCGTAGACGGCGAGCACGAGCAGGACGACACCGATCACCAGGTTCACCGCGCGGGACCCGATCGTGTTGCCGAGGCCCACGATGAAGAACGCCGCGGCGAGGATGGTCCACAGCCCGCAGAGCGCCGGGTTCAGCCCGAACGAGTTCCAGAGGAACCCACCGGAGCGGCTGAAGAACGCGCCGCCGCCGTCCTGGGCGAAGAAGAAGCCCAGGATGCCCCAGATCGCGAAGAGCGTGCCGGCGGTCATCGCCAGTGCGCGGTTCGGCGAGGCGGTGATGCTCGGTTCCTTGACGGCCACTTGGGTCTCCTCTTCCTGCGCGACGATCGCGCTGTACGACTGCCCGCCGTCGCGCTGGTCACGCACACCACCGGCGGCACGTGTCCCGGTGCTCGACCGACCTGTGTCACGCTGTCCGGAGACCTGCTGCAGGACGGCCGTGGCCTTGCTGCGGAGGCCCGCGTTCCCAGCTCCCGACGAGTCGCCCAACGGTATCGTGTCGGACCCCGAGCGACCGAATCGCTTCCCGCTCAGCAGACGGATGACGAGGCCGACCACCATGACCCCGAGGAGGACGATGCCCGTGACGCGGACGCCGGCGCGCACCGCTCCCGAGTCCTTCGACGAGGGGCGTGGACCGAGCGTCTCCCGGAGGCTCCGGTGGGCTCTGCTCGCGGCTCTGGGGTTCGTGATCGTGCCTTCCGTCTACGCGGTCGCCGTGTTGACGCCGTTGGGGCAGCGGGTGGAGGACGCCGCGCTCGGCGGTGTCCGCGAGTCCGACCTGTTCGGGTCGGACACCGCCCTCAACGTCATCTCGGTGCCGGTGATCCTGCTGTTGGTCGTCGTGATCGCCGCCGTCGCGTTCGCACGCAGGCGGCTCGCCGTGGGGCTCGGAGCGGGTTTCGTGGTGCTGGCGTCCGCGGCCACCTCGACGTTGCTCAAGCGTATCGCCGAGCGCCCGGAGATCGCCCAGTCGACGACGCCGAACTCGTTCCCGTCCGGACACGCGACGATCGCCCTCGCGGCACTGTTCGCCGTGCTGATGGTCACACCCCGTCGGTTCCGCCCCCTGGTGCTGCTCGTGGGCGCTGTCTACGCGGTGTTCGTCGCCAACCAGACCGTCGTCTACGGCTGGCACCGGGTGAGCGACATCATCGGCGCCTGCGCGGTCGCACTGTTCTGGCTCGGCTTGGTCCGGGCGCTGGGGCCGCAGGTGGACCGCGGGGTCCGGGGCGACCGCGACGGACGCCGGGGACCGCGGCGGCTGGTGACGGTGCTGCTGCTCGTCGCCGTGGGCGCGGCGCTGCTCGTCGGTGTCGTCGCGCTCCTGGTCGGCACCCTCGGGGACGGCGACCACGGTGCGATGCTCCTGGCCGGTCGGCTGGCGTCGTCCGCCAGCGTCCTCGGCGTGATCACCGCGGTCTGGCTGGCCGACGGCATGCACCACGTACCGCCGACGACCAGCGCGGACGCGCCTCCCGTCCGCATCTGACCGCAACGACGACCGCGGCAGCAGCGGCCGCCAGCGACGGCAGCGCCAGCGACGACAGCAGCAGCGGCCGCAGCGACGACAGCACCGGTGGCGGGAATGCCCCGGCCTGCGCTACGTTGTACTCGTCAGTTCGATGCAAACGCATGGAACCGGAACGAGCCAGCGACAGACGAGGCGGCACATCATGCAGTTCGGGATCTTCACGGTCAGTGACGTCACGACCGACCCCACCACCGGGACCACGCCGGACGACACCCAGCGCGTCCGGGACATCCTGACGATCGCGCAGCACGCCGACCAGGCCGGCCTCGACGTCTTCGCCACCGGCGAGCACCACAACCCGCCGTTCGTCGCCTCGAGCCCGACCACGATGCTCGGCTACCTGGCCGGCGTCACGAGGGACATCACCCTCTCGACATCGACGACCCTGGTCACCACGAACGACCCGGTGCGGATCGCCGAGGAGTACGCGATGCTCCAGGTCATCTCCGACGGACGCATGGACCTGATGATGGGCCGCGGCAACACCGGCCCGGTCTACCCGTGGTTCGGCAAGGACATCCGGCAGGGCCTGAACCTGGCGGTCGAGAACTACGCGCTGATCCGCCAGCTCTGGGAGAACGAGGTCGTCAACTGGCAGGGGCAGTTCCGCACGCCGTTGCAGGGCTTCACCTCGACCCCGCGCCCCCTCGACGGCGTCGCCCCGTTCGTTTGGCACGGCTCGATCCGCACGCCCGAGATCGCCGAGCAGGCCGCGTACTACGGCGACGGCTTCTTCCACAACAACATCTTCTGGCCGATCCAGCACACCGAGCAGATGGTCGGCCTCTACCGGCAGCGCTACGAGCACCACGGCCACGGACGCGGCGACCAGGCGATCGTCGGCCTGGGCGGGCAGTTCTTCGCGCGGAAGAACTCGCAGGACGCCGTCGACGAGTTCCGTCCGTACTTCGACAACGCCCCGGTCTACGGCCACGGCCCGTCGATGGAGGACTTCACCACCCAGACCCCGCTCACCGTCGGGTCGCCGCAGCAGGTCATCGACCGCTACGCCGCGATGAAGGACCACGTCGGGCACTACCAGCGCCAGCTGTTCCTCATCGACCACGCGGGACTGCCCCTCAAGACGGTCCTGGAGCAGATCGACATCCTGGCCGAGGACATCGTGCCGGAGCTCCGCCGCATCAACGAGTCCGACCGGCCCGCGCACGTGCCGTCGAACCCGCCGACGCACCTGGAGCGCGTCGCCGCCGCGCACGCGGCCGGCACGGCCGGTGTCGACCACGTGGCCGCGGTCGACGAGTGGACCGGCGCGTCGGTCTGACCGGCCGCGTGACCCCCTGACGGACGGGATCCGTCTCGCGGTCGGGCGAATGTGTCCGCCGTGCCGAGCCTCGGCCAGCGGCGCGCGGGGCGCGCGGGGCCGCCGGGCGCGCGGGCACCAGCTTCAGGCCGACGACGCAGCCGACGATGCCCGCGATGAACAGCAGACGGAGGAGCGTGACCGGCTCCGCCCCCGTCGCCATGCCCCAGAGCACGGTGAGTGCGGCGCCGGTGCCGGTCCAGACGGCGTAGGCGGTGCTGATCGGGATGTGCTTGAGCACGTACCCGAACGCGCCGAGGCTCAGCACGATGGTGACGGCGAACACGAGTGTCGGCCCCGGGCGGGTGAACCCGTCGCTGGCCCCGAGGGCGGTGGCCCAGACGGTCTCGAACGCGGCGCTGACGAACAGCACGACCCAGGCCATCAGCTGACCACCTTGAGGCCGACGACGCACGCGACCAGCCCGAGGACCAGGCCGAGGCGGGCGAGGGACGCGGCCTCCTGCCGCCGCAGGACCGCGACGACGACGGTCAACGAGGCACCGATCCCGACCCAGACGGCGTAGGCGGTGCCGACCGGGATCTCCTGCATCGCGAACGCGAGCCCGACCATGCTCAAGGCCATGCCGGCGACGAAGACGATCGTCGGCACCACCCGCTTGAACCCGTTCGACGCTCCGAGTGCGGTGGCCCAGACGGCTTCGAGCACGCCGGACAGCACCAGGATGACCCATGCCATGGTGTTCCTCCGATCCGAAGTCGTACGACTGTGCGACTTCACGGAGACCAGTTCTAGCATGAACTCGTACGACCGTGCGACAATTGCCGGATGGCGCGCAGCATCGACCTCGAGGAACGCCGCCGTACCGTGTCCGCGGCGGCCTGTCAGGTCCTCGCCCGCGACGGCCTCGGTGCCCTGTCCGTCCGGAACGTCGCCGCCGAGGCCGGGCTGCCCCCGAGCACCGTCCGCTACGCCTTCCCGACCCAGGCGAGCGTCCGTGAACACGCCATCGCCTCGGTGTTCGACCGGACCCGGGAGCGCATCGAGGCCATCCCCGCAGACCTGCCGACACGGCAGTGGGCGCGGGCGGTCCTGGTCGAACTGCTGCCCCTCGACGACGAGCGCGTGGTCGAGCTCGACGTCTACCTGGCCCTCGGCAACGCCGCACTGACGGACGCCGAGCTCCGTCCGACGCTCGACCGGGTCGTCGTCGAGATGCGTCGCTGGTGCGAGCGGGTCCTCGAGGTGCTCGGGGTCCCGGGCGCCGACCTCGAGTACGAGGCCTGCCGGCTGCACGCCCTGCTCGACGGGCTCGCGATGCACGTCGCCCGGCTGGCCCCCGGGGAATCGGGGGACTGGGCGATCGACGTCCTCGAGCGACACGTCGACGGGGTCGCTCGGGCCTGACACACGGCGACCCGGCCAATGCTGGCCAGTGCCGACCAGGGCCGGGGCCGCAGCGGTCTACCGGGCCTGGGAGGAGCCTCCAGGCCGACGCCCCGGACGGCCTCTATCCTGTCCCGGTGACGAGCACCCCCGCCCGCCCCGTCACGACGCGCCCGCGCAGCCTGACCGGCCCCGGTCTGGTCCTCGCCGCCGTCGTGGCGCTCCTCGCTGTCCGCGTGCTCTCGCCGGCCGTCGGGACTGCCGGCCTGCCCGACGTGGTGCAGGACTTCCTGACGCTCGCGATCAGCGTCGTCGTCGAGTCGCTGCCCTTCGTGGTCCTGGGCATCGTGCTGTCGATCGTCGTCGAGGTCTGGGTGCCGCACGGGGTCCTCGAGCGCATCCTGCCGACCCGGCCGCTGCCCCGGCGCGCGGTCATCTCGCTCATCGGCATGCTGTTCCCGGTCTGCGAGTGCGGCAACGTCCCGCTCGCCCGCGGCCTCATGCTCCGCGGGTTCACCCCGGCCGAGGCGGTCACGTTCCTCGTCGCCGCACCGATCCTCAACCCGCTCGTCATCATCAGCACCGCGCAGGCCTTCGGCTGGTCCGGGTGGATCCTGCCCGCCCGGATCCTCGGCGGCTTCGTCGTCGCGAACCTGGTCGGCTGGATCGTCGACGCGCACCGCCGTCCGGCGGACCTGCTCCTCCCCGCGTTCGAGGCCCGCTGCCGCGCAGCCGTCGGCGCCCCGCCGGTGCGTGACAAGTGGCGCGAGAGCGCGTCGCACTTCGGCGGCGAGACCGCGACGATGATGCCGGCCCTGTTCGTCGGCGCCGGGCTGGCCGCCGCGATCCAGGTCGCGGTGCCGCGGAGTGCCCTGGTCGCGGTGGGGTCGAACCCGGTGCTGTCGGTCGTCGCGATGATGCTGCTGGCGATGACGGTGTCGCTCTGCTCGAACGTGGACGCCTTCTTCGCGCTGTCCTTCGCGTCGACGTTCCTGCCCGGCTCGATCACCGCGTTCCTGATCATCGGGCCGATCATCGACGTCAAGATGATCGCCCTGCTCCGCACGACGTTCCGCGCCCGCTTCCTGGTGCTGCTCGCGGTCGTCTGCGTCCTGTTCGCCGCGACCGTCGGATTGGTGATGAATGTCTTCGTCTGAGCAGCACCCGGTCGAGCACGAGCACGAGCACGAGCACGGGTCGGCGAGAGCCGTCAGCCGGGCCGACCGCACCGCGGTGCGCCGTGCCCTGCTCGGGCTCGGGTCCGTCCTGGCCGTCGCCCTCGGCACCCTCTGGCTGGGCCTCGCCGACCACCTCGACCTCTACATCAACCCCCGCTACGCCGTCTTCACGCTGGTGCTCGCCGCCGTCGCGGTGCCCGCCTCGGTCGCCGGACTCGTCGTGGTCGCCCGCCACGGCAGCCACGCCCACGACGGGGACCCGGAACCCCGGCCGGGAGGCGGTGGTCGCCTCCTGCACGTCGTCCTCGGCTCTGTCGCAGCGCTCGTCACGATCGGCACCGTCGTCGCGATGCTCGTCCTGCCCCCGACGACCCTGTCCGCCCGGACCGCGCAGCAGCGGAGCGTCGGGTCCGCCTCGCTGTCCGACGCGACGGGCGCCGGGGCACCGGTGTCGCTCCTCGGCAGCGAGTCGGTCGACACGTCCGGCTACGGCGTGAAGGACTGGGCAGCGCTCATCCGGCAGAGCACCGACACGACGGCGCTCGTCGGCCGCAAGCTCACCCTCACCGGGTTCGTGGTGCCCGCGTCGGACGGCTCGTTCACCCTGACCCGCTTCGTCGTCAGCTGCTGCGCGGTCGACGCCCAGCCGGTCGGCATCGGCGTGACGACTGACGGCACGCTGCCGACGGAGAACCAGTGGGTCCGGGTCGAGGGTGCCCTCGCCGCGAACCCGGACACCGCCTCGGACGCGCGGCTCGTGATCCGCGCGGCGACCGTCACCCGGGTCAACCAGCCCTCGGACCCGTATGAGTACTGACACCGACACCCACACTGACACCGACGTCGGCGCCGTCCGTCCCCGACGTCCGGTCACCCACCGCTTCCGCCGCCGGTTCACGGCCGTCGTGGTCGTGCTGGCCGTGGTCGCCGCGCTCGCCGCCGTCGCCGGGTCGCAGCAGGGGCCTCGGCTGCGGTCGGTGTCGTACGACGCCAGCGACCTGGTCACCCGGCCCGCGCAGCGCGTGATCCTCACCGCGAACCAGGCCGTGCAGCGCGTCCCGGCGTCGGCGGTCCGGGTCAGCCCCGCGGCGGCGTTCTCGGTCACCTCGAGCGGCAACACCGTCGCCGTCGAGTTCGCCGGCCCGCTCGACTACGACCGCGACTACACGCTGAGCATCCGCGGCGTCCGCGCCCCGGGACAGGCGGCGGCGTCGCAGTTGCGCACCACGATCCGGACCGGCAGCACCGACGTCCTCGCCGTGGTGCCGGGGCGGAACGGCGGCGCCGACCGGATCGTCCGCCGGGACCTCGGTGCCGCCGGCATCCGCACCGTCTACCGGGCGGCGGGCATCGCCGAGTACGCGGTCCTCGCCCGCTCCCTGGTCGTGCTCCGGAACGACTCGTCCGGGCACTCGGCGATCGACATCGTGCCGCTCGCCGGCGGGGTGCAGGACCCGTCGGTCCCGGTCGAACGGCTGTCGATGCCGAGCCCGGTCGGCACCGCGAAGGCCCTGCACGCGGCCGACGACGGGGCCTCGTTCGGGTTCGTCTACGCCGACACCTCGTCCGGCCGGTCCGAGGACGTCGGCCTGTACGACGTCGACCTGACGGGCACACACCAGCCCGAACCGGTCGGGGCGGACGGCAAGCCCGCGATCGGCGCGACCCCGCTGTCGGTCGCCCAGTGGGCCTACGTGCCGCGCACCGAGAGCGCCCTGGTCCGGACCGGCACCGACGACCTGGTGCTCGTCGACATGGGCGGCCGGAACGCCCCCGTGCGGCTCGGGTCCGCGACCTACCTGCACGGCTTCGTCGGCTCCGGCACGACCGCCGTCGTCGAGACCGGCACGGGCATCGTGCAGCTGGACCTGACGAACGGCCGACGCACCGCGCTGCCCACACCGGCGGCGAGCACCGACCAGCCGTACCTCGGTCGCATCGCCCCGCTCGCCGAGGGGCGCTACCTGCGACTGGTCGGGTCGACCCGTACGGACGGCACCCTGGCGGCCCGCATCGTGCGGGTGGACGGGGCACGGGCCTCCCGGCTGGCGGTGACCATCCCCGACGACGCGAGCGTGACCGCGGTCTGCCCCTCGCCGAACGGGCAGTTCGTCGCCCTGGCGACCCGTTCTGCGGACGGCGCGCTCGTCACGGTCGTCGACGCCACGTCGGGGGCGCTCGAAGCGTCCCTGGCCGGCACGGCGATCGACTGGTGCACGGCGCTGCCGACGGGCGACGAGGTCGGCTGAGCGCGGCCGGCGCCGCGCGGCCGAGCCGCCGCCGCCGGGCCGTCGCGGCTACTGGCGGAGGGTCCGCCGCGGGTACTCGCCGAAGCGCCGCAGGTACTCGCCCGAGAACCGCCCCATGTGCGAGAAGCCCCAGCGCGAGGCGATCTCCGCCACCGACGCGGTCCCCGGCTCCGCCGCGAGCAGGTCGGCACGCACCTGGCGCAGCCGGACCTCGCGCAGGTAGTTCATCGGCGTGCGGTCGAGCGTCCGCTGGAACGACTCCTGCAGCGCCCGGACACTGAGGTCCGCTGCCTGGGCGATGTCCGTCACGGTCAACGGCTCCCCGGCGTGCTCGTGCAGGAACTCGACGGCCTTGCGGACGCGTGTGTTGCGGCGCTCGCCGTAGCCCTCGGGCTGCACCTCGGCCTGCAGCCGGTACAGCCCGAAGAGCGAACGCACGACGTCGCGCTGCGCCTCGTGCCACGCGAGCGACTGCCGGCCCGCGGTGCGGAGGGACTGGACGGCCCCGGCGACGGAGCCGCGCCACGCGTGCACGGCGGCCGCGGTCGGCGGGGTCGAGCGGTCGAAGCCGAGCGTGCCGTCGACGATGTACTGCTCACGGGCCACGTCGAGCACCAGCTCGCGGTCCAGGTGCACGAGCCGTTGGTCCCAGTTCTCGTACTCCATCTCGAAGCGTCGCTCGATCGGGAACAGCGTCGGGACGCCGGGCTCCATGCGGACCTCCTCGCGCCCGACGTCGACCCGGGCGCGGCCGGCGTCGAGCCACTGCACGACGACCTCGTTCTCGACGGCGACGTCGCCGCGCAGGTACCCGTGCATCTGCGACCGGCGGATGCTCATGCGTTCGTCGCCGACTCCGACGTACTTGTACCAGTAGTCGTGGTCGACGGGGGAGGAGTACCAGGCCCGGCCGGCGTACATCCCGGCGAGGTCCTGGACCGCGCCGCCGGTGTCGGTGCCCGACACGGCGACGATGGCGTTGGGCGCCGAGGTCTCCGGATTCGTCATGGCTCCACCATTCCTCGATCCCGGCTCGTCCGCGACCCGTCCCCGGGGCGCGGGCGCCGGGACGGCGCTCTGCGGACCGTGCCCGCGAGATGTTGAGGTCCCAGCCAGGTTCACCGCCGGATCGGGGGACAGCGGATCCGGACGCGTGGACCACACGACGGGAGGCCCGCCACCAGCTGGTGACGGGCCTCCCGTTCGCGGTGTGGACCGGCGGGTCGACGTGCGTGACGTCGAGCGCGCAGGTCGTTACGCGAGCGTCGCGGCGTCGATGACGAAGCGGTAGCGGACGTCCGAGGCGAGGACGCGCTCGTAGGCCTCGTTCACCTGGTCGGCGCTGATGAGCTCGGTCTCCGGCAGGATGCCGTGCTCGGCGCAGAAGTCGAGCATCTCCTGGGTCTCCTGGATGCCGCCGATCGCGGAACCCGCCCAGCTGCGGCGGCCCGGGATCAGGGCGAAGGCCGGGACCTCGAGGGGCTCGGACGGCGCACCGACGTTGACCATCGTGCCGTCGACCTTGAGCAGGTTGAGGTACGCACCCATGTCGACCTTGGCCGACACCGTGTTGATGATCAGGTCGAACGAGTTCGCGAGCTTCTCGAACGTCTCGGCGTCCTTCGTCGCGTAGTGGGCCTTCGCGCCGAAGCGGAGCGAGTCCTCCTGCTTCGAGGTGGTCTGCGACAGGACGGTGACCTCGGCGCCGAGCGCCGCGGCGATCTTGACGCCCATGTGACCGAGGCCGCCGAGGCCGACGATCGCGACCTGCATGCCGGGGCCGGCCTTCCAGTGGTGCAGCGGCGAGTACAGCGTGATGCCGGCGCAGAGCAGCGGGGCGACCTTCTCGATGTCGAGCGACTCGGGGACGCGGAGGACGAAGTCCTGGTCCACGACGACGGCCTGCGAGTAGCCGCCCTGCGTGATCGTGCCGTCGGCGGGGTCGACGCTGGCGTAGGTGCCGATGTTGCCCTTCAGGCAGTACTGCTCCTGGCCGGCGAGGCACTGCTCGCACTCGCCACAGGAGTTGACCATGCAGCCGACGCCGACCAGGTCGCCGACGGCGTACTTGGTGACGTCCGCGCCGACCTCGGTGACGTGGCCGACGATCTCGTGGCCGACGACCTGCGGGTACTGGATGGGGCCCCACTCGCCGCGGACGGTGTGGATGTCGGAGTGGCAGATGCCGGCGTAGGCGATGTCGATCATGACGTCGCCGGGCAGGAGGTCGCGGCGCTCGATGGTGGTCTTGACGAGCGGTTCGGTCGCGGACGGTGCCGCGTACGCGTTGACGGTGCGCAAGGGTCTCCTCGTGGGGGTGGGGATGGCGGGCCGGGTGCGGCCCGCCAACGATCCTGCTCCGGTTGCGCGACACGTGACAGGTACGGCTGGAACACCCTTCGGGTTGCCCGGAGGCGCGTGGCGTGCTGTCCGGCAGTGCGTGGCGTGTTGTCCGCGAGCGGCGTCAGGCGTCCTGCGCCCGTGCGAACCGCGCGCCGGCGATCCGGGCGAACCGCACCGGGTCCCGCAGGGCGTCGTCGGGCTCGCCCGTCGTCTGCGTCGCGATGACCGTCAGCGAGGCCGCCAGCGTGAACCCGTCGACCGACGTCTCGACCACCCCCGCGACCAGCGCCGTGGGGATCCCGCGCGCCTCGGCGAGCGCCCGGACCACCGTCGGCGCCTTGCCGGCAGCGCTCTGCGCGTCGAAGCAGCCCTCGCCGGTGACCACGAGGTCGGCCCCGGTGACAGCGTCGGACAGTCCGATCGCGTCCGCGACGGTCGCGGCGCCACGCGCGAGGACGGCACCCCAGGCGAGGAGGCCGAAGCCCGTGCCGCCCGCGGCGCCCGCGCCCGGGGTGGTCGGGTCGACGTCCGGGAAGCACCCGGCCCAGCGGCTGAGCCGCGCCTCGTGCACGGCCAGACGGTCCGGCGTCACGCCCTTCTGCGGGCCGAACACGGCGGCAGCGCCGTCGGGTCCGAGGAGCGGCGAGGTCACGTCCGTCAGCACCACGGCGCCCAGCGGCGGCAGGGTCCGGAGCGTGCCCGTGTCGACGGGAGGCACGTGGTCGAGCACCGCCCCGCCGGTCACGCCCGCCGGCACCGCCGTCCCGAGCGCGAGGCCCAGTGCCTGCAGCGCACCGACGCCACCGTCGGTCGAGGCGCTGCCGCCGATGCCGAGGAGCAGCCCGGCCGCCCCGGCGTCGAGGGCTGCGGCGATCGCCTGGCCGAACCCGGTGGTGTGCGCGGTGTCGGGACGCAGGGCATCGAGGAGCGTCAGCCCGCTGGTCGCCGCCAGCTCGACCAGAGCGCGGCCGTCCGGCAGCCGGAGCCAGGCCGTCTCGACGGGCCGGTCGTCCGGTCCGGTCACGGTCACCGGCACGCGTTCGCTGCCCGGTACCGCGGCGGCGACGGCGTCGAGGGTGCCCTCGCCGCCGTCCGCCATCGGCAGCAGGACGAGGTCGTCGTCCGGTCGTTCGCTCCGCCAACCGACGGCGACGGCGTCCGCGATCTCGGCCGCCGACGCGGTGCCCTTGAACGAGTCCGGTGCGATGACGACGCGCATCTGCACACGCTACTGGCTTCCGCGGAACGGAACCCCGGCGGCGTCACACCACGGAGTACCGCTGTGCGATGACGCCCTCGTTGCGTTTCGCGGACCCACCCCGCGGGGAGCCCGGGCGGGGCTGAGTACCGTCCGGACGATGACCGACGACCGCCGCCGCGAACTGGGATCCACCGACGCCCCCGTGGAGGACGAGCTCGCCGAGTCCTTCGACGCCACCATCGAGGAGGGCGCCGAACGCCTGCACCGCACGACCCGGGCGATCGTCATCACCGGGTTCTTCGGCGGCCTCGAGGTGGGCCTCGGCGTGATGGCCTACCTCGCCGTGCTCACCGAGACCGACAGCCACCTGCTCGCCGGTCTCGCGTTCGGCATCGGCTTCATCGCCCTGCACCTGGCGCACAGCGAGCTGTTCACCGAGAACTTCCTGATGCCCGTCGCCGCGGTCGTCGCCCGTGAGGGCACCGTCCTGCAGCTCGTGAAGCTCTGGGGTGGCACCCTGCTCGCGAACCTCGCCGGCGGGTGGGTCTTCATGTGGCTGGTGGTGCAGGCGTTCCCGCAGTGGCACGCCACCCTCGCCGAGTCCGCGTCGCACTACATCGACGCGCCGTTCGGGTTGCAGAGCATCGTGCTCGCCGTCCTCGGCGGCAGCACCATCACGCTGATGACCCGGATGCAGCAGGGCACCGACTCGGACCCGGCGAAGCTCGTCGCCGCCGTCGCGGGCGGGTTCCTGCTCGCCGGCCTGCAGCTGTTCCACTCGATCCTCGACTCGCTGCTGGTCTTCGGCGCGATCCAGTCGGGCGCGCCGATCACCTACGGCCAGTGGCTCGGGTGGTTCGGGTACACGCTGCTGTTCAACGTGCTCGGCGGGCTGGTGCTCGTGACGGCACTGCGGCTGCTCCGCACGAAGGAGCTCGTCCAGGACCGCCGCGAGGACGCCGAGGACGACCCCGAGCGCGCGGCGACCGAGCAGGACTGAGACGGGGGACAGGCCGGGCACGGCTGCGGTGCGCCGGGCGCTCCTGCGGTGCGGCGGGTGCGCCCGCGTCAGAGGGCGAAGCGCGGGTGTGGTTGGCCGCCCGTGGCGAGGTCCGCCAGCATCTCCCCGACGAGCGGCGCGAACTTGAACCCGTGCCCGGAGGACCCGGTCGCGACGGTCACCGGCCCGCGCCGGTCGAGCACGAAGTCCTCGTCCGGGGAGTTGTCGTACAGGCAGCTGATCAGCGTCGGCCGCGACGCGTCCACGCCCGGCACGAACCGCTCGACGTACGCCTGCAGCCGCGCCACCTCGGCCGCGTCGGGCGTCCGGTCACGGTCGTCCGGGTCGACGACCGGCCCGGTGCCGTGGAACCCGACCTTGACGCCCTCGCCCGGCGTCAGCAGCCCGTAGACCCCGCCGCCGTCGGCCGGGTGGTGCACGAACGACGGCCACGCCTCGTCCGGCAGGTGGCTGGGGAAGTGCGCGGGCTGCTCCTGGGTGACGCGGATGGCCGGGAGGCTCGCCCCCCGCCCGGCGAGCAACGCACCCACCAGCGTGGGCGCCCAGGCACCGACGGCCGCGACGACACTGCCGGTGCGGACCGTGGTGCCGTCCCCGAGGGTCAGCGTCACCGTGTCGCCGGCGTCGTGCACCTCGGTCACCCGCATCCCGAAGCGCAGGTCGGCGCCGGCCGATGCTGCCAGGTCGAGCAGGGCCTCCAGGGCGTCCGCGGCACGGATCCGGCCGGCGGTCGCGTGCGCCAGGACGTGCCCCTCGAACGCGATGCCGGGCCACCGGGCAGCGGCCTCGGCCGGGGTCAGGCGCTCGGCGGCGATCCCCGCGGCGTCGAGAGCGGCGGCGATCGCGTCGACGACCTCAGGGCGTCCGTGGTCCACGGCGCCGGTGTGGTCGAGCAGGGTCCGGCCGGACGCGACCTCGAGCGCGGCCCAGGCGTCCCAGGCGCGCAGCGTCAGCTCGACGTAGTCCGCGTCGGGGTAGCCCATGCGGAAGATCCGACTGCCCCCGTGCGAGGAGCCGTGCACGTGTCCGCGGTCGTGCTGTTCGAGCAGCAGGACGCGCTCGCCGCGTGCGGCCAACGACCGCGCGGTGGCGGCGCCGAGGATCCCGCCGCCGATGACCACGTGGTCGAACGCGTGCGTGGTCGGTCCGTCGGTCGAGGGTGCGATGGCCATGACGACACCGTATGGGTTAGAGTTCGACGCAGAGGGAAAAAACCCGCTCTGCTCCGGCAGGCGGAACCGCGTACGCGTCTCACGGGAGTCGCCACTTCTTCATCGAAGGAGTGCGCCCGTGTCAGGACGAACCTCATCAGCACGAACCGGCCCGCCGAGCACGACCGGCTCGCCACCCGCTGGGCTCCGCGACGCCTGGCTGCCACTCGCCGGCCTGTCCGCGGTGTTCCTGTTCGAGATGCTCGACAACTCGGTCCTCAACGTCGCGCTCCCCACCATCGCCCGCGACCTGGCCGCCTCGACGACCGCGCTGCAGTGGGTGTCCGGTGCCTACTCGGTGGCCTTCGGCGGGCTGATGCTGCTCTTCGGTTCGGTCGCCGACCGCGTCGGCCGTCGTCGCACGATGCTCGTCGGCCTGGTGCTCCTGGCCGTGGCGAGCCTGGCGACCGTGTTCGTCACCTCGGTGGAGCAGCTCATCGTCGTCCGGGCGCTGATGGGCGTCGCCGCCGCGATGACGACCCCCGGCTCGATGGCGCTGGCGTTCCGGCTGTTCGGCACCGAGGACCTGCGCGTCCGGGCGTTGACGGTGATCTCCACCGCCGGGTTGGTCGGCCTCGCCGTCGGACCCACCATCGGCGGGTTCGTCCTGGCCGTGGCACCGTGGCAGGTGCTGCTCGTCGCGAACGTGCCGATCGCGCTCGTCGCCGTCGTCGGCATCCGCGCCGGCATCGCCGCCGACCGCCCGGCGGACCTGCACCGCGACCCGGTCGACGTCATCGGAGCGGTGCTGGGCACCGCGAGCATCGTCGGCGTCCTCGTCACCCCGACGCTCGTCGTCAGCGGCGCTGCCGGCTGGGCCGGATGGGGTGCCGGAACGGCGACCGTCCTCGTGGCCGCCGGCTTCGTCGTGCGGGAGCGCACCGCACGCCACCCGCTGCTCGATCTGCAGCTGATCGCCCGACCGCTGGTCTCGAGCGGGCTCGCCTACAAGGCCGCCGCAGGGCTCGCGATGGCCGCCCTGTCGTACCTGGTCACCCTGCAGCTGCAGTTCGCCTGGGGCTGGCCCCCGGCGCTCGCCGCGGTCGGGACGCTGCCCCAGGTGGTCGTCCTGCTGGCCAGCGGCCGCTTCGTCGGCCCGTTCGTCCGACGCGTCGGGCTCGACCGGGCGGCGCGCCTCAGCGCCGCCGCGGTCGTCGTCGGCCTCGCCGTGTTCGCCCTGACCGCACGACTCGGCTACCCCGGTGTCCTGGTCGCCCTCGTGCTCGTCGCGGCCGGCATGCGCGTCGTCGGCGCCGTGGCCGGCAACAACGTCCTGCAGGGGCTGCCCGCCGACCGGACGTCGATCGGTGCCGCGCTCGTCGACACCGCGAGCGAGGTCGCCACCGCCGTCGGCATCGCTGCGACCGGCACAATCCTCGCCGCCCTCGTGCCGGGCAGCCTCGGTGCGACGCCCTGGACACCGGACCGGACCGCGGCGTTCGACGGTGCCGTCTCGGTCGCAGGCGTCGCCGTCACGATCGTCGCCGCCGTCCTGGTCGTCGTTGGCGTGCTCCGCGCCCGCACCACCCTCGCGAACACCCCCGCAACCACCACCGCTCAGGAGGAATCCGATGTCTGACGTCATCACCCGCCCGCCGTTCGACCCCGAGTTCGCGCCGTTCCTCGACGCGCTCGCCGCCCGCGGACCGTTCCGCCTCACGCCCGAGATGCTGCCCCGGATGCGCCAGCTCGACGTCCCCCTCGAGACGCTCGACGACGGACTGCGTGCGCGCGGTCTCGAACGTCGGAGCATCACGGTGCCCGGGTACCTCGGCGACCCGATCGAACTGGCGGTCATCCAGCGCATCGGCCTCACCGGTCCGACGACCGGGGTCTACACGATCCACGGCGGCGGCATGATGTTCGGCCACCACCTGGGCAACCTGGACTCCTACGACGACTGGCTGCTCGACCACGACGTCGTCCTCATCAGCGTCGACTACCGCCTCGCCCCGGAACACCCGGACCCCTACCCGGTCGAGGACTGCGCCGCCGGCCTGGTGTGGGTCGCCGAGCACGCCGACGAACTCGGCATCGACCCGGACCGCATAGTCATCGCGGGGCAGAGCGCCGGCGCGGGACTCGCGGCCGGGACCGCGCTCCTGATGCGCGACCGGGGCGGCCCGGCCGTCCTCGGCCAGATCCTGGTGTCGCCGATGCTCGACGACCGCGACCGCACCGTGTCGACGCAGCAGATCGACGGTGTCGGGGTCGCCGACCGTCAGATGACCCGGTTCGGCTGGGACGCCTACCTCGGCGAGCGCCGAGGCACCGACGACGTGTCCGAGTACGCCGCCCCGGCACGCGCGACCTGCCTGGCCGACCTGCCGCCGACGTACATCGACTGCGGTAGCGCCGAGGTGTTCCGCGACGAGACGGTCGCCTACGCCAGCGCGCTCTGGGCGGCGGGCGTCGACGCCGAGCTGCACGTGTGGCCCGGGGCCTTCCACGGCTTCACGAGCATGGTGCCCGACGCCACGGTGTCGCGGCGGGCGGTCTCGGCCTTGGCTGACTGGACCCGGCGACTGCTCGGCGAGCCGCACCCGGTCCGTGCCGAGCGCGGCTGAACACCGTCACGCCGCGGTCGAGAAGAACCGGGTCCGCCGACGCAGAGCGCGTCGTCGGACCCGGCCTCACTCGTCCGGTCGATCAGCCGTGCGTGTGACCGTGCGCCCGCGTGATCGCGGCGATGGTCTGGTCGCGCAGGTACGCGACACCGGCGGCGTTCGGGTGCAGCGACCCGAAGAGCAGGCCGTAGCCCGTCTCGCCGAGCTGCGTGCTGTTCGCCGGGTCCGGGTGGTCCGTCAGGGTGAGCCCGGAGATCCAGGCCGAGCCGGCCGAGGCGCACGCGGTGTGGGCCGCGGACCCGTCGAAGGTCGAGACGTAGGTGAACCCACGAGCCTGCGCCGCTGACTGGATGGCGCCGTCGAGCTCCGCCTCGGTCTTGTGGAAGTACGCGGTGTCGGTGCTGGTGAACGGGAACGAGTTCTGCGGGAACGGCGGCTCGAGCCCGGAGTCACCGATGATGCTCGAGAAGCAGCCCTTCGGGGACTGGGCCGCGTCCGGCGCGATCATCGGGTACCCGACGACGAACACCTTCGCCCGTGGTGCGCGCTGCGCGATCGTCCGGAACGTCTGTGCGAGCCGCGGCGCGACCGTGTTCTTGATGCGTGCGGCGAGACGGTCACGCTCGACACCGTGCACGACCGGGGAGTAGTGGTCCTTGCAGTGGTCGTAGCTCACGCCGTTGATGTCGGAGAACAGCGGACCGTCCTGGCCGAGCGCGATGCAGTTCGTGACCACGTCGGTGAAGCCGAGGTCGTTGCCACCGATCGAGATCGTGACGACGTCGGAGCTCGCGGACAGTGCAGTGACCTGCGGGGCGGCGGTGACCTTCCCCGCACCGGTCGGCTGCGGCACCCGCGTGACGTTGGCGGTCGTCGCGCCGGCGCAGCTCCGATCGTCGAGTCGGAGCCCCAGGGACGATGCGACCTGGTGCGGGTAGTCGGTCGTGGACTGCGCGCAGCCGGCCGCCGGACCCGAACTGTAGGGCGCCACGCCGAACCCGGAGGCGTACGAGTCCCCGAGCGCCACGTAGTGCAGGCCACCACGGGACGACGAGGACGCGGCCACGGCGGAGCCGACCGACGTGCCGGTGTCGGCGTGTGCCGCGGGGAGCGGCCCGGCGGCCCCGACAGCGAGCGACGCGGCCGTGAGGACTCCACCGGTGACCAACAACGCCGTGGACCAGCGGGGGCGAGGAGCATGACGCATGGACGGGTTCCTTCCCAGAACTCGATTCGCCAGACGATCGTCTGGCGAGTCGAGGCTAGGGCCGGCAGCGCCTGACGGCCATGAGAGGGCTGCAAGCTCCGGGAGCCGGGCCCTTCAGGAGCGTCGGCTCGACGAGCCCGCTCGAGTCACTTCGAGGACGCACGCACGAAGAGGTAATCCGGGCGGGGAGCATCGAGTGTCCCGACGGTGAAGGCGAGTCCGCCGCTGTCCACGTAGCCCTGGCGCACGAACCGATCGGCATAGTAGAAGCGGATCCCGGGCGAGCTCCCCTCTGCCACCTTCCAGTGCCCGGAGAAGTTCGTCGGGTACCCGCCGTCCGCGCAACCCGGAGGGCTCGTCGCGGCGTTCCCGGTCCGGCATGCGAGGTTGATGGGGATGTTGCGCGCCGTGTAGGTCCGGTCGGCGGACACGGTGAACTCGGCGGCGCGGTCGCCGCTCTCTCCCTGGAGTCGCCAGGTGCCGGTGTAGTCCTGGGGCTCCGGCTGTGCCGGGACGACGCACCCGGTCAACGCGACCGACAGCAGCGCGATCAGCGTCGCGACGCCTACCCGGCCTCTTGTCACCACTTCACGTTCTCCGTCCATGTGGATCGCTCGACGAGCGGTCGTGCCGTCCCGCAGCCCGGCCACGAACGCGGTCAGCGTCGCGCGAAGACGAAGTCCGGTTCCGGCTTGTCCGTCGTCCCAGAGTAGAAGCCGAGGGAGAAGGACTTCGCGGAGAAGCTGTCGAAGTCCCGGTACGCGACGCTGAAGAGTTGGCCGATCGTCAGAACTGCTGAAGCCTTCCTGCGGCTCACCACTTCACTGTTTCCTTCCAGACGAACTCATCTGTGACGCGTCACGCCGGTCGCGGTGTACTCGATGGTCGCCGTGCCGTCTCCATTCTCGCAAGGAGCGTCCGGCGGTCGTGCCCCTGTCAGCGCCAGAGGACGAGGGCGCCCGCGATCACGGCTCGGGCGCGAGCGATCTGGCCGCGGACCGTCGACTGCGGCAGGCTCAGGGCGTCAGCGATCTCGGCGTAGGAGCGGTGCTCGAGGTGACGCAACTCCCAGCACCGTCGCTGCGCCGGCGTCATGCCGTCGAGGACCCGCTGTACCGCTGCGACCAGTGACGTCCGTTCCGCGACCGCACCGGGGGCGTCTTCGGTGCACGTTGCCACGGAGTCGTCCAGTTCCGTCCGGTACCGCACCGCGGCGCTCCGCAGCCGATCGAAGCTCCGGCGCCGGACCGTGGTCACCAGCCACGCGGTGACGGCGTCAGCGTCCCGCACCCCGTCGAGGTGTGTCCAGGCGGCGATGAAGGTCTCCTGCACGACGTCGTCCGCGTCGCTGGAACCGCGGAGGATCCGCACGGCGATGGCCCGGAGCAGCGATGCGTTCCCGGCCACGATCGTCGCGAGCTCCCGATCCACCGCGGCAGGAGGACGTTCTGTCGTTCCGGTCGAACCCGGCACGGTGTGGTGCGGTGTCGTCGTCGGCATGGGATCCGCTCCTCACGAAGGTGTCGTGAGGAGGTTTCGGACTCGAGGCCGACGACGGTGGGCGTGCGGAGAACCCCAGTGCGAGGGCCAGGGCAGTGGAGCGCCGTCGGACTGGAGGAGGAATCGGAGCGAGTGACGGGAATCGAACCCGCGCTACCAGCTTGGGAAGCTGGAGTTCTACCATTGAACTACACTCGCGCATCCCGTCGAACGGGACCGCACCAGCCTAGCGGAACTTCCGCTGGATGCCAGCCGGACGCCCGTGGCGGACGCACGCCGGGCCTCCCGTCCGCCCCTGTCTCTCCGCTGTGAGCCGCGCTCTCCGACGGACATCGCCAGGGGGCCGTGTGTACCGTCCGAGGGGACCACCGAGCTCGCACGACCGACCCGAGGAGGAACCGGAATGGTCCGACACCCCCTCATCGACGACGTGGTCGGCCCGGCCATCGTGGTGGACTCCAGCGCCCCCGTGGTGTGGCTCACCGACTCCCTCGACTCCCTGCTGCGTCGTGCCGAAGCGGCCGGTCGCACGGTCGTCCTGCGGACCGGCCAGGAGGCTGCACTCACCCCCGCCCTGCGGCACGCGCTGGGTGCGCACGGCGCCGCGTGGGCGGTCCGCGGACCCGACGGGGCACTGCGCGACGGCCGCACGGGGGTGCCGGCCGCGAGCCTCGACGACTTCGTCACGCACGGTCCGGAACTGCTCGGCGACCCCTCGCCCGAGCACCGCGACGCCGTCGGCTCGGTCCGGCAGATCAGCATCGACCTGACCCTCCGCCACCACGACGAGCGGACGGTCGACATCGGCTCCGCGATCGAGGCGCTGTGCGAGACGGTCGGCACCTGCCCGACGCGGTGGGGCACCTCGGAACCGCTGACGTCGACCTGGGACCGCTGGGTCGTCACGCAGTACGCGATGCACGAGTCGCCCGGCATCAGCACCTCCTACGCGATCGGGGACGGCTTCGCGGCGACGATGACCGCGCACCTGACCGGCGGGGTCGTCGTCGAGACGATGTCCGCCGTCCTCACCGTCCCCGAGGGCGGCTCCGACCCGCAGCTCGCCTCCCGCCTGCTCGACGCCGTGCACCGGGTCGCCAGCGACGTCGAGCCGGTCTTCGGCGTCGTCATGCAGCGCCGCGGGGACGCCGACCACCTGGTCCGCGCGGTCGGCTACGGCGAACCCGAGCCGCTCGCGGTCATCGTCGGCCCCGAGGCCACCCGCTTCCTGGACCGCCGCGGCGAGTGGCCGCCGGTCCGCACCACCACCGACACCTTCGCGGGCGAGGTCGGCGAAGGCCTGGTCGTCCGGTTCGAGGACGGCTGGACCGCGCTCGAGTCGTTCCTCGACCGCATCGACGAGGACCGCTTCCTGCAGCTCGTCGGCGGTGCGCCCCTCGACGCCGCCCACGACGACGGCGCACTCGGGCCGCACGCGATGCAGCACGGCGGTCAGGGGTCCCCGGGTGCCGCGTGACGTGACCCTCCTCTGCCGCGGCGAGGTGCAGGTCCGTGACGTGGCCGAGGCGCTGCTGCTCCACGACGACGCGTGGGGCGTCCGGGCGCTCGACGACGGTCCGATGCTGCAGGTCTGCCGCGACGCCACGCACCCGGTCATCACGGTGCTCGGCGTGCGACGGGTCGACGAGGTCGACGAGGTCGCCCGGTTGCTGCCCGACGCCCCGGCGCTCCCGGTGCCGCTGTGGTGGGTCGACACGGTGACGCCGTTCGACGAGGACGGCGAGCGCGGGGTGACGGCGGCGCTGGAGGCATCGCTCGACCTCGACGCCGTCTGCATCGTGCACGGGGACTGACGAGCGGTCACCCCTCGCTGCGGGCGGCAATGCCCGACGCTGCCGCACCTCAGGCGCAGCGGGCGCGCATCCGGCGTGCCGCGGCACAGAGGACCGGCACGTCGGTCAGCGCCGTGCCGATCAGCACGGACGCCGGGGTCTCGATCGGCCGCCGCGTCAACCGTTCCGCGAGCGCGGACACCTGCGACCACGGCACGGCCGGTTCCTGCTCGGTCATCGTCGGCGGGAGGCGCTGCACCGCGGCGGCGATGTCGACCAGGCGCATCCGCACGGCGTCGTGCACCAGCCCCTCGGGCAGGGCCGGATCGGCGACGTAGGTGCGGATCCGGTCGCAGGACGCGATGACGTCGTCCAGGGACTGCCGGACGGGCGCCGTCACAGCGGGACCGCCCGCTCGAGCACGTCGTCCGGCAGCGCGTCGGCGGCCAGGACGTCCACGCGGACGCCGAGCAGCGCCTCGGCGTCGTCCTGCATCCGCATCAGCGCGAACATGCCGGTGGGCGGGGTGAGATCCACGACGAGCTCGACGTCGGCCGGCCAGTCGTCCTCGCGGTGCGGTCCGGAGGCGCCGACGAGCAGGCGGACGGCGACGGCACCGTGCTGGGCGAGGGAAGCGCAGAGTTCGTCACGGTGCCGGTGGACCAGCTCGCGCAGGGGGAGGGGTTCGGAGACGGGCTGCAGGTCGATCGACGTGCGGAAGCCCGCGGCGAGCAGTAGACGTTGCAGGGCAGCGAGCGAGGGCTCGCGCCGCCCGTTCTCGTAGGTGCTGATGACGCTCTGGGTGACGCCGGCCCGTCGGGCGAGCTGTACCTGGGTCAGGTCGGCGCGCTGCCGGGCGTCACGGATGATCGCGGCGGCGGAGAGCGTCGTCGTCGTCGACGCACGGGCGTGTCCAGGCGGCATGTTGGCAACGATACACAGGATTCCGTATTTCGTTTCGCATTGCGCTGGCGGCTCGGCGAACCGACCGGGAGGCCCGTTCAGCGCGGCTGGGACACGTCCGCCCGGTGGAAGTTCAGTGCCGACCGCGACGCCGTCGGTCCGCGCTGCCCCTGGTAGCGGGACTGGTAGTCCGCGGACCCGTAGGGCTTCTCGGCCGGGCTCGACAGCTGGAAGAAGCAGAGCTGCCCGATCTTCATCCCGGGCCAGAGCTTGATCGGCAGCGTCGCCACGTTCGACAGCTCGAGGGTCACGTGGCCGGAGAAGCCCGGGTCGATGAAGCCGGCGGTCGAGTGCGTCAGCAGCCCGAGCCGGCCGAGCGAGCTCTTGCCCTCGAGCCGTGCGGCGATGTCGTCCGGCAGCGAGACGACCTCGAAGGTCGAACCGAGCACGAACTCGCCCGGGTGCAGCACGAAGGCCTCGTCCGGGTCGGTCTCGACCAGGCGCGTCAGGTCGGGCTGGTCCACCGCGGGGTCGATGTGCGGGTACTTGTGGTTGTCGAACAGCCGGAAGTACTTGTCCAGCCGGACGTCGATGCTCGACGGCTGCACGAGGGCGGCGTCGTACGGGTCGAGGCCGATCCGGCCCTGGTCGAGCTGGGCGGTGATGTCGCGGTCGGAGAGCAGCACGGGGGAAGCCTACTGGCCGACTCGGGCGGACGTGGCTGGTCGGGTGCGGACCAGGGGGTGGATCCACATGGTGGGTCCAGAGCGGCGCGCCTACGATGGAGGGTCCGCGGACCGCGGACGGAACCGACCCGAGACAGGTATGGCCGTCACGTCTTCTCAGCCCCAACCGGACAGCGCCACCGGGACCGACAGCGCCCACCGTCCGGACAGCGCGCAGCGTCCGGACACTGCCACCCGGACGGGAGGCCCGGCACCGGAACACGCGCCCGTCACCACGCGCACGTCCACCGTCGCGACCGTCCTGGTCATCGCCCTGCCCCTCGTGGTCGCGTGCGCGGTCCTCGGCATGACGATCACGGGCGCGTTCACCGCGAACCAGCAGCTGGAGTCCGCCGGTGACCTGGTGCAGTTCGGTCTGGTGGCCGCGCGCGGGGTCCACGACGGCGTCGCGGCGTTGACCGTCGGCCTGCTCATCGTCGCGGCGTTCGCGTTGCCGGCGCAGAAGGCCGACCACGGTGCGATGTCCTCGGTGCAGCACCGGGCCGCACGCTGGGCGGCGATCGCCGGGTCGATCTGGTTCCTGGCCGCCGTCGTCGGCATCGTGCTCACCGGGGCGAACACCCTCGGCGTCCCGCTGACCAGCCCCGTCTTCGCCCGCAACTTCCTGCTCTTCGCGTTCCAGGTCGAGATCGGGCAGTCACTGGTCGTCTCCGCCGCCGCGATCCTCATCGCGACGGTGCTCGCGGCACTGGCCACCCGGGCCACGACCCTCGCGTTCGCAACCGTCGCCGCGCTCTTCGCACTGCTGCCCCTCGCCCTGTCCGGCCACGCCGCGGGGTCGCTCGAGCACGCCAACGCCGTGAACTCCCTCGCCGTGCACCTGGTCGGGGTGTGCGTGTGGGCCGGCGGGCTCGTCGCCGTCGTGCTGCTCCGCACCCGGATGAAGGGCGCCACCGGACGCGTCGTCGCCCGCTACTCGACGCTCGCCGGGTGGGCGTTCGGTGCGGTGGCGTTCTCGGGCATCGTGAACGCGCAGCTCCGGCTGACCGGGCCGCTCGACCTGTTCACGACGCCCTACGGGTGGCTCATCACGACCAAGGCCACGATCCTGGTGCTGCTCGGCATCGCCGGGGTCGTGCAGCGGCGGAAGCTCGTGCCGGGTCTGCTCCGCGCGCCGACCGACCGCCGCCTGTTCGTCCGGTTCGCCCTGGCCGAGATCGTCTTCATGGCCGTCGCGATCGGCGTCTCGGTCGCGGTGTCCCGCAGCCAGCCGCCGATCCCGCAGACGCCGGAGACCGGGGCGGACACGCGCTCAGGGCTCATCGGCTACGCGTACCCGCCGGTGCAGACCATGCAGACGTACCTGTCGCAGTGGCACATCGACTGGATGTGGCTCGCGCTCGCCCTGGTCGGCGCCGGCTGGTACCTGTGGAGCGTGCGCAAGCTCCGGCAGCGCGGGGACTCGTGGCCGGTCGGTCGGACCATCGCGTGGCTGCTCGGCTGCGCCGTGTTCATCTGGACGACCTCCGGCGGCCCGGCGGTCTACGGCATGATCCACTTCTCGTCGCACATGGTCCAACACATGCTGCTGATGATGTTCGTCCCGCTGCCGCTGGTCCTCGGCGGTCCGGTGCTGCTGGCGCTCCGCACCCTGCCGGTCCGCAACGACGGCTCCCGCGGCGCCCGCGAGTGGCTGATGCTGTTCGTGCACTCGCGGTGGATGCAGTTCCTCGGCAAGCCCGCGGTCGCCGGCGTCATCTTCGCCGGGTCCCTCGTGGTGTTCTACTTCACGCCGGCGTTCGAGTACGCGATGCAGTCGCACGAGTGGCACGTCGTGATGGTCGTGCACTTCGTGTTCAGCGGGTACCTGTTCTTCTGGGTCTTCGTCGGCATCGACCCGGGCCCGGCGCGCCCGCAGTACCCGATCCTCATCATCGCCCTGCTCGCGACGCTGGCCTTCCACGCGTTCTTCGGGGTGGCCGTCATGACGTCGCAGTCGGTGTACGCGATCGACTGGTTCCACGCGCTCGGGCAGACGAACGACCGCGCCCTGCTCGACGACCAGCACGTCGGCGGCGGCATCGCGTGGGGGGCCTCCGAACTGCCGATGGTGTTCGTCGCGCTGCTCGTCGTGCGGAACTGGGTGCGCTCCGACGAGCGCATCGCCAAGCGCAAGGACCGCCAGGCCGAACGTGACGGCGACGCCGAGCTCAAGGCGTACAACGAGCGCCTGACCGCCATGCAGCGCCGGGACTGAGCGGACCGCAGAAGGGGCACCGCTCCGACACGCGGGTACGACCAGGTGGAACCATCCGGGCGGTGCCGGACACTCCAGGACATGAGAACCGGAAGCGGCGACGACGCCGAGGACTGGGCGGCAGCGGGCCGCGGTGACGGCGAGGCCTACGGCCGCGTCTTCGACCGCCACCGTGACCGTGTGCACCGTCATGCACTCCGGCTGGTGCCGCCCGAGGTGGACGTCGACGACGTCGTGGCGGTCGTGTTCCTCGAAGCCTGGCGGCGACGACGGAGCGCCCGGCTCGTCGACGGCGACCTGCTGCCGTGGCTGCTCGTCACCGCGACGAACGTCGCACGGAACGCGACGCGGACCACGATGCGGTACCGGCGCCTGCTCGCCACGCTCCCGCCCGCCGACCACGCTCCGGACCCGGCCGACCGACACGACGACGGCGCTGCCGTCGCCGCGTTCCGGAGGCTCTCCCCGGCCGACCAGCAGGTCCTGGCCCTCTGCGTGATCGCCGGGCACCGCGAGGCCGAGGCCGCCGAGGTCCTCGGTGTCCCGATCGGGACCGTCAAGTCCCGCCTCTCCCGCGCCCGGAAACGCCTCGGCAGACAGTTCGCCGAGCAGACGGCGGCCCCCACAGCACCCGCGACCACCACCGGAGGACCACGATGAACACGACCTCCCGAGACGACGCCCTCCGCGCCCTGCTCGTCGACCGCGTCGGTCGTTCCGCCAGGCGGCGTCGCTGGCTCGTGCCGACGATCGGCGTCGGCGCGTTCGTCGTCGCCGGCGCCCTCACCGCCGGAGCGCTCGTCGGCACCGGGTTCCTGCAGCAGACGCTCGCCCCCGAGGACGCGACAGCCCTCGTCGAGACCGGTGCAGCCGGGGACGTGACCCTGCTCGGAGCCCCAGTCGTCCGCGTCAGCGACGGGGCGACGAGCCTGACACTGCCCGACCGGCCGTCCGGCGCGCACCACGTCGCCGTCGGGCTGCAGTGCGCGCCGCCCGAGACCGCGACCGTCACCGTCGGGGCGGACGGGGGCGATGGTGAGCCGACGACCGCGGACTGCGGGACGTCGATCACCCTGCCCGTGGGGTCGAGTGCGGGGGAGCGGCCGGTCGTCCGGGTGGACCACGCCGGGAGCCCGATGACGGTCTGGGCTGCGTGGGCACGTCCGGACCCGGTGCCGGGTCCGTCGCCCGAGCAGCAGGACGCCGTCGAGGACGGGGTCGTCACGAGGCCGGAGTACGTCGCGGCGTGGGACCGGTACGTGGGGTGCATGCGGGCGTCCGGGCACCCGGTCGACCTCGGCGACGAGGACCCGGTCGTGTTCGCGATCGCGGTTGCTGCCGAGTCGGCACAGGCCGACACCCGGTGTGGGGCGGTCGAGCTGGGGCAGGTCGGCGCACTGTGGCAGGCCGAGCACCCGGACGCGCAGGAGTTCACGAGCGCGGCGGGAGCGCGGTACGACCCGGCGGCGGACCCGCGGTACGCGGGGGAGCGGTAGCGGGAGCGCTGGCCGTGCGGGGCGCAGCCGGACGACGGACGGGACCGGTCTGGAGGCGCGGGGCGAGCCTCCAGACCGGTCACCACGCGGTCCCTTCCGCTCCCTGCCGGAACGACGGAAGGGCCCCGTCGCTGACGCGACGGGGCCCTTCTGCTGGGTCGGGGAGACTCAGCCCTTCTTGGCGAGTGCCTCGAGGGTGTCGTCGTTCGAGTACGCCTCGACGGCGTTGTCCTTGGTGACGAGGACCGGGGTCAGCTCGACGGTCGGGACGATCTTCTTGCCGTTGTCGTTGTTCTTGTCGCTCACGGTCTTCGGCTTCTTGCCGTCGGCCAGGTCGGACACCAGGTCGATCGCGGCCTGGGCCTCGTCGGTGGTGTTCTTGTAGATGGTCGAGTACTGCGTGCCCTGCATGATGAGCGGGATCGACGCGGTCTCGGAGTCCTGACCGGTGACGACGGGGTTGTCCTTGCCGGCGGCCTTGGTCGCGGTGAGGATCGCACGGGCGAGCGTGTCGTTCGGCGAGAGGACGCCGTCGAGCTCGGTGTCACCCGTGTAGTACTGCGCCAGGAGGTCGGTCATCTTGGCCTGGGCCTTCTGTGCCAGCCAGCCCTGCGTGGCGACCTTCTGGAACGAGGTCTGACCGGAGACGACCTTGATCGTGCCGTCGTCGATCTTCGGCTGCAGGACGTCCATCGCACCGTTGAAGAACACGGTGGCGTTGGCGTCATCCGGCGAACCGGCGAAGAGCTCGACGTTGTACGGCTTGTCGCCCTTCTTCTCCTCGAGGCCCTTGAGGAGCGCCTGCGCCTGGAGCTGGCCGACCTTGAAGTTGTTGAACGCGACGTAGTAGTCGACGTTCTCGGTGTTCAGGATGTTGCGGTCCCAGGCGATGACGGTCGCACCGGCGGCCTTGGCGGCCTTGACCTGCGAGCCGAGCTGCGAACCGTCGGCGGCACCGACGATGATCGCCTTCGCGCCCTTGGTGACCATGCCCGAGATCTGCGACTGCTGGTCCGGGACCGGGCTGCCGGCGTTGGCGTACTGGATGTCGGCCTTGAAGCCGGCCTTCTCGATCGACTTCTTGAACGCGGCGCCCGCGAGGACCCAGTTCTGCGAGGTCTTGGCGGGGAGGGCGACACCGATGAGGTCACCCTTCTTGATGGTCGAGCTCGAGCCCGAGTCGCCACGGGCCGAGCAGCCGCTGAGGGCGAGGCCCGCGATGAGCGCCAGGCTGACGCCGGCGACGATCTTCTTGCGCATGTGATTGCTTTCTCTTCGTTGAGGAGTTGGGGCCGGGGCCCCGCTGTGTGTGGATGGGTCGTACCGGGTGGAGCGGCGGTCGGTCACCCGACCGCCGCGGGCACCCGAGCTAGGGGAGGGTGGGGTTCTCGGGCTGGTCCGCGATCGAGCGCGGCTGCTGGGCACCGACGGTGTTCTGCTCGGTGTCCTTCCGCTGGAACTGCCGCATCATGCCGCCGATCAGCGACGGACGGCCCTGCGACTTCGAGTAGACGTCGAAGGCGACGGCGACGAGCAGGACCAGACCACGGATGATCTGCACCTTGTTCGACTCGAGTCCCATCAGCTGCAGACCGTTGGACAGCAGCGCCATCACGAGACCACCGATGATCGACCCGGAGACCGTGCCGACACCACCGGCCACCGCGGCACCACCGACGAACACGGCGGCGATCGCGTCGAGCTCCCAGCCGGTGCCGTCGGCGGGGCCGGAAGCACCCGAGTAGGCGACGAACACCATGCCGGCGATCGCGGCGAGGATCGACATGTTCATCATGACGAAGAAGTTGACCTTCTTCGCGGAGACGCCCGACAGGATCGCGGCGTTGGCGTTGCCACCGACGGCGTAGACCTGGCGACCGAAGATGGTGTTCTTCGTGACGAAGCCGTAGATGATGACGAGCACGCCGAGGATGATCGCGACGACCGGGACGGACGTGCCGACCGGACCGGCGGCGAACAGGTACGTGGCGAAGAGGGTGACGGCGACCAGGACACCGGTGCGGACGATCGAGACCCACAGCGGCGGGACCTCGGCCTGCATCTTCTTGCGGCGGGCACGGCCACGCGCCTCGATGATGATCAGGGCGAGCACGGTCGCGAGACCGATGATCAGCGTGCCGTTGCTGAAGCCGAAGTCCGGACCGAAGTCGCCGAGGAACCCGGCACCGATCGGGGTGTAGGCCTCCGGGACGGGGACCGACGTCGAGGCGCCGATGATCTGGTTCGCACCGCGGAAGATGAGCTGCCCGGCGAGCGTCACGATGAAGGCCGGGACCTTCACGAACGCCACCCAGAAGCCCTGCCAAGCACCGATCAGGGCGCCGATGACGAGGCCCAGGATGATCGCGGCCCACACCGGGAAGTGCCAGACCGACATGGACTGCGCCACGACGATGCCGACGACCGCCGCGACCGAACCGACCGACAGGTCGATGTGGCCGGCGATGATCACCATGACCATCCCGAGCGCCAGGATGAGGATGTACGAGTACTGCAGGAACAGGTTGATCACGTTCGTGGGCTCGAGGATGAGCCCCTGCGTGGTGATCGCGAAGAAGGCGAGCAGCACGATGAGCGCGATGATCATGCCGTACTGGCCGATGGAGTTGCCCTTGCCGAAGAGCAGCTTCAGGTTGTTCATGAGACGGGGGCGCCCTTCCGCGCGGACGTCATGCTGCGCATGAGCGTTTCTGGATCGGCCTGGTCGGCCGGGAGGTCAGCAGTGATCTGCCCCTCGAAGATGGTGTAGATGCGGTCGGAGAGACCGAGGAGCTCGGGGAGCTCGGACGAGATGAGGATGATGCCCTTCCCCTCGGCCGCGAGCTGCTGGATGATCCCGTAGATCTCGAACTTCGCGCCGACGTCGATGCCGCGGGTGGGCTCGTCGAGGATCAGCAGGTCGGGGTCGGTGAACATCCACTTCGACAGGACGACCTTCTGCTGGTTCCCGCCGGAGAGCTTGCCGACGTTGTCCTCGACGCTCGGCACCTTTGTGCGGAGGAGCTTCCGGTACTTCTCGGCGACCGAGTACTCCTCGAGGGAGTCGACGACGCCGCCCTTGGCGATCTTCTTGAGGTCCGCCGCGACGGTCGAGCGCTTCACGGTGTCGAGCAGGTTCAGGCCGAGGGCCTTGCGGTCCTCCGACACGTAACCGAGACCGTTGTTGATCGCCTGCTGGACGTTGGTGACCTTGATCTCCTGGCCGTCCTTGATGATCTGCCCGTCGAGCCAGGTGCCGTAGGAGCGACCGAACAGGCTCATCGCCAGCTCGGTGCGTCCGGCGCCCATCAGACCGGCGAAGCCGACGATCTCACCCTTGCGGACGTGGAAGTCCGAGCCCTTGCAGACCAGACGCGACGAGTCGATCGGGTGCTGCACGGTCCAGTTGCGGACCTCGAAGAAGACCTCGCCGATCTTCGGGGTGCGGTCCGGGAAGCGGGACTCGAGCGAGCGGCCGACCATGCCGCGGATGATGCGGTCCTCGTTGACGCCGTCCGCCTTGACGTTGAGCGTCTCGATGGCCTTGCCGTCTCGGATGATCGTGATCTCGTCCGCGATCTGCTCGATCTCGTTCAGCTTGTGGCTGATGATGATGCTCGAGATGCCCTTGGCCTTCAGCCCGACGATGAGGTCGAGCAGGTGCTGGGAGTCGTTCTCGTTCAGGGCGGCCGTCGGCTCGTCTAGGATGAGGAGCTTGACGTCCTTGTGCAGGGCCTTGGCGATCTCGACCAGCTGCTGCTTGCCGACGCCGATGTTCTTGATCTGCGTGTCCGGGTCGTCGGACAGGCCGACGCGGGCCAGCAGGTCCTGGGCACGGAGCTGCGCTGCGGTCCAGTCGATGCGACCGAAGCGGCCCGGCTCGTTGCCGAGGAACAGGTTCTCGGTGATCGAGAGTTCCGGGATCAGCGCCAGCTCCTGGTGGATGATGACGATGCCGGCCTGCTCGGACTGCTTGATGTTCGAGAAGCGGACCTCTTCGCCCTCGTAGACGATCTGGCCGTCGTAGGTGCCGTACGGGTAGACGCCCGACAGCACCTTCATCAGCGTGGACTTGCCAGCGCCGTTCTCGCCGCAGATCGCGTGGATCTCGCCGGCGCGGACACTCAGCGAGACGTCCGAGAGCGCCTTCACACCAGGGAACTCCTTGGTGATGGAACGCATCTCGAGGATCGTCTCGGGAGCGGTGATCGAACGGGTCTCGAGCCCGCTTGCGATCGGGTCGTGACCCTGTGGGGTTGACGCCACGGTGCATCTCCTTCTGCCGCTGCGATGCGGCAGTCCTTCGGTGGTTCAGCTACGGCATCCGAAGGGCACGAGGGTGCGTGCGGACTTCGTTGTCGCGTCCGGGTGATCCTCGTGTGACAGCCGATGTGAACGGTCACATCGAGGAACGGAGGCAATGTTACGCACACGCTCAGCAGGGCTGTCAATTCGGATCGGTCACGTTTCGGTGACGCTGCGGGCACTTTCCGCGCAGGGCGGAAGCGGTGCCCCTCGGGTTGGGGTCACGGCCCCGACGCACCCTGGACCGGCCCAGGCCCGGGCCCGCGGCGCTTCAGCGGCGTCGTGGAGCCGACGTGGAGCCGCGCACGACCAGCTGCGGGACGATGTCGATCGGCCGGAGCAGGTCGTCGCCGCTCGGCAGCAGGATGTCCACGCTGCGCCGTCCGAGCTCCGCGAAGTCGACCTGCACCGTCGTGAGCGGCGGCCAGAAGTGCTTCGCCTCGGGGATGTCGTCGTAGCCGACCACCGACAGGTCGCCGGGGACGTCGAGCCCGTACGACCGTGCCGCGTGCATCACACCGAGTGCCATCGCGTCGTTCGAGCAGAACACCGCCGTGCAGTCGCGCCACCGCAGCAGCTCCCGTCCGGCGTGGTAGCCGAAGTCGGCCGTCCAATCCCCGAGGATCGGCGGCTGCACCGGCATGTCCCGGTCCGACATCTCGCGGAGGAACCCCTGCATCCGGGCGTCCGCCTCGATCCAGTCCTGTGGCCCCGCGATGTGCCGGACGTACTCGTGGCCCAGGTCCAGCAGGTGCGCGGTCGCCAGCCGGGCGCCCTCCATCTGGTCCACCCAGAGCGCGGTCGGGTCCTCGTTGATGCTCGAGCGCAGCGTGACGTACGGGGTCCGGACTCCGAGCTCCTCGATGATGTCGAACACGCGCTGCTGCGGGGCTATCACGATGATGCCCTCGACGTCCTGGTCGAGCAGGTGCCCGAGCCCGTCGCGCACCGCTCCGTCCGTCGGCACCGCGATGTTCGCCGTCGTCACCGAGTACCCGCGCAACACCGCGGCGTCCTCGATCGCCTGCAGGGTCACGGTCGGTCCGTAGTGCGACCGCTGCGCCGTCAGCACACCGATCGTCCGGGTCTTGCTCGTCACCAGCGCACGTGCGGCCCGGTTCGGCCGGTACTGCAGTTCCTCCATCGCCGCGAGGACGCGGTCACGCGTCTCGGCCCGGATCGCGTCCGAGTTGTTGAGGACTCGGGAGACGGTCTGGTGCGAGACGCCCGCGACCCGCGCGACGTCACGGATGCTGGGGGACCGCGGCTGCTCTGCCCGCGTGGTCGCCATCGTTGCTCTCTCCCGCTCGGGGCCGCGGCACGCCCATGTGCACGTTCACATCCCGAGCCAGATCATTATGCACGCCTCCGGGGTCGGTGCCACTGCACGAGCAGCGGCGAGCAGGTTGCTCATCGGGCACGGTCGGCCTGCCGCTGGCGCGCCGACCCGGCAACGACGGACGGGAGGCCCGTGGCGGTGTCGCCACGGGCCTCCCGTCCGTCGTCCGGGCGCGTCGGCCCCGGATCCGTGCGTCAGCTCCCGCTGGCACCCCGCTGCGCGCGCGTGTCCCGACGGCACCGGAGCAGGACGAGTCCGGCGAGGAGCGCCACGACGCCGGCGGTGCCGAGTCCGGCGAGACCGACTGCCGGTCCGGTGAAGGCGAGCGAGCCGCCGGGTCGACCGGCGTCCATGCCGCTGCCGGCATGGGTACCGGTTCCGACTCCCGGCGAGGTCCCGGCGATCGGCGTCGGTGTCGTGGTCGGGGGAGCGGTGGGGTCGGCCGTCGGGCCCGGTGACGGCGTGGGATCGGGCGTCGGGGCCGGAGTCGGGACCGGGGCCGCTGCGGCCGGGACCACCACGTCCACCGAGTCCGACACCGGGTCAGCGGCACCGAGGCTCCCCGCGGGGGTGGCGACCACCGTGACCGGGACGGTCGCCGGCTCGTCCGACAGGGGCACGACGACGGTCGTCTCCTCGGTGGTACCCGGCGCGACGTCCGGTACGGCGACGGGGTCGGAGTCCGGGATGCTGACCTCGACGTCGGTGAGCGGGGCGGTGCCGGGGTTCGTGACCTCGACCGCGACCTCCAGGCCGGCTGGCGTGACGCCCTCCGGAGTCGGCTCACCGGGGGTGGCGACGACGGCGACCTCGGCACGTTCGGTCGCGACCGTCGCCGTGGCGGGGTCCGAGCGGACGGTCGACGTCGTCCCCGTCACCGCGGCGGTCGCGCTGGCGGTGTCCGTCAGCGAGCCGGCGTCGACGTCCGCAGCGGTGACCGTGGTGGGCACGTCCGTGCGGCAGGTGGTGGTCGCACCGACGGCGAGGACGGTCGCGTCGCACGTCACCGTGCCGCCGCTGGGGTCGTCGACGGCCACCGCGGACAGCGGGACCCGCCCGGTGTTCCGCGCGTCGAAGGTCCACGTGACCCGGTCGCCGGCGTCGACGAGCCGGTCACCGTCGACGTCCGTCACGTCCGCGCGCTTGGTGAGCGTGATCCCCGCGGGCAGTGCGGTGTTCGTCACGGTGCAGGCGATCGCGTCACCCACACCGACCGGGATGTCGGTGCTGGTGCCGACGCCGGTCCCGCTCGGCAGGTCCGTCGCGGCGGCGCCGTTCCGGGTGCAGGCCCACGAGGGGTCGCCGTAGCGGGAGGGATCGGTGCCGCCCGAGGGCTGCTCGGAGAACGTCAGCGGGTTGCCGTCCGCGGTGACCAGGATCGTGACGTCCCCGGTCGTGGCGGTCGTGCCTCCCGCGGTGTCGGCACTCGCGACCGTCCGACCGGCGGCGTCGGTCACGCCGACCGTGAACGCGTCACCGCCGAAGCCACCGACGACCTGCTTGGTGATCGAGACGCGGGAGACGAGGACACCGAAGGCCACGCCCTCCCGACCGCCGCGGCTCACCATGGTCTGGCTGAAGGTCGTGGGCTCGCGGGTCGCGACGATCGCGGTGCCGGTGGGGTTGCTGCCCGTGCCCCTGCACGTGACGGTGGTGGTGCCGATGCCGGTGTAGCCGCGTCCGCATGCGGTCCCGCGCTCGTCTGTGCCGTCCGGACGCACGGTCAACGACGTGAACGGCGAGCTGGAGGTCCAGGTGATGCTCTCGCCGCTCGCGGTCTCCTCGGCATCGGCACCGACGAGCGACCAGCCGGTGACGCGGGCACCGGAGGCGTCGGTCACCCGGACGTCGCTGAGGGTCGCGGTCGAGGTGGTGCCGCTCGCCTGCTGGTTGAGCGCTGGTCGGACCGCGGGGTCGATGCCGGTGTAGTGCCCGCCGTTGCCCAGCCAGGAGCCGACGTAGGTGGGCAGTGCGACGGCGGCGATCGGGCCTCCCGAGACGGTCACGGTCGCCTGCAGCCGGTAGCCGCCGGGGAGCTCGAGGGCGAGCGGCTGCCCGGCGCTCGTGGCGGCGACGGCCGGGTCGAGTGCGGACAGGTCGAGCCAGCACAGCGTGTCCGCGTACGTGCCCGTCCCGCTGTCGGCGTAGTCGCACCCGGGGGCGGCCGGTGCGGCAGTGGCCGGGGCGGCGGCCAGGCCGGCTCCCGTGCCGAGGGCCAGCACGCCGGCGATCAGGGCGGCGGCGGTACGGAGTCGTGTGATCCTCACGGAAGCGACCGTACTGACGGTGGACCGCTCTGTCCGCCCTGTCCGGTTCACGCCTACAGCCAGTTGCGCTTCCGGAAGACGACCCAGAGCACCCCCGCCAGCGCGAGCATCGCCAGGAGTGCCACCGGGTACCCGTACCGCCAGTGCAGCTCCGGCATGTGGTCGAAGTTCATGCCGTAGACGCCCGCGATCAGCCCGGGTGCGAACAGGATCGCCGCCCAGGACGAGATCTTCTTCACCTCTTCGCCCTGCTGGTGGGCCGCCCGTGCCAGCTGCCGGCTCTCCTCGCCCTGCGCCAGGCTCGCGCTCGTCATCCGACGCATCGCCTCGTTCTGCTCCTGCGACACCAGGGTCGCGTGCAGCGTCAGGGCGTTCTCGAGCAGGGCCCGGAACGAGTCGACCCGCTCGGTGACCCGCAGGGCGTGGTCGAGCACGTTCCGCAGCCGGTGCTGGACGTCGTCGTCCACGCCGTACTTCTCGGCACCGCGGAGGAGTCCGCGGACCATCGCGGGCACCGGCTTCGTGGCGCGCTGGAAGGCCAGGACCTCGCTGAGCAGCTGGTAGATCCGCTTCGACACCCCGGGGTCGACCTGGCCGGCGAAGAGCTGGTCCTCGATCTCGTCGATCTCGTCCTGCAGGACCTCGACGACGGGCGCGTAGCCGTCGACGACCTCGTCGAGCACCGCCGCGGTGACCGCCTCGGACCCCTTCGCCAGGAACTCCGGGTCGGCTTCGCACCGGGCGCGGAGCGACGCCAGGTCGGGGCGTTCGGCGTGCCGGACGCTCACCACGAAGCGGGCGCCGACGAACAGGTGCACCTCGCCGAACTCGACCGTGCCGGTGTCCGGCCGGTACCAGGCCGGCCGGAGCACCACGAAGAGGGTGGCGCCGTACCGCTCGAGCTTGGCGCGCTGGTGCCCCTTCTGGGCGTCCTCGACGGCGTTCTCGTGCAGTCCGAACTCGTCCGCGACGGCCGCGAGCTCGTGCGGGTCCGGGCGGAGCAGCCCGATCCACGACAGGTCGCCACTGGTTCCGAGCGCCAGACTCCGCTGCGACGCCACACGTCGGCCGTCGACGTACACCGCGTTGTCGATGAGTGCCATGCTCTGCTCCCTCGGTCGGGAGGGCGAGCGGGCGCGACGCCGGCCGGGACGGACCCCGGCGGCAGGGAGATCAGGACACGGGCTCGGCGATGACCACGAGGGACGGCCGGCCCGTGTGGTGATGGTCACCCGACATCGCGCCTCACCTGCCCTTCGTCAGTCCGTGGCCGTGCGCTGCGCAGGGCCGTCGTCGACCGTACTCCGGTCGGCGAGTGGCGTCGAGCGGCCCCGGTGACGCCGAGGTGGACCGGGAGTGAACAGCTCTGGCCCACCCCCTTGTGCCGTGCTGGTGTTCCTGATCTGATGTTCTGGATGGCGGTCCGCCATCGACCCCAGAACGAAGGAGATCTGATGTCCGCAACCAGCTCGACGACCACCACCCGCCGCCGCTCGGCCGCTGCCGTCCTGGCCACCGCGCTCGTCGTCGGCGGACTCGCCGCGGCCACCGTCGCCGGACCCGCCACCGCCGCCACCGCCGCCGACCGGGGTGCTCCGGCATCCGACGCCGCCACCACCGCCACCGGCGAGCTCTTCGCCAGCTGCCAGTACGGCAACGTCCGCGGGACCTGGGAGCGCTCGGGGACCACCTTCACGGCCCACGTCACCCAGTACGGACTGCAGCCGAACGACTCCGCGGTCGGCTCGCGCACCGGGGCGATCGCCGTGACGCTCAACGGCGGGACACCGGTGGTGCGCACGGATCTCCTGACCGACCGCAACTCGCACGCGATCGACCTCCGTGCCACGACGCAGGTCCCGACCAGTCAGGCGGTCGAGGCGGAGTTCACGATCCGGGCCTCGGGCTTCCCCTCGTACCCGTCGTGCACGGTCACCAAGTGGTACTGACACGCCCGGAGCGACGTCCGAGCGCTTCCGTCAGGATCTGACGCAGACGACCCGTCGGGCAGCAGGCACCCGCCTGGTGTCCGACGGGTCGGTCGGGACTCGGTCGGGACTCGGTCGGGACTCGGTCAGGACTCGGTCAGCGCTGGACGCGCTCGGCGCCGAGGGCGTCGAGCGGCAGTTCCGCGAGCTGCCACCCGAGCCACGGGCTGAACGCGAAGGGCGCGGCGGTCACGGCCTGGCGCAGGTCCTGCTCCGACAGCCACACCCACTCGGACACCTCGTCGTCGGCGGGCTTCGGGTCGGCATCGGCCACGGCGCGGAATACCGGGCAGACCTCGTTCTCGACGATGCCCGAGGCGTCCACCGCGCGGTAGCGGAAGTCCGGCAGCACCAGGTCGACACTGTGCAGGGTCATGCCGAGCTCGCGTTCGGCGCGCCGGGCGATCGCGTCCTCGAAGGACTCGTCCGGGCCGGGGTGCCCGCAGAAGGAGTTCGTCCACACGCCGGGCCACGTCTTCTTCACGAGGGCGCGACGGGTCACGAGGAGGTCGCCGGCTGCGTTCTGCACGTGGCAGCTGAAGGCGAGGTGGAGGGGCGTCTGGTCTGTGTGCACCGTGAACTTGTCCGCCGTACCGATCGGGGTACGGTCATCGGCCAACAGGACAACGGTTTCCGGGAAAAGGCTCATCTGCCTCGATAGATTAGGCCAATGACCGAGGAAGCGGCCACCGTGGCGCACATCGACCTCGCGCTGGTGGATGAGTGCCTCGAGCGCTTCTTCACGGTGTCGAGCGCCCGGGCCCAGGCCTTCGGCCGACCGTCCGAAGAACTCTGGCGCGTGCTGCGCAAGGCGAGCATGGGCGGCAAGCGCTTCCGACCGCGCATGGTCCTCACCTCGTACACCGCCCTCGGCGGCCAGGACGTGCACGCCGCGTCGCAGGTCGCCGCCGCATACGAGCTGCTGCACACCGCCCTCGTCGTGCACGACGACGTCATCGACCGCGACTGGTCCCGCCGCGGCCGCCCGAACGTCGCCGGCGCGTTCCGCGACAACGCCACGACCGGTGGCCTGCCGCTCCCGACCGCCGAGCACCGGGGCACCAGCGCCGCCGTGATCGCCGGGGACCTGGCGCTCGCCGCCGCCCCGCGCTTCATCGAGGCCAGCGGCGTCACCGGCGACCGTCGTTCCCGACTGCTCGACCTGTTCGACGACGCCGTCTTCGCCAGTGCCGCGGGCGAGATGGCCGACGTCGACCTCGCCCTCGGCGTGATGCCCACCGTCGCCGAGGTCCTGCAGATGGAACGGGCGAAGACGAGTGTCTACAGCTTCGAGGCGCCGCTGCAGTCCGGCGCGGTCCTGGCCGGTGCGCCGGAGCCCGTCGTCGCGGCGCTCGGGGCCTTCGGCCGTGAGATCGGCATCGCCTACCAGATCGTCGACGACCTGCTCGGGGTCTTCGGGAACGAGGGCTCGACCGGCAAGACCGCGATCGGCGACCTCCGCGAGGGCAAGCGCACCATGCTCATCGCCTACGCGGCGACCACCGACTGCTGGCCGGACCTGGCGCCCTACCTCGGCGACCCGGACCTGACCGAGGAACGTGCTGCGGGCCTCCGCGCCCTGCTCGTCGAGTGCGGTGCGCGTGACGCTGCCCTCGACCACATCCGAGAGCACACGGCCCTGGCCCGCGCCGAACTCGCCGGCCTGCCGTACGAGCTCGGCTCCCGCCTCGAGGGCCTCGTCACCGAACTCGTGGAGCGCGTCCGGTGACCTCGAGCACCACCGGTCGTCGCCTCCCGCTCTACGACGCCACCGCCGAGGCTGCCTCGAGCGTCGTCATCAGCCGCTACTCGACGTCCTTCGGGCTCGCCAGTCGCCTGCTCACGAAGGACACCCGCGAGCACATCCGGAACGTCTACGCCCTGGTCCGGGTCGCGGACGAGGTCGTCGACGGCCCCGCCACCGAGGCCGGCCTCGACCCGGAGCTCGCCCGGACCGTGCTCGACGAGCTCGAGCAGGACACCGAGCGGGCGATGACGTTCGGCTTCTCGGTGAACCCGGTCGTGCACGCGTTCGCCCGGACCGCCCGGACCGTCGGGTTCGGCAGCGAGCTGACGGCACCGTTCTTCGCCTCGATGCGGATGGACCTCGAGCAGACGGAACACGACCAGGCCTCGTTCGACGCGTACGTGTACGGCTCCGCCGAAGTCGTCGGGCTGATGTGCCTGCGCGCGTTCGTGTACCGCGCCGGCCGCCCCACCTTCGACGACGCGGTGCTGGTCGACGGTGCCCGTGCCCTCGGCGCCGCGTTCCAGAAGGTCAACTTCCTGCGCGACCTGCACGCCGACTTCGAGGTGCTCGGTCGCTCGTACTTCCCGGGCGTCGACGTCCGCAGCTTCGACGAGGCCACGAAGGACCGGCTCGTCGCCGACGTCCAGTCCGACCTCGACCGGGCCGCCGTCACCGTCCCGCTGCTGCCGAAGGACGCCCGGCCCGCGGTCGCCCTCGCGCACGCCCTGTTCCAGGAGCTCAACGACCGGATCGCCGACACCCCGGCGGACCGTCTGGTCACCTCCCGGGTACGGGTCCCGAACCCCGTGAAGGCGCGGCTCGCCGCGCGTGTCCTCAGCCGTCGCGGCACCCTGCCCGCGCGCACCGTCACCACCCCACAGACTGGAGGCTCGTCATGAGCCCGACCCACGCCTCCCGTCCGACCGACGCACCGACCACTGCCGCCGCGGCAGCAGCACCGGCCACCGGGCGGGCCGTGCCGGTCCGCCGCGCCGTCGTCATCGGCGGCGGCATCAGCGGCCTCGCGGCCGCCGCCCTGCTCGCCCGAGACGGCTTCGCCGTCACCGTCCTCGAGCAGCGCACCCAGCTCGGCGGCCGGGCCGGCACCTGGGAACAGGACGGCTTCCGGTTCGACACCGGGCCGAGCTGGTACCTGATGCCCGAGGTGTTCGACCACTTCTTCCAGCTGCTCGGCACCAGTGCTGACGAGCAGCTCGACCTCGACGTCCTCGACCCCGGGTACCGCGTGTACACCGAGGGCCGGGACGAGCCGATCGACCTGCGGTCCTCGCGCGAGGCGAACATCGCCCTGTTCGAGTCGATCGAACCCGGGGCCGGCGCGAAGATGGCGAAGTACCTCGACTCCGCCGCCGACACGTACGACATGGCGGTCCGTCGGTTCCTGTACGGCACGTTCCAGGACCTCACGAAGCTCGCCGCCCCCGACGTCCTCAAGCGGGTGGGCAAGCTCGCCCGTCTGCTGCTCCAGCCGCTGTCCTCGTTCGCGTCGACCGCGGTGAAGGACCACCGACTGTGGCAGATCCTCGGCTACCCGGCGGTCTTCCTCGGCACCAGCCCGTACCAGGCGCCGAGCATGTACCACCTGATGAGCCACCTCGACCTGGCCGACGGGGTGCTGTACCCGAAGGGCGGGATCACGCAGGTGATCGCCGCCGTCGAGCGCGTCGCCGAGGCCGAGGGCGCCGTCATCAGCACCGGTGCCACCGTCACCCGGATCGTCGTCGAGGACGGGCACGCCACCGGTGTCGCCTACCGTGACGAAGCGGGGGACGAGCACGTCGTCGACGCCGACCTGGTCGTGAGCGCCGCCGACCTGCGGCACACCGAGATGGAGCTCCTCGAGCAGGAACACCGCACCCACGACGCCTCGCACTGGGCCAAGCGTGACCCGGGCCCCTCCGCGGTGCTCGTGTACCTCGGCGTCGACGGGCCGGTCCCCGGACTGCTGCACCACACGCTGGTGTTCACCGAGGACTGGAAGGAGAACTTCGGCGCCATCTTCGGCAAGGACCGGCACGTGCCGGACCCGGCGTCGATCTACGTCTGCGCGCCCTCCCTGACCGACGACTCGGTCGCACCCGACGGGCAGAGCAACCTGTTCGTCCTCGTGCCGCTGCCCGCCGACGTCTCGATCGGCAAGGGCGGCATCGACGGAGCCGGTGACGCCCAGGTCGAGGCGATCGCCGACCGCGCCATCGACGTGATCGCCGAGCGTTCGGGTGTGCCGGACCTCCGCGACCGGATCCGCGTCCGCCGCACGATCGGCCCGCAGGACTTCGCCGACGACCTCAACGCCTGGAACGGCTCGATGCTCGGCCCGGCCCACACCCTGGCGCAGAGTGCGTTCTTCCGTGAGAAGAACGCCTCCACCAAGGTCGACGGGCTCTACTACGTCGGCGCCTCGACGATCCCGGGCATCGGTCTGCCGATGTGCCTGATCAGCGCCGAGGTCCTCATCAAGAGGATCCACGGCGACACCTCGACCGAGCCGCTGCCGACCCCGCTGCCGCGGTCCGTCGACGCGCCGCCGGTACGGACGACGGGCTGATGCCGGGGCTGTACCTCGTCGGACTCCTCATCGCGATCGCCGGCATCGCGGTGCTCGACGCCCGGTACCGGCTGTTCTTCTGGCATGCCCCGGTGCGCGCAGCCGTGGTGATGGTCATCGGGCTCGTGTTCTTCCTGGTCTGGGACGTCGTCGGCGTGCACCTCGGCATCTTCTTCATCGGCACGAACGGGCTGCTCACCGGGGTACTGCTGGCGCCGGACGTGCCGCTCGAGGAGCTGTTCTTCCTGGTGTTGCTCTGCTGGACGACGATGGACCTGTTCGGTGCCGTCCGGCCGGTGGTCGAGCGGCTGCGTGCCCGTTCTGTCGACGGGCCGGAGCAGAACGAGCCGGAGCACCACGAGGGCCGGGCATGACCGGCTCGGGCACCTACGCACTGCTCGCGGTGCCGTTCCTCGGGGCCGCCGTGCTCGTCGCGGTCCTGGCCGGCGTCGTGTCCGCGCGGCGACGACGAGGCGATCGCCCCGGTGCCCGTGCCGGTGCGCGAGGTCCCCGGTCCGCCGTCCTCGCCGGGGTCGTCGCCGGCGTCGCGCTGCTCGTGATGACCGGCGTGTTCAACAACGTGATCGTCGGACTCGGCATCGTCGCCTACGACCCGGCACTCGTCCTCGGCGCGCGCGTCGGGCTGTTCCCGGTCGAGGACCTGGCGTACTCGATCGGGGCGGTCCTGCTGCTGCCGAGCTGCTGGGTGCTGCTGGAGCGTCCGGGTCCGCGACCGTCTTCGCGACCGGTACGGTCGGATCGCCGGACCGAGCCGTCCCGCAGACCGGAGGAGACCCCATGACCGTGAGCCGCGCCTCCAGGCCGTCGACCCTCCGTGCGCTGTTCGTGTCCTCGCGCCCCATCAGCTGGGTGAACACGGCCTACCCGTTCGCCGCCGCGTACCTGCTCGGCAGCGGGGTCGGCGTCGCCGGGGGCGGCGGGTTCTCGCTGACCGCGTTCCTCGTCGGGGTCGTGTACTTCCTCGTGCCCTACAACCTGGCGATGTACGGCATCAACGACGTCTTCGACTACGAGTCCGACCTGCGCAACCCGCGCAAGGGCGGCGTCGAGGGTGCCCTGCTCGACAAGAGCGTGCACCGCGCGACCCTCTGGGCCGTGGTCGTCACCAACGTGCCGTTCCTGCTGGTGCTCGTGCTGCTCGGAGGGCCGTGGTCGTGGCTCGCCCTGGCGGTCAGCGTGTTCGCCGTCATCGCGTACTCGGCGCCGGGGCTCCGCTTCAAGGAGAAGCCGTTCCTCGACTCGATCACCTCGTCGACGCACTTCGTGTCCCCGGCCCTCTACGGGCTCGCGCTCGCCGGCGGGCAGTGGACCGGGCAGCTCGTCGCCGTCTGCATCGCGTTCTTCGTGTGGGGGATCGCCTCGCACGCGTTCGGTGCCGTGCAGGACGTGCTCGCCGACCGGGCCGGGGGGATCGGGTCCGTGGCGACCGTCATCGGTGCCCGCGCGACCGTCCGGCTGGCGTTCGTGGCGTACCTGGTCGCCGGGGTCGCCCTGCTGTTCTCGGCGTTCCCGGGGCCGATCGCGGCGGTCGTCGTCGTGCCGTACGCGCTCAACGTGCTGCCGTGGTGGAACCTCACCGACGCCGGTGCCGAGGCGGCGAACGCGGGGTGGAAGCGGTTCCTCTGGATCAACTACCTGGCGGGCTTCATCGTGACGATGGCCCTGATCGGCTTCGCCTTCACGCACTGACGCGCCTGCCGGGCGCCCGGTCGGCACCCGGCGCCGGCGGTCCCGGCGCGCGCGGGCCCCGTCGCGCGCCGCCCCGCTCACTTCCGCCGAGCGGTCACGACACCCCGCTCACCTGTCGGCGCGACGGGGTGTCGTGACCACTCGGCGTGCTGCAGTCGGGCGCGCCCGGCGAGCGGGACACCGAGCCGCCTGGCGCGGCCAGCGCCCGGCCCCAGCGCCCGGCCCCCAGCGCCCGGCACCCCAC